>NZ_JBSFVT010000001.1:135922-1004039 GCF_053592455.1 Streptomyces sp. NPDC002676 | reverse complement strand
GGCGGTCAGGGTGTGGGGGTGGTCCTCACCCTGCACCCGCAGCCGGTCTGCCAGCAGCTGCTCGAACGCGGCTGCGGCACCAGCCGCGTCTCCCGTCTCCCCCCGCCACAGGGCGAGGTTGCTGCGGGCGGTCAGGGTGTGGGGGTGGTCCTCACCCTGCACCCGCAGCCGGTCTGCCAGCAGCTGCTCGAACGCGGCTGCGGCACCAGCCGCGTCTCCCGCCTCCCCCCGCCACAGGGCGAGGTTGTGGCGGGTGCCGAGCGTGTCGGGGTGGTCCTCACCCTGCACCCGAACTCGGTCGGTCAGCAGCTGCTCGTACGCGGCTGCGGCGCCAGCCGCGTCTCCCGCCATCCCCCGCCAGTAGGCGAGGTGGCTGCGGGTGGTCAGGGTGTGGGGGTGGTCCTCACCCAGCACCCGCAGCCGGTCTGCCAGCAACTGCTCGAACGCGGCTGCGGCGCCAGCCGCGTCTCCCGCCATCCCCCGCCACAGGGCGAGGTTGCTGCGGGCGGTCAGGGTGTGGGGGTGGTCCTCACCCTGCACCCGCAGCCGGTCTGCCAGGACCTGCTCGAACGCGGCTGCGGCACCAGCCGCGTCTCCCGCCTCTCCTCGCCACCGGGCGAGGTTGTGGCGGGCGGTCAGGGTGTCGGGGTGGTCGGAGCCGAGGCGGCGGCTGGTCGTCTCGGTAAGGCGATGGAAGTGGGCTCTGGCGGCGGCGACCTGGCCGGCTTCGCCGAGGCTTCGTCCAGCCCGGTACAGCACCGTATGCGCGGTGGGCTGGTACAGGGCATTTTCGGCGGTGCGGGTGAGGGTGGTGGCATTGGCGCGCAGGGCCTGGGCGAGTTCGGTGTCGCGTTCGATGGCAGGCCAGGCGGTGGTGAGGGCGTCGGCGGTGGTGCGGGCGAGTTGGTCGTGCTGGTCGGGGGTGAGCGTGTCACGGGTTGCGCGCTGGATGAGCTGGTGGACGCGAATGGCTTGGTGGGGGGTGGCGGGGGTGTGGTCGATGAGGCTGAGCCGAGCCAGCGCCCGCAGAGCACCGACCGCCTCGTCCTCAGTTACGGACACGGGAGTCCTGTCCTGCTCTTCCGGCCAGGGTGCGCCCTGGGGCGTTGCCGGCGAGCCGTCTTCGGCGCGATGCCGGGTCAGGTGGGCGAGGGCGGGAGCGCTGGTCAGAACGGTTTCGGGGATGCCGTTGGGGCTGAGGAACCCGGCGAGTTGGAGCATCGGACGGGCCAGGCCCACCGGGCGCAGGGTGTCGGCGCGGTCGACGGACAGCGACCAGGCTGCCGCTGCGGTCTGGGTCTGGCCGTCGGGCAGGACCTCGGGCGCGGCATCAGTGAGAGAGGCGCTACGGTCGGCCAGCAGCCCCCGGTAGGCGGCGGCGCTGATGCCGGCGTCGATGAGGTAGGCAGCGGCTTGCGATATCGCGAGCGGCAGGTGATCTAAGTCCTGGGCAAGCGCTGTGAGCTGTTCTTCGGGCTCGTGGCGCTCACGGGCGCCAAGTGCGGCGGTGAGGTAGGCGAGGGACTCGGCCTCGGTGAACAGCCCGACCTTGATCAGACGGCCGACCAGGGCGGCATCCTGGCGGCGTGTGGTGACCAGGGTCCGGCCCTGCGGGCCAGCTGGCGGCCACAGACCGTTCAGGTCGGCCGGGTCGGTGACGTCGTCGAGTACGACCAGCCACCGGCATGGCGCGGCGTTCGCCTTGGGTTCCAGCCAGGCCAAGAACGCGCGGGCGGCCGTTTCCCGGTCCGCGGGGTCGGCGCCCAGGATCTCCACGGCGGCCTGCGCATACCCGGAGGCGGCTGCGGTGGCGTTGCTCGCGGTGATCCACACCAGCACGTCCAGCTCACCGGCCTGCAAGGCTGTGCGGGCGTAGTCGGCGGCCAACTGGGTCTTGCCCACCCCGCCCATCCCGGCCAGAACCTGACCGTGAACCGTGTCCTGCCCCACCAGGACCGCGGCCTGTCCACCCGTGAGCGCTTCACGCAGCCGCCCCACCTCGGCGCGGGTCTGGAAACAGCCCGCCCGCGGCGGGATCACCCCCACCTGATGCGGCCACTCGGCCATGGGCCGCCGGGCCCCGTAGTAGTGATGGTGGTCGCTCTTGCCCGTGACCGGGCCAGTGAACAAACCATCACGGAAGTCGACGTGGTCCCCGCCGTCAGCGCCGTACTGCGCATCCCCGCCCGCCACCAAAGCCCCTTCGAACACTGTCGGATCCTGGATCCCGACCGTACCCGTGCACACACCCAGATCTCCCGCGATTCGCGACGAAGAACAGACTTGTGTGGACGACACGCCTCGGGCAGGGACTCAAGTCTGTGACCGCACTCGTGCAGGTCAGGACGCCAGTAACTGGGGCGGCAAAGGGAGACTGTAGATCCGCTGGCTCCGCCCTGCCAGCTTGAAGGTCTCGCCCAGAGGCCAGGCCCTCGGCTGTTGGAGCGGGGCCGTCTGTGGGCCGTCCCGGGGAGGCCAACAACGACCAACGACGACAGACAACGACGACGTCCGTGCTGGTCAGACCAACGGTGCCTTTGATCCGCCGAGGTGACCGAGCCAGGTCATCACTTCTTCGACGTGTGACAGGTCCGCCCCGCGCGGTCCGACGCCACTGAGGGCCGCCACCCGGAATTCGCTCCGGGTGGCGGCCCTCGGCCGTGCTCCGGCACGTGGCCGTCAGGTCACCTCACCACGACCACGACGACGGCACCGTTGTTGTAGCCGTAGTTGAAGCCGGTGTTGTAGCCGTTGTTGAAACCGCCGCGGCCGAAGCCGTTGTCGAAGCAGCCGTTCCGGCCGAAACCGTTGCCGAAGCCGTTGCCGAAGCGGTTGAAGCCACAGCCGTAGTTGGTGGTGACGTGGCTCGGGGTGGCTGCCGATGCGGTACCTGCGGCGCCGATCGCGGCTCCGCCGGCCATCAGCACGCCGACGGCGGACATTGCGGCGAGACGCCTCGCGCGATGTGCGTTCATGGATCCACCTTCCTTCCCCCCGGGCGGCTTTCCAGGCACGAAACGCGGTCGTAGGGGGTGCCGCACGTGGACCAGAAAGCAGGGCGGACGAGGTCGGACACCCCGCGGTGCGGCTCTTCAGATCGATGCTAGCCGCACTGCAACCAGGCAGCATCCTGGGCAACCTTTCTCGCTTCCCAGGCTTCCTACTGTCGAGGAATCATCGTTCCGGACTCTGCCGAACGTGGAAGGTTTGCACGGGGATGACTGAACAGGACGACTGGGAGCGGGAGTTCGACCACAAGTGGGCGAACTCGGCCGAGCACAAGGAGCCCTCGGCGCGCGCCCGGATGCTCGCCGCCCGCTGGAAGGAGAACCCGCCGGACGCGGCACCGTTCCGCCCCGATCCGGAACCGGTCAGGCGGCACCGGTCCCCGTGGTGGTCCACGGCCCTCGTGTTCGGCTGTGTCGCCGCGGTGATCGTCCTGCTCGGGTACGCACAACTGCGCTCCGCCTAAGAGGAGTTGTCAGGAGAGTGGGAGTACCGGAGAGGATCAGCGCGCAGCGGTGGCTCGCGGAGGGCGGCGCGCTGGAGGACGTCGTCGGCACCGGTCATCCGGACGCCTGGCTGAGGCTCGACGAGGAGGCGCGGGAGGACCAGTGGTACCTCCCGCCGGACGTCGTCCCGGTCTGGGAGGCGACCGACGGTGGCCGCGCGCTGCTCGCCGCCGTGCGCGACGGCGGCCCGCTCACCGACGCCCGGCTCGCCCTCGCCCTGTGCCACCGCGACGGCCGGATCCGGCACCGGGCGCTGGGACGGGCCGCCGGGCGCCCGGAGCTGCTGCCGCTGGTCGTGATCCGCTGCGCGGACTGGGCCCCGCCCGTGCGGGAGCGGGCTCGCGAGCTGCTGGCGAAGGAGCTGGACGAGGAGAGGGCCGTACGGCTGGCCCCGCTGGTGCTGCGGATCGGGTGGCGGGGACGCGGGGACCACGCGGCCGGGCTGGTGGGGGAACTGCTGGCACGGGCCGACAAGGAACGGTTCGCACCGCTGCTGAGCTGTGCCGACCGGGCCGTACGACGGTTCGCGTACGGGCTCGCCGTCGAGCGGGGGCTCCTCTCCCCCGCCGAGCTGGCCCGTGCCGCCGCCCGGGACGAGGACACCGTCGTCAAGAGCCTGTGTGCGCAGGCCGCGCTCGCCGGTGTCGGTGAGGAGGACGCCGAGGAGGTGCTCGGCACGCTGCTCGCTGCCCGCAGTCCCCAGGCCCGCTCCGCCGGGGTCACCGCGTTGCGGCGGCTGGGCCGGCATGAGCGCGCGACGGGGTTCCTGGCGGACCGCTCGGCGCTGGTGCGGGCCTGCGCGCGGTATGTCGTACGGCAGCAGGGGACCGACCCGCTGCCCTGGTACCGGGAGCGGTGCTCCGGCCCGGCCGGCCCGGAGCTGCCGCCCGGTGCCGTCATCGGGCTCGCGGAGTGCGGGCAGCGCGCGGACGCCGGGCTGCTGTGGCCGCTCCTGGACCATCCCGCGCCGGGCGTGCGGGCCAGGGCGCTGGCCGGGCTGCGCACGCTCGACGTGACGGACGTACCGCGGCTGCGGCGCATGCTGGACGATCCCGCGCCCGCGGTGGTCCGTGAGGCGACCCTCGCGCTGCTGCCCTCGGCCGGGCTGCTGCCGGAGGAGTGGCTGACCGAGCGGCTCGCCCCCGGGCGGCCGAGATGGGTGCGGATGTCGGCGTACCGGCTGCTGGACGCCCACGGCGGAGACGTGCGGCTGCGGGCGGCCGTCGCGCTGCTCGGCGATCCGCAGGAGCGGCTGCGGGCACGGGCGGAGCAGACCGTGCGGCGCCTGCGGGGGCACCTCGGCTGACCCACCGCGAAGCCGAAAAGCCTTTGCTGGCCCTAGAGGCGAATGCGACCACGCCATGGGCCCCGTAAGGGGCGAGCAGGTGCACACTGGACAGCGGGACGAGTGCCTGACTGCGGGGTGATGCAGATGCAGAGCCGCTTCCGGAGCGATCGGCGGTTGACCGCGCGCATGGGAGTCACACTGTTCCTGCTCGGGTTGCTGTACGTGGGATTCGTCGCCGCACTGATCGTGCTGCTGAAGTCCTGGGTGCTGGTCGTCGTGGTCGCGGCGGCGCTGCTCGGTGCCCAGTACTGGTTCTCCGACCGGGTCGCGCTGTACGCCATGCACGGCCGGGTCGTGGAGCGGGAGGAGTATCCCGAGCTGCACGGGGTGATCGACCGGCTGTGCGCCCAGGCGGACATGCCGAAGCCGGTCGTCGCCGTCTCCGACATGGATATGCCGAACGCGTTCGCCACCGGCCGCAACCCCGATCACGCGGTGGTCTGCGTGACCACCGGGCTGCTGCGCCGGCTGGAGCCCGCCGAGCTGGAGGGCGTGCTCGCGCACGAACTGTCGCACGTGGCGCACAAGGACGTCGCCGTCATCACGGTCGCGTCCTTCCTCGGGGTGATCGCGGGCCTGATGGTGCGGTTCGCCTTCTACTCGCAGCTCTTCCGGGGCCGTAAAGACCAGAACACGCTGGCGGTGTTCGCCGCCGTGATGGGTGTCTCGGCCGCCGTGTACGCGATCAGCTTCCTGCTCATCCGGGCACTGTCCCGGTACCGGGAGCTGGCCGCTGACCGGGCCGCCGCCCATCTGACCGGCCGGCCCTCGGCGCTCGCATCGGCGCTCACCAAGGTCTCCGGGGACATCGCGCGGATCCCGATGAAGGACCTGCGCACGGCACAGGCGTTCAACGCCTTCTACTTCACCCCGGCCCTGGGCTCCGGGGCCGACTTCTCCCGGCTGTTCTCCACCCACCCGAGCCTGGAGCAACGGCTCGACCAGCTGGGCCGCATCTCCGCCGAGCTGGGCGAGGCGGCGGCTCCGGGGAAGGCGGGCTGAGCATGGGGCTGCTGGACATCCTGCTGGGCCGTACGAAACCCGTCGCCCCCGACCTCGACCAGCTGTTCGCGCTGCCGTCCGCGGCCTTGACCCTTGAGGCGGCGGCCGGGTTCACCCCGACCGGCGGCGGGGCGGTGTGCTTCGCGACGGTCGAGGGGGCGGCCTTCGAGCAGACCCACCGGGAGGTCGAGGCCCTCCTCGACGCGGACGCCGAGCGCACGGGACCCCCGGTGGAGCTCCGGCAGGACGAGTACGGGTACTCCTGGCTGGTCTCCCAGCGCGGCCCCGACCAGCTGCCCCAGCTGGTCAACGATCTGCACGCGGTGAACAGTTCCCTGGAGGCCAACGGCTTCGGCCCGCAGCTGCTGTGCTCGCTGGCGGTGTTCACGGACGACGCCGGCCGCCGGAAGCTGGCCCTGGTCTATCTCTACAAGCGGGGTACGTTCTACCCCTTCGCCCCGCTGCCCGGCGGCGGAGAACGCCGGGACAACGCACTGGAACTCCAGATCAAGGCGACACTCGCGAACGACCTGCGCATCGAGCCGGACCTGAGCCGCTGGTTCCCGGTGTGGGGCGCCCCCGGTCTGTGAGCCCCGCTGTGAGTGAATGGCCCTCATGGGCGAACTCACTGGTCTCTCAAGCGAACTCACCGACCCCTCGAGCGAACTCACCGGTTTCTCGTATGCGTACGACGGCGAATGCCTCAGCGGAGTGGCCGCCGGGCCGCACGGCAGGGCCACGGCGATCCTCCTGCACGGCGCCGGCAACGGCAGCAAGGAGCGGCTCCTGCCGCTGCTCGCGGAGTTCGCCGCGCAGGGCTGCCACGCGCTGGCGTTCGACTTCTCGGGGCACGGCGAAAGCACCGGCGCCCTCGCGGAGCTGAGCCTGCGGAGCAGGTTCGAGCAGGCGGTGGCGGTGCTCGACGCGCACGCCCCGGCGGACCACCCGCTGATCCTGGTCGGCTTCAGCATGAGCGGCCAGACGGTCGCGGACCTCATGCGGCACTACGGCCGCCGGGTCGCGGCGGTGGGCCTGTGCGCACCCGCCGTCTACGCGCCCGAGGCCTGGGAGGTCCCGTTCGGGAACGGCGAGGGCCGGTTCAGCGAGATCATCCGCACCCCGGACGCCTGGCGCACCTCCGCCGCCCTGGAGACGCTGCGGGCCTACGAGGGCCGGGCGGTGCTGGCGGTGCCCGGCACCGACACGATCATCCCGCCGGCCGTGACGGAGGCCGTCCAGGACGCGCTGTCGACACGGGCGCGCTTCACGCGGCTCGAACTGCCCGACGCCGAGCACATGTTGGGGCTGTGGTACCGCGACCACGCCGAGGACCGGACGGAGCTGGTGAGCCTTCTGCTGGGCACCTGATCGCGGCGGAGGGGTGATTGTCAGTGGCATCGGCGACCATGCGGGCAGGAGGTTGTCACCCATGGTCCACGGGGAGGCCGGTATGACTGATGCACGGCGGCGGCACATCGGCACGGCCGAGCGGCGGGCCAGACTCGCCCTGCGGCACCGGCTGGCGGGTGCGGCGCGGGCGGCGAGCCCCGAGGAGGTCGCCGCCTCCCTGGTGGCCCTGCACGGCACGGACCCGGCGACGGTGTACCTGGCGGTGGCCGCACGCCTCGCCGACCCGGTGAAGGCGGTGCCGGAGACCGAACGCGCGCTGTACGAGGACCGCACGCTGGTCCGCATGCACGGCATGCGACACACGGTGTTCGTGTTCCCGACCGACCTGACGGCCGTCGTCCACGCCTCGACGGGCCTGACGGTGGCCACCCGCGAACGCGCGAGCCTCCTCAAGGACATGGCGAAGGCGGGCGCCCCGGACGCGGCCTGGCTGGCGGAGGTGGAGGCGTCCGCGCTGGCCGCGCTGGCCCGGCGCGGCCAGGCCACGGCGGCGGAGCTGAACGCGGACGAGCCGCGCCTGCGCGAGCAGTTCGCGTACGCCGCCGGGAAGAGCTACGAGGGCGTCCACACCGTCTCCTCCCGCCTGCTGCGGGTGCTCGGCGTCGAGGGCAAGGTGGTCCGCGGCCGGCCGCTCGGCTCCTGGACGTCCGGCCAGTTCCGGTGGGCGGTCGCACCGGAGCACCCGGAACTGGATCCGGCGCAGGCGCAGGCGGTCCTGATGGAGCGCTGGCTGCGGGCCTGCGGCCCGGCCACGGAGGCCGACCTGAAGTGGTGGACGGGCTGGCGGGTCACGGAGGTCCGCCGCGCCCTGTCCGCGATCGGCGCGCAGGAGGTGTCCCTGGACGAGGGCAGGGGTTACGTCGCGGCCGACGACACGGACCCGGTTGAGGCCCCCGGGGAACCCTGGGCGGCGCTCCTCCCGGGTCTCGACCCGACGGCCATGGCCTGGCAGCAGCGCGACTGGTACCTGGAGCCGGCGCTGCGCCCCCTGCTCTTCGACGGCAGCGGCAACGTGGGCCCGACGGTGTGGTGGAACGGCCGGGTGGTGGGCGGCTGGGCGCAGCGCCCGGACGGCCGGATCGCCTGGCGGATCCCCGACGAGGGCGTCCGCCGGGAGGCCGAGGCGGCGGTGGAGGCCGAGGCGGAGAGACTGCGGGGGTGGATCGGCACGACAAAGGTCACCCCACGCTTCCGGACGCCGCTGGAGCGGGAGTTGTCGGAGTGACGGACCCGGGGGAAACGGATCGAACCGGGTCGGACCGAGACGGACCGAGACGGACCGGGTCGGAGCAGGTTACGGACCGGGTGCCCCGCACAGCGGCAGGGCACCCGGCGACGCGGCTCAGCGCGAGTAACGCATGAACGCCCGCACCATGTGGCACGTCGTGTCGGACGGCGGGTGGATGCCGATCCGCTCCGCCGTGCTGCGTATCGTCTCGTTGCGGGCCTGGTTCGGCAGGTGGACCCCGGAGTCGAGCAGCGCGATGGCCAGGCGCATGGCCTTGAGCCGGCGGTTGTGGGTGACGTACCACTCGCGCGGTCGCCCGGCCGGCAGGGGCGGCTTCGTCACGGGCTGGTAGGGCGAGTCGAACAGCACCGGATGCTTGGCGGTGGACTGGGTCGGCAACGGCTTCGGCTTCAGTGCGGCAGCGGGCACGGGCATCCTCCTGTCGCGGTCAGGGCACTCCCCCGGGGTTCCGGCGGCTCCCTCGAACACTGCTTCCAGTTTACTGGCCACCACTGACAATCGGAGGTCCGCGAGGGAGGGCAAATGCCCAGGTGAACAAGGAACTTGTCATCCTGTCACGGCAGGTTGAGGAGTTGCGGCTGAGGCGGCAGAAATTCGAACAGAGCCGGGGCGGCAGTGGACGGGCGTACCGTTCTCCCCATGGAAATCTGGATCAACCCGGCCTGCTCCAAGTGCCGTAACGCCCTCAGCCTGCTCGACGCCGAGGGGGCCGAGTACACCGTCCGCCGGTACCTGGAGGACGTGCCCAGCGAGGACGAGATCAGGGCCGTACTGGAGCGGCTGGGGCTCGAACCGTGGGACATCACCCGCACCCAGGAGGCGGACGCCAAGGAGCTGGGGCTGAAGGAGTGGGCGCGGGACGCGGCGTCCCGGGACCGGTGGATCCGTGCTCTCGCCGAGCACCCCAAGCTGATCCAGCGCCCGATCATCACCGCCGAGGACGGAACCGCCCTGGTCGCCCGCAGCGAGGAGGCCGTGCAGGAGGCGCTGTCCCGCGGCAAGTTGTGACGCAGGTTACTTCGACGGCTCCTGTGACCGCTGAGTAACCCCGTTCGGCATCTCGTACATAGCGGCGTACGCTCCCCTACCTCTTCAGGAGGCGCGCATGTCGCGCAGGAGAACTGCCAGTACGAAGAAGAAGCTCGCGCTGCTCGTCAGCGCCGCGGCGGTGGCGGGCGGCGGGGCCTTCGCGCTCGCATCCACGTCGAATGCGGCACAGAGCCCGCACAACGCAAAGACGCTGTCCGCCTCGGACTCGACCGTCTGTCAGGGGCTGGCCACGGCCCACGGCAACAACGACAAGTTCATCGCGGACCAGAAGGCCAACCCGGACGCCCAGTCGGCGGCCCGGATCGCCAACCGGCAGGCGGTCATCGCGCAGATCGAGGTCCAGCAGAAGGCTGCCGGATGCACCGTTGGGGAGTCGGCTCAGGGCTCCCAGGCGGCGCAGGGCGGCAACGCGCAGCAGACCGGCAACGGCAGCAACGCCCAGCAGGGCGGCAGCGGACAGCAAGGCAACAACGGACAGCAGGGCAGCAACGCCCAACAGGGCAACTCCGGACAAAACGCCGCCAGTGGGCAGCAGGTCTGCCAGGGCTCCACCGTCACGCTCTCCGGCGAGGGCGGCGCCCCGGCCGCGTCCAGCAACCAGTTCCCGGCCGGCACGACCCTGAAGGTCACCAACCTGGACAACAAGAAGTCCACGACGGTGAAGGTCACATCCACCTCCGGCAGCTGCGTGCTGCTCAACAACGCGGCCTTCGAACAGGTCCGGGAGCCCGGCAAGTTCCTGATCCGCCACGCGGTGATCGAGAAGGTGGGGTGACGGCGGCGGGGTGAGACGTGAAGGCCGGCGACCGTTACGGGGGTGGCGGTCGCCGGCCGTCACATCCGCTTCCACCGGCGTCCTGTCGTACGCAACCCGGGGCACATGCGTACCCGTCGTCGTCCCTTGCCTCCTGGCGCCTCGCCTCACCGTGTGAGTCGCGGCACAGAACCACCACGTAACACGGGGTTCACATTCGAGCAATGGACGGGAAATCGCCTGTTGACAGGCTGCCGAGCAGTTCGAGCGGCGCCTGAGTGCCGCAGCGCCGCGGCGACCGAGTGCGCCCGACCCACCCCCGAAGGATGTGGCCCCGTGACCTTCAAGGCTGAGTACATCTGGATCGACGGCACCCAGCCGACGGCCAAGCTTCGTTCCAAGACGAAGATCATCACGGGTACTCCGGCCGGTCTCGACGCGCTGCCGATCTGGGGCTTCGACGGCTCCTCCACCAACCAGGCCGAGGGCCACTCCTCGGACCGTGTGCTCAAGCCGGTCTTCACCTGCCCGGACCCGATCCGCGGCGGCGACGACATCCTGGTGCTGTGCGAGGTCCTCGACATCGACATGACCCCGCACTCGTCGAACACGCGTGCCGCGCTGGCCGAGGTCGCCGAGCGGTTCGCCGCGCAGGAGCCGATCTTCGGCATCGAGCAGGAGTACACCTTCTTCGACGGCGCCCGCCCGCTCGGCTTCCCCGAGGGCGGCTTCCCGGCCCCGCAGGGCGGCTACTACTGCGGTGTCGGCGCCGACGAGATCTTCGGCCGTGACATCGTCGAGGCCCACCTGGACAACTGCCTGAAGGCGGGTCTCGCGATCTCCGGCATCAACGCCGAGGTCATGCCCGGCCAGTGGGAGTTCCAGGTCGGCCCGGTCTCCCCGCTGGAGGTCTCCGACCACCTGTGGGTGGCCCGCTGGCTGCTCTACCGCACCGCCGAGGACTTCGGCGTCTCCGCGACCCTCGACCCCAAGCCGGTCAAGGGCGACTGGAACGGCGCGGGCGCGCACACCAACTTCTCCACCAAGGCGATGCGCGAGGGCTACGACGCCATCATCACCGCCTGCGAATCCCTCGGTGAGGGCTCCAAGCCGCTGGACCACGTCAAGAACTACGGCGCCGGCATCGACGACCGCCTGACCGGTCTGCACGAGACCGCCCCGTGGGACCAGTACTCCTACGGCGTCTCCAACCGCGGCGCCTCGGTCCGTATCCCGTGGCAGGTCGAGAAGGACGGCAAGGGCTACATCGAGGACCGCCGCCCCAACGCCAACGTCGACCCGTACGTGGTGACCCGCCTGCTGGTGGACACCTGCTGCTCCGCCCTGGAGAAGGCCGGCCAGGTCTGATCCGTCCCGCTTCCGACAGGGGCGCCCGCCGTCATGGTGGGCGCCCCTGCGTCGTATCGTGCGTCGGCGTGGTGGATGGTCAGCCGACAAGGGGCGCCAGGTGGTCAGGCCCATCGAGCCATACCCGCTGGCCGTTGCGGTCGACGGTCAGTCCGAACCGCTCCCGGCCGGGCCTGCCTCGGTCCTCCCACCAGCGGTAGGCGGCCTCCGTCTCGTCCCACAGCCGTCGCGGCCCGTACTGCTCGACCTCGAACTCCTTCCGGCCGGGTACGTACTCCACCGTCGCCCATGACTTCCGGTCGTCGGCGAGAACCCAGTAGGTGGCCTCGTCGGAACCGTCGTCGGCATGGTGAAGCTGCGGGTAGGCGTCAGTGAGCTGGGCGCCGACGGCGAACATGGCGTCGGCGTCGCGGTCGATGTCGCGGGGGTCGACGGCGGTGCTGGACCTCTCGCCTTTCTCCTGGTGGTAGACCTCAGAGATGCCCCATCGGCGGCCCCGCTGGTCGCGGGCCCACATGAAGGCCGGGTTCCCTGAGAACCGGCCCTGTGCCACGCCGTCGGCCACATCCAGCGTGGCGAACGAGTAGGAATGGAACGAGCCGCCCCACGGCGTGACAATCCTGCCGCCCGGCGTCTGCTCGATCCACGCGTACGGAATGGTGCGCACCGTGCACGTACAGATGAGCCGGTCCAGCGGAGCGTACGCCGGAATGCCGGTCATGCCGTCCCCGGTGAGGACGGTCACCGGCAGCCCGGAGGCGGTCAGGTTCCTGCGGGCCACTGCTCGGCAATCCTCGGGTCATGAACCTCGCCCGGCGCGCCCGCCGGGTTCTCGGCGACCAGCGACCGACCGTCGCCGACGCGTGGCTGTCCAGCGTCGAAGCGCTCGGGCACGCGGCAGCCGGAGACCGGAGCGGAGCCGACCGGGCGCTGCGCATCGCGGGCGGCGGCGGAGGCCCTGACGGCTGACCACGAGCCGCCGCCGTGGCCGTGGGTGTTCTCCTTCACCCTGGACAAGGTGGCCGCCTGTCGCGTCACCTGCGGCGCGCGCCTCGGGCTGCCGGAATGGGTGCTCGCTGAGGACGTAGAGGCCTTGGCAACCGGCCACGCGAAACAGCGAGCGCTGATCGTGCTGGACATCGCCGCCGGTCATCTCGCCGGCGGCCGGGTGGAAGCGGCATTCGCTCTCGCATCGCGCGCCCTCGATACAGGCCTGACGTACTGGTCGGGGCGGATCGTGGAGCGGGCCCGTGCGGTGCGCCGTACCCTCACCACCACCACGCCGCCCAAGGTGGTGCGGGACTTCGACGAACGCCTGCACGGCGTCTACCTGTAGGAGGACAGGCATGCGAGTGGGGATCACCGGTCACCGGGGGCTCAGCGCGAAGGTCGAGGAGCGCGTACGGGCCATGCTGGACGAGGTCGTGAGCGGCTACGCAGCGGCCGAACTGGTCGGCGTCTCTTGCATCGCGGACGGCCCCGACTCCTGGTTCGCCGAAGCCGTGTTGACGCGTTGCTGCCCCGCGCGGCCGACGTTCACGAGACCGGCATGACCGAGTCGACCTCTGAGGCCCACCAGGCAGGCAGTGAAATCCTCGTCGGCCTGGTGGATGAGCTGATCGCGGTGTGGGACGGGAAGCCGGCGCGGGGGTTCGGCGGCACGGCGGACGTCGTGGCGTACGCGGAACGGACGGGCGTTCCGGTGCGGGTGCTGTGGCCGGAGGGCGCCTCCCGATGACACATGCCAACTCAACTTCAGTCCACGGAAGCGTCCAAGCAGTGAGAGGAGACTCCTGCCCGGCGACCTCGTCTGGTTCAATGGGCCCATGGCCAGCTTCCAGAAGTGCACCGCGACGGGTCGTCATGACCTCGAGCCCTTCTGGCCGTCCCGTCAGCACCACGACTTCGACCGGGTGTGTTGCCGCGCGATGAACGCGCGGGCCCTCTAAAGCCGTACACCCCGGCCTTCGGCCAGCGCGAACGACGTACGTCCTGCGGCGCGCCCGACCACGAATCGTGGCCGTCGCCCTTCCCGACGAACCCCTCGCGCGAAAGAGCTGACCTCTCATGGCGACTACTCGTTCTCTCTCCACCGCCACCCGCACCGCCGCCCCCTCCCAGAACGGCCCCCGGCACCGACTGCGCGCCGTCGACCCCGACGAGGTGGTGCGCGTCGCGGACTTCCTGCCGCCGGGCGCAACTTGGCTGCCCGCGCCGCAGCACGCCCTGCCCGCCCTCCCCGGCCGACCGCCGATGGTCGGCTACCTGGTGCTGGTCCCCGCGGACCAGGAACCGCCGTTCCTGCCGGTCGCGGTGCCCGACCAGGCGGACGAGCAGGAGGCCACGGCCGGTGCCGAGCCGCTGGTGCGCATCGACTCCGTACAGCGCACCGCCAGCGTCGACGGCCGCGAACTCGACCTCACCTACCTGGAGTTCGAGCTGCTCGCGCATCTGGTGGCGCATCCGCACCGGGTGCACACCCGCGACCAGCTGGTCACCACGGTGTGGGGGTACGGCCACGTCGGCGACGGCCGCACCGTGGACGTGCACATCGCGCGGCTGCGCCGCAAGCTGGGCGCACCGCACCGCGGCACGATCCAGACGGTGCGCCGGGTCGGCTACAAGTACGCACCGCCGACCGGACGTTGACCCAATCAGCCCGGTCAGCCCCGTTGGTTCATCCGCTCTGCCCTCGGCAGACGCCTGTTCCTCCCGCCTCCCCCGGCGGGCATGATCCCGGCATGAGACTTCTTGTGCTGGGTGGTACGGAGTTCGTGGGACGGGCCGTGACGACGGCGGCGCTCGGGCGCGGCTGGGAGGTCACCGTCTTCCACCGCGGTCGCAGCGAAACTCCGGCCGGGGTACGGGCGTTGCACGGCGACCGTACCGCCCCGGACGGGCTCGCCGCCCTCGCCGCGGACGGCGGCGGCTGGGACGCCGTGGTCGACACCTGGTCGGCCGCGCCGCGCGCGGTGCTGAGCGCGGCCCGGCTGCTGCGGGGCCGGGTCGGCCAGTACGTGTACGTCTCCAGTCGGTCCGTGTACGCCTGGCCCTGGCCCTCGGTGGGAAGGGACACCGAGAACGGGCCGCTGGTCGAGGGCGCCGCCGCCGACGCGGAGCAGACCGAGTACGCGCAGGACAAGCGGGGCGGCGAGCTGGCTGCGGTCGAGACCTTCGGCGCGGACGGCTCGCTGCTGGTGCGGGCCGGGCTGATCCTCGGCCCGCACGAGAACGTCGGCCGGCTGCCGTGGTGGCTGACCCGGATCGCCCGCGGCGGACCGGTCCTGGCCCCCGGGCCGCGTGACCTGCCCTTGCAGTACATCGACGCGCGCGACCTCGCCGAGTGGATCCTCGGTGCCGTGGAGCAGCGGCTGAGCGGGCCGTACGACCTGGTCAGCCCGTCCGGGCACACCACCATGGGCGAGTTGCTCGATGAATGCGTCCGGGCCACCGGCGCTGACGCCGAACTGCGCTGGACCGACCCGCAGGTGATCCTGGACGCCGGGATCGAACCCTGGACCCAGCTGCCGGTGTGGACACCGCCGGGCACCGACCTGCACGAGGGGGCACACCGCTCGGACGTGTCCCGGGCGCTGGCGGCCGGCCTGAGGTGCCGCCCGGTCCGGGAGACCGTCGCGGACACCTGGCGCTGGCTGACCGACATCGGGGGCATCGCGCCCCAGCGGCCGGACCGGCCCCCGGTGGGGCTCGACCCGGAGGTGGAGGCGAAGGTACTGGGGGTCCCCGGACCCGATGGTGTACCTGGCAACACCCCCTGACGTGGGTCTTCGCCCAGTGACCGGGGCCGCCGGGTCGGAGAGACTTGCGGCATGAACACGATCACGAAGAGCGGCCGGGCCCGTACGCGGGCCCGGGAGGTACTGCTGGCCGCCGTACAGGGACTCGCACTGGCGGTGGCCGTACTGCCCCTCTCGGTGCTGTTCCTCGTCCTGACCCTCGTCTCCGTCGCGCTCATCCCGATCGGCGTCGGCCTTGTCACGACCCCGGCGATCCTGACCGGGGTGCGGGCCCTCGCGGACAAGCGCCGGGAACTCGCGGCGGAGTGGTGCGAGGTGCGGATCCCGACGGCCTACCAGCCCATCCCCGCGGGCGCCAACCCCTGGACGCGCACCTTCACCCTGCTGCGCGACCCGCAGGTCCGGCGGGACGTGCGGTGGCTGCCGGTGGACATGACGGCGGGGTTTCTCACGGCTCTGCTGCCTGCCGCACTGGTGTTCAAAGCCTTCGAGGGCTTCGCGGTGGCGGCCGGACTGTGGCGGGTACTCGCGGACGACGGGACCTACTGGTACGTCTTCGTGCCGGTCTCCGGCTGGGCGACGGCCTTCGGCGCGGCGGTACTGGCCGCCGCGCTGCTCGTCGTGGCCTGGAGGTCCGCCCCGCGCCTGTTCAAGGCCCACTTCCAGCTAACCCGGGCCGTCCTCGGCGCGGACCACGGAGAACTCGCCGAGCGTGTGCGCGTGTTGACCGAGACCCGGCGGGACGCCGTCGACACCTCCGCCGCCGAGCTGCGTCGCATCGAGCGCGATCTGCACGACGGCGCGCAGGCCCGGCTCGTCGCCATGGGCATGGACCTCGGCACCATCGAGATGCTGCTCGACAAGGACCCGGAACAGGCGAAGCGGCTGCTCGCACAGGCCCGGCAGCACTCCGCCGAGGCCCTGGAGGAACTCCGCGACCTGGTCCGCGGCATCCACCCGCCGGTCCTGGCCGAGCGCGGACTGGGCGATGCCGTACGGGCGTTGGCGCTGCGGCTGCCGCTGCCCGTCGAGGTGGGCGTGGAGCTGTCCGGCCGGGCGGACGCGCCGGTGGAGTCGGCGGCGTACTTCGCGGTCAGCGAGGTGCTCACCAACGCCGTCAAGCACTCCGGCGCCGACCGGGTCTGGGTGGATCTGCACCACAGTGACAGCAGGCTGCGGATCACCGTCACCGACGACGGTCGCGGCGGCGCCGTGATCGGCGCCGGCTCGGGGCTCACCGGGGTCGAGCGGCGACTGGGTACATTCGACGGCGTCCTGGCCGTCAGCAGCCCCGCGGGCGGCCCCACCATGGTCATCATGGAGATTCCGTGCGCGTTGTCCTAGCCGAAGACCTCTTCCTGCTGCGCGACGGGCTGGTCCGGCTGTTGGAGGCCTACGGCTTCGAGATCGCCGCCGCCGTCGAGTCCGGGCCCGAACTCACCCGTGCGTTCGCCGAGTCCGCGCCCGACGTGGCCGTGGTCGACGTACGGCTGCCGCCCACGCACACCGACGAGGGCCTGCAGTGCGCGCTCCAGGCCCGGCGGGAGCGGCCCGGCCTGCCGGTGCTGGTCCTGTCCCAGCACGTGGAGCAGCTGTACGCGCGCGAGTTGCTCGCCGACGGCAACGGCGGGGTCGGCTATCTCCTCAAGGACCGGGTGTTCGACGCGGAACAGTTCGTGGACGCCGTACGCCGGGTCGCCGCGGGCGGTACGGCGATGGACCCGCAGGTGATCCAGCAGCTGCTGTCCCGGCGGTCCGCCGACGACCGCCCGCTCGGCAAGCTCACCCCGCGCGAGCGGGAGGTGCTGGAGCTGATGGCGCAGGGTCGCTCGAACGCCGGCATCGCCGCGCAGCTCGTCGTCACGGAACGGGCCGTCGCCAAGCACACCTCCAACATCTTCGGCAAGCTCGGACTCGAGGTCTCGGACGACGACAACCGGCGTGTGCTGGCGGTCCTCGCCTATCTGGACCAGGACCGCTGACCTGCCAACTCCCCTGTTTCGGTAAGGAATTTGTGGGATCCGTGAACACCTCTGGGGCGGCGCCCGTATGGAAGGGCGCCGCTTCACTCCTGTCGGGCGCCTCGATGCTGCCCCGCAAGGAAGTCAGAGGAGTTCCATGGGACGCAATACACGAAAACGCCGTACGCCACTGGCCACCAAGGCCATAGCCGCAGCGGCGGCCCTTGCGCTCGGCGGGGGCGGACTGATCTGGGCGAACTTCTACGCCTCCGCCCACGAGTCCAACAACCAGGCGTGGGGAGGGGATCAGACGAAGGCCGCGAGCGCGCAGGTCGCGACCATCTCCTGTCCGGACGTCGGGCAGAAGCTCACCAACGTGCCGTGGCGGGCCCGGACCGAGGTCAACGGTGAACTGGCCAACCTGGACCAGCAGATCACCGACGCCTACCAGCGTCTGGCGACCACGCGGGACGCGCAGGCCCAGGATGCGAGCTTCGTGCAGAACTCGATCCTCCAGCCGCTCCAGGACCGGCGGAAGGCGATCATCGACCGGATCAAGCTGGAGATCAGCCGCGTCGGCGGCACCGCGCCCGACAGCCTCGACGCCCTCGCCACCTGCACCGGCACGCCGGCCAACCAGACGACGGCCGGCGGGTGGGGGAACACCTCCGGCCAGAACACCGGCGGGCAGCAGAACGGCAACGGTGGCACCGCCAGTCCGAGCGCCGACCCCGGCGGGCAGCAGCAGGGTGGCCAGCCGGGCGGGAACGGGCAGCAGCAGGGCACCGGCGGGCAGGCCGGGAACGGCCCGGCCGCGGCCGACTTCGTCGACATCACCACGGTCCAGCCGAACGTCCAGGCCAAGCCGAGCCGGACCGGCAACGCCTCCACCGGCATGTTCATCACCCGCTGCGGGGTGAACGCCAACAAGAACCACAACACCGACAACGTGATCGTCGCGCCCGGCGTGACCAACGGCGCGCACCACCTGCACGACTACGTCGGCAACCAGAAGGTCAACGCCTTCTCCAGCAACCAGACGTTCCTGCAGGGCGGCACCAGCTGCCAGAACCGCAACGACCTGTCGGCGTACTACTGGCCGGTGGTCCGGGTCCAGGACGGCACCCAGGACTTCGACCAGAACGCCGACGGCGGTGGCAAGGAAGGCAACGTCGGCAAGATCCTGACGCCGGTCTCGGCGCAGATCAGGTACGTGGGCAGCCCGACCAGCAAGGTCGTCGCGATGCCGCAGTTCCTGCGGATCATCACCGGTGACGCCAAGACCACCACCAACGGCCTGGCCAACGCCAACGCGCACTGGAGCTGCACCGGCTTCGAGAACAAGGTCCAGCTGACCACGCAGTACCCGATCTGTCCGCAGGGCAGCAACGTGGTCCGCACCTTCGCCTTCCAGAGCTGCTGGGACGGGCAGAACATCGACAGTGCCAACCACCGCACCCATGTGGCCTTCGCCGACGCCAATGGCAACTGCCAGAACGGCTTCAAGGCCATCCCGCAGCTGAAGATGCGGCTGGTGTACCAGATCACGCCGCCGACCATCGAGAACGGCGTGGTGAAGAACGCCTACGCGGTGGACGGCTTCCCGGAGCAGCTGCACAAACCGGCCACCGACCACGACGACTTCATCAGCGTCACGACGAACGGCCTGGCCAACAGGATCGCCAACTGCATCAACAACGGTCAGCGCTGCGCGTAACCCCCTGCCGGAAACGGGCGGCGGCTCCCCTCCCGCCGCCCGTTTTCCTGTCCGCGGCTGCTGTCAGCCGCCGTGCGCGTGATGGTCGGCGCCCCTCTCCACGTCCCCGCCGAGCGTGCCGCGCAGCGCCCTGACCACCCCGTCGTCGCCGACGGCGACCCACTTGCGGCCGACGAGGTAGTAACCGCCGTAGTCCTTGGCGTCGTTTATCCACTCGCGCTGCCCGCGGTCGGTGGCGAAGGTGGCGAGGACGAACCTGCCGTCGGAGTTGCGGCAGATGGCCTGGCGGAGCTCGTCGGCGTCGGTCTGGATGTCCGGCGTGCACTTCACTTCGGCGGCCAGGCTCTCCAGACTGCCGGTGGCGGTGGCCGGTACGGCCTTCGTGTCCCCGCCCGGAGCGCAGCCCGCCAGCGCCAGCACCGCCGCGGTGCCGATCATCAGTCGCGTCAACCTCATCCGAACCTCCGGTCCCGGTGGGCCAGGCAGGCCCCAGTCCTCTCGGATACGGCTCCGGCGGGCGCCTCGCTCAAATCCGGTGTCGCGATGGGCACGGATGTGCGAGGGTGCCCCGGTGAACCAAGACTGGGAAGACCGTGTGGCCGCCGCCTGGGCCACCTTCGACGACTATCCGGAAGAGCGGGCGGACGAGTTCCGCGCGGTGATCGACAAGCTCGTCGCCGAGCTGCCCGGCGACAGCCCGCTCGGCCCCTTCGAGCAGGCCTGTGCCTGGGACTCGACGGGGCACTCGGACAAGGCGGCGCCGCTGTACCGGGAGGCGCTGGCGCGCGGGCTCACGGGCTACAAGGGGCGGCGGGCCAAGATCCAGCTGTCCAGCTCGCTGCGCAACCTCGGGCGGGCGGAGGAGGGCGTCCAGCTGCTCACGCCCGAACTGGACGGGCCCTCCGACGAGTTGGACGACGCGGTGCGGGCCTGCCTGGCCCTGTGCCTGTCCAGCCTCGGCCGCGACCGCGAGGGTCTGTCCCTCGTACTCGGCGCCCTCGCCCCTCATCTGCCGCGCTACCAGCGGTCGATGGCCAACTACGCACGCCTGCTGGTCGAACCGGAAGAACCGCAAGACTGAAGTCACCCGTCCGGCGGTGACCAACCAACGGCTCGCTCGTTCTTCATGACGTGCAGTCACAGGATGTAGCCCAGCGTCACGCAGCCGCCTCCGCCGCCGGCCCGGTCGGCGTCGAGCAGGCCGAGGCCGCGCTCGTCGAGCACTATCCACGGCTGGTCCGGCTCGCCTACCTGGTACTGCCACCGACCCTCGGCCGGGGCCGCCGGGTGCTGACCGCGCACGCGCTGGCCCAGCGGGCCCTGCCCCGGGGCCGTAAGCAGACGTCCCTGATCCCGGCCCAGCTCTCCGGCCGGGACGGCGACCCCCGGTACGCGTACCTGCGCGGCCGGGTGCTGCGGGCGGCTCTGGACGCCTCGCGCCCGCGCAAGGGCCTGTCCCGGCTGTCCCGACTTCCGCCGCTGCTGCTGCCCCAGGTGTGGGGCCTGCGCCTGTTCCCGCGCTCCGGCGGCGCCGACGAACTCGCCCTGGACCAGCGGCTGTCCGCGCTGTCGGCCACGGCCCGGGCCGCATACGCGCTGCGCGGCCTGGACAACCTGCCCGACCCGGAGGTCCGCAACGCCCTGAAGGCCGCCGGGATCAGGTACCCCGAACAGGCGCTCGCGGAGGCGAACGGCGTACCCGCGGAGTACCACCTGCTCTCCTCCCCCGAGTTCGACGCCTGCACCCTCCAGGCCCGGCCCACCGACCTGATGCGGCGCCGCCAGCACACCAAGGCCGCGCTCGCCGCGGCGGCGGCGCTCGCGGTGTGCGGCGCGCTGGTCGCGATGCCGGGCGGCGGCTGGGGCCCCGACGGCGCCGCGGCACCCGCCTACGCGGCGAACCCGGCCGCCGAGGCAGCCCTCGACCCCGGCAAGCTGACCCTCGTCTCCCCCACCAGGTGGGAGTCCGCGAGCCGCACCGGCTTCTCGGTGTGGCCGGCCCGCGGCCCGCTCACCGGCGACACCGGCCTGCTGCGCCGCGCCCTCGCCGTCTGGGCCCGCCCCGGGGCCACGGTCCGCGTCTCGGCGACCCCCGGCACCCAGACCGGCGGCCCTGCCGGCCCGCCCCAGCTGCTGTACGCGGGCCTGGTGGACAACGCGCGCGTGGTCCTCCTCTACGACGGCCTGCGCATCGCCCGCTACGCCGAGCCGAAGGACAGCACCGCGGGTGCCGCGCTCGACCTCGCCCGCGCCGACGGCGCCTCCGGGGTCGAGGCGAGCGCGCTCGTGCTGGGCCGCTCCGACGGCAACGTGCGCTATCTGACGGCCCCTTGGGTGCGCAAGGCGGCCGTACGGGACCTGATGAAACCGGATACGGCGCCCACGGACCTCTCCGTCACCGACGGCGTCACCGCGCCGGTCGCCAGCCCCGCCCTGCGGCCCGGCAGCTGCACCTCCTGGGAGGTCCTCCAGCTCGCCGACGCCTCCGGCACCCACCTTTCGACCGACCTCGGCGAGCTGGTCCCGACCCACCTGACCGCCGGGCACCCCGGCGAGACCGGCGAAGCGGCCGATGCCGAGGGGCTGCGTACCTGGGCGCCGTTCGCCTGCTCGCTGGCCGCGGAGCGCTCCGCGGGGCTCCGCAGTGTCAACGCGTGGGGCTTCGCCGACCAGCCGCTGCCCGACGGGAGCGGGGCGGGTCAGTGGGTGTGCACCCGGACCGAGACCTGGCGCGGCGACGGGACGACGACGCTGGCCCAGTTCCGCACACCGGGCAGCGCGGTCGGAGCGGCGGTGGCCAAGGGCACCGACGTGCCGGCCTGCGGGCCGCGCGATCCCCATGTGCTGGCCGGGGTGCTGTGGAAGTCCAGGGCGGGGAACTGGTTCCTGCTGGCCGCGGGCAGCAAGGACACGGAGTCGATCCAGACCAGCGGCGGGATCACCGCGGCGGGACAGGGGCCGCTGCTGACCGTACGGGTCAAGCAGGGAACACAGGCGGGCCTGAAGGGGACGCTCGAGGACGGCACGTCGATCGACGGGCTGCACTGAGGTCCCCTCCGGGCTCCGCCCGCGGTCAGCGGTTGAAGGACTGGCCTATGTTGAGGAAGCCGTCAGCCGGGAGATTGAGGCTGGTCGGGGTGAACTCCTTGGAGCCGGTGGCCGTGATGCCCGAGGCGCTGCCCGGGAGCATGTACAGACCGCCGGTGTGATGGCCCACCCCCATCGCATCGACGGCGAAGACGCCGATCATCGCGTCGGAGCGGCCGTCGCCGTTGACGTCGGTCGTCTTGACGCCCGCGCCGAACTGGCCCTCGGCGATCGGGGCGCCCGGCACGCCCGCCGTGTTCTGGGTGAACGCGACGGAGCCCTGTCCCGTCACCCCATTCGGGCCGCCCGGCAGGACGGTGACCTTGCCCGGGTTGTTCAGGGAGCTGTGGTTCTCGTCGGGGCTGGTGGCGATCACGTCGAGGTAGCCGTCGCCGTTGACGTCACCGACGGCGACCTGCTTGCCGAAGTGGTCGGAGCCGGCGTCGGAGTTCGAGTCGGGCACGCCGGGCGTGTCCTGGTTGAAGTGCACCGGCTTGCGGGTGGCGTCCTGGCCGTTGGCGCCGCCGTAGACGACAAGGAACTCGCCCTTGTGGTTCAGCGCGAACGGCTGCGGGACGATCACGTCGTCGTGCCCGTCGTGGTCGAGGTCGCCGGTGACCAGGCGCTCGCCCTCCCGGTGGTACAGGTTGTTGCCGACCTCGTTCTTCAGGTAGCCGACGTCCGTGAACCCGTCGGTGCCCCCGCGCAGGACGTGGATCTTCTCCGTCTGGCCCAGGGCCATGGTGTCCCAGGACACCAGCAGGTCGGTCTTGCCGTCGCCGGTCAGGTCGCCGGTGGCGAGCATGACGTCGGCGTAGGCGGGGTGGCCGGTGTCGACGCCGAGCGGCTTCATGGACGCGGCCCAACCGGTGTGGGAGATGGGACCGAAGAGCACCGTCCCGGCTTCGCCGCCACGGCCGTTGGCGACCACCAGGTCCCGCTTGCCGTCGCCGTTGAAGTCGCCGGACGCGAGGTCGGTGCCGGTCAGGAGGCCCTGGCCGGAGGGGGTGCCCATCTTGAGGTTCATACTGCCGTAGTTCGTCAGCCCGTTCGGGCCACCCCAGATGATCTTCACCTGGCCGACGTCCTTCCAGGACCCGGCGCGGGTGGTGTAGTCCTCTCCGGGACCGGAGACCGCCAGGTCGGCGTAGCCGTCGCCGTCGAAGTCGCCGGTGGTGGTGGCATGGCCGTACCAGTCGCCGGACTCGGCGACGCCCTCCGAGCCGTAGGTGCCCTCGGTGATCAGCTTGCGGTGGCTGCTGCTCAGGCCGCTCGCCGAGCCGTACATCACCATCACCGCGCCGCTCTTGTCGAGCGTCGGGGTGGAGCGGAACGGCAGGTTGAGGACGACGTCGCTGTAGCCGTCGCCGTTGAAGTCGTCCGCGATCTGCTTGGCCGGGGCCGGGGCCGGGGCCGGGGCCGCGGTGGCGGCGGGCGCCGAGGCCAGGGTGAGGCCACCGGCGGCCAGCGCGGCCGTGGCGGCGCAGGCGAGGACGCGTTTGAGGGGCAGGTGCACTGCGGGTCTCCTGTGAGCAATATGCGGTTGGCGCGTAAGTGACTTCCACACATGGCGCTTGGTTGCACGGAATCGACGGATCCGTCTACGAAGACGTCGCCGCACGAGGGTTCCCCTCGGACTTACTCCTCAGTACATTGACGGCATGTCTAACAAGCAGGCCCGGCCGGTGGAGTCCGAGCACATCGCACTCAAGGCCCGCAACGTGTCCTTCTCGTGGAAGGACACGCCGCTGCACTGGGTCCCCGGCGACCCCATCACCACGCACACCATCAACGTGCTGCATCTGCTGCTGCCCGCGGGCGAGCGGTGGTTCGTGCACGTGTACAAGCAGGTGCTGCCGCTCATCCGGGACGAGCAGCTCCGCGAGGACGTCGTCGGGTTCATCGGGCAGGAGGCCATGCACTCCCAGGCCCATGACGAGGTGCTGCCGCACCTGCGGGAGCAGGGGCTCGACCCGACGCCGTACACCGCGCAGGTCGACTGGTTCTTCGAGAAGCTGCTCGGCGACCGCACGCTGCCGCCCGGCCGGGCGCGCCGCTGGTGGCTGCTGGAGCGGGTCGCGCTGATCGCCGCGATCGAGCACTACACGGCCTTCCTCGGCGACTGGGTGCTCAACGCGGCCGAGCTGGACCGGCGCGGCGCCGACCCGACCATGCTGGACCTGCTGCGCTGGCACGGCGCCGAGGAGGTCGAGCACCGCTCGGTCGCCTTCGACCTGTTCATGCACGTCGACGGCAGCTACCGGCGCCGGGCGCGCACCTGGGCGACGGCGTTCAGCGCGCTGGTGTTCATGTGGCAGCGCGGGACCCGTTTCTTCATGGAGAACGACCCGACCCTGGTGAACGGCAAGGCCGGCTTCAAGGAGTTCTACCTGAGCGGCCGGGCCGGGACCCTGCCCAGCACCGGCGCCATGCTGAAGTCGATCCCGCGCTACCTGAGCCGGACCTACCACCCCTCCCAGGAGGGCTCCACCGCACAGGCCGTCGCCTACCTGGCCTCCTCCCCCGCCGCGCTCGCCGCCGAAAAGGCGGTCTCGTGATGCCGAAGCTGCGTACCGTCGCGCTCGTCGCGGGCGCCGCCGTACTGACCCGGCGGGCCCTGCGCCGCCGCGTCCAGGCCTCGCCGCTGTGGCCGCTGCCCGCCCTGGACCCGCCGATCTCCGGCCGGCCGCGCTCGCGCGCCATGCGGCTGCTGCTCACCGCGCACGAGTCGATCGCCGACGGGGTCGTACAACTGCGCCTGGAGGGCACTCAGTTGCCGCGCTGGGAGCCCGGCGCGCACCTCGACGTGGTGCTGCCGTCGGGGCTGGTACGGCAGTACTCGCTGTGCGGCGACCCGGAGGACCCCTCGTCGTACACGGTCGCCACCCGGCTCGTCGAGGACGGGCGCGGCGGCTCCCGCGAGGTGCACGAGCAGCTCGCCGAGGGCATGGAGCTTGAGGTGCGCGGCCCCCGGAACCGCTTCCCGCTGGTGGAGGTGGAGTCGTACGTCTTCGTCGCCGGCGGTATCGGCATCACCCCGATCCTGGCGATGCTGCGTTCCCTGCCGGACGGAACCGACTGGCGGCTGCTGTACTGCGGGCGGACGCGGGCCTCGATGCCCTTCCTGGAAGAGGTGGGCAAGCTCGCCGGGGACCGGCTGACGGTCGCTGCCGAGGACGAGGTCGGGCGGCCCGACCTGGACGCGCTGCTCGCGGAGGTGTCCCCCGGGACGGCCGTGTACTGCTGCGGCCCGGAGGGCCTGATGGAGGCGGTCGAGGCCAGGCTGCCCGAGGGCGCCACGCTGCACCTGGAGCGGTTCGTGCCGCGCCTGTCCACCGAGGGCAACCAGGCCTTCGAGGTCGAACTCCGGCGCAGCGGGCGGACGTTGACCGTCGAGGCCGACACCACCGTGCTGGCCGCCGTACGCCGGGAACTGCCCGACACCGCCTACTCCTGCCGGCAGGGCTTCTGCGGCACCTGCCGGCAGCGGGTCCTGGCGGGCGAGGTGGAGCACCGGGACGAGCTGCTCACGGATGCGGAGCGTGCCGACTCGATGCTGATCTGTGTATCGAGAGCCAGAAGTGAACGTCTTGTGCTCGACATGTGACGCTTCTCTGTGAACGCCGAGGTCGGTCCGGCCCATTGGGGGGCCGGCTCCGATCGGTAAGGTGTTCGCATGAGTACCGGGGTTCGCCGCAGGATGGGCGTCGAGGAGCGGCGACAGCAGCTGATCGGTGTCGCCCTCGACCTGTTCAGCCGACGCTCGCCCGACGAGGTCTCCATCGACGAGATCGCGACCGCGGCGGGTATCTCGCGGCCCCTCGTGTACCACTACTTCCCCGGCAAGCACAGCCTGTACGAGGCCGCGTTGAGGCGTGCAGCGGACGATCTGGCGGCCCGGTTCGAGGAGCCGCGCGAGGGCTCGCTCGGGGCCCGGCTGCTGCGTGTGATGCGCCGCTTCTTCGACTTCGTGGACGAGCACGGCCCCGGCTTCTCCGCGCTGATGCGCGGCGGCCCGGCTGTCGGCTCGACGGCGACCAACGCGCTCATCGACTCCGTACGGCAGGCCGCGTACGTCCAGATCCTTGCGCACCTGGACGTGACGGACGCCTCCCCGCGCCTCGAAATGGTCGTCCGCTCGTGGATCTCGCTCGCCGAGTCGACGGCGCTGCTCTGGCTGGACGGCCGGCGCATCCCCCGCGCCGAGCTGGAGCTCCAGCTCGTGCACGACTTCGCCGCGCTGGCGGCGGTGAGCGCGGCCTACGACGAGGACATGGCCACGCTGCTGAAGCGGATGGTGGAGAACGAGCCGGCCGACGGCCCCTTCGCGGAGCTCGCCGGCCGGCTGCTGTCCCTGGCGCCCTGAGGGCCCGCTACCGGTCGAACTTCCGGTACGAGGGATCCAGGTCGCGGACCTCGGCGGAGGCGTGCAGGGTGACGCCGTCCGCCGGTGTGATGTGCTTGCGGAGCAGTCCCAGCGTGGCCTCCGTCAGCCTCGCCTTGGTCTCCTCGCTGCGGCCGGCGAGGAGACCGATGGTCACGTGGACGATGGCGGGCTGCCGGTCCATGGGTTCGTATCCGTAGGCGGAGAGCCCGTCCCGGAACAGCGTCTTGCAGGACTCCGGCTTGGCCGCCGCGATCTCGACGGCCGTTTCGTGCAGGGCCCGTGCGAAGCCGTCCATGTCGAAGGCGTCCGAGTCCTCCAGCACGGCGGTGTAGTCGACGGTGATCTGCGGCATGGGCACTCCTGTTCTACGGCGACGAGCCGACCCTACTGCCCGGCCCGCGTGAACACCGCCACCGTCCGCGCCGGGACGGTGAACGTGCCCGAGTCGGCCGCGTAGGAGGAGGTCTTCACCACCTCGTCCGCACCGTCCGCCTGCACCGGGTGCAGCTTGTACGGCGTCCCGGCCAGGGCACCGATCCGCTGCTCCTGCGCCTGCGGGGTGGCGTTGAAGACGACGACCAGGTCACCGAGCTGCATGGTGATGACGCCCGGCATCTCCTCCTTGCCCGACAGCGGGAAGGACAGCTGGTCCTGCACCTGCCCGGCCGTGCCGAGGGAGAAGGCCTGCTCCGTGGTACGGATCTTCAGCAGGTCCCGGTAGGCGGCCGAGGCGCCGTCGATCTGCGGGCAGCCCACCTTGACCGTGCCGAGCAGCGGCCTGGCGTAGTCCCACTTGGACTGGTTGCCGGCCGCCATCGGCAGCCCCCGCCCGAAGCCGTTGCCGTCGGCGCAGTTCCAGTGGATGGCGTTGAACCAGTCCCCGCTGTCGAAGGAGTTGCGGTCCAGGGACTTCGAGCGCAGCAGGTCGCTGCCCGCCTGGGAGAGGGCCGGGCCCTGCGAGAGGGCGGCGGTGGCCATCGCCAGGACCTGCATGCGGGCCCGGTCGGACGCGGAGGTGTCCTTCGGGAGCTTGTAGGTCAGCGCGTCGAACAGGGACTCGTTGTCGTGCGCGTCCACGTAGGCGAGGGCGTCGCCGGGCGCGTCCGCGTAACCGGCGGGAGCGCCGTTGTAGTCGACCTCGGCGCCGGTGACCTCCTTGCCGTCGTCGTCGGTGAAGTGGTACTTCGCGAGGTTGCCGGTGAGCCCGATCTTGATCAGGTCCTGGTAGTGCAGCAGCCGGGCCTTCTGCTCGGCCGGAGTGCCGTTCGCCGTCGAGGAGTTGGGGTCGGTGTACAGCCCGGACGCGAAGCCCTGGATGCCGGGGTCCGAGTCGAAGGGGCCGCCGCCGCGCACCGCGTCACGGGCGCGGTCGGAGAAGGTGGCGATGCCGGTGCCGGCCATGTTCTGCTGCGTGGCCTGCACGAACCGGGCGTCGTTCGCGACCTCCCCGAAGTTCCAGCCCTCGCCGTACAGGATGATCTTCTTCCCGTCGACGCCGTCCTTGTCCAGGGTCAGCGCGTCCAGGGCCTTCCTGACCGCCAGGATGTTGGCCTTCGGGTGGTGGCCCATGAGGTCGAAGCGGAACCCGTCGACCTTGTACTGCTTGGCCCAGGTCACGATCGAGTCCACGACCAGCTTGCCCATCATCGCGTTCTCGGGCGCGGTGTTGGCACAGCAGGTGCTGTTGGCCACGCTGCCGTCGGCGAGGAGCCGCTGGTAGTAGCCGGGCACGATCTTGTCGAGGACGGAGGTGTCGGCCTGGCCGGCCGCCGCCGTGTGGTTGTAGACGACGTCCATGACGACCCTGAGGCCGTCCTGGTTGAGCGACTGCACCATCTGCCGGAACTGCACCGTACGGGCAGTGCCGTCGGGGTCGGTGGCGTACGAGCCCTCGGGGACCGTGTAGTGGTACGGGTCGTAGCCCCAGTTGTAGGCGTCCTTGGCGGCGGTCTTCGCCACGCACTCCTGCTGCTTCTCGGAGTCGGCGGCGTAGGAGGCGAGGTCGCAGTCGGGGGTGGCCTGGTCGGCCTTCTTCTCCGGGATGGTGGCGATGTCGAAGGCGGGCAGGAGGTGGACGTACGACGTACCGGCCTCGGCGAGCTGCCGCAGGTGTCTGGAGCCGTCGCTGTCCTTGTCCGTGAAGGCCAGGTAGGTGCCCTGGTCCTTCGCCGGGACGGAGTTGTCCGCGACCGAGAAGTCCCGGATGTGCAGCTCCTGGATCTGCGCGTCCTTCAGCGGTACGGCCTTGGGCTTGCGCAGGGCCGACCAGCCGTGCGGCGCAAGGGACTTGTCGTTCAGGTCCACGACGAGGCTGCGCTCGGAGTCGGCGGTCAGCGCGACCGAGTAGGGGTCGGTGACCGTGTTGGTGACGAGCTTTTGGACGCTGGGCGCCCAGACCTTCACGACGTACCGGTACGGCTTGCCCTTCCAGTCCGCCGGACCGGTCACGGACCAGACGCCGGTGGCCGCGTCCCGGTGCATCGGCACCGTACGGCCGTCCAGCTCCAGCTGCACGGACTGCGCCGTCGGCGCCCACACGGACAGGGTCGGCTTCCCGTCGTGGAACACCGGACCGAGCCGGGCCTTGGTCGCGCCCGGGTAGAGGTCGTCCAGCACCCCGGCGATCTGCACGCCGGTCGCGGCCGGCACGGCACCGTTGGCGGACAGCTGGGAGGCCACGAGCTGGCCCTTGACCGCCTCGCGCACCCGGTCCCGGTCGCGCGGGTCCACCGACCAGGCGGTGTAGTCCTTCAGGTGCGGGAACTTCGCCTTCTGGGCGTCGGTGAGCGTGGTCTTCGTCAGCCGCAGCCAGCGCTCGTCGTCGCTGGTCAGCGCCCCGTCCTTGACGGCGATCGACCCGTCGTGGGAGTAACGCAGCTGGGTGGAGGCGGCGCCGTCGACGCCGTTCCAGGCGAGGGTGTTCCGGTCGATCCAGATCGCCTTGGAGGTGGTCAGGTCGAGCGCGGCCGAGCTGCCCGAGGGCTGCGGCAGCAGGTACTTCTCCTGCCCGTTCAAGAGCCACACCTCGTGGCCGTTGCTCTTGAGGTCGAGCGACTGGTCGGAGGCGAGGTCCTTCTCGTCGCCCTTGTGGATGATGTAGCTGAGGCTGGTGGCACCCTCGGTGAGCGGTACCTCGAAGACCGCGCCATAGGCATCAGTCTTCACCGGCTGCAGCGGGTTCGACCAGTCGGTGGGGTGCGCGGCACCCGTCCAGACGTGCAGGCCCCAGCCGTCGTAGTCGCCGTCGGCGCGGTGGTAGTGGAGGACGGCCTTGGACGTGTCCTGCGCGGGATGGTCCGGCCGCTGGGTGAGCACGTCGGCCTTGCCCTGCTCGATCCACACTTCACCGGTCTTGGTGACGTCGATGCTGCGGTCGGCGGAGACGTCCTTGGTGCCGTTCTTGTCGATGACGAGGAAGCCGACGTTGGAGGCGCCGGGCTTCAGCTTGACGTAGGCGAAGGCGCCGTACGCGTCGCGGCCGGTGAAGGGGTGGCTGGCGGGCCAGTTCGTGGCCTCGCCGTCGGCGATGTCGCCCCAGGCGTACAGGCCCCAGTCGGCGTAGTCGCCGTCGGTGCGCTTGTAGTGGACGATCGCGTAGTCCCGCGAGGAGGCCGTGGGGACCTGGGGCGCGGGCGGGGTGCCGGTGGTGCTCTCCGCCATCGCACCGGCGGTGTGCCCGGCGGAGTCGATCACGACCGCCTTGTAGCGCAGGGCGGTGCCGGCCGGTACGTCCTTGCCGATGACCTGGGTGACCTTGTAGGGGGCGTGGTCGGCGGAGCCGAGCGTCCGCCACTGGCCGCCTCCGACCTGGGCGGCGAAGACGACCCGGTTGAGCTGACCGCCGTCGACATCGGCGCTGACGTCCACGGTCCCGGTGGCTCCGGCGGCCGGGGCCTTCAGGGTGAGGGTCGGCTTGGCGGCGGGCTGGTCGAGGGTGCCGGTGGCCTTGTAGACGACGGCGGAACCGGCCGGGACGGTGACGGTGACCTTGCGGTCGGAGTCGGACTTCAGCGCATCGGAGGTCCCGTAGATGCCCTGGTACGACATGCCCGCCGAGCCGGTCGTGAAGGTGGCGGACCTCTCGTCGTCGGCATTGTTGAGGGCGACGACGTACTCGGCGCCGGTCGTGGCGTCCGTACGGGTGAAGGCGTAGATCCCGGCGCCGTCGGCCGCGTACCGCTCGGTCTGGACGCCGTCCGTCAGGGCCGGGTTGTCCTTGCGGAGCGTGGCGAGGTCGGCGATCTCCTTGTACAGCGGTGCGCTCGTGTCGTAGGAGTCGCTCGCGTGGGTGCGGTCGGTGCCGATCTCGTCGTCGTCGAGGTAGTCGGCGACCTTGGAGGCGAACATCGTCTGGCGGGCGTCCTTGTCGCCGCCGGAGCCGGTGAAGCCCTGCTCGTCGCCGTAGTAGACGACGGGGTTGCCGCGGCTGAGGAACATCAGCTCGTTGGCGAGCTTGTCCTTGCGCAGGATCTCGGCGTCCGTGGCCTTCGGGTTGTCCTGCTTGAGGAAGTACCCGATGCGGCCCATGTCGTGGTTGCCGAGGAAGGTGACCTGCTCGTACGCGTTGGCCTTGTCGGTCGTGTACTTGTAGTCGTCACCGAAGACGGAGGCGAGCCTGCGCGCGCTGCCGCCCTGGGAGGCGTAGCCGCGGGCCGCGTCCTGGAAGGGGAAGTCGAGGGTGGCGTCGAGGCGGCCCTGGGTGACGTACGGGGAGGTGATGGACGCGTCTGCCGAGTACACCTCGCCGAACATGAAGAAGTTCTTCCGTCCGTGCGCGGCGGCGTACTTGTCCAGCGCCGTGGCCCACTGGGTCCAGAAGTCCGTGTTCACGTGCTTGACGGTGTCGATCCGGAACCCGTCGACGCCGAAGTCGCGGACCCACCGCTCGTAGATCTTCTCCATGCCCTGGACGACCTCGGGACGCTCGGTCCACAGGTCGTCCAGGCCGGCGAAGTCGCCGTAGGTGGCGGACTCTCCGGCGTAGGTCGAGTCGCCCCGGTTGTGGTACATCGTCGGGTCGTTGAGCCAGGCCGGGACCTTGCTCTCGCTGGTGACCTTCGGCGTGCGCGGGAAGGAGTCGGCGTCGACGGCGGGGAACCTGCGCGTGCCGTCGGCGTAGTCGGAGTCGTCGAAGGGCCGCCCGTCCTTGGTCAGGTAGGGGAAAGCGCCCTTGGACAGGTAGTCGTAGGACTTCTCCTCGTAGTCGACGACGTCGGCGGTGTGGTTGGTGATGACGTCGAAGAAGACCTTCATGCCCTTGGCGTGGGCCTTGGAGATGAGGGTCTGGAGGTCCTTGTTCGTCCCGAAGTGCGGGTCGACCTGGGTGAAGTCGGTGATCCAGTAGCCGTGGTAGCCGGCTGAGGCGTTGCTGCCCGTGCCCTGTACCGGGCGGTTCTTGAAGATCGGGGCCATCCAGATGGCGGTGGTGCCGAGGCCCTTGATGTAGTCGAGCCGCTTGGTCAGGCCCTTGAGGTCGCCGCCCTGGTAGAAGCCCTTGTCGGTGGGGTCGTACCCGGTGCTCGTCCGCGAACCGGTCAGGCCGCCCTTGTCGTTGGCGGTGTCCCCGTTGGCGAAACGGTCCGGCATGACGAAGTAGAACTGCTCGCGCGTGTCGTCGTGCCGGGCGGGCTGGGCGGCGAGCGTGGCGTCCGAGGGGGGCGCGGGCGGGGTGGCCGCGTGCGCGGCGAGCGGGGGGACGAGCGCTGCGGCGAGGGCGACCGCGGTGGCTGCCGCTGCCCGTCTGACGTGTGGGGTTCGGCGCGTGCGGGGCGCCGGCCATCTCGGTATCACAGGCGAGAACTCCTAGCGATTACGGCTCTGTTGGGTCCGACCCAAGGCCGCGGCACGGCTTCGATGCCGGACGCCGGCGCGACCGTATCGCCAACGAAAGGTTTACAGCAAGAGGCTTGAAACCCATCGCAATATCTTTCAAGCGACGCCGGGACGAACCGCTCGTGCACGACGGGCAGTTCGTCCCGACCGGGCTCAGCAGCTCGACTTGCCGGCGTAGATCGCCAGCGCCGTGTTGCTGCCCAAGGTGGCGGTGAACTGCCCAGTGGAGTTCACCGTCACCGTCGTGTTGTTCTGGACATTGCAGTAAGTGCCCGCGGGCAGTGACGTCTGGTAGGTGCGGGTCAGGGACGACGACTCGTGGTTGATCGCCACGTACCCCTTGCTCCCTCGCCCGAAGGCGATGGCGTTGTTGCCGTTGTCCCACCAGTTGGTCACCGACTCGCCGTGGGTGGCGTTGCGGAAGGCGACCATGCGGATGATCTCCGGCCAGGCGTGCTGGCACTTCCAGCCGTCCTGCCAGCAGGCGTTGACCGTACCGCCGCTCGGCGGGCCCGCGTCCACGTCCGTCCATTCGTAGCCGGAGTTGATGTCGGGGGCGCCGTAGGGGTAGGCGAGCATGAAGACGTTGGCCAGGGTGTAGTTGGCGCCGTCCTTGTAGTTCAGGGTGCTGCCGTTGCGTTCCGTGTCGTGGTTGTCGACGAAGACGCCCGCCACCGAGCTGCTCAGGTAGCCCCAGCCCTCGCCGAAGTTCGTCAGGTAGGCGAGCTTCTCGTTGTTGAAGACCCGCTTGAGGTCGTAGGCGTAGCGGAACTCCTGGACGTCGCCGTTGCCGGTGTACTCCGACGGCTGGACGGCCTCGTTGGCACCGTAGATGACCTCCTGCTTCCAGTAGACGGAAGGATTCGTCAGGCGGCTCTTGATGTTGGCGAGGTCGGCTGCCGGGATGTGCTTGGCCGCGTCGATGCGGAAGCCGTCGACGCCCAGGGTCAACAGGTCGTTCATGTAGCCCGCGATCGTCTTGCGGACGTACTCCTCGCCGGTGTCCAGGTCGGCGAGGCCCACCAGTTCGCAGTGCTGGACGTTCCAGCGGTCGGCGTAGTTGGTGACCTGGGACATGCAGTCGTCGAAGTCGTAGACCGAGTACAGGCCGGGGTAGTCGTACTTCGTGTACGACGAGCCTCCCGTGCCGGTGCCCGAGCCTGCCGACATGTGGTTGACCACCGTGTCGACGACGACCTTCAGGCCCGCCGCGTGGCAGGTGTTCACCATGTTCTGGAATGAGGTGCGGTCGCCGAGGCGGCCCGCGATCTTGTACGACACCGGCTGGTACGAGGTCCACCACTGCGAGCCCTGTATGTGCTCAGCGGGTGGGGAGACTTGGACGTAGCCGTAGCCGGCGGGGCCGAGAGTGTTGGTGCATTCCTTGGCGACCGAGTCGTATTTCCACTCGAAGAGGACGGCGGTGACGTCCTTGGTGCCGGGCGGGGCCGCCTCGGCGATGCCCGCGGGGAGGGTCAGTGAGACCGCCATGACGGCCGCGAGTGCGGTCGTGGCGGCCAGAGTTCTCCTGGCCATGTGCGCTCCTGCACGTCTTCGTGCGCATGGGGATGTGGGGTGTGGGGGTGAGGTGTGGGGTGGGGTGGGGCGGACCGTATCCCTTGCCGTCAGGTTTCAGCAAGATGTGGAAAGGGTTGCGGGCAGCCGGCCAACTCACCTGCGGTGTATACCAGCCCGCCTCTTACGGATCGTCATGGTCGCCGGCCAGGTGCCGTGGCGCGGGTTCGAGGGCCTGGCCCGCGCCGGGTGCGCAGGTGTCGCCCTTGCAGCGGTCGCAGGCGAGGGTGTGGAAGGCGGCGGTCCTGACGCGGGCGTCGGGGTCGTCGGCCATGACGATGAGCAGGCTCATGGACTCGGTGTCGACCAGGTGGTCGAGGAGGCGGCAGCAGCCCTCGCGGACGGCGGGGTCCGCGTAGCGCAGGCCGGCACGGATGGCGGGCAGGGCTTCGGCGCCGCGCCGCAGCAGTGCGCTCTAGGTCCTGTATTCCCGTCGCCCGCCGGAAGGGCGGGCCCCGCGGCGGCGATGGGGGTGCCCCCGCGCGAGCGTGTTCGAGCGTGGGGGAGCGCGCGATCGCAAGGCGCCGGCAACGCGGCGAGCGGGCGTGCCAGGCGTCGCGGGGCAGGCGGAATCTGACGACAGGGCCTAGGCCACGGTGGCGCTGCGGGTCGCCCAGGCAGGAGACGAGAGCTTCGTTGCCGGTGCCGGCGAATCCGAGCATGGGGCGAGTGTCCGGGCGCGCGCCGAGCGGCCCGGCAACGGGATATCCCTCTGCGGTGCCCCTGGGTGACCGGTTGCATACCCGTGGAAACGAGCGGCCGGTGGCGGCCCGCGTACCCGTCGCCCCAGCCCAGACGACACATGCCGGTAACGGAAGCGTCACGCTTGCGGGATCTGCCAGAAAGTTTCTTGCAACGTCTTTCGCAAGGACTTGCAGGCCTGTTAATTTCCATCCGCGCCCGGCGGCCGTCGATGGGACAGACGGCACCCGCGGTCTTCCCAAGGGATGATCCGGGCACCTCTCTTCTAGGAGCTCATATGCGACGTGGCATATCGATCGCCGCCGCGGTCAGTGTGATCGCCCTCGCCGCCACCGCCTGCGGCAGCTCGGACGACAACTCGTCCAGCACCCCGAAGGACCCCAAGGCCGTCTCCGGCACGATCACGTACTGGGACACTTCGGACGCGGCGACCGAGGCCCCGGCGTACAAGGCCCTGATCAAGCAGTTCGAGGCCAAGTACCCGAAGATCCACGTGAACTACCAGAGCGTCCCGTTCACGGACGTGGAGCAGAAGTTCAAGTCGGCCGCGAAGAGCGGGAAGGGTGCCCCGGACGTCGTCCGCACCGACGTCGGCCTCATGGCGGAGTACGCCTCGCTCGGCTACATCGCCCCGCTGGACGGCACGCCCGCGCTGAAGAACACCTCGGACTTCAACGACGGTCCGATGAACACCGCCAAGTACAACGGCAAGACCTACGGCGTCCCGTCGGTCACCGACACCCTGGGCCTGCTGTACAACAAGGCCCTGTTCAAGAAGGCCGGCATCGCGAAGGCGCCGACCACCTGGGACGAGTTCATCGCCGACTCGAAGACCATCAAGAAGAAGACCGGGGCCTACGGCACCTACGTCAACCCGGACTCGTACTTCCTGCTCCCGCTGCTCTACAGCAACGGCGCGGACATGGCCGACCCGGCCGCGAAGAAGATCACGATCAGTGACGCCAACGCCGTCACCGCGCTGACCACCGCGAAGAAGATCTACGACGAGGCCTCGATGAAGGTCGACTTCGCGAACGCCTACCAGAACATGCAGACGGCGTTCAAGACCGGCAAGATCGCCATGCTGGTCCAGGGCCCGTGGTCCGTCAGCGACGACCTGAGCGGCTCGGCGTTCAAGGGCAAGGAGTCGGACCTCGGCTACGCGCCCGTCCCGGCCGGTGCCGGCGGCAAGGCGCAGGCCCCGACCGGCGGCCACAACCTCGCGGTCTACCAGGGTTCGAAGAACCTGGCGGCGAGCTACCTGTTCACCGAGTTCATGACCTCGACGCAGAGCCAGGTCACGATCGCGGAGAAGACCGGCACGCTGCCCACGCGCAAGTCGGCCTACACCTCCGAGGTCACCGCCAACGGCAAGATCGCCGGCTTCAAGCCGATCCTTGAGCAGACCGCCCGCCCGCGGGTCGCGCTGGCGCAGGTCGGTTCGCTCTTCACGCCGCTCCAGCAGAACTACGCGAAGATCCTGCAGGGCGACGCGTCGGTGAAGTCCGGCCTGGACGCCACGGCCAAGGAGTTCAAGGCGCTCCTGCCCGGCTACTCGATCGGCTGACCACACCGGCCGTAGACGGTAGGCCGTAGCCGAACGGCAACCGAAGACCACGCAGCCCCGGGGACAACTTTCCCCGCTGCCGCCCCGAACGGGGCTCCCCGGGGCTGCGGGTATCCCCAGACTTCCGCCGCGAAAGAGCCGATGAGGATGACGACCGCAGCGAGCACCGGACAGACCGAGAAGACAGCGCGAGACGATACGTCCTCGCGCCCCGCGCGCGTTTCGGCGCTCAGGCGGTCCTGGGACAAGTACTGGTACGCCTGGGCGATGGTGACTCCGGTCGCCATCGTGATCGGCGTGCTGGTGCTGTATCCCCTCGGGTACGGCTTCTACCAGTCGCTGACCGACGCGAACGAGGCGAACGTCGCCACCACGATCGGCGCCTTCCACCGCCCGGCGACGTACAAGTTCGTCGGCTTCGACAACTACTGGCACATCCTGTCGGGCGCGGACGGCGACTTCTATCCGCGGCTGGTGTGGACGATCGTGTGGACGGTGTCCTGCGTCGCCCTCCAGGTCGGCCTCGGCATGGGGCTCGCGGTGCTCCTCAACCGCAAGATGCGGCTGCGCGGCTTCTACCGCGCGATGCTGATCCTGCCCTGGGCGGTGCCGTCGTTCATCGGCGTCTTCGCCTGGCGGCTCATGCTCAACTCCCAGTACGGCGTCTTCAACGACATCCTCACCTCCGTCGGCCTGCCGGCCCAGGACTGGCTGGGTACCTCGCTCGCCCAGAAGGTCGCCGTCATCATGGTGAACGTCTGGATCGGCATCCCGTTCAACATGGTCGCCGTGCTCGGCGGCCTGCAGTCGATCCCCAAGGAGCTGTACGAGGCCGCCGAGATGGACGGCGCCTCGCCCTGGCAGCGGTTCGTCAACGTCACGCTGCCCGGACTGCGTCCCGTGACGAACACGGTGATCCTGCTGGGCTGCATCTGGACGTTCAACATGTTCAACGTCATCTATCTGCTGCTGGGCAACAACACCACCGGCGACACCGACATCCTCGTCACCTTCGCCTTCCGCAAGGCCTTCACCGGGATCTCGGACTACGCGGGAGCGGCCACGTACGGGATCATCATCCTCGCGCTGCTGATGGCCTTCTCGACCTTCTACCGCCGCAACACCCTGAAGTCCGAGCAGGCGTAAGGAGCCATCGTCATGACCGCAGCAACGCACGAGTCCGCCGCGCCGGCTCCCTCCGCCACGCAGTCCGCCTCCGCCGCCCGCCCGCGCAAGGTGCGCGGCCGTGAGGAGCGCGGCCTCGCGGCGTCGATCGCCCTGCACGGCACGCTGGTCCTGGCCACGGTGATCGCGGCCTTCCCCGTGGTGTGGATCCTGTTCATCTCGCTCGGCCCGAAGAACGCCTGGCAGCAGCCGAGCCAGGTGCTGAAGGACCTCAGCTTCCACAACTACAGCGACGTGCTGGCCCATTCGGACCTGCCGAAGTGGTTCCTGAACACGGTCGTCGTCGCGGGCGGCACCACGCTGCTCGGCGTGTTCCTCGCGGCGACGGCCGGGTACGCGGTGTCCCGGATGAAGTTCCCGGGCAGCCGACAGCTGATGTGGACCTTCCTGGTCACCCAGATGTTTCCCAGTATCGTGCTGATCGTGCCGCTGTACCTGCTGATGTCCGAGTTGAACCTGCTGGACAACTACCTCGGGCTGATCCTGGCGTACGCGACGACGGCGGTGCCGTTCTGCGCCTGGATGATGAAGGGCTACTTCGACACCATCCCGAAGGAGATAGACGAGGCGGGCCGGGTGGACGGACTGACCCCGTTCGGCACCTTCTGGCGGCTGATCGTGCCGCTGGCCCGGCCGGGTCTCGCGGTGACCGCGTTCTACAGCTTCCTCACCGCCTGGGGCGAGGTCGCGTACGCCACGCAGTTCATGCAGTCCGACCACTACACGCTCGCCGTCGGCATCCGCACCTTCGCCCAGGACCAGCGTCCCGACTGGGCGTGGACCTCGGCCACCGCGATCATCATCACCGTTCCGGCCGCCATCGTGTTCCTGCTGGTGCAGCGCAGCCTGGTCTCCGGTCTGACCGCCGGCGGCACGAAGTCCTGACCGCCCGGCCCGGCCCCCCTTCGCAAGCTTCTCTGTCGTTCCCCTCGCACCCCTAAGGGAATCCCATGACCCAGCACGTCACCGACACAGTCCCCACCGACACCTCCTCCGCCGCCTCCGGGCGCCGGGAGTGGTGGCGCGACGCGGTCATCTACCAGGTCTACCCGCGCAGCTTCGCCGACGCCGACGGCGACGGCATGGGCGACCTGCCCGGCATCCGCTCCCGGCTGCCGTACCTGAAGAAGCTCGGGGTGGACGCGGTGTGGCTGTCGCCGTTCTACGCCTCCCCGCAGGCGGACGCGGGCTACGACGTCGCCGACTACCGGGCCGTCGACCCGATGTTCGGTACGCTCACCGACGCCGACGACCTGGTGCGCGACGCGCACGCGCTGGGTCTGAAGGTCATCGTGGACGTCGTCCCCAACCACTGCTCCGACCAGCACGAGTGGTTCAAGCAGGCGCTGCGCGAGGGCCCCGGCTCGCCGCTCAGGGACCGCTTCCACTTCCGGCCGGGCAAGGGCGCGGACGGTGAACTGCCGCCCAACGACTGGGAGTCCATCTTCGGCGGCCCGGCCTGGACGCGGGTCGCGGACGGCGAGTGGTACCTGCACCTGTTCGCGCCGGAGCAGCCCGACTTCAACTGGGAACACCCGGCGGTGCACGACGAGTTCCGCTCCATCCTGCGGTTCTGGCTCGACCTGGGCATCGACGGCTTCCGCATCGACGTGGCCCACGGTCTGGTCAAGGCCGCCGGGCTGCCGGACATCGGCCACGACGAGCAGGTCAAGCTGCTCGGCACCGAGGCCGTGCCGTACTTCGACCAGGACGGGGTGCACGAGATCTACCGCGGCTGGCGGCGGATCCTCGACGAGTACCAGGGTGAGCGGATCGCGGTGGCCGAGGCGTGGACGCCGACCGTGGAGCGCAGCGCGCTGTACATCCGCCCGGACGAGCTGCACCAGGCCTTCAACTTCACCTATCTGACCACCGGTTGGGACGCGGCCGAGCTGCGTGACGTCATCGACCGTTCGCTCGGCGCGATGAACGCCGTGCACGCGCCCGCGACCTGGGTGCTGTCCAACCACGACGTGGTCCGGCACGCCACGCGCCTCGCGGAAGGGGACGAGGCGCGCGGCCTGCGCCGGGCCCGGGCGGCGACCCTGCTGATGCTGGCGCTGCCCGGCTCGGCGTACCTCTACCAGGGCGAGGAGCTGGGCCTGCCGGAGGTCGTGGACCTGCCCGACGAGGTGCGCCAGGACCCGGCGTTCTTCCGCAGCTCCGGCCAGGACGGCACCCGGGACGGCTGCCGGGTGCCGCTGCCGTGGTCGGGCACGAAGGCGCCGTTCGGCTTCGGTCCCGTCGAGGGCGGCCCGAGCTGGCTGCCGCAGCCGGCGGACTGGAAGCACCTGACGGTGGAGGCGCAGGAGGGCGACCCGACCTCGACGCTGGAGTTCTACCGCAGCGCCCTCGTGGTGCGCCGCGAGCACCCGGCGCTCGGCGCGGGCCGCCAGGTGACCTGGCTGGACAGCCCGGAGGGCGTGCTGGCCTTCCGCCGTGACACGGCCGAGGGCTCCTTCGTGTGCACCGTGAACCTCACCGCCGGCCCGGCCTCCGTGCCGACCCCGGGCACCGTGCTGCTGGCGAGCGCCGACGTGTCCGCGGGGGCCGAAATCACCGAGCTGCCCGCTGATTCCACCACGTGGTGGGCAGTCTGAGATGCGACCGGTACAGTCCAATCCTGTGACCACACGGCTAGCCGACATCGCTGCTCAGGCGGGGGTCAGCGAGGCGACCGTCAGCCGCGTCCTGAACGGCAAGGCGGGCGTCGCCGCGACCACCCGTCAGTCCGTGCTGGCCGCGCTGGACGTCCTGGGCTACGAGCGGCCCGTCCGGCTGCGGCAGCGCAGCGAGGGCCTGGTCGGCCTGATCACCCCGGAGCTGGAGAACCCGATCTTCCCGGCGCTGGCCCAGGTCATCGGGCAGGCGCTGACCCGCCAGGGCTACACCCCGGTGCTCGCCACGCAGACCCCCGGCGGGTCGACGGAGGACGAGCTGACCGAGATGCTGGTGGACCGCGGGGTCGCTGGGATCATCTACGTCTCCGGGCTGCACGCGGACACCACCGCCGACATGCAGCGCTACGAGCGGCTGCGCGCGCAGGGTGTGCCGTTCGTGCTGGTGGACGGGTTCTCGCCGAAGGTGCAGGCGCCGTTCATCTCCCCCGACGACCGGGCCGCGATGACGCTGGCGGTGACGCATCTGGTGTCGCTGGGCCACACCCGGATCGGGCTGGCGCTCGGGCCGAAGCGGTTCGTGCCGGTGCAGCGCAAGATAGAGGGCTTCGTCCGCGCGATGCAGGACCAGTTGGGTCTGGACGCTCACACCGTCGAGACGGAGCTGGTGCAGCACTCGCTGTACACCCTTGAGGGTGGTCAGGCGGCGGCGACCGCGCTGATCGACCGGGACTGCACCGCGGTGGTGTGCGCCAGCGACATGATGGCGCTCGGCGCGATACGCGCGGCCCGGCAGCTGGGGCTGGAGGTGCCCCGGGACGTGTCCGTGGTGGGCTTCGACGACTCCACGCTCATAGCCTTCACCGACCCGCCGCTGACCACGGTGCGCAAGCCGGTCCCGGCGATGGGGCAGGCGGCGGTGCGCACGTTGCTGGAGGAGATCGGCGGGACGCCCGCGCCGCACAGTGAATTCGTGTTCATGCCGGAGCTGGTGGTGCGTGGTTCGACCGCTTCGGCGCCGAATGTCCTCCGTACGTCGTAGGAGTCGCGGCACGTACCCAACCTTGGGATGATCGGCCGGAGAAGTCTTTTCTGGCAGACTCTGTGCCTATGAGTGACTCGACGGTGACAGATCCGGACGGTCGCGAGGATGTGACCGCTCCGCGGTCCGTCACGGATGAGTACGGGCATGGGCTCGGGCAGAGGTTGCGGGGCCGGCTGCGCACGCCGCGGCGGCCCCGGCTGTGGTTCGAGATCCTGCTGATCGCGGTGAGTTACTGGACGTACTCACTGATCCGCAACGCGGTCCCGGAACAGCGGGGCGAGGCGCTGCGCAACGCCGACTGGATCTGGCGCCAGGAGCACCATCTGGGCATCGCCGTCGAGGAGTCGGTCAATCACGCCGTGAACTCGGCGACTTGGCTGATCATCGGCATGAACTACTACTACGCCACCCTGCACTTCGTGATCACGCTGGGTGTGCTGGTGTGGCTGTACCGGTGGCATCCCGGCCGGTACGCGGCGGCCCGGCTGGTGCTGTTCGCGACCACCGGTGTGGCCCTGGTCGGTTACTACCTGTTCCCACTCGCTCCCCCTCGGTTGATGCACGGCGGCGACTTCGTGGACACGGTCATGGCGCACCACACCTGGGGCTCGATGGCCTCCGGCGATCTGAAGGACATGTCGAACCAGTACGCGGCGATGCCGTCGATGCACATCGGCTGGTCGCTGTGGTGCGGGCTGACGATCTTCGCGCTGGCCTCGGTGCCGTGGGTGCGGGTGCTGGGGCTGCTGTATCCGCTGACCACCCTGACGGTGATCGTTGCCACGGCCAACCACTTCTGGCTGGACGCGGTGGGGGGTGTGCTGTGCCTGGGCTTCGGGTTCTCGGTGGCGCGGGTGTGGTTCGGCGCGCTGCCTCATAACCTGCCCCGGCTGGTACCGGTGCCCGCAGCCGAGCCCGAGCCTGCTCAGGCCGTGTCGCCGTAGAACAGTTCCGCCACCACCGCGCGCGCCCTGCGGGTCGTACGGCGGTACGCGTCCAGCATGTCCCCGGCGTGCCCGGCGCCGTAGCCCAGGTAGCGGCCGACGGCGGACAGCTCGCGGGGCGCGGTGGGGAAGGTGTCCCCGGCCCGGCCGCGGACCAGCATCACGGCGTTGCGCACCCGGCCGGCCAGCACCCAGGCCTCGTCCAGTACGGCCGCGTCCTCCGTGGAGATCAGCCCGGCCTCGTGGGCGGCGGCCAGGGCCTCGCGGGTGCGGGTGGTGCGCAGGCCCGGCTCGTGCCAGCCGTGCCGCAGCTGGAGCAGCTGGACGGTCCACTCGACGTCGGACAGGCCGCCGGGGCCGAGCTTGGTGTGCAGCTTGGGGTCGGTGCCGCGCGGCAGCCGCTCGGACTCCATGCGGGCCTTCAGCCGGCGGATCTCGCGGGCGGCGTCGTCGCCGAGCCCCTGGACCGGGTAGCGCAGCGGGTCGATCAGCTCGATGAACCGGCGGCCCAGGTCCTCGTCCCCGGCGACCGGCTCGGCGCGCAGCAGCGCCTGTGACTCCCAGACGAGGGACCAGCGGCGGTAGTACGCCTCGTACGACTTCAGGGTGCGCACCAGCGGGCCCGACTTGCCCTCCGGGCGCAGGTCGGCGTCGATGAGCAGCGGCGGGTCGGCGCTGGGCAGTTGCAGCAGGCGGCGCATCTCGGCGACGACCTTGTTGGCCGCGGCGGCGGCCTCCTGCTCGTCGACGCCCTCGCGCGGCTCGTGCACGAACAGCACGTCGGCGTCGGAGCCGTAGCCCAGCTCGTGTCCGCCGAAGCGGCCCATCCCTATGACCGCGAAACGGGTGGGCAGCGTGTCGCCCCAGCCGTCCCGGACCACCGCGCGCAGGGTGCCCGCGAGGGTGGCGGCGGTGAGGTCGGAGACGGCGGCGCCGACCCGGTCCATCAGGGCGCCCTGGTCGGCCTCGGCGGCGCTGGCCTCGGTGCCGTAGGAGCGGACGATGTCGGCGGCGGCGGTGCGGAACAGCTCGCGCCGGCGCACGCCACGGGCCGCGGTGACGCCCTGCTCGGCGTTCTCGGCGCGGCCCACCGCGGCGAGGATCTCCTGCTCCAGCTGGGCGCGGTCGCGCGGCTCCAGGCCGCCGCCGCCCGGGCCCGCGCCGTCGGACTCGCCGAGCAGCGCCACCGCCTCGGGGGCGCGCATGAGCAGGTCGGGGGCGAGCCGGCCGGCCGACAGGACGCGGGCGAGGTTCTCCGCCGCCGCGCCCTCGTCCCTGAGCAGACGCAGGTACCAGGGGGTCTTGCCGAGGGCGTCGGAGACCTTGCGGAAGTTGAGCAGGCCCGCGTCGGGGTCGGCGGAGTCGGCGAACCAGCCGAGCAGGACGGGCAGCAGGGTGCGCTGGATGGCCGCCTTGCGGGTCACGCCGGAGGCGAGCGCCTCGAGGTGGCGCAGCGCTGCGGCGGGGTCGTGGTACCCGAGGGCGACGAGGCGTTCGCGCGCCGCCTCTGCGCTCAGCCGGGCCTCGCCGGGGGCGAGTTGGGCGACCGCATCGAGCAGCGGGCGGTAGAAGAGCTTCTCGTGCAGGCGGCGGACGACGGTCGTGTGCCGCCGCCACTCGCGGTTCAGCTCGGCCACCGGGTCGGCGCGCAGGCCCAGGGAGCGGCCGAGGCGGCGCAGGTCCGGCTCGGCCACCGGGACGAGGTGGGTGCGGCGCAGCCGGTAGAGCTGGATGTGGTGCTCCATGGAGCGCAGGAAGCGGTAGGCGTCGTCCAGCTGGAGGGCGTCGGCGCGGCCCACGTAGCCGCCGGCGGCGAGGGCCTGGAGGGCGTCGAGGGTGGTGCCGCTGCGCAGGGACTGGTCGGCGCGGCCGTGCACCAGCTGGAGGAGCTGCACGGCGAACTCGACGTCCCTGAGGCCGCCGGGGCCGAGCTTGAGCTCGCGCTCGATCTCCGCGGCGGGGATGTTCTCCACGACCCTGCGGCGCATCTTCTGGACGTCGGCGACGAAGTTCTCGCGCTCCGCCGCCTTCCAGACGAGGGGTTCGAGCGCGTCGATGTAGGCCCGGCCGAGGTCCGCGTCGCCGGCCACCGGGCGGGCCTTGAGCAGGGCCTGGAACTCCCAGGTCTTGGCCCAGCGTTGGTAGTAGGCGAGGTGGCTGCTGAGGGTGCGGACGAGGGGGCCGTTGCGGCCCTCGGGGCGGAGGTTGGCGTCGACCGGCCAGATCGAGCCCTCGACCGTCGTCTCGGAGCAGATCCGCATCATGTGCGAGGCCAGTCTGGTCGCGGAGCGCAGGGCCTTGGCCTCGTCGCAGCCCTCGGCCGCCTCTCCTACGAAGATCACGTCGACGTCGGAGACGTAGTTCAGCTCGTGTCCGCCGCACTTGCCCATCGCGATCACCGCGAGGCGGCAGACGGCGGCGTCCTCGGGGGCGTCGGCCTCGGCGAGTGTCAGGGCCGCGCGGAGGGTGGCCGTGGCGAGGTCGGCGAGTTCCGCGGCCGTCTCGGCCACGTCCGTGGTGCCGCAGACGTCCCGGGCGGCTATGGAGAGCAGGCAGCGGCGGTAGGCCACGCGCAGGGAGACGGGGTCGGTGGCCTCGGCCAGGCCGCGCTCGAACTCCTCCACGCCGGGGTGGAGGTCGCGGGGCTCGTACGTGACCAGGGCCTCCCAGTCGCGTGGGTGGCGGGCGAGGTGGTCGGCCAGGGCGGCGGAGGCGCCGAGGACGCCGAGGAGGCGGTCGCGCAGCGGCTTGGCCGCGATGAGGGTGTCCAGCAGTTCGCGGTGGGCCGTGGGGGTGGGCTGGGCCTCCAGGAGGCGGACCAGTCCGTGCAGGGCCAGGTCGGGGTCGGGGGTGGCGCCCAGGGCTTCCAGGAGGACCGGGTCGTTGCGGACGGGGGTCAGCTCGGGGCCGTCGAGGAGGCGTTCGGCGGCGGACGGGTCGGTGAAGCCGTGCCGCAGCAGACGCGTGAAGGTACTGCTCCTGCGCCCCGGCGTCATCCGCGGCCTCCCCTCGGATCAAGGTCGTCCTGGGCCGAGCCTAACCGGAATGGGCGGGGGTGGCGCTGGGGTGAGAGGGGGTTCACGTGGCTCGTTGCCTGCGGGTGAGTCGTCCCCTGCTCGCCGTACGCGACCGGAATCCGACCAGCCGGTAGTTCATCTGCTCTTCATCCGTCCGGTTGAGCCGCTTGACCCCCGGGCATGTTGGCGTGTGCATGCTCAGTCCGCACCACCAGCCCCCTCTCCCCTCACCCGGAGGTTGATGTGTCCGGCAGTTCCGTGTACCGCCGCGCCCGTACGGTCGTGGCCTCCGCAGCGGCCTTCGCCGCCGCCGCGGTCGGTCTGTGGACCGGCATCGGCAGCGAGTCCGCGCACGCCGCGGGCGCCGTGCCCAGCCCGGACCACGTCGTCGTCGTGGTCCTCGAGAACCACGCCTACAGCCAGATCATCGGCTCTTCCAGCGCCCCGTACATCAACTCGCTCAAGTCCGGCGGCGGTCTCCTCACGCAGTCCTACGGCATCACCCACCCCAGCCAGCCCAACTACCTCCAGCTGTTCTCCGGCTCCAACCAGGGCGTCACGGACGACAGCTGCTACACCCCCGGCTTCTCCTCCGCCGCGAACCTGGCCTCCGAGCAGCTCGCCGGGGGCCGGACCTGGGCCAGCTACAACGAGACCCTGCCCAGCCAGGGCTCGACCGTGTGCAGCAGCGGCAACTACGCCCGCAAGCACAACCCCTGGTTCGCCTTCAGCAACGTGCCGACGTCGAGCGCCAAGACGTTCACCCAGTTCCCGACCGACTACACGACGCTGCCCCAGATGTCGTTCGTGGTCCCCAACCTGTGCAGCGACATGCACGACTGCTCGGTGTCCACCGGTGACACCTGGCTGAAGAACAACCTCGGCGCCTACGCCACATGGGCCAAGACCCACAACAGCCTCCTGGTCGTCACCTTCGACGAGGACAACCGGCTCAGCGGCAACCGGATCGCGACCGTGTTCTACGGCCAGCCGGTGACCGCCGGGTCCAGCACCGCGACCACCTACAACCACTACGACGTGCTGCGCACCCTGGAGGACACCCAGGGTCTGACCACGCACGCGGGCAACGCGGCCACCGCCAAGGACATCACCGGCATCTGGGCGCCGTGACGTGTACGTAGCGGACAGTCGCGCGAGCACGCCGGCGTCCGCGGACGGCGCCGCCCGGCCCCTCGCCGGGCGGCGCCGTGCCGCGCTCGCCCCGACGGTGCTCGCCCTCGGAACGGTCAGCCTGGTCACCGACGTCTCGTCCGAGATGGTCACCGCGGTGCTGCCGCTGTACCTGGTGACCAGCCTCGGATTGTCCCCGCTGGGCTTCGGTCTCCTTGACGGTGTCTACAACGGGTTCTCGGCGCTGGTCCGGCTGGTGGGCGGACATCTGGCGGACCGGGGCGGCGGGCGGCACAAGTGGGTGGCCGGGTTCGGTTACGGGATCTCGGCCGTGTGCAAGCCGTTGCTGCTCGTCGCGCACTCGCTCACGCCCATCGGCCTCATTCTGGCCGCAGACCGCACCGGGAAGGGGCTGCGTACCGCCCCGCGAGATGCCCTCATCTCGCTGTCCAGTGCGCCGGAGGAGCGCGGGCGCGCATTCGGGGTGCACCGGGCCATGGACACGGCCGGGGCGCTGCTCGGGCCGTTGGTGGCCTTCCTGATCCTGCGGGCCACCGTGGACGGCTACGACGCCGTCTTCACGGTCAGCTTCTGCGTCGCGGTGCTGGGAGTGCTGGTCCTGGTGCTCTTCGTGCCGGGTGGGGCCAGGGGGAAGCAGGAGACACCGGCCGAGCGTCCCACCCTGCGGGCCGCCGTGGGGCTGCTCCGGCAGCGCGATCTGCGGCGGATCACCGTGTGCGCGTTGCTGCTGGGCCTCGCCACGGTCAGCGACTCGTTCGTGTACCTGCTGCTGCAGCGCCGGCTCGGGGTCCCGGACCGCTGGTTCGCTCTGCTGCCGCTCGGCACGGCCGCCGCGTTCCTGCTGCTCGCGGTGCCGCTCGGGCGGCTCGCGGACCGGGTGGGCCGGTGGACGGTGTTCCTGGCCGGTCATGGCGCGCTGCTGCTGGCGTACGCGCTGCTGCTCACCTCCTGGCACGGGAGCGGTCTGCCCTACGTCGTGCTCGCCCTGCACGGCGGCTTCTACGCGGCCACCGACGGCGTGCTGATGGCGGCGGCCTCGGCGAGCGTGCCGCAGGCACTGCGCTCCTCCGGGCTGGCGCTCGTACAGACCGGGCAGGCGATGACCCGGTTCGCCTGCTCGCTGCTGTTCGGCGCGGCCTGGACGGCGTGGGGCGACCGTACGGCGCTGGCCGGGGCAGCGGTGGCGCTGGCGGCGTGTGCCGCGTACTCCCTCACCCTGCGACCGCGAAACGAACGGGAAGGCACCTCGACCGCATGACCGTACGCACCCGCATCCTCGTCCTGCTCTCGGCCGTCGTCGCCCTGGCGGCGGTCGGGGTGGCGTCCGTGCTGCACGCCTCGGCGCGGGCGGACCGCCGCAACCACACCCAGGCGGGCGGCCCGCAGATCACCCCCGGCACGGTGACCCTGACAGAGCACGGGCGGATGGTCTTCCGGAACATGGCGTGGGGGCCCCATCGCGACGAACTGGTGTCGGTCCCGGCGAACGACCCGGCCGGTCCGCGCACCGCCTCCGGGGTCAAGTGCCTGCGGTTCTACGCCGCTTCGGGCACCGGAGTCTGCCTTCAGGCGGTGCACGGGCCGGTCTCCGACACCTACCGTGCACTGATCCTGGACGCCCACCTGAAGGAGCGCGACCGCTACGACGTGCCCGGCATCCCCTCCCGCGCCCGGGTCTCCCCCACCGGGCACTACGCCGCGTGGACGGCGTTCGTGGGCGGTGACTCCTACGCCGGTACGAACTTCTCCACGCGCGCCGCGATCGTGGACACCCGCACAGGCGAGCTGATCTCGTCCCTGGAGGCCTTCCGGATCATCAAGGACGGGCACTCGTACCGGTCTGCGGACGCGAACTTCTGGGGGGTGACGTTCGCGCCGGACGACCGCACCTTCTACGCCACGATGGCGACCAAGGGGAAGACGTACCTGATCCGCGGGGATCTGCGCGCCCGTACGGTCACCACCGTGCACACCAACGTCGAGTGTCCTTCGCTGTCGCCCGACGGCACCCGCATCGCGTTCAAGAAGCGCGTCAAGGGCCTGTCCAAGGATGCTCCCTGGCGTCTTTACGTGCTCGATCTGCGGACGATGAGGCAGACCCCGCTCGCGGTGTCCCGCAGCGTGGACGACCAGGCCGTGTGGGAGGACGACCGGACGATCGTCTACGCCCTGCCCGGGGACTTCGGCGCCGATCTGTACCAGGTTCCGGCGGACGGGTCGGGGCAGCCGCGGCGGATCACCCGCTCGGCCGTGTCCCCGGCCTTCCTCGGGGACACGGGGGCGGTGTCCTGACCGTCAGTAGTCCAGGCCGGCGTACCAGTCGCCGCGCCCGCCCGGGGTCAGGTCCAGGAGGTGCCAGACGGGGTTGAGCAGGTCGATGCCGCGCTGGTCGATGTCCTCGGCCATGCGCGGGTGTGCGGAGTAGAAGTGGCGGACCGTGCCGTCGGCGTCCCGGGTGAAGACCGAGACGGTGGAGTCCTGTGCGCCGTCCTTGTCCTCGCTGCCGAGGTCGTACTTGAAGGTGCTGTCACCGCAGCTGAGCAACCGGAGCCGGGACCAGCCCCGGTTGCGGGCGTGCCGGCGCAGGGTGGGCGGGTCGGCCGCGGCGGCGACGGCGAAGTCGGCGTTCTGCGCGATGTGGTGGGCGACGCCGTTGAAGCCGTCGATCCACAGGGTGCACATCGGGCAGGGGTTGGTCTGCAGCTTGCCGTACATGAAGTGGTAGACGATCAGCGGCCGGTCCGGCGCGGTGAACAGCTCGCTCAGGGCGACCTCGCGGACGGGGGTGTCGCCCAAGTCGAGGGCGGCCGGGCCTTCGAGGAAGCGGTAGTCGTCGACGGCGGGGCCCAGGGGCAGCGACCGGCGCAGGGCCGCGACGTTCTCCCGGTGCCGCATGAGCTCGATCTCGGCGAGCCGGAGTTCCTCGCGGGCGACGAGCTGCTCCTCGGTCTCACCGGGCAGTCGGGTCTGCCGCAACATCACGTCCTCCTGGGTGGAAAGCCTCCTCCGCTTCCACGGTGTGCCTGCGAGCGAGCGGGCGCCACCGCGCGGCCCCGCTGTCGGTCGCGCGTCGGCCCCCTCGGAACCACACTGGTCGTCGGGGCGCCTCGCCAAAGGCGCGGCCCACGACACAAGGACGGACCCATGCCCACAGACACGCATCCCGGCCCCCTGCGATTCCTGGTCTTCGGTGCGGCGCTGCGGGCCGATTCGGCCAACGCCCGCCTCGCCTCCCTCGTGGCCCGGCTCATCTCCGACACCGGTGCCACCGTCGACCTCGCCCACATGCGCGACTTCGACATGCCCTTGTACGACGGCGACAGGGAGGCCGACGAAGGGCTGCCGCCCGGCGCCCTCGCCCTGCGCGACCGGCTCGAGCAGAGCCACGCCTTCGTCATTTCCTCGCCGGAGTACAACGCCTCCGTGCCGGGAGTACTGAAGAACGCGATCGACTGGGTCTCCCGTGTCCGGCCGCAGCCGTTCAAGACCAAGCACGCGATGCTCGTGTCCGCCTCGCCGTCCCTGGTCGGCGGCAACCGCGGGCTGTGGGCCCTGAGGATTCCCCTGGAACACCTGGGCACCCGCGTCTACCCGGACATGTTCAGCGTGGCCGACAGCTACCAGGCCTTCACGGAGGACGGAGCACTGGCCGACCCCGGGCTGCAGCAACGTCTCACCGAGACCGTGACGGGCTTCCTCAGCCTCGTCGAGGCGGACGTGCGCTACGTCTGTCTGGAACGCCGGTGGTACGAGTTCCTGGGAGACCGCACCGAGGCAGCCATCACCCAACGGGCCGAGGCGTAGCGGGCCGGGTTCACAGGCGCACGATGACCAGGGCGGTGTCGTCGGTGGCGCCACCGGGTGGGAGCAGGTCGTCGAGCACGGCGTCGGCGAGGGCTTCGGGGTCCTCCGCCCGGTGGCGGGCCAGGGAGTCGGCGAGCCGGGCGAGGCCGGTGTCGATGTCTTCGCGGCGGCGTTCGATCAGGCCGTCGGTGTAGAGCACGAGAACGGCGCCCTCGCCGAAGGCCGCGACACCCTGGATCCGGGAGGCGTGTTGAGGGCAGGCGGCCAGTGGCGGGTCGGTGGCCCGGTCCAGGAACTCGACGGACCCGTCCCTCTGCAGGAGCCCGGGTGGGGGGTGGCCGGCGCTGCTGTAGGTGATGGTGCGGGTCTCCCAGTCGATGAATGCGGTGGCCACGGTGGTGTTCTCGGCGCCGTCGACGGTGCGCGCGTACAGCCCGAGGGCTTCCAGCGCGCGGGCGGGGCCTTCGGCGACGAGGGAGGCGGCGGTGAGGGCGCTGCGCAGTTGTCCCATGACGCCGGCGGCGGGCAGGCCGTGGCCGACGACGTCGCCGACGGCGACGGCGATGCGACCACCGGGCAGGTCGACCAGGTCGTACCAGTCGCCGGCCACGTTCAGCGCTTCGGCGGCGGGCCGGTAGCGTACGGCCGCCGGATGCCGACCGACCGGGCGCGGAGCGGGCAGCATGGCTTCCTGCAGGGTCAGCGCGACTTCACGGGCGCGGATGAGGTCGGTGACGTCCTCCACCCGGTGCAGCAGCAGCGTCACCCGCCCATCAGGTCCGAATACGGGAACGTTGGTCAGGTTGAAATACCGCTCGTGCCACACCCCGGGCTGGTCGGGGTCCTCCATGTCGTAGCGCTGCAGCGCCACGATGCTGCGCTCACCGGTGCCCGCCGTCCGGCGCAGTGACGCCAGAACTCTGAGCAGGAGAGGCTCGGCGGGGGCCTTGTCGGGATGGTCCTCGGGCAGGAAGTGACCGACCACTTGCTCGCGGGGGAGGCCCCGCAGGCGCAGGAACGCCGGGTTGGCGTCGGCGTAGATCAGCTCCGGGGTCACCAGCGCCACCGCCCCGGGAAGGGCCTGGAACACCGCCGCGTAGTCGACCGCCGGTACCTTCATGACTTCCCTGCCTTGCTACAGCAGCTGCGCCTCCTTTCACGATACGAGCGGGGAGTCACAGCTCGCCCCATGAGCGCCGGACCACATCCGGCACAGGTGCAGGACACCTTGGGGCCGGCGGTCCGTGACCGCCGGCCCCAAGAGGTCGTTTCGCCGAAAACCGGCCCTGACCTGCGCCTACAGCACCGGAAGGTTCTTGCGCAGCTCGAACGCCGTGACCTCCGAGCGGTACTCCTCCCACTCCTGGCGCTTGTTGCGCAGGAAGAAGTCGAAGACGTGCTCGCCGAGGGTGTCTGCGACCAGGTCGCTGCGCTCCATGAGGGAGAGGGCCTCGCCCAGGTTCTGCGGGAGGGGCTCGATGCCCATCGCGCGGCGCTCGGCGTTGGAGAGGGCCCAGACGTCGTCCTCGGCGCCCGGCGGCAGCTCGTAGCCCTCCTCGACACCCTTCAGGCCGGCGGCGAGGAGGACGGCGTAGGCCAGGTACGGGTTGGCGCCCGAGTCGAGGGAGCGGACCTCGATGCGCGCGGAGCCGGTCTTGCCGGGCTTGTACATCGGGACGCGGACGAGGGCCGAACGGTTGTTGTGGCCCCAGCAGATGTACGACGGGGCCTCGCCGCCGGCGCCGGCGGTGCGCTCGGCGCCGCCCCAGATGCGCTTGTAGGAGTTCACCCACTGGTTGGTGACCGCGGAGGTCTCCGCCGCGTGCTTGAGCAGGCCCGCGATGAAGGAGCGGCCGACCTTGGAGAGCTGGTACTCGGAGCCGGACTCGTAGAACGCGTTCCGGTCGCCCTCGAAGAGGGAGAGGTGCGTGTGCATGCCGCTGCCGGGGTGCTCGGAGAACGGCTTCGGCATGAAGGTGGCGTGGACGCCCTGCTCCAGCGCGACCTGCTTCATGACCAGGCGGAACGTCATGATGTTGTCGGCGGTGGAGAGCGCGTCGGCGTAGCGCAGGTCGATCTCCTGCTGGCCGGGGGCGCCCTCGTGGTGGGAGAACTCGACCGAGATGCCCATCGACTCCAGCATGGTGATCGCCTGGCGGCGGAAGTCCATGCCGACGTTGGTCGGGGTGTGGTCGAAGTAGCCCGAGTTGTCGGCCGGGGTGGGGCGGGAGCCGTCGAGGGGGCGGTCCTTCAGCAGGAAGAACTCGATCTCCGGGTGGGTGTAGAAGGTGAAGCCCAGGTCGGAGGTGCGGGCGAGGGCGCGCTTGAGTACGTAGCGCGGGTCGGCGAAGGACGGGGAGCCGTCGGGCATGAGGATGTCGCAGAACATGCGGGCGGTGCCGGGGGCCTCGGCACGCCAGGGCAGGATCTGGAAGGTGGAGGGGTCCGGCTTGGCGATCATGTCGGACTCGTAGACGCGGGCGAAGCCCTCGATGGCGGAGCCGTCGAAGCCGATGCCCTCGTCGAAGGCCTGCTCCAGCTCGGCGGGGGCCACGGCGACCGACTTGAGGAAGCCCAGCACGTCCGTGAACCACAGGCGTACGAACCGGATGTCGCGCTCCTCCAAGGTCCGGAGCACGAACTCCTGCTGCTTGTCCATCTTCCGCTTCCCCATCCTTGCTGGTCAGGCCGCCTGTCCGCCGTAGCACGGGAGGCGGTCGGGCACCTGAGCATCCCACCACAACACCATTTCATGCGCGTTGCAGACCTTGATCGCACGAGCGTCTTCGGGCTGAACGCCTGTCGTCCGGCAGGTGTACTGCTCTGTCGCCCATCTTGCCTGCTCGGACCGGTATCCGTAATGGCCGATCCGGCTTCCGCGATGGCCGGTCCGGTTTCCGCGCAAGGGCCGACCGGCCCAACCGCCGCGTGAGGGACCCCACCTCGATTTAAGTTGCATCTCAGATGCAACTTTATTAATTTGCATCGCAGATGCAAGTTTTCATCCCGTCCTGATCAGCCCAGATCAGAGGAGTCCCGATGCTGACCGAGCCGTCCGCCGCCACCGTTCGCGCCACCCTGCCCGCCGTCGCCGGAGCCATCGGCGAGATCACCGAGCGCTTCTACGCCCGCCTCTTCGCCGCCCACCCCGAGCTGCTGCGGAACCTGTTCAACCGGGGCAACCAGGCCTCCGGCGCCCAGAAGCAGGCCCTCGCCGGCTCCATCGCCGCCTTCGCCGTGCATCTGCTGGACCACCCGGACCAGCGGCCCGACGCCCTGCTGAGCCGCATCGCGCACAAGCACGCCTCCCTGGGCGTCAGGCCCGAGCAGTACGAGGTCGTCCACGAGCACCTCTTCGCCGCCATCGCCGAGATCCTCGGCGAGGCCGTCACGCCCGAGGTGGCGGCGGCCTGGGACGAGGTCTACTGGCTGATGGCGAACGCGCTCATCGCGATCGAGCGGCGGCTGTACGAGGAGAGCGGCGGGCCCGAATGGCGTAAGTGGGAGGTCGTGACGCGGGTCGCCGAGACCGCGGACGTCGCCACCTTCCGGCTGCGGCCGGTGGACGGGGGTCCGGTGGCCGGCTTCCGCGCCGGGCAGTACGTCTCCGTCAGCGTCGCCCTTCCGGACGGCGCCCGGCAGATACGCCAGTACAGCCTCTCCGGGGCCCCGGGCGAGACGGTCCGGCAGATCAGCGTCAAGCGCGTGCACGACGGTGCGGCGCCCGACGGCGAGGTCTCCAACCACCTCCACGCGCACGTGCGCGAGGGCGACGTCGTCGAACTCTCCGAGCCGTACGGCGACCTCGTGCTCGGCGACACCGGCGACCGTCCCCTGCTGCTCGCCTCCGCGGGCATCGGCGTGACCCCGATGGTGGCGATGCTCGCCGCGCTCGCGGCCGACGGCCACCGCGCCCCGGTCACCGTCGTGCACGGCGACCGCTCCCCCGCCGACCACGCCCTGCGCACCGACCACGTGGCGTACGCCGGGAAGCTGCCCGAGGCCTCCGTGCACCTCTTCTACGAGCGCGACGCCGAGCCCGGCGCCCGTACCGGACTGGTCGACCTGGCCGGCATCGACGTACCGGCGGGCACGCGCGCGTACCTGTGCGGCCCGCTGCCCTTCATGCGCGCGGTCCGCGCCCAGCTGATCGAGCAGGGCGTGGCCCCGGCCGACATCCACTACGAGGTGTTCGGCCCGGACCTGTGGCTGGCCCAGGACTAACCGCCGGCCGGCGGCCTGCTGGAGATGCCCAGGAGCAGCGGGCCCGTCGGCTCGGCGACGATCTCCTCGATCGTCACCGGGTCCAGCGTGGCGAAGAACGCCTCCTGGGCCCGGCGGAGCGCGCCCCTCAGACGGCAGCCGGTGTTCAGGGGGCAGGGGTGCTCACCCTCGCACTCGACCACCTCGCCGTCGCCCTCGAAGGTGCGCACGACCTTGCCGACGGACACCACACGGCCCCGCTCGGTGAGGCTCAGGCCGCCGCCCCGGCCCCGGCGGGCGTCGACCAGGCCCAGGTGCTGGAGCTCGGCGACGACCTTCGCGGCGTGCGTGTAGGGCACGCCCACGTCCTGCGCCACCTGGCGGGTCGTGGGCATGGTGTCGCCGGCCGTGGCAAGGCGCATGAGGAAGCGCAGGGCCAGATCGGTGGAGCGGAGCAGCCGCATACCGCGAGGGTAGGTAATGGGCATCCGGGGTTCAAATTTATCCGGTGGATATCCTGCCCTTGCCTACGGTGGGACTCGCCTGGCGCATTACGATCGGTGCGCCCCACCGTCCACGCCCCTTTCCCCCAGAAGGAAACTCTCATGGGTTCCGCCAAGAACAAGAGCAGCGCGGCGCGCAAGGCGCGAATAGAGGAGATGCGGCGCGCCGAGCGCGCCCGCGAGCGCCGCGGCCGGGCGCTCACCATCGGCGCGTCCGTGGTGATCGTCGCCGGTCTGGTGGTCGGCGGCGTGGTCCTCGTGAACTCGCAGTCCGACGACAGCAAGAACGAAGCCTCCGGGCACTGGGTCACCGCCGCGGACGGCGTGAAGACCTGGTCCGGCAAGCTGGGCCGGACGCACGTCACGGGCAAGGTGTCGTACCCGATGCACCCGCCGGTCGGCGGCAACCACAACCCGGTCTGGCTGAACTGCAACGGCGACGTCTACACCAAGCCGGTGCAGGACGAGAACGCGGTGCACGCCCTGGAGCACGGCGCGGTCTGGGTGACGTACACCAGCAAGGCGAACAAGGCCGACGTCGACGCGCTCGCCGCCAAGGTCAAGAAGACGCCGTACTCGCTGATGAGCCCGTACGAGAACCAGGCCGCCCCGCTGACCCTGTCGGCCTGGGGCCACCAGGTGAACGTGAAGAGCGCGAGCGACCCCGAGGTGAACAAGTTCTTCGCCACCTACGTGCAGGGCAAGCAGACACCCGAGCCGGGCGCCTCCTGCACCGGCGGAGCCATGAAGTGATGCGGCGGCACGTCGGCTGGATCGCGGGAGCCGCGGCGGCAGTGCTCGTCGCGGCCGGCGCGGTCACCTACTCGCTCGCCGAGGGCGGCGGCGGAGAGGACACGCCGGGTGCGGAGTCGGCCGACGCCGGGTTCGCACGGGACATGGCCGTGCACCATCAGCAGGCCGTGGAGATGTCGTACATCATCCGCGACCGCACGACCGACGCGGATGTGCGACGCCTCGCCTACGACATCGCGCAGACGCAGTCCAACCAGCGCGGGATGATGCTGGGCTGGCTGGATCTGTGGGGGCTGCCGAAGGTGTCCGCCGAGCCGCCGATGACCTGGATGGGCATGGGCGACATGGCCGACGGCAAGGACGGCGCGCTGATGCCGGGCATGGCGACCAACACCGACCTGAAGAAGCTCCAGTCGCTGAAGGGCAAGCAGGCGGAGATCCTCTACCTCCAGCTGATGACGAACCATCACAAGGGCGGCATCCACATGGCCGAGGGGTGTGTCGTCAAGTGCAAGGTCGGCGTGGAGAAGCGGCTCGCGCAGGGCATGGTCGACGCGCAGCAGTCGGAACTCCAGGTGATGGCCGGCATGCTCAAGGAACGGGGCGCACAACCCCGTTCGTAACACCGCCGTAAGGATAAAAGGCTCAAATCGCCCCGGTTGACGATTACTTGAGCTTCTCTTGACTTTCACGTTCCCCTGACATGAACGGTTCATCGACAGAGTGGCCACCATCGTGTGATCCATTCGCCGGCCGACGCCGCCGCGGGCCGGTGCCCGGAACCACGACGTACCGACCACTACATGCATGCGAACCGCATCGCAGGGGGTTCTATGAGATCCAACCGCGCCAAGGTGCGCGCCAGCGTGAGCATGGCAGCGACACTGCCCATGATCGCCGGCGCGCTGGCGCTGGGTATACCCGCGGCGCACGCCGCGGACAGCCCGGCCCGTAACGCGCTGGCGGGCACCAAGCCCACGTGGGCCACCGCCACGGCGGACAAGGGCGCCGCAGCCGACAACGCCCAGGTCCACGCCCGGGTCTACCTGGCCGGGCGGGACGCGGCCGGACTCGCCGCCTACGCCAAGGCCGTGTCCGACCCCAGCTCTCCGCTGTACGGCAAGTACCTGAACGCCAAGAAGACGCAGGCCCGCTTCGGGGCCACCAAGGCCCAGGTGGCCGCCGTCAAGTCCTGGCTGAAGTCGGCCGGACTGACCGTCACCGGCGTCACCGCGCACTACGTCTCCGTCTCCGGTGACGTGGCCGCGGCCGAGAAGGCCTTCGGCACCCAGCTGCACAACTACGCCAAGGGCTCGAAGGTTTACCGCGCCCCGGCGAAGACCGCCTCCGTCCCGGCCGGCCTGAAGGGCGCCGTCCTGACCGTCACCGGTCTGGACACCGCCCCGCACAAGTCGACCCACGACGACCAGCTGCCGCCGCCGGACGCCGTGTTCAAGAACTCCGGGCCGTTCTCCTCGTACTACGGCTCGAACATCGCGAGCACGCTGCCGGACGCGTACGGCCAGAAGATCCCGTACGCCATCAAGGGCTACACCGGCAAGCAGCTGCGCGCCGCCTACGGCGCGGGCACCTACACCGGCAAGAACGTGCGCATCGCCATCACGGACGCGTACGCCTCGCCGACCATCGCCTTCGACGCGGGCACCTACGCGATGAAGAACGGTGACGCGGCCTGGAAGACCGGTCAGCTGCACCAGTCGCTGCCGAAGAACTACACCAAGACCAAGGAGTGCGGCGCGGCCGGCTGGTACGGCGAGGAGACCCTCGACGTCGAAGCCGTGCACGCGGTCGCGCCGGCCGCCGACGTCACCTACGTCGGTGCGGCGTCCTGCTACGACGACGACCTGCTCGACTCGCTCAGCAAGGTCGTCGACAACCACCTGGCCGACATCGTCTCCAACTCCTGGGGCGACGTCGAGGGCAACCAGACGCCGGACCTGGCCGCCGCGTACGACCAGGTCTTCCAGCTGGGCGCGGTGCAGGGCATCGGCTTCTACTTCTCCTCCGGTGACGACGGCGACCAGGTCGCCAACACCGGTACGAAGCAGGTCGACACCCCGGCCAACTCCGCCTGGGTGACCGCGGTCGGCGGTACCTCGCTGGCTGTCGGCAAGGACAACACGTACCAGTGGGAGACCGGCTGGGGCACCGAGAAGGCGGTCCTCTCTGCCGACGGCAAGAGCTGGACCAACTTCCCCGGCGCGTTCAACTCGGGCGCGGGCGGCGGCACCAGCAAGACCGTGGCGCAGCCGTACTACCAGAAGGGCGTCGTCCCGGACTCGCTCGCCAAGGCCAACAGCGCCGACGGCAACCGTGTCGTCCCGGACATCGCGGCCATCGCCGACCCGAACACCGGCTTCCTGGTGGGTCAGACCCAGACCTTCCCGGACGGCACCGAGCAGTACAGCGAGTACCGCATCGGCGGCACCTCGCTGGCCGCGCCGGTGATCGCGGCGGTCCAGGCCCTGGCTCAGGAGGCGAAGGGCGGCAAGGCCCTCGGCTTCGCCAACCCGTCCATCTACGCCAAGTACGGCAAGAAGGGCGTCTTCCACGACGTCACGGACAACCCGACAGGCTCCGACCTGGCGGTCGCCCGCATCGACTTCGTGAACCGCTACGACGCCACCGGCGGCCTCGCGACCTCGGTCCGCAGCCTCGGCAAGGACAGCTCGCTGAAGGCCGTGAAGGGCTACGACGACGTGACCGGCGTGGGTACGCCTGCGGGTGGGTACGTGCAGTCGTTCCGCCGCCACTGAGTTTCGGTGACGCGCTGATCCGCTGAAGCGGAGGGGGCGTGGGGTCCTGGTGACCTCACGCCCCTTTGCGTTACGCCGACTTGAGCGAGGCCGCCCGCTCCTTGACCAGTGTCGTACTTCCGCGAGGCGAGTAAAGGCGCGTGACCTGCAGGCATTCCCCCTTGCTCTCCTGGGAGGAATTCACCAATCACAGCCCGTCGCGGCCCAACACTCCCCATCACGGTTGTGGTGGCCCGGCAGCGCATCTGCCGGGCCATATTCCGCTCAGCGAGTGCCGGTGCGCTTTTCGAGGCGGGTGCCGTGGCGAAGGGTGATCGACATGAGGTTGCTGGGGGCGTCCAGCTCCAGGCGGTGCCAGCGACCGCGGGGGACGATCACGGCGGTGCCTGCCTGCAACTGCACCATGTGCTCGGCTCCGTCGGGCCTGGCGGGGCGGAAGTAGAGGCGGATTCCGCCGCTCAGGCAACACACCGCCTCCTCGGCCTCCGGGTGCATCTCCCAGTGGTCGGCGTGAACGTCGGCGTCGGTCTCCACGTGGAACGTCGCCATCTGCCAGGCGCCCAAGTCGCCGCTCGCCATCCGCCGTTCGGCAGCTTGGACGCCGCCGTCGGGGTGGAGGTGCAGCGCCGAGGTGAACAGGTCGACGGGTGAGATGGGTGTCGTCGTCATGACGGAGTTCCTTCCAGTCGGTTCTCTGCCGGGGTGGCGGGCTGCGGCGCAGGTGTCTCGGTCCGGCGGCGGGGCAGCACGCCGATCGCCACGACCGTCGCGATCACGAAGAGGGTGGCGGCGATGGCCAGGCCCAGGGCGTAGCCGTCGTTGAGCGCGGCAGGGTTGGTGGCCGTGCCGGTGCGGTGTGCGGCGATGGTGGCCAGCACGGCCAGGCCGATGCAGCCGCCGAGTTGGCGGGAGCTGTTGAAAAGGCCGGAGGCCATGCCGGCCTCGTGGGAGGCGACGCCGGTGGTCGCGGCGGCGGCGACCGGGGCCAGGACCAGTCCGACGCCGACGCCGGTGATGACGCAGGGGCCGAGCACGTCGGTGAGGAAGCCGCCGCTGGGGCTGATGAAGGCAAACCAGGCCAGGCCCGCAGCGGCCAGCAGAGCGCCGGGTACCAGGGCAGCTCGAGGGGTGCGTGCCGTGGTGACGCGGGTCGCGATGATGGTGCCCGTGACCAGGCTCGCGGAGAACGGCAGGAACGCGGCGCCGGTCGCTGCGGCCCCCATGCCCAGGACCTGCTGCATGTACAGGGACACGAAGTAAAACGCCGTGAACTGCCCGGCCGCGGCCAAGAACACCAGCACGTTGGCGCCGGCGACCCAGCGACTGCGCAGCAGGCCGAGGCGCAACAGCGGTGCGGGAGCCCGGGATTCGGCGACGACGAAGGCGGCCAGGAGCGCGGCCGCAGCGGCGAGGGTCGCCAGGGTGGCCAGGGATCCCCATCCTCGGGTGTCGGTGCGGACGACGCCGAACACCAGCAGCCCGACTCCGCCGGTCGCCAGGACGGCGCCGAGCACGTCCAGCCTCTCGCGCCGGTCGGGCTGCGCTCCGGCGGGCACGCCTGCGAGAACCAGCGCGAGGGCCGCTGCCACGATGGGCAGGTTGACCAGCATCACCCAGCGCCACCCCGCGTACTCGGTCAGCAGACCACCTGCCAGTACCCCCAGCGCTCCCCCTGCGGCGTTCACCGCGCTCCACACCCCGAGGGCCCGGACACGCTGAGGGCCCTCAGGGAAGGTGGTGGTGAGCATCCCCAGCGCGGCTGGGGCGGCTGCGGCAGCACCGAGCCCCTGACCGGCTCGGGCGGCGATCAGTTGCCAGGGTGCCTGGGCCAGCCCCCCCGCCAGCGAGCACAGCCCGAAGACGGCCAGTCCCACCACGAACAGCCGACGGTGGCCGTACAGGTCACAAGCGCGGCCCCCCAGTAACAGGAGTCCGCCGAATGCGAGCGCGTAGACGTGCACGATCCACGACAGGTCGAGCGGCGCGAATCCCAACGCGGTGCGGATCGCGGGCAGTGCGACGTTGACCACCGACATGTCCAGGGCGAAGACGAACTGGGCGACGGCCGCCGCCGCCAGCACTAGTCGGGGTCGCCCCCGCGAATTTTTATACACGTAAGGAAAGTAGCCCAGGAGATCACCGCTGTCGACACCTGGGGGATGATGAGGGCATGCCGCACCCGTCCGCACCGCGCAAATCCCTTGGCCGGCCTCCCCGTATCTCCCGCGAGGAGGTCATCGCTACGGCCCGCCGGATCGTGGACGCGGAAGGCGTGGACCGGCTGACCATGCGTCGCCTGGCCACGGAGATCGGCAGCACGCCGATGGCGCTCTACCACCACGTCCGCAACAAGGAAGAACTGCTCGTCCTGCTGCTGGACGACTACGCCGCGCGGGCGCTGCACCGACCCGAACTGCCCGCCCAGCCTCGCGAGCGGGTCGTCGTCGCCGCTGCCGCGATCCACGAGGCGCTCGCCGCCTGCGCGTGGATCGCGGAGGTGCTGACCGCGGACGACCTGATGTCCACATCCGCCTTGTGGTTCGTCGAGCAGATCATCGACGGTCTGATCGAATGCGGAGTGACCCCCGAGCGGGCCGTACACGGATACCGCGCGATCTGGTACTACACCGCCGGAGAGATCGTGGTCCGGACGGCGGCGGCCCGGCGACGAACAGACGACCGCCCCACCTACCGGGAGCGCGTCTTCGCCGATCTCGACCCGAGCGAGCTACCTCGCTTGGCGCAGGTCGCCGACCGTTGGGCACCACTGACCGCCGAGAACACCTACCTCGATGGACTCCGAGCCCTGGTGGACGGCCTCCTGGCTGCCCGCTGACGACCCTCCCCGAGAAAATGCACCTGGCGGGAAACGTCACATCCGCCTCTCCCGTCACCTGCGGGCGGCAATTGGCAGCCATGGGCCATGAGTGGTGGATCTGTTCCGCTCTTCCAACCTGCGGCACTCCCCTGACCTGCGGACTTCCACCCTGGGCCTGTGGGACAGATCCACCAATCACTCCGCACCGCCGCCCATCGCTGCCGATTGCTGCCCGGGTGGGGCGGGTGAGTCACCTGTGACGCGCGAGGTCGCCGCCCCGCCCCCCCACAGCCAACGGCACCTGAACAACCGACGGACGGACCCAACAAGCCTCGGCCCCCGCTGCTCCCCCGGCCGCTCGCTCGCTTCTTCCCCGTGCTGGAGCGGGCCGGGTCAAGGGGCGGCCGTAGGCCGATCGCCGTAGGCGACGCGGGAGTGGAGCGCAGCGGAACGGGAGCGCCCTTGACGCGGCCCGCGGAAGCACGACACTGGCCAAGAAGCGAGTGGCCCAACGGCAACCGACCCGGCACCGGCCCGCCCTCACCCCCTGGGTCAGCCGCCCCTCACCCCCTGGGTCAGCCGTGCAGCGCCCCCTGCTGCTCAGGTACGTGCGCCGCAACCACCCGTTCCCGCCCTGCCGTCGGAGTCTCCCGGCGCCGGTCCACCGTGTACGCCACGCCCGCCACGCCCAGGCCGAGGACAGCGAGGGCCGCGCCCGCCGGAGCCGGGGACGTAACCCCGAAGCCCGCAGCCAGCGCCAGGCCGCCGATCCAGGCGCCGCCGGCGTTGGCCAGGTTGAAGGCCGCCTGGTTGGCGGAGGACGCCAGGGACGGGGCCGCCGACGCCTTCTCCATGACCATCAGTTGCAGCGGGGAGCCGGTGACGAACGCCGCCATACCCAGCAGGGTCACCGCAACGGCCGCGCTCCACTCGGCGCGCATGAGGAGGGGGAAGAGCAGGAGTACCGCCGCCAGCGCGGCCAGGCCGCCGAAGAGGGTGCCGCGCAGGGAGTGGTCCGCCAGACGGCCGCCCAGGAGGTTGCCCGCCGTCGCGCCCACGCCGAACAGGGCCAGGAGCAGGGTCACGCTGCCCTCGGCGTAGCCCGCCGCCTGCGTCAGCATCGGCGTGACGTAGCTGTACGCCGCGAAGAGCGCGCCGAAGCCCGCCACCGTGGTACCCAGCGCCAGCCACACCGGCACCGATCGCAGCGCTGCCAGTTCGCCGCGCAGGCCCGTCGCGGGGGCCGCGATCCGGTCCCGCGGGATCAGGAGGGCCAGCGACGCTATCGCCGCTGTGCCGATCGCGCTGACGCCGAGGAACGTCACCCGCCAGCCCAGGTGCTGGCCCATGAGGGTCGCCACCGGCACGCCCGCGATGTTGGCGACGGTCAGGCCGAGGAACATCAGGGACACCGAGCGGGCCTTGCGCTCCGGCGGGACCATCGCCGTAGCGACGACGGCGCCGACGCCGAAGAAGGCCCCGTGCGGCAGGCCGCTGAGGAAGCGGGCGGCCAGGAGCGAGTCGTAGCCGGGGGCGAGTGCCGAGAAGGCGTTGCCCACCACGAACAGGCCCATCAGGCCCATCAGGACCGCGCGGCGGGACATCCGCGCGGTCAGGGCGGCCAGCAGCGGGGCGCCGATCACCACGCCCAGGGCGTACGCCGAGACCAGGTGCCCGGCGGTGGGGATCGAGATGTGCAGGTTGTCCGCGACGTCGGGCAGCAGGCCCATCATCACGAACTCGGTCGTGCCGATACCGAAAGCGCCGACGGCCAGTGCGAGCAGGGCCAGGGGCATGAAGGGCCTGTGCCTTTCAAACGAGAAGCGGGAGAGCGGAGTTCCGCACCCTATTATGTTCAGGTACGGAACAAAGACTCTCAGGCCCAGTATTCCGGCTGGTTACGAGGAAGTGTCCAGCTTCACTCGGGCCGCCACCGGGAGGTGGTCGCTGCCCGTCCGGGCCAGGGTCCAGGAGCTCTCCGGCTCGACGCCCTTGACCATGATCTGGTCGATCCGGGCCATCGGGAACGACGCCGGCCAGCTGAACCCGAAGCCGCTGCCCGCCGCGCCCTGCGTGGAGCGCAGCTGCGAGGTGACGGCCTTCAGCGCGCGGTCGTTCATCGTGCCGTTGAGGTCGCCCATCAGGACCACCCGCTTCAGCGGCTCGTCGGCGATGGCCTCGCCCAGCGCGTCCGCGCTCTTGTCGCGCTGGCGGGCGGTGAACCCGGCCTCCATCTTCACGCGCACCGAGGGGAGATGGGCGACGTAGACCGCGATCGGACCCTTCGGGGTCGTCACGGTCGCGCGCATCGCGCGCTTCCAGCCGAGCTTGATGTCGACGGCCTCGACGCCGGTCATCGGGTACTTGCTCCACAGGCCGACGGTGCCGACGACCGCGTGGTACTTGTACGTCGCCGCCAGCGCCTTCTCGTACACCGGGGCGGCGGACGCGGGCACTTCCTCCAGTGCCAGCAGGTCCGCGCCGGAGCCCGCCACGTCACGGGCGGTGCCGGCCGGGTCGGGGTTCTCGGCGTTGACGTTGTGCGTGGCCACCATGAGGTCGCCGCCGGCGCCTGTCTTGTCGGTGAGCAGCCCGCCGAAGACGTTCAGCCAGACGATCGCCGGGAGGACCACGGCGATCAGCGCGGTCGCCGACCTGCGGAGCAGGCCGAGGATCACCAGCACCGGGATGAGCAGGCCCAGCCAGGGCAGGAAAGTCTCGGTGAGGGAGCCGAGGTTGCCCACGGCGTTGGGGATGTGCGCGTGCAGCAGCATCACCAGGGCGAGGAGCAGGGCGATCGCCGCGAGGACGAGGCCGCGGCGCCAGATGTTGGCCTCGCCGCGCCAGCCCACGAACAGGCGGTGCAACAGGCGCCGGATCCGGGTCCACGGTCGCTCGGGCCCCGAGCCGCCGTTGTCCGTCTCCGTCATGTACGCCTGCTGCGCCATACCGTCTGCCTCACTGCCTGCCGTGCACACCGTCGCCCCTGTGTTCTTCCGACCCTAGGGGATGTTCGGCTCCGCTCCTGCCGTCCCATGACGGCCGTACGGAAGACGAGGACGAACAGGGCGACGCCCGGAGTTCCGGTTACCGCCGTGAGCGGCGAGGACTGTGACGAAACGCGCACATTGGCGGCCGCCCCGATTCAGGCGATCGGCGCTACGCCCCGAGCGAGCTGACGGGCCGTAGGCCGGCCAGGACCGTGTCGACGATCTGCTCCGACAGACCCTCGGGCAGGTCGGCGTCGGGGCGCATGAGGGTGCGCACCAGCATGGGGCCGACGATCATGTCGTTGGCCAGGTCCAGGTCGACGTCCGTGCGCAGTTCGCCGTTGCGCCGGCCGCGTTGCAGCAGTTCGAGGCAGAGGGCGCGCCGGGGCGCGACGACCGCGGCGTGGTACGCCGTCCAGATCTTGGGGCTGGACTTCATCTGGGCGTACGCGTTGTGCAGGATCGCCGAGGAACGGCTGACCAGCCCGCGCAGCCGCAGGTGTTCCAGCACCACGACGAGGTCGTCCCGCATGGAGGTGCCGGGCAGCACCGGGTCGGGCGGTTCGGCGGCGCGCATGACGTCGACGAACAGCTCCTCCTTGCCGCTCCACCGGCGGTAGATGGTGGCCTTGCCGACCCCGGCCGTGCGCGCGACGCGCTCGATGGAGATCTCGGCGAGGGGCAGGCCCTCCTCCAGGAGCTTCATCACGCCTTCCAGGATGGCCCGTTCCACGGCCTCGCTGCGGGGGCGGCCCCGTGCGGGCCCGTCCGGGCGAGGTCGGCTGCTGACAAGGCTCACGTCGCTCCGTCCTTTCGATGTGCTCGGGCAATCCTCTCGCAACCACCTCCTTCTTCCGTGGAGTCCTGCTCGATCTCAGTCCTTGGCGTTCACCAAGTCCGGTTCCGGCCTGCTCTGCTGACCGGCCGGCGGCTTGCCCGGCAGGAACAGGGCGACCACCACGGCGCCGAACAGCGCGACGCCCATGCCGCACAGGGCGGTGACGTGCATGGCGTGCAGGAAGGCGTCGTCGGCGGGTGTGACCAGCGCCTTGCCCTGGGGGCCGAGCTTCTGGGCGATGCCCAGCGTGGCCTCGATGGACTCGCCGGCGCTGTCGCGCAGGCCCGGTGGCAGCAGGCCGAGCCTGCCCTCGATGCCGTGGCGGTAGGCGGCGGAGAGCACCGAGCCGAGGACGGCGATGCCGAGGGCGCCGCCGACCTGGCGGAAGGTGTTGCTGAGCGCGGAGGCCGAGCCGGCCTTCTCGCGCGGCAGCGTCTGCATGATGACGACGGACATCGGCGTCATGATGTGCGCCATGCCGGCGCCCATGAGGAAGAAGACGACCTCCAGCAGCCAGATCGGCGTGTCGGCCTCGAACGTCGCGAACGCGGCGAGCGTCGCGGCGACCAGCACGAGGCCGGCGGTGGTCGTGGCCTTGTTGCCGAACCGCTGGACGACCAGCCGCGCGCGCGGCGCGAAGGTCATCTGCGCGGCAGCCAGCGGCAGCATCAGCATGCCTGACTGGAGCGGCGAGTAGCCGCGCACGCTCTGGGTGTAGAAGACGCCGAAGAACGTGACGCCCATCAGCGCGAAGAACACCAGCGCGATGGCGCTCATGGCGGCCGAGAAGACCTTGTTCTTGAAGTAGGTGACATCCAGGGACGGGTGGTCGCTGCGCTTCTCGAAGACGACGAAGGCAGCGAGGACGGCGAGACCGGCACCGATGGTGGACAGCACGGTGGTGTCGGTGAAGTCGGCCAGCTCACCGCCCTTGATGATGCCGTAGACCAGCAGGACCAGGCCCACGACGGACAGCGCCACGCCCACGGGGTCGAGACGGCCCGGGTTGGGATCGCGGGAGTCGGGGACCAGCCACAGCATCAGGGCGAGCGCGACGATCACGATCGGCACGTTGACGAAGAAGACCGATCCCCACCAGAAGTGGTCGAGCAGGAAGCCGCCCGTGATCGGCCCGATCGCGATGGCGAGGCCGACACCGCCCGCCCAGATGCCGATGGCCTTGGGCTGCTCGTCGCGCTCGAAGACGTGCATGAGCACCGCGAGGGTCGCGGGCATGACGAACGCGGCGCCGAGGGCCATCAGGGCGCGGAAGGCGATCAGCTGACCCGGGGAGCCGGACTCGGCGGCCAGGGCCGAGCCGATGCCGAACACGAGCAGCCCGCCGAGCAGGACCTTCTTGCGGCCCAGGCGGTCGCCGACCAGGCCCGCGGTGAACAGCAGGCCCGCGAAGGCCAGGGTGTAGGCGTTGATCGCCCACTCGATCTCGCTCTGCGTGGCGCCGAGGCCGGTCGGCGCGGGGCTCGCGATGGTCTTCACGGCGACGTTCAGGATCGAGTTGTCGAGCACGACGATGAGCAGGCTCAGCATCAGCACGCCGAGGATCGCCCAACGGCGCCGGTGCACGGCTTCCGGTATCCGGGAGGCAGGGGCGGGCGTTGTCATACGTCCGAGCGTACGCTCATTTCGATACGACACCGTCTCGTATCTAAATTCCTTTGCCGAGGTATTGCGCGGCGGGGCTTCGGTCGCGGTCGACACGGCTGAAGGGATCACAGGGCCTCCCCCTGGCTCTCCTTGGCACGAAGTGCCACCATGGAGTCGATCCGGGGACGCCGTCAGGGCGCCTCGAGATGACTGAAGGAGCCGTTGCCATGACGCAGCTTTCGGCTGCCCAGAACAAGCCTTCCGACGGCAGCAAGGCGCTGTACGGAGGGAAGGGCACCCGCCGCATCACCGTGCGCGACCTCGCCCTCGCCAAGGAGCGGGGCGAGAAGTGGCCCATGCTCACCGCCTACGACGCGATGACCGCGTCCGTCTTCGACGAGGCCGGGATCCCGGTGATCCTGGTCGGCGACTCGGCGGGCAACTGCCACCTCGGGTACGAGACGACCGTGCCCGTCACACTGGACGAAATGACGATGCTGTCCGCCGCCGTCGTACGCGGCACGCAGCGCGCCCTGATCGTGGGCGACCTGCCCTTCGGGTCCTACCAGGAGGGTCCGGTGCAGGCGCTGCGCTCGGCGACCCGGCTGGTCAAGGACGCCGGGGTCGGCGCGGTCAAGCTGGAGGGCGGCGAGCGCTCGCACGAGCAGATCCGGCTGCTGGTCGAGGCCGGGATCCCGGTGATGGCCCACATCGGCCTGACCCCGCAGTCCGTCAACGCGATGGGCTACCGCGTGCAGGGGCGCGGCGAGGAGGCGGCACAGCAGCTGCTGCGCGACGCGAAGGCCGTGCAGGACGCGGGCGCGTTCGCGGTGGTACTGGAGCTGGTTCCGGCGGAGCTGGCGGCCGAGGTGACGCGGGTACTGCACATCCCGACGGTCGGTATCGGCGCCGGCCCTGAGACGGATGCGCAGGTGCTGGTGTGGACCGACATGCTCGGGCTGACGAGCGGGCGGGTCCCGAAGTTCGTCAAGAAGTACGCGAACCTGCGTGAGGTCATGGGCAACGCGGTGAAGGAGTTCGCGGAGGACGTCGTCGGCGGGGCGTTCCCGCTGGAGGAGCACTCCGTCCACTAGGCCATTGCGGCACAGAGGCAGCCCGCCGATCTTCCCCCGTCGGCGGGCTGCCGTGCTTTGCGCCTGAACCGGCGCCGCTCTCGCGGAGGTGGTCGCTCGCCGTCGTGGTGGCTCAATTGATGGTTGCGGTGGTCGTCGGGGAGTTGTCGGTGGCTGTCGGTCACCTGTCGGCGGTTTGTCGGTCGGCGCTGACAACGTGTTCCACATGACGCGAATCGACGACAGCCCCGCCGGCGGGCGTTCCGCCGTGACCGTACGGGGACTGGTCAAGCACTACGGCGAGACCAAGGCACTGAACGGTGTCGACCTGGACGTCCGCGAGGGCACCGTGATGGGTGTCCTCGGGCCGAACGGCGCCGGCAAGACCACCCTCGTACGCATCCTGTCCACCCTCCTCACCCCCGACGCCGGGACGGCCACCGTGGCCGGCTACGACGTCGTACGCCAGCCCCGCCAGCTGCGCCGGGTCATCGGCCTCACCGGGCAGTACGCCTCGGTGGACGAGAAGCTCCCGGGCTGGGAGAACCTGTACATGATCGGGCGGCTGCTGGACCTGCCCCGCAAGGAGGCCCGCGCCCGCGCCGACGAGCTGCTGGAGCGGTTCTCCCTCACCGAGGCCGCCAAGCGCCCGGCGAGCACGTACTCCGGCGGTATGCGCAGGCGGCTGGACCTGGCCGCCTCGATGATCGGCCGCCCGGCCGTGCTGTACCTGGACGAGCCGACGACCGGTCTCGACCCCCGCACCCGCAACGAGGTGTGGGACGAGGTCAAGGCGATGGTCGGCGACGGCGTCACCGTGCTGCTCACCACCCAGTACATGGAGGAGGCCGAGCAGCTCGCCTCCGAGCTGACCGTGGTGGACCGCGGCCAGGTCATCGCGAAGGGCGGCATCGAGGAGCTGAAGGCCAAGGTCGGCGGGCGCACCCTGCGCATCCGGCCGCTCGACCCGCTGGAGCTGAGCCCGCTCGCCACGATGCTGGACGAGCTGGGCGTCACCGGGCTCGCGAGCACCGCCGTGGACAACGAGACCGGGTCCCTGCTGGTGCCGGTCCTCAGCGACGAGCAGCTGACCGCGGTGGTCGGCGCGGTCATCGCCCGCGGGATCACCCTCTCCTCCGTCACCACCGAACTCCCCAGCCTGGACGAGGTGTTCCTGTCCCTCACCGGCCACCGTGCCGGTGATGCGCAGGACGCCGTCGCCGCCGACTCCCGCGAGGAGGTCGCCGCATGAGCGCCGCCACCACCACCGTCACCGCGACCGACGTCGCCGCCCCCGCCCACAACCTGAGCGACATGCGGATTCCGCTGCGCGGGCATCTGCGCCACACCAGCGCGCTGATCCGCCGCAATCTGCTGTGGATCCGCCAGGACCCCGAGTCGATGTTCGACGCGCTGTTCATGCCGATCGTCTTCACGCTGCTCTTCGTGTACGTCTTCGGCGGCTCGATCGGGATGGCGCTGGGCGGCGGTCAGGACCGGTACGTGCAGTACGTCATCCCCGGCATGCTGGCGATGATGAGCATGACGATGTCGCAGGGCGTCGGCACCGGCTTCAGCCAGGACTTCAACAGCGGTGTCATGGACCGCTTCCGGTCGATGCCGATCGGGCGCGGCTCGGTGCTGTTCGCGAAGATCGCGGTGGAGCTGGGGCGGATGCTGTTCGCGACCGCCATCCTGATGGTCGTCGCCGTCCTGGTCGGCTTCCACATCCACCACTGGGCGGGCCTGTTCGCGACCGTCGGTCTGGCCGCGCTGTTCGCCTCCTCGATCATGTGGGTGTTCCTCACCCTCGGTGTCGTCCTGAAGAACGCGCAGTCCGTGCAGGCGATGGGCTTCCTGGTGCTGTTCCCGCTCCAGTTCGGCTCGTCCATCTTCGCCCCGACCAAGTCGATGCCGGGCTGGCTCCAGCACTTCACCGACTACAACCCGCTGTCCACGCTCGCGGACTCGGCGCGCGGTCTCATGCTGGGCGGTCCGGTCGCGCACGACGTGTGGGTCACGCTGATCTGGTCGGTGGGCATCACCGCGGTGATGGCACCGATCGCCATCCACAAGTTCCGTACCAAGCTCTGACCCCCGCCGGGTCAGACCAGGGCGGTGGCCTCCGCGAGGGAGAGGCCACCGCCCTCGGCGTACGCCGCCGTGTACGACTCCTCGTCCAGCGCGGCCCGGATGGACTCCTCGGTGAGGTCGTGCACCCGCTTCTCCACACCGGTGGACACATGGCCGGACGGCAGCAGCGCGTCGGCGGCGGCCAGGATGCGGGCGGCGTCGGCGGCGCGGCTGCCGCCGTCGACGCCGGCGAGGGCCGCCGCCGCGACCGTGAGGCAGACGGAGTGCATGTGCGGGACGACGGCCTCGGACAGCGGGTCCACGGCGAGGCCCAAGGCGCCGCGGACCCGGGTCAGGGCGTCCTCGAACCGGCCGTCGAGGGTGTCCAGCCAGGCCTCCTGGACGAGGATCATGGCGTCGAACACGATGAAGTGCGACATCCTGAACTCTTCGCGCAACAGCCGGAGTTGCTCGCGCGCCTCGGCCGTCCGGTCGGTCAGGCCGAGCCAGCAGGCAAGGAAGAGCCGGGCGGCGGGCATGGCCTCGTTGTGGGCGCCGTCGTGGCTCGCGACGACGTCCCAGAGCATCCGCTCGCCGCGTTCGGTCTCGCCCGCATCCATGAGCACGTTGCCGAGACGGGAGCGCAGCATGCCCAGCTGGGCGCGGGCGCCGAGGCGTTCGGCGTGCTCGATGGCCTCCGAGTAGTCGGCGGCGGCCTGCTCGTAGGCGCCCTTGCGCTCGTGGGACTCGCCGCGGGCGGACAGCGCCTCGGCGGCGCCCCAGCCGTCGCCGAGGCGGCGGCAGATCTCCAGGGCCTCGTCGGCGTCGCGGGTGGCGTCCCCCGCCCACGCGGTGCGGTTGGCGAGGATGTTGGCGCGCAGGTACAGGGCTCCGGCCAGCTCCCACTCGAAGCCCGGGGTGTCCCGGCAGGTCTGCACGACCGCATCGGTGATCGTCCGCAGCCGTTCGGCGCCGCCGGTCAGCATCTCGGCGAAGATCCACATCATGCCCGGGGCGCGACAGGTCTGCGGCAGGCCGGGCTCGTAGACCTGGGTGACGACGCGCAGCTTGGCCTGCGCCTCGGGGGTCTGCCAGGCCTCCATCTCGATGTCCATGCAGGCGAGATGGGCGAGGTGGACACCGCGCCGGGCCTCGGCGAGGACCTCGCCGGTGTACGGCGGCGGGGCGTCGGTGCAGCGCTGCCACACGGGCTGGGCGTGGCGCACCGGTTCGGCGAACGGGTCGGGGCCGAGCGCCATGACCTCCCGGCTCCAGGCGCGGGTCTCGTGGCGCTGGTCGCGCATCTGCCAGAACCAGTGCAGGGACAGCACCAGGCACAGGCCCTCCTGCTCGTCGCCGAGCGCGACGGCGTGCCGCAGGGCGGTGCGCAGGTTCTCGTACTCCAGCTGGAACCGGGCGATGGCGGCGCTCTGTTCGGGGCCGCGCAGCAACGGGTCGGTGGTGCGGGCGAGTTCGCGGTAGTACGTCAGATGCGCGCGCTCGGCCTCGGCGCGGCGCCCGGTCTCGGCCAGCCGTTCGGCGGCGTACTCTGCGACGGTCTCCAGCAGCCGGTAGCGCATCGCGCCGTCCGCCGAAGGGGCGGCCACCACCAGGGACTTGTCAACCAGGGAGCCGAGCGCGTCCAGGGCGACCGGGCCGCACACGGCCTCGGCGGCGGCCAGGTCGCAGCCGCCCGCGAAGACGGACAGCCGGGACAGGACGTCGCGTTCGTCCGCGTCCAGCAGCTCCCAGGACCAGTCGACGACGGCGCGCAGGGTCTGCTGGCGGGGCAGCACGGTGCGGCTGCCGGAGGTGAGCAGCCGGAAGCGGTCGTCCAGCCGGTCGGCTATCTGGCGGGGCGTCAGCATGCGCAGGCGGGCCGCCGCCAGCTCGATCGCGAGGGGCAGGCCGTCGAGCCGCCGGCAGATCTCGGCGCAGGCCGCCGGGTCGCCCTCGGCGCTGAATCCGGGGCGGGCCGCGGCGCCCCGCTCGGTGAGCAGGCGCAGCGCGACCGGCTCCGGCAGCGGCTCCACGGGCCGCAGCAACTCCCCTGGCACACCTAGGGGTTCGCGGCTGGTGGCCAGTACGGTCAGCTGGGGGCAGCGGGCCAGCAGATGCTCCACGAGCCGGGCGGCGGCCTCCACGACGTGCTCGCAGTTGTCGAGGATGAGCAGCATCCGGCGCCGGGCGCAGTGCTCCACGAGCCGGTCGACGGGGTCGTCCCAGTCGCCCACCGCGCGCATGGTCTCGACACCGGCGCCGTACAGCACGGTCTCGCGGGCGCCGATCGCGGTGAGCACGGCCTGCGGGACGGCGTCCGGTTCGTCCACGGGTGCCAGTTCGGCCAGCCACACCCCGTCCCGGGCAGTGTGCCGTACGGCCTCGGCGGCCTCCTGCGACAACCGGGTCTTCCCGGCGCCGCCGGGGCCGAGCAGGGTGACCAGCCGGGCCGCCCGGAGGTCGGCGCCGATGACCTCGATGTCGGCCTCACGGCCGACGAAGGAGGTGAGCCGGGCGGGCAGGTTGCCGAGCGCCTCCGGAGCCGGAGGGTGCGCGGGGGGCTCGGGTTCCGCGGCGGGCCCGGCCAGCAACTCGGCGTGTAGCGCGCGCATTTCGGGCCCCGGGTCGGAGCCGAGCCGGTCCGCGAGGAGTCGTCGTACGTCCTCGTAGGCGGCGAGCGCCTGGGCCGGGCGGCCCGCGTCGCGCAGCGCGCGCAGGCGCAGCGCCTGGAGCGGCTCGTCCAGGGGGTGGCTGTCGCACAGGGCGGTCAGCTCGGGCAGGGACTGCTCGCCGTGCCCGAGGGCGAGGGCGGCGGTGTGCCGGGCGCGCAGGGCGTCGAGCCGGCGGGTGTCCCAGCGGGCCGCCTCGGCGGTGTGGTCGGGCAGGTCGGCAAGGGCGGGGCCGCGCCACAGGGCGAGGGCGTCGTCCAGGACGACCGCGGCCTTGGCCGGGTCGCCGTCGGCCAGGGCGCGCAGCCCCTCGCCGGTCAGCCGGTCGAACCGGCCGAGGTCGATGTCGTCGGGCGTGGCGTTGAGCCGGTAGCCGCCGTCGACGGAGGCGACGGCGTCCGCGCCGAGCGCCCGGCGCAGCCGTCCGACCAGCGCCTGGAGGGCACCGGCGGCGTCGGCGGGCGGGTCGGCGCCCCACACCTCGTCCACCAGCACGCCTGCCGGCACGGTACGGCCGGCCCGCAGGGCGAGCACGGAGAGCAGGGCACGCAGCCGCGTCCCGCCGACCGGGAGCTGCGTGCCGTCGGGACGGAGTGCCTGGGTGGAGCCGAGGAGGCGATAGCGCACGGGGTCCATTGTCTCCGGTGCCGTCAGAAACGGTCACCGGGCTGCGGCGGTGTGGCGTCCGGGACTTCCAGGGTGACCAGGACACCGACGGCACGGCGGACACGGTACGGCACCCGCCGCGGTGGCGGTTCCTCGTCCTCGAACTCGTCGAACCACTTCGGGCAGGCGTCGAGGGGCTCCTGGGTCCGTCCGCCGGGCACCGGTTCCAGCTTGCGCCCGGTCCCGCGGATGACCAGCGTCCCGGGTTCCGGGTCGGGAAGCTCGACGGCGCGGGGGTCGTGGTGGGCCAGGTACTCCTGCCGCACCAGGTCGACAGAGCGCACGCGCCCGGCGGTCGGCCGGTCGGGGCCGCCGTGGTTCTCCACCCACGCCTGTGCGCCGTACCCGACGCCGTCCCGCGGGGCCTTCGCGTCGTAGGCGACGAGCTTCCAGGCCACCGTGTCCCCCACCGCGAAGGGCGTGCCGCAGCACTCCATCTGCCAGTCCTCGTAGAACACCCTCATCAGTGCCATTCCTTCACCCTCCAGGAACCGGACGGCAACCGCGAGACGTTTTCCCGGCGAGCCCCGGCCGGGTACGGTCGGCCTCTTGGCCCGATCCCCGCCGACCGCACCCTCCAGGAGCCTGCCGATGACCACCGCCACCACCCGCCCCGGAGAGCGCCGGATCAGTCCGGTGTTCCTCGGGATCCTGGCCGTCACGGCGGTGACCGGCTGGGCCACCTGGACGGGGTTCGCCGCGAAGCCGGGCGTCGCGGTGTTCCTGTTCGTGACGGCGGCCTGGATCGTCTCCCTGTGCCTGCACGAGTACGCGCACGCGCGCACCGCCCTGCACAGTGGCGACATCACGGTCGGCGCGAAGGGCTACCTCACGCTGAACCCGCTGAGATACACGCACGCGGCGCTGAGCATCGTGCTCCCGGTGCTGTTCGTGATCATGGGCGGGATCGGTCTGCCGGGCGGGGCGGTGTTCATCGAGCGGGGCCGCATCCGGGGCCGCTGGCGGCACAGCCTGATCTCGGCGGCGGGCCCGCTGACGAACGTGCTGTTCGCGGCGGTGTGCACCGCGCCCTTCTGGCTGCACGCCCTTGACGGGGTGCCCCGCGGCTTCCGGTACGCGCTGGCGTTCCTCGCCCTGCTCCAGGTGACGGCGGCGATCCTGAACTTCCTGCCGGTGCCGGGCCTGGACGGCTACGGCGTCCTCGAACCCTGGCTGTCGTACGGCATCAAGCGCCAGCTGGCGCCCTTCGCGCCGTTCGGGCTGCTGTTCGTGTTCGCGCTGCTGTGGCTGCCGTCGCTCAACCACGCGTTCTTCGACCTGATCCACTCGCTCCTGCGTGACCTGGGCGTCGGCGAGGACGAGACGTACTGCGGATACGACCTGTTCCGCTTCTGGCGGGAGAGCGACCCCTACTGCGCGGTCAGCCCGTGACCGACTTGTTCCCCTGACCGGTGGCCCGGCCGCGCTTGTAGTAGTACCAGCTCATGTTGGAGGACACGCCCGCCATCATCACCCAGAAGATCCCCAGCCAGCTGCCCTGGGCGAAGGAGACGACGGCCGCGGCCACGGCGAGCACGCAGACGGCGAGGGTGCAGAGGGCGATGCGGGGCATGACGGGGGGCTCCGGCTCCTGTCGGGGGGACACTGCTACGACCACCAGTGTCCCCCATGGGCTCAGACGTCCGTGACGCGGAGCCCGGCGTGTGCCTTGTAACGGCGGTTGACGGAGATCAGGTTCGCGACCAGCGCCTCGACCTGGTGGGCGCCCCGCAGCCGGCCCGCGAACACGCCGCGCATGCCCGGGATGCGCCCGGCCAGCGCCTGAACGAGCTCGACGTCGGCGCGCTGCTCACCGAGCACCATCACGTCGGTGTCGATCTGCTCGATCTCCGGGTCCTCGAGCAGCACGGCCGACAGGTGGTGGAAGGCAGCGGTGACCCGGGAGTCCGGCAGCAGGGCGGCGGCCTGCTGCGCCGCGCTGCCCTCCTCCGGCTTCAGGGCGTAGGCGCCCTGCTTGTCGAAGCCGAGCGGGTTGACGCAGTCGACGACGAGCTTGCCGGCCAGTTCCTCGCGCAGCGACTCCAGCGTCTTGGCGTGGCCGTCCCACGGCACGGCGACGATCACGATGTCGCTGCGGCGCGCGGTCTCGGCGTTGTCGGCGCCCTCGATGCCGTACCCCAGTTCCGCGGCGGCGGCCTGGGCGCGCTCGGTGGCCCGGGAGCCGATGATCACCTTCTGGCCGGCCCTGGCGAGCCGGTAGGCCAGGCCCTTGCCCTGCGGGCCGGTGCCGCCGAGCACGCCGACGACGAGTCCGGAGACGTCGGGCAGGTCCCAGGGGTCCTTCGCCGGGGCCTTGGCGGGGGTCTGTGCGCTGTCGGTAGAGGTCATGGGCCGACTCTACGTCCGTGGCGCGGACGGCACCGGGTCAGGTGAGCCGCGTCACGGGCACCCGGCGGAAGGTGATCGTCTCGTAGGGATCGAAGTCCCCTGTCTCGTACAGGAGTCCGACGGTGTCCCGGTCGATCCGGACGAGGTCGGAGTAGGCGGCGGGCAGCCCGTCGAGGGTGACCGCCGTGCGCCAGGTGGTGCCGCCGTCGACGGAGGCGCGGATGGTCATCAGGGCGCGGGCGGCGGGGTCCGCGGGGGCGGAGAAGAGGAGCAGGTCGGGGTCGCGGAGCTGGAGGACGGAGGCCTCGCAGACGGGCGCGGTGAGCCCGGCCTGCGGGCGGAAGGGCTCGACCAGGGTCTTCCCGCCGTCCCTGGAGTGGGCGTCGGCGCGGTTGCCGGGTGAGGGCGAGTCGTTACGGGTGTTGAAGTAGACGCGGCCGTCGGGGAGTTCGGCGGCGGTGGTCTCGTTGACGTTGAGGTGTCCGCCGGTGTTCTCGTCCACGTAGCCGAGGCGCCAGCTCTCGCCGCGGTCGTCGCTGAGCAGGCAGTGGCCGCAGTTGTACCGGGCCTCTGAGCCGGTGTCGGTGCCGGTGGGCGGGACGGTGTGGTTGGCGGGGACGACGACGCGGCCGGTGCGCAGTTGCAGGGCGTGTCCGGGGGTGGTGGCGTACCAGCGCCAGCCGGGCTTCTTCACCTGCGCGGTGATCTCCCGCGGCGCGGACCAGGTCATACCGTCGTCGTCGCTGTGCTGCACCCAGACGCGCCGTCCGTCGGCGTCACTGACCTGGCCGAGCAGGATGGCGGGCTCGGTGGCGGTGGCGGCGGCCCGGATGTGCACGAGCAGGATGCGGCCGGTGTCGAGGACGACGGGGGCGGGGTTGCCGGCGAGGTTCTTGCCGTTGCGCGCGGCGACCGTCAACGGCCCCCAGGTACGGCCGCCGTCCGTGGACCTCTTGAGCACGATGTCGATGTGCCCGTGGTCGGAGGCCGAGCCGACGCGGCCCTCACAGAAGGCGAGCAGCGTGCCGGCCCGGGTGGCGACGACGGCCGGGATACGGAAACTCGCGTAGCCCTCGTGGCCGGCGCGGAAGGGGACGGTGACATCGGCATCGGTCATCGGGCGGCTCCTCGGTGCGAACGGGAGTGAACGGAGGTGAACGGGGGTGAACGCGAGTGGACGGGCGTTCGAGGCCGGGGGGCCCTTCCCCGGGGCGGGCGAATTCCCGGTGAACTTCCCGTCACGGGTGATGGGTTGCGGCAGGATGCCGTCGCATGGACGCCGTACGGGTCGCGCTGCTGCGGGAAGTGCTTGCCGGGACCGAGTGGTTGGGGGCCACCCGGAGATTCGCGGGGGTGCTGCGCGGCTCGGTGGTGGCGCACGGGGGCGGGCTGCTGCTCGTGGGCACGCCCGAGTACGAGCCCTGGCACCTGGCCGCGCACCTGGTCGACGAGGCGGCCTGGTCGGGCACACCGGAACTGGCACCCACACTGGTACGGCACCACGCGCGCCCTTCCGACCCCGCGCACCTGGCCGTCGGCCCGGGCCGGATCGAGGCGGCGCGCCGCGGCGAGACCCTGCTGGTCGTGGCCCCCGACGAGCCCGCGCCCCTCCTGGAACGGGTCCACGCGGCCCGCCGGGCCGGGGTGACGGTACTGACCCTCGGCATGGGCGACGGCGAGCTGGCGGCAATGGCCCACGACACGCTGCCCGTACCGGAGGGCGCGGAGCTGGACCTGGACAGCGTGCAGCACCTGGTGGGGGCGGCGGCGGGCGAGAACCGCGGCTCTCCGAGGGTTCGGCGGGGCTTCCGCGACCGCCTGTCGAGGCTGGCGGAAGCCATAACGGCACCGCCACCTGCCCCTTGGTGACTTCCCGGCCCACCCACCCACCCGGCGTACCGCCGTCGTGCCCTCCCAGCCGACCGAGACGGGTGGGCGGGTGGGAAGCGGGGTCTGGGGCGGAGCCCCAGTGGGTGCCTCGAAAAGCAGTTGCCCGGTGGTCGCGTCCGGCCGAGCATGCCTCAGTGACCCGCGCTCTCCTCCCCGACCTCGCCCCCTGGCGGGCCTCCGCAGACTTCCGTCGGCTCTGGTTCTCCGGCCTGATCAGCAACTTCGGCAGCTTCCTGACCTTCGTCGCCGTGCCGGTCCAGCTGAAGGACCTCACCGGCTCCGCGGCAGCGGTCGGCGCGATCGGCGCCGTAGAGCTGCTGCCCCTCATCGTCTGCGGACTGTACGGCGGCGCCCTCGCCGACGCCCTGGACAAGCGCGGGCTCATCGTCTGGACCGAGGCCGGCCAGGGCCTGCTCAGCGCGGCCCTCCTGCTCAACGCACTGCTGCCGCACCCGGCGGTGTGGCCGCTGTACGCCGTCGCCGCGCTCTCCTCCGCCCTGGGCTCCGTACAGCGACCCGCCCTGGACTCCCTGTGGCCCCGGATCGTGGCCCACGACCACATGCCCGCCGCGGCCTCCCTGAACTCCCTGCGCTGGACCGTCGGCGGGGTCGCCGGACCGGCGGTCGCGGGCGTGGTCGTCGCCTACGCGGGCCTCGGCTGGGCGTACACCGCCGACCTGCTCACCTTCGCCGTCTCGCTGGCGTTCATCCTGCGCATCGCCCCCTCCCCCGCCTCCCACGAGGCCGCGAAGCCCTCGCTGCGGGCCATAGCCGAGGGCGCCCGGTACGCGTGGAACCGCAAGGAACTCCTGGGCACCTACGTCGTCGACCTCGCGGCGATGTTCCTGGCCATGCCACTGGCCGTACTCCCGTTCCTCGCCGACGAACTGCACGCCGAGTGGGCCCTCGGGCTGATGTACGCGTCCGTTCCGGCGGGGGCGCTGGTGGTGAGCCTGACCAGCGGCTGGACCTCCCGGATCCACCGGCACGGGCTGATGGTGCTGGTGTCGGCCACCGGCTGGGGCCTGGCCGTCGCGGCGGCCGGCGTCTGCGGGAACGTCTGGCTCGTCCTGCTCTTCCTGACCCTCGGCGGCGGCTTCGACATGGTCAGCGGGATCTTCCGGTCCGCCATGTGGAACCAGACGATCCCGGACGAGCTGCGCGGCCGGCTCGCCGGGATCGAACTGCTCTCGTACTCGGTGGGCCCGCAGCTCGGCCAGGTCCGGGCGGGTGGGCTCGCCGCCTGGGCGGGCGTGCGGACGTCCGTCGTCTCCGGCGGCCTGGCCTGCGCGGGCGCGATGGGCCTGCTCGCCCTGTGCCTGCCGGGGCTCATGACGTACGACGCCCGGACGAACGAACACGCGGTACGGATGCGCGAGCGGCGCGCAGCCGTACAGGCGTGATCATTCGTCGTCGGCGTCCTCGCGGGCCGGCGCATCATGCCAGCGCGGGTCGGTCTCCCACTCCAGGTTGCGCTCGCGGGCGGTCTCCATCGCCTGCTCGGCCTCCGTCCGGGTGGCGTACGGCCCGAAGCGGTCCTTGGCCGGGCACTCCGGGCCCTCCTCGACCTTCTTGTGCTCCAGGCAGTAGTACCACTCGCCCGGCTTGCCGACGGTGCGCTTCTTGAACAGGGCCATGGACAGCTCCTCTCGCCAGGGACATGTTCCCCCATGTCCGCTGGTTAGACTCGCTGGCATGTCTGGCCAGTCGCTGCTCGTACCAGGGGAGCTGTCCCCCATCCGTTCGGTACCCGGAAACATCCGCCGCCCCGAGTACGTCGGCAAGCCCGCGCCGACGCCGTACACCGGTCCGGAGGTGCAGACCCCGGAGACCATCGAGGCGATGCGCGTCGCGGGCCGTATCGCCGCGCAGGCGATGGCCGAGGCCGCGAAGATCATCGCGCCCGGCGTCACCACCGACGAACTGGACAAGGTCGCGCACGACTACATGTGCGACCACGGCGCCTACCCGTCCACGCTCGGCTACCGCGGCTTCCCGAAGTCCCTGTGCACCTCGGTCAACGAGGTCATCTGCCACGGCATCCCGGACTCGACGGTCCTCAGGGACGGCGACATCGTCAACCTGGACGTGACGGCGTACATCGGCGGGGTGCACGGCGACAACAACGCCACCTACCTGGTCGGGGACGTGGACGAGGAGTCGCGGCTGCTGGTGGAGCGGACCCGCGAGTCCCTCGACCGCGCGATCAAGGCGGTCAAGCCCGGCCGGCAGATCAACATCATCGGCCGGGTCATCGAGTCGTACGCCAAGCGCTTCGGGTACGGGGTGGTCCGTGACTTCACCGGGCACGGCATCAACACGTCGTTCCACTCCGGCCTGATCATCCCGCACTACGACAGCCCGCACGCGACGACGGTCATGCAGCCCGGCATGACCTTCACGATCGAGCCGATGCTGACGCTGGGCACCCACGAGTACGACATGTGGGACGACGGCTGGACGGTCGTGACGAAGGACCGCAAGCGGACGGCCCAGTTCGAGCACACGCTGGTGGTGACGGACACGGGCGCGGAGATCCTGACCCTGCCGTGACACCGCCCCCGGTTTCGGCCCGCTCTCTTCGGAGGGCGGGCCTTTTTCATGCTCCCCGGCTGCTGATGTTTTTCCGACACCCTGTCGGTAAACTTGCCGACAGAAGGCCGGCAAACCGGGGAGTGCCCATGGAGTCGTTCTCGGCCCTCATCCGCACCACGTCCCACGAGCAGCACGGGAAGGTGAAGACGTCGACGTTCATGACCGACCTGCTCGGCGGCCGGCTGGGCGTGCCCGCGTACGCGCGCTACACCGAGCAACTGTGGTTCGTCTATGAGGCGTTGGAGAGCGCCACCGAGCAGCTTTCGGCGGACCCGGTGGCCGGCCCCTTCATCCGCCCTGAACTCTTCCGGCTGCCCGCGCTGGAGCGGGACCTGGCGCATCTGCGCGGGCCGGGGTGGCGGGCGGACCTGTCCGCTCTGCCCGCCACGCGTGCGTACGCGGACCGGATCCGGGAGTGCGCCGAGCGCTGGCCCGGCGGCTATGTGGCCCACCACTACACCCGCTACCTCGGCGACCTGTCCGGCGGCCAGATCCTCCGCGACAAGGCGGAGAAGACGTGGGGCTTCGCGAAGAAGGGCGACGGCGTCCGCTTCTACGTCTTCGAGGGGATCGCCAACCCCGCCGCGTTCAAGCGGAGTTACCGCGCCCTGCTGGACGCGGTCCGGGCGGACGACCTGGAGCAGCAGCGGATCGTAGCCGAGTGCAAGCGGGCGTACGCGCTGAACACCGGGGTCTTCCGGGCCCTGGGCGAGGAGTTCCCGCTGAGCGCCTAGCGCTCGGCGCTCAGCGCTCAGCGCTCCAGGAACACCCGGCCGCCGACCTCCACCCAGCCGTGCGGCTGCGGAGCCGTCAGGATCTGGGAGCCCCTCCCCTGCGTGATGTTCAGCGCCCGGCCCAGCTGGTCGGTGAGGAGCAGGGCCGCCGCGCCCGTCGCCTCGTCCTCCTCGATGCCGTCGTCGCGGCCGGGGAAGGCGCGGGCGCGGACGCGGCCGGCCGCCTCGTCCTCCCAGGCCCAGGCGTAGATCCACTCGCCCGGCGGGGGGACGTCGAGGGCGTCGACCTCGGCGGCGGTGGCGTACTGGCGCAGGGTGCGCGGCGGGGCCCACTCCGCCCGTGCCTCGATCCAGCTGAACTCGCCGTCCAGCCGGGTCCCGACGACCCCGGCGGGCGTGACCAGTTCGGGTACGTCCAGCAACCAGGCCGTGCCGACGCAGGGGTGACCGGCGAAGGGCAGGCGCAGGGTGGGGGTGTAGATGTCGATGACCCCGCGCTCGGGGTCGTCCACGAACACGGTCTCGCTGAAGCCGAGTTTGGCCGCCAGCTCCTGCCGGTCGCTGCGCTCGGGCATCACCGAGCCGTCGCGGACGACGCCGAGTTCGTTGCCGTAGCCGCCGTTCGGTCCGCAGAAGACGCGGAGCACGTCGTAGTCAGTCACTCGGAAATTGATACCCCCACCCCCCTACCCCTTGACTCTCCCTTTACTATTTGATGGCGTCGCTTTTGAGCCGTCGAGATCAAGCCGTGCCTGTGATCGTTCCGTGAGAGCTGAATCACGACACCGAGGGGTATAGGTAAGGCAAGCCTCATGTAAGTTAGGCCAGCCTCACCAGACCAGATTCGCCTTGGAGCCTGCATGCGAGCCGTCCGACTGACCGTCACCGCCGCCGCCACCGCGGCCGCTCTGACCGCCCTCTCGGCCTGCACCGCAAAAAGCGATGCCAAGGACGGCGATGCCATTCAGGTCACGGCCGCCGACTCCAAGTGTGAGACGTCCGCCAAGTCGGTCCCGGCCGGGCACGTCATGCTGAAGATCGAGAACAAGGGCTCCAAGGCCACCGAGGTCGAGATCGTGTTCCCGGACGACCGGATCGTCTCCGAGAAGGAGAACATCGGGCCGGGTACGAAGTACACGCTCACCGCCGAGGTGAAGGCCGGGTCGTACGAGATCGCCTGCCGCCCCGGCATGAAGGGCCACGGCGTCCGGCAGAAGCTCACCGTCACCGGCTCCGGCACGAGCGCCCAGCACGACCCGAAGCTGGACAAGGCCGTCGCCGGCTACCGCCAGTACGCGCAGGACCAGGCCGACCAGACCCTGCCTCTCGTCGAGACCTTCGTGAAGGCCGTCAAGGCCGGTGACCTGGACGCCGCCAAGAAGGCCTACGCCCCCTCCCGCCTCGGCTGGGAGCGGACCGAGCCGATCGCCGAGTCCTTCGGTGACATCGACCCCAAGACCGACACCCGCGCCGACGGCCTGGAGGCCGGCCAGAAGTGGACCGGCTGGCACCGGCTGGAGAAGTCCCTCTGGCAGGACAAGAAGATCGGCGGCGAGGAGAAGGCCCTCGCCGACCAGCTGCTCACCGATCTGAAGGACTGGCAGGGGCGGGTCGGCAAGGCCGTGATCACCCCGACCTCCATGGCCAACGGCGCCAAGGAACTGCTGGACGAGGTCGCCACCGGCAAGGTCACCGGTGAGGAGGACCGTTACTCGCACACCGACCTCGTCGACTTCAAGGGCAACGTCGAGGGCGCGCAGCAGGCGTACGAGCTGCTGAAGCCGGTCGCCGCCAAGAACGACCCCGCGCTGACCAAGGAGCTGGACAAGCAGTTCACCGCCCTCAACGCGCTGCTGGACAAGTACCGCTCGGGCAAGACCTCCTACGAGTTCGTCTCGTACGACAAGGTCACCAAGAGCCAGCGCAAGGAGCTGTCGGACGCGGTGAACGCCCTCGCGGAGCCGCTGTCCAAGCTCGCCGCCGCGGTCGTGAAGTAAGCAGAGGAAGGCAGAGGGGCAAGGGCGATGACCGAGACCGAGAAGACCGGGCAGGCCGGCGCGAGGAAGCCGTCGCGGCGCTCGCTGATCGGCTGGGGCGGGGCCGGGCTGGCCTTCGGTGCCGCCGCGGCCGGTGGCGCGGTGGCGATGAGCAGGGCCGGCCACGACGCCGACCCGGCCGCCGCCGACGCGGGCGGTGCGGTGGAGTTCCACGGCGCCCACCAGTCCGGCATCGCCACCCCGGTGCAGGACAGGCTGCACTTCGCCGCGTTCGACGTGAAGACCGAGGACCGCGACGAGTTCGTGCAGATGCTGAAGGACTGGACGGCGGCGGCCCGGCGGATGACCGCCGGCCACCCGGTCGGCGAGGGCGCCTACGACGGGCTCCCCGAGGCCCCGCCGGACGACACCGGTGAGGCGCTCGGCCTGAAGCCGTCCCGGCTGACGCTGACGATCGGCTTCGGCCCCTCGCTCTTCGACAAGTTCGGCCTCGCGGACCGGCGGCCCGAGGCGCTGGTCGACCTGCCCCAGTTCCCGGGCGACAACCTCGACAAGACGCGCACCGGCGGCGACCTGTGCGTCCAGGCCTGCGCGGACGACCCGCAGGTCGCCGTGCACGCGATCCGCAACCTGGCCCGCATCGGCTTCGGCAAGGTCGCCATCCGCTGGTCCCAGCTGGGCTTCGGCAAGACGTCCTCGACCACCCCGGACGCGCAGACCCCGCGCAACCTCATGGGCTTCAAGGACGGCACCCGCAACATCGCGGGCACCGAGACGGACCGCCTGAAGCAGCACGTGTGGGTCGGCGACCGCGACGAGGGCGCCAAGTCGTCCTGGATGACCGGTGGTTCGTACCTCGTCGCCCGGCGCATCCGCATGCACATCGAGACCTGGGACCGGACCCCGCTCCAGGAGCAGGAGGACATCTTCGGCCGGGACAAGAAGGAAGGTGCCCCGGTCGGCAAGGCCAAGGAGCACGACAAGCCGTTCCTGAAGGCGATGAAGCCGGACGCGCACGTGCGCCTCGCGCACCCCGACTCCAACAACGGAATCACGATCCTGCGCCGGGGCTACTCCTTCACCGACGGCACCGACGGCATGGGCCGCCTGGAGGCCGGACTGTTCTTCCTCGCCTACCAGCGGGACGTGCGCAAGGGCTTCATCCCGCTGCAGCGCAACCTGTCGGCACACGACGCGCTCAACGAGTACATCCAGCACGTGGGTTCGGCAGTCTTCGCCATTCCGCCCGGCGTCAAGGACTCCGGCGACTGGTGGGGCCGCACGCTGTTCTCGAAGGAGGCGTAGCCGGTGTTCTCCAACTACCTGATCGGCCTGCGTGAGGGTCTTGAGGCCTCGCTCGTCGTCTGCATCCTCATCGCCTACCTGGTCAAGACCGGTCGCCGGGACGCCATCAAGCCGATCTGGATCGGCATCGGCATCGCGGTCGCCATCGCGATGGGCTTCGGCAGCGCCCTCGAATTCGGCTCCGAGGAGCTGACGTTCGAGGCGCAGGAGGCGCTCGGCGGTTCGCTGTCGATCGTCGCCGTGGGCCTGGTGACCTGGATGGTGTTCTGGATGCGGCGCACCGCCCGGCACCTGAAGTCGGAGCTGCACGGCAAGCTCGACGCGGCCCTCTCGATGGGCACGGGCGCGCTGGTCGCCACCGCCTTCCTGGCCGTCGGCCGGGAGGGCCTGGAGACCGCGCTGTTCGTGTGGGCCTCGGTGCACGCGGCCTCCGACGGCACCCCGCGCCCGCTGGTCGGTGTGGCCCTGGGCCTCGCCACGGCGGTGTTCCTCGGCTGGCTGTTCTACCGGGGCGCCCTGAAGATCAACCTGGCCAAGTTCTTCACCTGGACCGGCGGCATGCTGGTCGTGGTCGCGGCGGGCGTGCTGGCGTACGGCTTCCACGACCTGCAGGAGGCCAACTGGGTCCCGGGCCTGACGAATCTGGCCTTCGACATCAGCGACACCATCGCGCCGGACAGCTGGTACGGCACGCTGCTGAAGGGCGTGTTCAACTTCCAGCCCGACCCGACGGTCCTCCAGGTCACGATGTGGGCGCTGTACCTGATCCCGACGCTCGCGCTGTTCCTCGCCCCGGTAGGGTTCGCCTCCGGGAAGGGGAAGGTGAAGGCACCTGATGAGCAGGGATCGCGGCCCTCGAAGGCTCCGCAGGCTTGACCGGCGCGTACTGACAGCGGCCTCGCTGACCGCGCTGTCGTCCGCACTGTCGTTGACGGCGAGCGGTTGCGTGGTGGTGCACGGGGAGCGCGAGATGCTCCCCTCCGCCACCCGCGCCGAGGCCGCCAAGGCGCTCGCCGCGTTCACGGACGCGTACAACAAGGCCGACGAGGCCTACGACAGCTCCCTGGACGCCGGCCAAGTCACCGGCGCCGTCCAGGACATCGACGGTGCCCGGCTCAAGGCCGGGCACGTCAACAGCCCGTCGGGGAACCCGAACCACACCCCGCTGAAGCTGACGGACGCGAAGTTCACGATCCCGAAGAAGGCCGGCTGGCCCCGCTGGTTCGTCGCCGACGCCCAGGGCAACAAGGGCGGAAACGCCCGTTGGCTGCTGGTGTTCACGCGGGGCGACCTCGGCGATCCCTGGCAGGTGGCGTATCTGACGCTGTTCGCGCCCGGATCCGTACCGGAGTTCAAGAAGGACAAGGACGGCTGGGCCGAGGCCGTACCGGCCGACTCCGCCCAACTGGCCGTCAAGCCCAATGACTTGAGCCAGGACTACGCCACCTATCTGCAGAGCGGCGGGAAGACCTTCGCGGACGGGCCCGAGACCAGCGGCCTGCGCACGGCCCGCCAGAAGGCGGCACAGAAACCGGGCCTGGTCCGGCAGTTCATCGACGAGCCGCTGACCCACGGGGACTACGCGCCGCTCGCGCTGCGCACGGCGGACGGTGGGGCGCTGGTGTTCTTCACCACGCACCACTACCAGAAGCAGACCGCCGCCGCGGGCACCTCCGTGCCCCAGCAGAACAAGGACGTGCAGGCCCTGACCAAGGGCGAGGTGAAGCAGTCGCTGACGCTGGAGTTCATCTCCAACGAGGCCGCTCTGGACCCGGCCGGAAGCGGCCCGGTGAAGCTGGTCTCGCAGCTCCAGGGCCTGACGGCCGCGCAGGGCGAATAGGCGGACAGCCCGGGCTCAGTGGCGCAGGGGCCAGGATCCGCGCGGGTGGTCGGCCTCCGCGTCGGCGTACCGGGCGCAGGCGTCGGTGAGCCCCTCCAGGAGGGTCAGCGGGTCGGGCAGCGCGTGCTCGGGGCCGCGCACCCAGCGCACCTGCTGGTCGTCGTCGCCGGGCAGCCGGGCGGGCGGTACGAGGACGTAGGAGCCCCGGCAGTGCCAGCGCAGGCCGGGGTGCTCGTCCATGGTCTCGGGGCGGCAGTCCAGCTCGCACGGCCACCACTCGTCCTCGTCCTCGGGGGTGCCGCGGGTGAGGGTGAAGAAGAACATGCGCCCGTCGTCGCCCTCGGCGACCGGCCCGACGTCGACCCCGGAGTCGAGCAGCCGCTCCAGCGCCTCCCGGCCGGCCTCCAGCGGCACGTCGAGGACGTCGTGGGTCATGCCGGTCGCGGTGATGAAGTTCGCCTGCGGCTGGTGGCGGGCCCAGCGCTCGATCTGGGCACGGTCGGTGGTGGACTGCGTCTGCCAGGCGAACGACACCGGGTGCCGGGCCGGGGTGGGACAGCCGACGCGGACGCATGAGCACCGGTAGCCGTCGGCGGGGTGCGCGGCGGGCGCGAGAGGCAGTCCCGCTGCGGCAGCGGCGAGCAGCAGGGCCTCACGGCCGCCGTCGTCGTCGGCGGCTGCCTCCTTCGGGCGGCGTCCGCGCAGCCACTGGGAGAGTTTGCCCTGCCGGCCGCTCCGGCCGCCGAACGTCGCGCTCATCAATCCCCTCGCCTCGCTGGGTGTGCGGACAGCATGCCTCATGGTCCCACCTTCATATGCCTCGGGGGGCCGAAGAGCGGATCCGGGGGCAGGGGACGAGACGCGGCTCACAGCGCCTCAGCGGGGGGCCAGGCCTTGGAACCGCTGCGGCGGCCGGCGTCGGGGGCGGGCTCGGTGACCATGGGGCCGACGCCGACAAGCCGCCCCTACGCGGGCGGCCAGGCATCGCCCCAGTCGGCGTCCCGGGCCTCCTTGTACAGGTCGCCGTGGCGCTTGGTGACCGTCGTGCGGCGCAGCTGCCCCTCGGCCTCGCACAGGTCGAGGAGCACCTGGCCCTTGCGGATCTGCGGGCGCCGGACCACGCGGGCGGGGGCCGGGTCGACGGGCAGGCGGGTGGCGGCGACATAGCTGAACTTCTCGTCCTCGTACGCCAGCGATCCGCCCTTGACCTGGCGGTGCAGCGAGGAGCGGCTGACCCGGGCGGAGAAGTGGCACCAGTCCTTGCCGGGCTCGATGGGGCAGGCGGCGCTGTGCGGGCAGGGGGCGGCGACGCGGAACCCGGCCCGGATCAGCCGGTCGCGGGCCTCGATGATCCGGTCGTAGCCGGCCGGGGTGCCCGCCTCCACGATCACCACGGTCTGCGCGGCGGAGGCGGCGGCGTCGACGAGCGCGGCGCGATCCGCCTCGGCGAGTTCGTTGAGGACGTACGACACCGTGACGAGGTCGGTGTCCTCGATGGTGAGCGCCGAGCCGATCCGGGCGCGCTGCCAGCGGGCGTCGCTCAGCGCGGGGTTGGCGGCGGCGATCTCCCGGCCGAGGGCGAGGGCGGGTTCGGCCCAGTCCAGCACGGTGACGCTGCGCTCACCCGGCCAGGTCGCCGTGACGGCCCAGGTGGCGGCGCCGGTGCCACCGCCGACGTCGACGTGGCTGGCGGGCGTCCAGTCGGGCACGGCTTCCGCGAACGCCTCCAGCGCGGAGTGGACCGCTTCGAAGGTGGCGGGCATGCGGTAGGCGGCGTACGCGGCCACGTCGGCGCGGTCGCGCAGGATCGGGGCGTTGGTCGGGGTGTCGCCCCGGTAGTTGGCGATCAGCCTCTCCACGGCTCCGGCGGCCTGGGACGGCGGCAGTCCCGCGAGCAGATCGGAGAGGGCGGCGCGGAGTTCTTCGGCCGGGGAGGCGGGGGCGTTCACCTGCCGATTGTATGGCTGGGCGGCACTGGTCCCGGCCTTCCGCCCGACTTGGCCGGCCGGGAAGCGGGGGTCAGATCACCGCCCTCGCCAAGTGTGTCCCCAGCCTCGCTCTCGGTGTGCTGTCCGGGTGGCGGCGTCCTGGGTGGACGGTGTTGGCCAGGAGGACGAGGAACGTGTCCGTGGCCGGGTCCAGGACCAGGGAGGTTCCTGTGAAGCCCGTGTGGCCCGCCGCTCCGTGGCCCGCCAGTTCGCCCATGAACCAGGGCTGGTCCACGGTGAAGCCGAGGCCCGGTGGGGTCAGGAGGAGTCCGACGTAGTCGGGGGCGAGGATGCGTGCGGGGCCGTAGGAGCCGCCCGCCAGCAGGGTCCGGCAGAAGACCGCCAGGTCGGGCGCGGTGGAGAAGAGGCCCGCGTGGCCCGCCACCCCGCCGAGCGCCCAGGCGTTCTCGTCGTGGACGACGCCCCGCAGCATCCCCCGGTCCGCCTTGGCCCACGGCCGCCGCTGGTCCTCGGTGGCCGCCGCCCCGCGGCAGGGCCCGAAGCGGGTCCGCGTCATGCCGAGCGGGCGGGTGATGCCGTCCTCGATCAGGATGTCGAGGGTCCGGCCGGTGACGCGCTCCAGCACGGACTGGACCAGGAGCATGTTCAGGTCGGAGTAGACGTAGGTGCCCGGGGCGGTCGTCGGGGGTTCTGCTCGCAGCAGTGCCAGGCGCGCCCTGTCGTCCGGGCAGTCGTACAGCGGGAGTTCGGGGCGCAGCCCGGAGGTGTGGGTGAGCAGCTGCCGTACGGTGATGCCGTGTCGCGCGGCGGCGTGGAAGTCGGGCAGGTAGTCGCCGACCCGGGCGTCTATGCCGAGGGTGCCGCGCTCGATCTGCTGGACGGCGGTGACGGACGTGAAGAGCTTGGTCAGGGAGGCCAGGTCGAAGGGGGTGTCCACGGTCATCGGGACCCGGGCGGAGGCCGGGAGTTCGACGCCCGTGCCGGTCTCGGGGTCGTAGGCCGCGTAACGCACCGCCCAGCCCGCGGCCTCGGCCACGGCGATCACGGGTCCGCGTCCGGCCACGACGACGGCACCGGCCGCCCAGGGGCGCTCTCCGCGGGTGAGGGCGTGCACCTCGCCGACCAGGTGCCCGAGTTCCGCCGGGTCCAGTCCGGCCCGCTCCGCTGTGTCGGCGCGCAGTCTCGGTGCGCTCAGTGCTCGACTCCCTCCGGCCCTGTGCGTGAATTCCAGGGACGGCACATTCCCACGAAGCAGGCCGCGGCGACCAGAGCTCCGGCCAGTTGGACCACGGCCATGGGCACGGCGGTGTGCTCCCCGGCGATGCCGACGAGCGGGGAGGCGACCGCGCCGACGAGGAAGGAGGAGGTGCCGAGCAGGGCGGAGGCGGAGCCGGCGGCCTGGCGCGTGCGCAGCAGGGCCAGGGACTGGGCGTTGGGCAGGGTGAGGCCCATCGCGGACACGAGGACGAAGAGCGCGGCGGCCACGGGGGCGAGGCCGACCTCGCCGAAGGCGCCGGCGGACATCAGCAGCAGCGCGGTCGCGGCGAGCGCGATCACGGTCAGGCCGGTGGCCAGCACCTTGTCCAGGCGGACCCGGCCGACCAGCACCTTGCCGTTGAGCTGCCCGGCCGCCACCAGGCCGACCGAGTTGAGGCCGAAGAGCAGGCTGAAGGTCTGCGGGGAGGCGCCGTAGATCTCCTGGATGACGTACGGCGAGGCGGATATGTAGGCGAACAGCGCGGCGAAGGCGAAGCCGCCGGCGAGCAGGTAGCCGGTGAAGGGCGGGTCGGCGAGCAGGCCGCGCATGGTGCGCAGGGCCGCCGCGACTCCCCCGCCGTGCCGGTCGGCGGGCGGGAGGGTCTCCGGCAGCCGCAGCCAGGCGGTGGCGGCGAGGGCGGCGCCGATCAGGGTGAGGACCACGAAGACACCCCGCCAGTCCGTCACCCTGAGGATCTGCCCGCCGATCAGCGGCGCCACGATCGGGGCGGCCCCGGAGACCAGCATCAGGGTGGAGAAGAAGCGGGCCATGGCGAGGCCGTCGTACAGGTCGCGTACGACGGCCCGTGCGATCACTATCCCGGACGCGCCCGTGAGGCCCTGGGCCAGCCGGAAGGCGATCAGGGTCTGGATGTCCGGGGCGAGGGCGCACAGGACCGTGGCGACCAGGTAGCCGGCGAGGCCCGCCAGGAGCGGGCGGCGGCGGCCCCAGCGGTCGCTCATCGGGCCCACGACCAGCTGCCCGAGCGCCATGCCGGTCAGGCAGGCGGTGAGGGTGAGCTGGGCGGTGGCGGCGGGAGCGTGCAAGGAGCGGGTGACCTCCGGCAGGGACGGGAGGTACATGTCCAGCGCGAGCGGGAGGGAGGCGGTGAGTCCGCCGAGGAGGAGGGTGAGGAGCAGGCCGGTGGCGGGCGCGGCGGCGGTGGCCGGGGGCGGTGCCGGGGTCGATGGCTGTTCCGCGTCCGGTGTCGGCGCAGCCGCGTGCTCGGCCATGTGCCCCTCCCTCTGGCGTCCCTGTCGCGTCCCCGCGTGCCCGCGTGTCCCCGCGGTCCCTCGCCCGCTGAACGGGCCCCATGATCTCAGCTCACACCCGCTGCCGGGGCGCACACGGGCGAGGGTGCCACCTGTGCCGTATGGCGGACAGGCGATTCCGCATGGCGGACTGTCGACCTACGCTGCTGAGCCATGACTGACAGACGATCGAAGATCGCGGTGGTGACCGGCGCCGGTTCCGGTATCGGGCGGGCCGTCGCCGTGGAGCTGCTGCGCGCGGGGTGGTCGGTGACGCTGGCCGGGCGGCGCATCGAGACGCTGGAGGCGACGGCGGCGCTGGCGCCGGAGGGCCCCTGGCTCGCCGTGCGCACGGACGTGTCCCGGCCCGAGGACGTGGACGCCCTGTTCGCGGCGACGGTCGAGCGCTACGGACGCGTCGACCTGCTGTTCAACAACGCGGGCACCTTCGGGCCGGGCGGGGTCGCCGTCGAGGACCTGTCCTACGACGCCTGGCGGCACGTGGTCGACACCAACCTCAACGGGGCGTTCCTGTGCGCGCAGGCGGCGTACCGGCAGATGAAGGAGCAGGACCCGCAGGGCGGCCGGATCATCAACAACGGCTCCATCTCGGCGCACACGCCGCGTCCGAACTCGGTCGCCTACACCGCGACCAAGCACGCGCTGACCGGCCTGACCAAGTCGCTCTCCCTGGACGGGCGGCCGTACGACATCGCGGTCGGGCAGATCGACATCGGCAACGCGGCCACCGACATGACGGCCCGGATGGAGAAGGGCGTGCAGCAGGCGAACGGGCAGATCGTGCCGGAACCCGTCATGGACGTGGCCGACGTGGCACGCACCGTGCGGCACATGGCCGAGCTGCCGCTCTCGGCGAACGTGCAGTTCGCGACGGTGCTGGCGACGGCGATGCCGTACATCGGACGGGGCTGAGGGCGGGACCGAGGGCGGGGCCGAGGGCACGCTCGAGGCGCGATCGAGGCGTGGTTCAGGTGTGATTCAGGCGCGGTTGAGGGGATGCCTGGACAGCCCCCACAAGCGGAATTGGAACATCCGCGCTATTGCGGCCCGTCGGCGACATATGCTCAACTTTCCTCCACGAGAGCTTCACAGTTGAAGCACGAAGCCTCCGCAGCCACCTTGAGGGGGGAGGCGGCAGCCGTTCCACGCACCGGAGTTGGGGGTGGACCTCGCGTGGGACCGCGGGGTACGCACCGGTGGGTGGAACGGCTGCCGCGCAGTTTCGGCGCGGGTCCGGCACGGGTTCAGCGCCGGTGCCTGCCCGCTGACTCGGAATCCGTCGCACCCCTCGCCGCCGTCAGGCGCCGCCGCAGCGCCCAGGCCCCCGCGCCCAGCAGGGCGACCGTGCCCGCGGCGCCCTCCAGCAGGTGCCAGGGCGAGAAGCGGCCGTTCGCCGAGCCGGCCGCGCCGACCGCCGCGTGGACCGCCTTCTTCGCGGGCGCCGCACTCGCCTTCGCCCCGCCCTCGCTGAGCGGCTCGACCAGCGTGCCCACGGCCTGCGCCGAACGCCCCTGCCTGAAGCCCCAGTCGAGCAGCGCGGCGGTCTGCTCGTAGACGGCGTTGGCGCCTTCGGCCGGGTGCATCACGGTGACCAGCAGCGTGCGCCCGCCGCGCGTCGCCGCGCCGGTGAAGGTGTTGCCCGCGTGGCTGGTGTAGCCGTTCTTGACACCGATCAGGCCCTCGTACGTGCCCAGGCCCCACGCCCCGGTCAGCAGGCGGTCGGTGTTCTGGATCTGGAAGGTCTTCTTGCCGCCCGCCGGGAAGTCGGCGGTCCGCGTGCCGCAGTAGCCGCGGAAGTCGTCGTTGCGCAGGCCGTGGCGGGCGAAGAGCGTGAGGTCGTACGCCGAGGAGAGCTGGCCCGGGTGGTCGAAGCCGTCGGGGCTGACGACGTGGGTGTCCAGGGCCTGCAGGTCCTCGGCCTTGGCCTGCATCTCCGCGACCGTCTTGGCGACCCCGCCGTTCATGTGCGCGAGCACGTGCACCGCGTCGTTGCCGGAGCGCAGGAACACGCCCTGCCACAGCTGCTCGACGGTGTAGGTGATGCCGGGCTTGATACCGACGAGGCTGGAGCCGAACGGGATGTCGGACAGGTCGGCGTCGGTGACCTTGTGCCGCTCGGTGCGGTCGAACTTCTCCAGCACGGTGTCCGCGAACAGCATCTTCAGCGTGGACGCGGGCGCGAGCCGCCGGTGCGCGCCGAACGAGGCCAGTACCTCTCCGCTCGCGAAGTCGGCGATCAGCCAGGAGCGGGCGGAGAGCTTCGTGGGCAGTCCACTGGCGCCGCTCACCTGGATCCCGGTACGGGCCAGTCGCTCTCCGCCGATGACGTTCGCCTCGGCCGCGGCGGCAAGGGTGGTCGCGGACAGGGGCAGGGCGGCGGCCGAGAGTCCGAGGAGGGCACGCCGGCTGAGCGGAGAACTATCGCGCATCCCGGGACCGTACACCGAATCGATTACGTCCTTCTTTCGGGCCCGACCCGCGTCTTACTCAGTAGCCCTACCTGGTCCTCCTACCCGGTCCTCCTACCCGGCCTCCTACCCGATCCTCCTACCCCGCCTCGTCATCCGCCGGGTTCAGGCCTGCTCGGTCTCGAAGCGGGAGATCCGCCCGTCGTCCTCGACGGTGAAGCTCCACCGGGTGCGCATCTCGCCCCAGGCGTCGTTGCGGTAGTGGGCCACGAGGGCACGGCCGCCCTTGAGCTCCTTGTCGACCTCCATGTGGCCGTTGGAGGCGAAGATCTCCCGGTCGATCCACTCGTCGAGGTCGCGGTCGGCGCCGTCGTCGGCCATGGTCGCGTCGGCCGTGAGGAGGGCCTTGAAGCGCGCGCGGTCATGGTCGTTGACGGCGCTGACGAAGGCCCGGACGGCCGGATCGCTGAGCTTGGCTGGCTGAATCGTCATGGCGCCAGGCTCACACCGCTCCCGGGGCCCCGCCACCCGAACGCCCGCCAGGACGGGCCCGGTGGTGTGCTGGGTGCGACGGTGGAGACACGGATGCGGAGGGGGGTCGTCCGCTCGTCCTGCCGCCTCTCCCTGGGAGCCACCGTGACCTGCTTCGACCGACGTGATCTGGGCCTGCTGCTGCTCCGGCTGGGGACCGGCGGGGTGCTCGCCGCGCATGGCACGCAGAAGCTGTTCGGCTGGTTCGGCGGGCACGGCCTGGAGGGCACCGGCCAGTTCATGGAGTCCGTCGGCTACACACCCGGCAAGGCGAGCGCGACCGCGGCGGGCCTGGCGGAGGCGGGCGGCGGCGCGCTGCTGGCGCTGGGCCTCGCGACCCCGGCGGCGGGCGCGGCGGCGGCAGGCGCGATGGCCGGCGCCTCCGCGGTGCACGTGCCCAACGGCTTCTTCGCCCAGTCGGGTGGCTACGAGTACGCGGCGACGCTGGGCCTGGCCGCGACGGGCCTCGCGATCACCGGCCCCGGCCGGCTCTCCCTCGACCACGCCCTCGGCCATGTCTTCGACCGCGGCTGGATGGTCCCGCTGGCCCTCGGCGCGACGGCGGCGGGAACGGCCCTGATCGTCGGCGCCCGCAACCGGCGGGTCCGGGCGAAGAAGGAGGGCGAGCAGGAGGTGCTGTTCGAGGAGTAGGGCCTGTTTCCAGGCGGACGGCGCCTGGGCAGGCTGCGGAGTATGAGCCATCCGGACAGCACCGCCGCCGGGCCCGCCGACCTGTGGCCCGTCATCGACGAACTCTGGGCCCGTCTGGAGGCGTCCCGTGCCCACGCCGGCCCGCAGGGCGTACTGCTCCGCATCCTCAAGCTCTCCGAGGAGGTCGGCGAGGTGGCGGAGGCAGTCATCGGGGCGACCGGACAGAATCCGCGCAAGGGGGTCAGCCACACCTGGGAGGACGTCCAGGCCGAACTCTGCGACGTGGCGATCACGGCCCTGGTGGCCCTGCGCACGCTCACCCCGGACGCGCGGGAGGCCTTCGAGGCGCACCTGAAAGGGGTACGGGAGCGTCCGACGACTCCCCCGGCCTGAGCAGCCCCCCGAAGGGATGCCGCTCAGGCCAGGCCGCGAGGAAGGGCCTAGTACACGCTGACGCCGTACGCGCTCAGCGCTTCGGTCACCGGCTGGAAGAAGGTCGTACCGCCGGAGGTGCAGTCGCCGCTGCCGCCGGAGGTCAGGCCGATGGCCTTGGTGCCGTCGAACAGCGAACCGCCGGAGTCGCCCGGCTCGGCGCAGACGTTGGTCTGGATGAGGCCGTAGACGATGTCGCCGCCGCCGTAGTTCACGGTGGCGTTGAGGGCCTGGACGGTGCCGCTGTGGACGCCGGTGGTGGAGCCGCTGCGCTTGACGGACTCGCCGACGAACGCGTTGGCGGCGGAGGTGATGTCCTGGCTGGTGCCGTTGTACAGGTTGACGGTGCCGGGGTGGGTGACGCCGGTGTTGTCGTAGCGGACGATGCCGTAGTCGTTGGTCGGGAAGCTGGACCCCACGGTGGGGCCGATGTAGGTGCTGAAGCTGGAGCTGGTGTACCAGTTCGGGAGGCCGTCGGTGCAGTGGCCGGCGGTCAGGAAGTAGTAGGTGCCGCTGCTGCTACGGACGTTGAAGCCGACGGAGCAGCGCCAGCCGGCGTCGGCGTAGATCGCGGTGCCGCCGTTGAGCAGCTTCTTGAAGGTGCCGCTGACGCGCTTGACGGTGACTGCGTCACCGTAGGAGGCCGTGGCGGACCGGAGCTTGGCCAGCTCGGCGCCCGAGACGCGGCTGTCGGCGCTCACTACGAGGGTGTTGCTCTTGGGGTCGACGGCCCAGGCGGTGCCGGGGATGTCGGCGGCCTTGACGGCAGCACCGGCCCTGGCGAGCTGGGCGGAGCTGTGGGTGGGGGCGGCGTGGGCGGCGGGCGTCGCGAGCGCCGCGGCGAGGAGTCCTGACGCCACGGCGATCAGCCCGGAGCGTCTGACGATGCGAGGGGTCTTGACCTTCACTCGTTCCTCCTGGGTGGTGGGGAGGCCGGCCAGGTGGCACGCGATGATCCCGGGTTTTCGGCGTGCTCCTGACAAGCGCGCACGGAATGGAGTATTCAGCTCCCCGCAGGTGGAGGACAAGCGGTCGACAGCAGAAATTACGCGCGTAACATATTGGCCTGGACCTGCCGCCGAATCCCCCAAGTCCACTGCGGTCCAATCGGACTGATGATCAGTCGGACACGGCGCGACGGGACCAGCTCTTCACGGAAACCACGGCCAAGCCCCCGCTCGGCGCGAACCGGACCCGGCGGGGGCTTCGTCGTACCCAGCATCCGGAGGCGGACACCGACAGGGAGAGACCATGAAGAGCCGCACGGCCATGACCGCGCTCACCGCCATGACTGCCGTCCTCGGCGTCGCCATGCCCGCACACGCCACGGGTACCACCACTACCACCACCGACGACGTCGCCGCGATCCGGTTCGTGTCGGTCCACTGGTGGGATCCGTCGTCGAACGGCATCAACACGTACGTGCAGTTCAAGAACACGGGCACCGAGACGGTCGACCTGAGCGGTGCCACGCTGGAGACGGTCGACCAGGACAACGGCGCCGGATACGGCATGGACTTCGATCCGGGCACCAGACTGGCGCCCGGGAAGACGATGGTCGTCACCATCGGAGGCCGGCCCGGACTGGCGAACTACTACGCGTGGACCTCCGAGTTCGGGGTCTTCTACAAGCAGCTCTCTCTCAGGCCCGCGAACCACGAGCTGTACGGCATCGGCTGCATGCTCAACCCGGTCCCCGACTATGGCTACGACGTCCACACGGGACCCAAGTCGGCCGACAGCCTCTGCTCCGGCTACAGCCGCTCGCCGGTCCGCATGGCCAAGGTGTACTCCGACTCGCCGGGCTCCGACACCGGGACCGACTCCAGCCTGAACGCCGAGTACGTGCAGCTGAAGAACTACGGCACCAAGGACGTGAAGATCGGCGGGGACACGATCTACAACGGCGTCGACAGCCTGTACAAGCTGCCCGCGTTCACGCTGAAGGCCGGGAGGACGGTCACCGTACGCACCGGAAAGGGCACGAACACGACGAGCACCCTGTACATGAACCGCACGTCGTACTTCTGGCCGAACCGGAAGTCGTCCGGGTTCCTGTCCGACAGCAGCAACCGACGCCTGTCGAACTGCTCCTACGACGACTCCGAGCACCAGGGCTGGCAGTACTGCACCCACAACTGAACAGGGCGCTTGCACGGCTACCTTGACGGCTACGTAAGGAGACGCCCCCGCCCCGGAGCGGTCCGGACGGGGGCTTCGCCGTTCTCGCAGTTCAGACAGCCTGTTCGATGCGCTCGAAGATGTCCGAGTCCGTCTCCTGCTGCCAGGTCGGCAGGTCGGCCCAGTCGGCGACGTATCCGGGCTTCGGGTCCTTGAAGTGCTTGAACATCTGGGCGGTCCAGCAGATCGCGACGAAGCGGCCCTTCTGCTCGCGGGTGAGCCTCGTGGCATGCCCTTCGCTGATCCTGATGAAGTCGCGCACCTGTCCGTACACGGCGGCGGCAGCCTCGCGCTCCCACTCGGGTGTCTCGTCCCACGGCGTGACATAGCCAGGCTTCGGCTCACCGGGGTAGTGCTTGGTCACACCGGCGATCCACGCCTCGCGGAAGATCCGACCGTCACTCATGCACGTGTCCCTCTCGTCATGCGGTACGCGAAAGCGCCGCGATTCGGTGATCCAGATCCGAGACTCGGCCATCGGACATCAGCGGGGCAAGGCGCCCTCGGAGTCCGTCCAGCTTCTTGCCGATGAATCCCGAGTTCGACCGGTCGGCCAGACCGAGCACTGCCTCCGCGTACTGCACGACCTGATCGATATCGCCCCGGTGGACCCCGAGGACGGCAAGGTCGCTCAGCACAGCGGCGCGGCGGCGCAGCGACAAGGGTTGGGCGAAGGCTGCGGAGAGGGCGTCTTCCGCGAGGTCGGGACGGCCGAGCTGGAGGTAGCAGGCTCCTCGCTCCTCGGAGAGGCGGGAACCGTCGAAGCGAAGCCAGCCACCATTGTGGGAGTGGCCGTCGAGGAAGTGCACCTTCTCAGCCTCGTCGAGGGCCCTGGTGCATCCGTCGATGTCGCCCATGGCCGCGCACGCCTGAGCCTGGACGGAGGCGACCCAGTGGCGGGTGGACAGTGCGCTGTCGCCCCGCCGGGCGATCCGCGAGGCCACCGCCAGCAGGGGTTGGGCAGCGGGCGCGCGTCGCGCGTACAACTCGACGTAGGCGTGGCGGGTCATGGCACAGGCCCAGAGGTCGTGGTCACCACCGGCATGGGCGGCGTTGGCGGCCAGCGTCTAGCACTGGGCAGCGTCGGTGTACCGGTTGGCGTCGAAGAAGAGTTCGCCGGCGAGTTGGTAGAGGTCGGCCGTCATCGTGCACAGCCGGGCCCGGTCCGCTGGGGTACGCGCCTCGGCCAGGCCCTTCGTCAGGGCGTCGAGTTGCTTGCGGACCGCCGGAAAGACGGTCGGCTTGGAATCCGAGAGGGTGAAGACCTGCCACAGACTGCGGTGCAGCTCCTCCCCTGTCTCCAGGAGCGCCACCACTGTGTGTCCTCGCGGGGCCTCGTCCGAACCGGGCAGGGTGACCAGTGCGCCCGTGACGGCGAGCAGGCCCAGGACATCGCGGCGCTTCATATCGTCATCATCACCATGGAGGAGGGGTGGGGTGCCAGGAAGCACGGCGGTTTCGGCCGGCTGTTCTTCGAAGAGAAGCCCTTCCAGCTCGGAGAGGGTGACTCCTAACAGGCTGGCGATCTTGGGCCGTTGGTGCGGCTGTGGGGTGGCACGGCCACTTTCCCAACGGACCACGGTGGACGCGGCCACCGTAAGAGCCTCTGCGAATGCCTCCTGAGAGTAGCCCTTTGCCACCCTCCGTTCGGCAAAGCACCTACGCCTTAAGGTCATTGGCCTCCCCTCACGAAGAGCACCTTCCTCACGCGCAACACCCGATGCCCGGAAAACGCCTGAGCAATGCGCGAGGTCCGCTCTGGGAGACGGTAACGGATCGTCGTTCACTGGTCACACGCCGCTCGGAGGTTGAAGGACCATCGGGCGGCTCCCCGAGGCAGCAGGCCGCGCGCCGCGTTCCGTCCAGGCTGCGGCCAGTTGCTGCCCCATCAGAGAGGAGCGACCACGTGACAACCTCCGAACTGCCCCGCAGGAACCTCGGCGCCGACGGCCGTGCGTGCACGCCGCCGGAGTCCCAGCCGGGTGCGCCGAGCCGGGCTCTGCGGGTACGGGCGGCCGACGGCTGGGAAAGGTTCATGCGCCGCGTCGAGGCCCGGCAGGAGGCGGAGACGTGAACCCGGTCGGGCCCGACGGCTACGAGCAGCACCCGCTCCTGAACACGAACGTCCGCGACATCGCCTCACGCGGCGAGGGTGTGCTCGTCGCCGTCACGCACGAGCTCCACAGCCACGGCACGGTCCGGGTCGCGCGCATCCGGCCCGAGAGTGGCGCCGAGTGGACGACCGCGGCCGACAACATCCAGGCAGCTCGCCTCTGAGGCGGTGGCCACGGTTCTCCGTCCGCACCGTACCGGCGCGGACGGAGAACAGACGTTCAAGCCCCGCTCACCCCTATCAGGCCCTTGCCTGGGAGGACGTCCCTCATCCGGGTGAGCGGATTCCTGCACCACTCCGCTTTCAACCCAAGGAGTCCCATGACCGCCTCCGTCGCATTCCCCGCCCCCACGCGGCCGTGGGGTGTGGGCCGACTCGCGCCCTACCCGACGACCATCCGCCGACCCCACGCCACGGTCGCCATCGACCCCACGACGCAGCTCGGGGTGTTCCGCGACCGCGCCGGGCAGGTGGTCGAGATGGGCAAGCACGGCACCAGCTCCGGTACCGAGACCTCCACGACGACGAACTCGGACTCCCGGAACGACCAGGGTCACGACCAGGACAGCAACCAGGACTGATGACCACGACCGAGAAGGGACCTGTTCTGGTGGCCACCGAGGCGGACGACATCACCGCCGACATGGTGATCACCGAACTCAACCGGCGCGATGTGCCGGTGGTCCGGTTCAACCCCGCCGACATCGGAGAGGACCTCACGGTCTCGGCTCGGTTCGGCACCTGCCTGGCCCGTGTGGTCGGGCAGGTGCGCACCCCGTCGAGAACCGCCGACCTGCCACGCGTCCGATCGGTGTACTGGCGCCGCCCGGAGTGGCCGTCATTCCCCAACCTGTCCCCGGACGACTCCCGTTTCGCGGCGGCGCAGGTCCGCTACGGGCTTGGGGGCACGCTCTACGCTGTGGACGGCCCGCTCTGGGTCAACCACCCATTGCGCATGGCAGCGGCCGACTACAAACCCGCCCAGCTCGCTCTCGCCCAGCAGCTCGGCTTCACCGTCCCACCCACCCTCGTCACCAACAACCCGTCCGAGGCGCGGGAGTTCATCCGCATCCAAGGAGACGCGATCTTCAAGACGCTGCGGTGGACTCCCTATACGCGTGATGGCGTGCCCGTGACCGGATGGGCTGACCCCGTCACCGCCGACGAGATCGACGACAGCGTTCGCGTCGCGCCCCACATGTTCCAGGCCCGCGTGGACAAGGTCGCCGACCTCCGCGTCCTGATCGTGGGGCGACGCACGTTCGCCGTGCGCATCGACTCCGAACTTCTGGACTGGCGCAAGGACTACAGCGCCCTGACCTACACCGTGGAGCACCTTCCCGACCGGGTGGACAAGGCACTGCACGCCTACCTGGACCGACTGGAGCTGGTATCAGGGAGCTTCGACCTCGCGGTCGGCCGGGCAGGGGACTACTGGTGGCTGGAGCTGAATCCCAATGGGCAGTGGGGGTGGCTGGAGACGGGGACCGGCCTCCCGATGTCCGCCGCCTTCGCCGACCTGCTCATGCAAGGAGACCGCCGATGACCGACCCGGCATCCGAGCGGCGCCGCATGGCGGCCGTTCTCGCGAGCAAGGGCGTACTGAAATCCCCCTGGCTGCGCGAAGCCGTCGAAACCGTCCCCCGCGAGCAGTTCCTCCATCCCGGAGTCTTCCTCGACGAGGGACGGACCTGGCGGCCCGTCACCGCCGTCGGTACGGACCCGGACGAGTGGCTGAAGATCGCGTACAGCCTCGACACCGTCACCACCCAGCTCGACGGCCACCTCACCTCCGACCAGACCGGCGAACCCGTCGCGGGCGTGCCCACGTCGTCCTCGACCGACCCGACCACGGTCGTCGGCATGATCGAGGCCCTGGACCTCAAGGCGGAACACCACGTCCTGGAGATCGGCACGGGCACCGGCTACTCCACGGCCCTGATGTGCCACTACCTCGGCGAGGACAACGTCACCACGATCGAGGTCGACCCTCAGGTGGCAGCACGCGCAGATGCCGCCCTGGAAACCGTGGGCTACTCGACGTGGACGGTGACGGGCGACGGGCTTCTCGGTCATCCGCACCGGGCGCCGTACGACCGGGTCATCGCCACCTGCGCGGTCCGCCGCATCCCGTACACGTGGATCAGGCAGACGAAGCCCGGTGGCATCGTCCTCGGCACGGTCGGCTCCTGGCCTTGGGGTACCGGCCTCGCGAAGGTCACCGTCGGCGAGGACGGTACCGCCGAGGGCGCGTTCATCGGACGCTCCTCCTTCATGCAGGCACGGGCCCAGGCGGTGACGCCGTTGGCCGGCGACCTCTCCGCCCGGGCCGCCTACTCAGACAGTGAGCGGGTCACCCGGGTGTCTCCTCTCGTCCTGGAGGAGTGGATGCCCGCCTTCCTCGCACAGCTCGCGGCGCCCGGTGCACAGTTCGTCCGCGCCGCCCGCGCCGACGGCTCACCCTTGCGGTACCTGTTCGATCCGGAGCGGGAGTCGTTCGCCGAGTTCATCGCCGACGGCGAGAACTGGACCGTCCGCCAGGGCGGCCCCGTGGCTCTGTGGCACGACATCGAACGCTCCCTTGTCGCCTGGCAGGACGCCGGAACGCCGGACATCGAGGCCATTCGACTCCGCGTGACGACCAACTCCCACCTGTACTGGATCGACCGGAGCCCCTCGCTGCGCTGGGAACACCGGCACGCCTGAGCCACTACCCTCCTGGGAATGGACGATGAGTCGCTGTCCCAGTGGGCCGAGCGCCGTGACGCGAGGATCGGACAGCTCCGCGCCATACCTCTCGTGAGCGGCGACGGCCCGCGTGGGTCGCACCTGAACCCTGACACGCCCCGGGCAATCCAGCGGTGGAACGGCCACCTGTGGGAGCCCCACTGCTTCGCGGCGAATCTCGCGGAGGCGAGGCGTGTTCTGTTCCCCGCCACCGAGGTCGCCCCTTCCTCGGAGCCAGCGCCGAAGCTCGGCCCCGGGACCGGCAAACACCGGAAGCCCCGGGCGCCGCGATAGTCCACGCGGTCCCGTTCGAACCGGTGCGAGCCGGGGTCCAGCGAGACCTGCCCATACACGGAGAAGGGCCTCTGACCGGTGTTTCTACTGGTCAGAAGCCCTGAGGGCAGACGAGTCGGGCTGTACGCCGGGTTCTGTTCCCCGGTGTCCTCGCGGACGCCGGGGCGACGGCCATCCATCTAGGGCCGACGTTGCCGCCGGCCTCGTGCGGTCTACCCGCGGACTCGGGCGGGCAGCCCTCGAACGTCCGCGCAGAGCGCGTTTTACGGCGCTCCTTTTGACCTTGCTCCGGGTGGGGTTTACCGAGCTGCCCAGGTCACCCTGGGCACTGGTGGTCTCTTACACCACCGTTTCACCCTTACCGAGGACCGAGGTCCCCGGCGGTCTGCTTTCTGTGGCACTGTCCCGCGGGTCACCCCGGGTGGCCGTTAGCCACCACCCTGCCCTGTGGAGCCCGGACGTTCCTCGGGAAGCCCCCTAGGGGGACTCCACGCGGCCGTCCGCCCGGCTCGTCTGCCGTGTCGACCATGGTACCCGGCGCGTGGTCCGGCGCGGACCGGCGGAGGCCGTCGCCAGGACCGAGCCGGCCAGGATGAGGGTGAACGCCAGCAGGATGCCGGTGGTCAGCGGCTCGTCCAGGAACAGGGCGCCCGCCGCCACCGCCACGGCCGGGTTGACGTACGTGATCACGGTCGCCCGGGTCGGGCCCGCCTCCTTGATCAGTTCCAGGAAGGCCACGAACGCCACCGCCGTGCACAGCACGCCCAGCGCGGCGAGGGCCGCCAGGACGGAGGCGGAGGGGAGCGCGGACGGGCGGGTGAGCGCGGCGGCGGGGGCGTAGGCCAGGGCCGCCAGGGTCAGGCAGGCGGTCGTCAGGTGCAGGGACGGTACGTCCTTCATGCGGCGCGCGGCTATGAGGGGCGCGGTCGCGTAGCCCAGGACCGTGAGCAGCACCTCGGCCAGCGAGCGCGCGTCGCCGCCGGTGAGGTGCGGGAGGGTCAGGACGGTGACGCCGGCCAGGCCCAGGGCCAGGCCCGCGAGGCGCCGGGCGCCGAGGTGTTCCGCCCCGCCGAAGAAGCGGGACAGGAGTACGCCCGCTATCGGGACGCCCGCGATCAGCAGGCCGGCCGTCGAGCTGGACAGGTGCCGTTCGGCGTCGGTGAGGGTGAACCAGGGTCCCATGATCTCCAGGCACGCGAAGGCCAGCAGGGGGCGCCAGTGGGCTCGTACGGTGTCGGCCAGGCCGCCCTGGCGCAGGGCGAACGGGAGCAGCAGGACCGCGCCGAGCGCGCAGCGCGTGAAGACCACGACCGGCGGGGACACAGAGTCCACCGCCACCTTGATCAGCAGATAGGGGATGCCCCAGACCACTCCCATCAGGGAGAACAGAAGCCAGCCGCGTGCAGTCATGCGCCGAGTTTCGGCCACTTCACCCGCGGGGGTCTTGAACGCTGTTGCGGTACGCCGCCGGGGTCACCCCGAGCACCCGGCGGAACCAGCGGGTCAGGTGCGCCTGGTCGGCGAAGCCGACGAGGGTGGCCACCTCGGCGGGGCGCAGGCCCGCCTCCAGCAGGCCGCGGGCGCGGGCGACCCGGTGCTGGGCGAGCCAGGCGTACGGCGGTATGCCGAGCGTCGTACGGAAGGCCCGCAGGAGCTGGTAGCGGGACAGGCCCAGGTCGGCGGCGAGCAGGGCGAGGGAGGGCGGGGCGGTGAGCTCGTCGGCCAGGCGGTCGCGGACGGTGAGGGCGATGGCCTGGGCGCCGGGGATCCGGTCGGCGGCGGGCCGGGCCGTGGAGTGGCGGCGGGCCAGCGCGGTCAGCAGCCAGGGGACACGGGACTCGGCCTCCAACGGGTCGGGGCAGACGCTGAGCTCCGTGTGCGCGGCGCGCAGTGCGGCGGCGAGCTCCGGGTCGTCGAGGACGGGCTCGCGGAAGTGCGGGAGGCCGCCGAGGGTGCCTTCGGTCAGCAGGGCGGGGTCGGCGTACAGGGCGCGGTAGGCGTAGCCGTCGCCGGCGCTGCCGGGGCCGCCGGTGTGCATCTCGCCGGGGTCGAGGACGACGATCGAGCCGGGGCCGGTGCGGATGTGGCCGCCCCGGTAGTCGATCACCTCGGAGCCGCCGACGCAGACCCCGATCGTGAACTCCTCGTGGGCGTGCGGGGCGTAGACGTGCTTGTCGAAGGAGGCGGTCAGCAGGTCGAGCGGAGGTCCGCAGCGGCCCAGTCGCGCCCGTGTCCACAGCGCCCGTTCCGCCATGGCGCACCCCCCTTGTCGTACTGCCTGCTGCTTCCTCGGGGTGCAACGTCGTGAGGCCCCGCTTCCATGCCGGGCAAAGCTTCACGCGGGGGTGAAAAGGATCTTCGTCGTACCCGGATCGGCCTGGGTGAGGCGGACGGGCAGGCGTTCGCCGAGGGGCAGTCCCTCGCCCTCGATGCGGCCGACGACCGCCGGGGACTCCAGATGCACGGTGCCGGCGGTCGGCCGGTGCTCGTCCAGGTCCACCACGCAGCCGTCGAAGACCTCCCCGATCCGGTCCTTGAGCAGGGCCGCCTCCACGATGTCGACGCACTCCCGCTCGACCGTGTCCGCGAGCCGGGCGGCTTCGGCCATCTGCCGCGGCAGCTCGTCCAGCGCGGCGAGCACCCAGTCGGGCGGGGCCTGCCCGGCGACGGCCGCGAGACAGAGCTCGGCGGCGTAGCGGTCGGCGAGGCGGCGCAGCGGGGCGGTGCAGTGGGTGTAGGGGGCGGCGACGGCGGCGTGCGTGGTGATCGCGGGCAGGTCGCCGTCGCGGAACACGGTGTATCCGGCGCCGCGCAGCAGGGTCGTGCATTCCTGGAGGAAGGCCGCGTGGCGGGGCTCGTGCGGGTCGAGCGTGCGGATCAGGGCCGCGTACGACACATGGTGCGGCCAGTCGATGCGCAGGGCGACGGCGGTGCGGCGCAGCCGGGCCACGGCGCCGTCCGGTGCGGCGGGCAGGGTGCGCAGGACGCCGGTGCCGTGCGCGAGCATCAGGTCGGCCGCGGCCATGCCGGTGAGCAGGGTGAGCTGGGCGTTCCAGCGCTCGGCGGGGAGGGGGGCGCGGTACCCGAGGACGTAGGTGTGGTCCCGCGCCGTGATCTCCTGCTCGGGCACGTTGAGGGAGATGCCGCCGCGCTCGGCCTCCAGCCGCTCCCGGGCCTCGCCGATCTCCTTCAGCAGCGCGACCGGCTCCTCGGCCGTCCCGGTGTCGAGCTGCTCCTGTACGCCGGCGTAGTCCAGCTTGGCGCGGCTGCGGACCAGGGCCCGGCGCACGTCGACGGCGGTGGTGCGGCCCTCCGCGTCGAGGTCGAGCGTCCACAGCACGGCCGGCCGCGTCCGGTCCGGCAGCAGGCCGGCCGCGCCCTCGCTGAGCACGGCGGGGTGCAGGGGCACCTTCTCGTCGGGGAAGTACAGGGTGTTCACCCGCCGATGCGTCTCCGCGTCCAGCGGCCCGCCGGGTACGACGAAGGCGGCGACGTCGGCGATGGCGCACCGGACCCGGTATCCGGTGCCCTGCCGGGACAGGTGGGCCGCCTGGTCGAGGTCGGTGGAGGTGGGAGGGCCGAGGGTGAAGAAGGGGATGTCCGTGGCGTCGTTCGCGGGGAGCGTGGGCGCCTCGGCCGAGCGTTCGGCCTCCTCCTGCACCTCGGCCGGGAAGCCCTCCGGGATGCCGAGTTCGGCCCGGAGCGCGGTGAGGGCGGCCCGGAGAGGCCCCTCGGGAGCGCCGGTCACGCGGATGTGGCGGCGGGGCATACAGCGAGCGTAGGGCCTGCCTGCCGGATCAGCTCGGCGGAGAAGGACGGCTCCTTCTCGGTCACCCCGCGACGCCGGGAGGATCCGGCGGGCAGGCCCTGCGGACTGAGGCACGGGTGCGGCACGCCGTACGCTGTCGCGGAGGTCTACGTAAGGAGTACGTGTTGCTGGTCCTGCTGCCGCCCTCCGAAGGCAAGGCGAGCCCGGGCAAGGGTGCCCCGGTGAAGCTGGAGTCGCTGTCCCTGCCGGGGCTGACCGGTGCGCGGGAAGCCGTGCTCGGGGAGCTGGTCGAGCTGTGCGCCGGGGACGAGGAGAAGGCGCGCGAGGTGCTCGGGCTGAGCGAGGGGCTGCGCGGCGAGGTCGCGAAGAACGCGGGGCTGCGCACGGCCGCGACCCGTCCGGCCGGGGAGATCTACACCGGTGTGCTCTACGACGCCCTCGGCCTGGCCTCGCTGGACACGGCGGCGAAGAGGCGGGCGGCGCGCTCGCTGCTGGTCTTCTCGGGGCTGTGGGGCGCGGTACGCGTGACGGACCGCATCCCCTCCTACCGCTGCTCGATGGGCGTGAAGCTGCCGGGTCTCGGCGCGCTGTCCGGGCACTGGCGCGCACCGATGGCGCAGGCGCTGCCGGAGGCGGCCGGGGACGGGCTCGTGCTGGACCTGCGGTCCTCCGCGTACGCGGCGGCCTGGAAGCCGAAGGGCGAGACCGCCGGGCGGACCGCCACCGTACGGGTGCTGCACGCGCCGACGCGGAAGGTCGTCAGCCACTTCAACAAGGCGACCAAGGGCCGGATCGTACGGAGCCTGCTGACCGCCGGGACCGCGCCGAAGAACCCCGCCGAACTGATCGACGCGCTGCGGGAGCTGGGCTACGTCGTGGAGGCGGAGGAGCCGGACAGGGCCGGGAAGGCGTGGTCGCTGGACGTGCTGGTGGACGAGATCCACTGACGTCGATCGGGGCCCAGCAGGGCTTCCGCCCCTGGCGCGGGTCCGGGGTGCCGTTGCTGCCCGGGGCTCAGGGCCGCAGGTGGGACGTGTCGTTGAACAGCCGCACGCTCGCGTTGCCGTCGGCGTAGTACGCCACCGCCGACAGGGAGGCGGCGGAGAGCTCCATCCGGAACAGCGACTCGGGCGGAGCGCCGAGGGCGAGCCGGACGAGGGTCTTGATGGGCGTGACGTGCGTGACCAGCAGGACTGTACGGCCCCGGTGGGCCGCGACCAGCCTGTCGCGGGCGGCGGCCATCCTGGTGGCGGTCTCCGCGAAGCTCTCGCCGCCGCCGGTGGGGTGGGCCTCGGGGTCGGCGAGCCAGGCGTTCAGGTCGTCCGGGTAGCGCTCGCGGACCTCGCCGAAGGTCAGGCCCTCCCAGGCGCCGAAGTCCGTCTCGCGCAGGCCGTCCTCGACGGTCACGTCCAGGCCGAGGCGGGCGGCGACGACGGCGGCGGTTTCGCGGGTGCGGGCGAGGGGGGAGGCGAGGATGGCCTGGATCGTGCCGCGCCGTGCGAGGGCCTCCGCGGCTCTGTGGGCCTGCTCCCGTCCTGCGTCCGAGAGGGCGGGGTCGGTGCCGCCGCTGCCGGAGAAGCGTTTCTGGGGGGTGAGGGGGGTCTCGCCGTGGCGGAGGAGGACGAAGGTGGCGGGGGCGCCCAGGTCGGGGGCGGCGCTCCAGCCGGGGGCTGAGGTCGCGGGGGCCGGGATCGTGGTCGGGCGCGGCTCGGTGGGGGTAGTAGGGAGCTGCTCGCTTCGAGGCGCCGCTTTCTGCGGGACGGGCGCCGCCCCAACGGCACGACTGCCCGCGGCTGCGGCGGCTTCCAAGCCGGCCCGCGAGTCCGACGGCAACCAGTCTTCGCCCCTTGCGCCCGCGTCCATCGCCTCGTTGGCCAAGCGGTCCGCGTGCTTGTTCTGCTCACGGGGAATCCACTCGTACGTGACCTGGCCGGGGGCGAAGACGCGGCTGGACTCGGCGGCCAGGGGCTTCAGATCGGGGTGTTTGATCTTCCAGCGGCCCGACATCTGCTCGACGACGAGCTTGGAGTCCATCCGGACGTGGACCGTGGCGGCCGGGTCGAGGGCGTGGGCGGCGCGCAGGCCGGCCAGCAGGCCCCGGTACTCGGCCACGTTGTTCGTGGCGACGCCGATGTACTCCGCGGCCTCGGCCAGGGTCTCCCCGGTCGCGGCGTCGCTCACCACGGCGCCGTAGCCCGCGGGCCCCGGGTTGCCCCGCGACCCGCCGTCCGCCTCGACGATGAACTCCCCCACGCCCAAAGCTCCTTACCGGTACCGGTGCCTACAGTCCCTACAGACCCGACTCGGCCGTGCGCACCAGGATGCGGCGGCAGTTCTCGCAGCGGACCACCACGTCCGGCGCCGCCGCGCGGATCTCGTTCAGCTCGGTGATGGCCAGCTCCTGGCGGCAGCCCTGGCAGGTGCGGGCGTACAGCTTGGCCGCGCCGATGCCGCCCTGCTGCCCGCGCAGCTTGTCGTACAGCTTGAGCAGGTCCGCCGGGACGGACGCGGCGACGACCTCGCGCTCCTTGGTCACCGTGGCGGCCTCGCCGTCGATCTCCTCGAAGGCCGCGTCCCGGCGCCCGGTGGCGTCGTCGATCTTCGACTGCACCGACGCGACCCGCGCGGTCAGCTCGGCCACCCGCTCCTGGGCGGCCTCGCGGCGCTCCATGACCTCCAGGACGACCTCCTCCAGGTCGCCCTGCCGCTTGGCGAGGGAGGTGATCTCGTGCTGGAGGTTGGACAGGTCCTTCGGCGAGGTGACGGCGCCGGAGTCCAGGCGCTGCTGGTCGCGGGTGGCGCGCTGGCGCACCTGGTCCACGTCCTGCTCGGCCTTGGTCTGCTCGCGGGCGCAGTCGCTCTCCTCGGTCTGCGCGGCCACCAGCAGGTCGCGCAGCTGGGTGAGGTCCTTGTTCAGCGACTCGATCTCCGCGTGCTCGGGCAGCGACTTCCGCTTGTGCGCGAGCTGCTGGAGGCGCACGTCCAGGGCCTGGACGTCGAGGAGTCGGATCTGGTCGGCGGGCGCGGCGTTCAGTTGGGGGCTCCAGGTGTTTCAGTGGTGGAGGACGCCGCGTGGGCGGTCCAGGGGTCGGTGACCGTCTTCGACACATGGACGCGCAGGTCCCAGCCGTGGCGGTCGGAGAGCTCGTCGAGCTGGCTCGCAGCCAGCTCGCACCAGGGCCACTCGGTGGCCCAGTGTGCCGCGTCGAGCAGTGCGAGGGGGCTTTGCCCGCCGGCCGCCATGAATTCCGCGGCGGGGTGGTGGCGCAGGTCGGCGGTGAGGAAGGCGTCGACGCCGGCCGCGCGGACCTGGTCGAAGAGGCTGTCGCCGGAGCCGCCGCTGACGGCGATCGTGCGGACCGTGGCTTCGGGGTCGCCGGCCACCCGGATGCCCTGCGCGGTGGCGGGCAGCCGCTCGGCGGCGCGGGCGGCCAGCTCGCGGACGGTGAGGGGGTGGTCCAGCTCGCAGATCCGGCCCAGGCCCCGGCGGCCCGCCGGGTCGCCCGGGTCCGGCACGAGGGGGCGTACGACCCGCAGGTCGAGCGCCCCGGCGAGCGCGTCGCTCACGCCCGGGTCGGCCGTGTCGGCGTTGGTGTGGGCGACGTGCAGCGCGATGTCGTTCTTGATCAGCGTGTGCACGACCCGGCCCTTGAAGTGCGTGGCCGCGACCGTGGTCGTTCCGCGCAGGTAGAGCGGGTGGTGGGTGACCAGCAGGTCGGCGCCGAGCTCGACCGCCTCGTCGACGATCTCCTGGACGGGGTCGACGGCGAACAGGACCCGGGTGACCTCCTGGTCGGGGTCGCCCACGACCGTGCCGACCGCGTCCCAGGACTCGGCCCGCTCGGCGGGCCACAGGTTCTCCAGCGCGGCGATGACTTCAGACAGACGGGGCACGGGAAAAGGCTACCTGGATGATCTGCCGGGCTGTACCGCCTCCGCTCCCCGGAGTCCCGTTCAGCACACATGCCCCGGTTCCCACGGGCGAATCGGTTCTGCGCCACACGTATGTGTGAAGCGGCCATCGGCCCGTCCCGCGGCCGTGCGTACGAAAACTAGCTTCGTCGCCGGAGGTGACCGAACGATGACGGCCTGTGCGATCGAATCCCCTTCGACGGAATCCCCTTCGACCGGCGAGTCCGGCGAGTCCGGGCAATCCCGGGAATCCGGCGAGTCCTGGGAGTCCGGCGAGGACGACGGTGTGCCGGAGACGGGGTGCACCCTCACGACGGACGGCGCGTACGGCGCCCGGCTCGCGCTCTGCGGTGAGTCCTGGTTCCCGGAGCGCTGGACGCTGGACGGCCCCGAGCCGTACGCCGTCCCGCTGCCCGGCAACCAGCCGGAGGAGCCCGGCACCGAGGTGCAGCCGATGGCGGACGGACGGGTGCTGATCCACCGGCTGGTGGATCAGCGGCACGCCTTCTCGCTGCTGTACCCGACCGGACCCGGCACCGGCGAGCTGCCGCTGGGCACGGTGGAGTGCCCCGAGCCCGACGCCCGGCTCTCGCTGCTGCCGCCCGCGCCGGGGGGCGTGCGGGCGTACGCCCTCACCGTCGGCGCGAACTCCACGGCGGTGTGGCTGGTGGCGGGCAGCGCCCTGGGGCCGCAGCGGCTCGCGGTGATCCCGGGGCGCTGTTCGGGCGGGGTCTGGCTGGATCATGCCGGGCGGTTGCTCGCACTGGACCAGGAGCTGGCCGGGCGCACCAAGACGGTCGTGGTGGACCTGGAGCGCGGCGGCGAGATCTCACCTCTGCTCCAGATCACGGACTACAGCGACGACCGGCTGCTGCTCGCCGACCCCGACAGCGGGCTGCTGCTGATCTCCTCCGACGCGCCCTCCCCCGGGCAGGAACGATTGGGCTGGGGGGTCCTGGGCAGCACGCTGCCGGTCCGCTTCCCGGAGTGCCTGCGGGTTGCGGACTGTGCGGTCACGCCGTTCGCGATCCAGCCGGGTCAGGTGCTGATGCCGGAGAGCTGCGCGGTGGCGCTGCGCATCGACGGGCGGTTCGGCAGCTGGGTGGGGACGTGGCGGCCGGCCGAGCGGCAGGTACGGCAACTCCCGGCGCCCGAGGGGTGGTTGACGGGGGCCGGGCTGTGGACGCGCGACGGGGTGCTGCGGCTGCCGTACGCCACGGAGGAAGTCCCGTGCGGCGTGGCGGAGCTGACGGCACCCAGGGGGGAGCCGGCCCGGAACAGGGCCGGGGTGGGAATGGGGGGACCGAAGCCGGGGGAATCGGGGGATACGGGCCCGGAGGATCCGGTCCGGGACGGCACCGCTCGCGAGACGCCACCCGTGGCGGCGCCTCGGGGCGCGGCGGAACCGGATCCTCCGGTGCCCTCGGCGGTACGTCCCGTGCCGCTCGGGAAAGCACCCCTGGGACGTCTTGTAACGAACTAGTGCCGGTTGGCGTGTGCGCCTGGATTCGACCCGTGGTGTGCCGGTTACACTCGCCCGGCTGTACGAAAGATCATGTCTACGGGGTGAAATCGTCCGATGAGCGACACCAGCACTACTCAGCAGCTGTCTGCCGACTCGCAGAAGACCGCCGGCCACGGCCGGCACCGGGGCCCGGTCGCGGCCCACGACTCCGACGCGACTCCGCGAGGCCGGCACCGTAAGCCGTCCGCGGAGAAGGTCGAAGCGGCTGCCTGACGCAAAAAGAGGTTACAAGGCGTCATAAGGGGAGAGGGGCTTTCCGTCACCGGACGGGAAGCCCCTCTCTCGTTCCACCCGTTTCACTTCACCCGCGTTTGAGTCCCAGCACCTCCGCCGCCGCGAACGTCTCCCCCGGCGGCCGGTCCGCGTAGTGCGGGGTGAGCAGCGCGTCCAGCTCGTCGTACGTGAACGTGTCCTGCTTGCTGTCGAACTGCGCCCGGACCCTGGGCCGGTCGACGACGGCGACCATGCCGCCGTGCACGACGAGCAGTTGGCCGTTGACCCGGGCGGCGGCGGGCGAAGCCAGGTAGCCGACGAGCGGGGCGACATGCTCGGGGTCGAGCGGGTCGAGGCCCTCCTCGGGTCTGGCCAGGCCCGCGAAGACGTCCTGCGTCATGCGGGTGCGGGCACGCGGGCAGATCGCGTTGGCGGTCACGCCGTACTTGGCGAGGGCGAGGGCGGTGGAGGTGGTGAGGCCGACGATTCCGCCCTTCGCCGCCGCGTAGTTGGGCTGCCCGGCGGATCCGGCGAGGAACGCCTCGGAGGAGGTGTTCACGATCCGCCCGTACACCGCTCCCCCGGCCGCCTTGGACCGCTGCCGCCAGTGCGCGGCGGCGAAGTGGGTGGTGTTGAAGTGGCCCTTGAGGTGGACGCGGATCACCGAGTCCCACTCGTCCTCGGTCATGGAGAAGACCATGCGGTCGCGCAGGATGCCCGCGTTGTTGACGAGGATGTCGAGCTTTCCGAACTCGGCGATAGCCAAGTCGACCAGTTCCCGCGCCTGTTGGAAGTCGGACACATCTCCTGTGTGGGCGGTTGCCCGGCCGCCGTCGGCTCGGATCGCGGCGGCGACCTTCTCGGCGGGTCCGGCCGAGGCCTCGCCGGAGCCGTCGCGGCCCGGCCGGCCGTAGTCGTTGACGACGACGGCCGCGCCGAGCCGGGCGAGTTCCAGGGCCTCGGCCCGGCCGAGCCCGCGTCCGGCGCCGGTGACGACGGCGGACAGACCTTCAAGTGGCAGTGACATTCCAGGAGTCCTCACAGCCGCGTTGGATCTCTCCGATGTTGGGTCTCTCAGATGTTGGGTCTCTCAGATCTCGATGCACGTACGCAGGGCCGTCCCGCTCCGCATCTGGTCCAGTGCCTCGTTGATCTCCACCAGGGGCACCCGGTGGGTGATCAGGCCCGCGAGGTCGACGCGGCCCGCGCGCCACAGGGCGATCGTGCGCTCGTAGGAGCGCATCACGTCGCCGCCGCCGTACATGGACGGCAGGATGCGCTTCTCGTCGAAGAACAGCTCGAACATGTTGAGCTGGAGGAAGTCGTCCATGGCACCCGCGCCGACCACGACGAGGGTGCCGCCGCGCCGGGTGTTCTCATAGGCGGTGCGGGCGGTGGCGGAGCGGCCGACGACCTCGAAGACGTAGTCGAAGCCCTCGCCGCCGGTGACCTGTTGCTTGGCGTCGGCCAGCTGCTCCGGCGAAACCGCCCTCGTGGCACCGAACTTGAGCGCCGACTCACGCCGGGAGGCGACCGGGTCCACGGCGACGATCTCGGCGGCGCCCTTGAGCCGCGCCCCCTGCACCGCCGAGATGCCGACGCCTCCGCACCCGATGACGGCGACCGACGAACCCGCCTGCACATCAGCGGTGTTGAGGGCAGCTCCGAGGCCGGTCGTCACCCCGCAGCCGATCAGCGCGGCGATGTCGTAGGGCACGTCGTCCGGGATCGGCACGGCGCAGCCCGCGTCCACGACGACCTCCTCGGCGAAGGTGCCGGTGCCCGCGAAGCCGAAGACGTCCCCGCCGGAGCGCCTGAAGTTGGGGGTGCCCGCGTTCATGAACCCGGCCAGGCACAGCTGGGTCTGGCCGCGCTTGCAGGCGGGGCAGGCGCCGCAGGCGGGCAGCCAGCAGATGACGACCCGGTCGCCGGGCTTCAGACCCCGTACTCCGTCACCGACTTCGAGGATCTCGCCCGCGCCCTCATGACCGGGCACGAACGGCGCCGGCTGCGGCAGCACGCCGCTCATCGCGGACAGGTCCGAGTGGCACAGCCCGGTGGCCCGCACCCGGACCCGCACCTTGCCGGGCCCGAATCCCGTCGCCTCGACGTCGTCGAGGACCTCCAGTTTCTCCTGGCCGATCTCGTGCAGTACCGCTGCGCGCATGGTGCGGCTCCCCTCGGAGGCTCTTCAGGAGTGCTGAACGATGGTGTCGGCCAGGACGGGCGCGTCGTCCCGCTCCACGGCGCTCACGGCGACCCGGACCTCGCCGTCCCGCCGCCACATGCGGATCCGCAGGGTCTCCCCCGGGTACACCACTCCGGCGAACCGGGTGGAGTAGGAGCGGACCCGGGTGACGTCCCCGCCGAGCAGCGTGTCCACGACCGCCTTGAGCGTGATGCCGTAGGTGCACAGCCCGTGCAGGATCGGCTTCTCGAAGCCGGCGAGCTTGGCGAACTCGGGGTCGGCGTGCAGCGGGTTCCAGTCCCCGGAGAGGCGATACAGGAGGGCCTGGTCCTCGCGGACACGGCGTTCGACGGTCCTGTCGGGTTCACCGACGGGCGGTTCGAGGCGGGCGACCGGGCCCCGGTCGCCGCCCCACCCGCCCTCTCCCCGTACGAAGATCTGGGCGTCGTTGGTCCACAGCGGGCCGTCGGCGTCGGCGACCTCGGTGCGCAAGACCAGGATGGCGGCCTTGCCCTTGTCGTAGACGGCGGCGAGCCGGTTGGTCGCGGTCGCCGTGCCCTCGGGCGGGATGGGTCGGTGGATCTGCAGCGTCTGCCCGCCGTGCAGGACCTTGGCCAGCTCGACCTCCACACCGGGCATGGACAGCCCGCTGATCACACCGGGCGCACCGGAGCCCGCGACAGTGGCGAAGCTCGGCAGGACGTGCAGCCGGGACTCCAGGGTGTAGCGCAGTTCGTCGGGGTCGGTGGCGGGGATGCCGGCGCCGATGCCGAGGTGGTAGAGCTGGACGTCCTTGGTGGTCCAGGAGATCTCACCGGTCCGGGGTTCGGCCGCGAGGGCCTTCGCTGCGTCGATGGGCATACGACTCCTGACACTGGCGGTTCAAGACCCCGGCGCGGACGTCCGCACCGTCGGCCGCACCGAGGTCGCTACGGGCCGATCTAGAACGCGTTCCAGTCCGGCGACCCCTGTATAGCCCAGCGCTCCACAGTTGTGAAGGCTCCTGACACTGCGTCAGGTTCGGTCGGCAGTGACATTTGTACTGCCCGAATCCATACATGCGCATCTGCCGGAGCGGGGCCGCATTTTCTAGCGTCGTAGGCATGACACAGACGGAGAGTGCCGCCGTGTCCTTCACGGGGGCGGTCAAGACCTACGGCGCCGTACGCGCTGTCGACGGCATCGATCTGGAGATCGGGCGCGGCGAGACCGTGGCCCTGCTCGGCCGCAACGGCGCCGGCAAGTCCACCACGATCGCGCTGCTGATCGGCCTGACCGAGCCGGACGCCGGGCGGGTGGAGCTGTTCGGCGCCGGGCCGGAGCGGGCCGTACGCGCCGGGCGGGTGGGCGCCATGCTCCAGGAGGGGCGGCCGGTGCCGCGGGTCAGGGTCGGCGAGCTGGTCGGCTTCGTGGCCGGCCGCTATCCGGCACCCATGCCGGTGGCGCGGGCCCTGGAGCTGGCCGGGATCGCGGACCTGGCCGGGCGGCGGGTGGACCGGCTGTCCGGCGGCCAGGTGCAGCGGGTGCGGTTCGCGGTCGCGCTGGCCGGTGATCCCGCTTTGCTGGTGCTGGACGAGCCGACGGCGGCGCTCGACGTGGAGGCGCGGCACGCCTTCTGGGAGTCGATGCGCGCCTACGCCCGGCGCGGCCACACCGTGCTGTTCTCCACGCACTACCTGGAGGAGGCGGACGCGTACGCCGACCGGATCGTGATCCTCGACCACGGACGGATCGTCGCCGACGGCACCGGCGAGGAGCTGCGCCGGGCGGCGGGCGGCAACCTGGTCTCCGTCGAGCCGGCCGGGCGCGACCCCGAGGCGCTGGCCCTGCTGCCCGGGGTCCGTTCGGTGGAGGTGCGCGGCACCCGGGCGCGGCTGCGCACCGACGACTCGGACGCGACCGTGATCGCCCTCGCCGCCCTCGGCGCGATCCGGGGCCTGGAGGTCGCCCCGGCCTCCCTGGACGACGCGTTCCTCGCTCTCACCTCCCGCACCCTGGAGGCGGTGTGATGCTCGACTACATACGCCTGGAGGTCCGCCGTACGCTGCGGGACACGGGTTTCGTGATCGGCGGGATCGCGGTGCCGGTGATGATGTATCTGCTGTTCACCAACCTCGGCGAGAACGACGGGGACTGGCGCACGGCCTCGATGGTCGGCATGGCCGCCTACGGCGCGGTCGGCTCGGCGCTGAACACCGGCGGCGCGGTCGCCGAGGACCGGGGCACCGGCTGGCTGCGGCAGCTGCGGGTGACGCCGCTGACCCCGCGCCAGGCGGTGACGGGGCGGGCGCTGACCGGCGCGGTGACGGTGCTGCCCGCGATCCTCGCGGTGCTCGCGGCGGGCGGTCTGCTCAACGGGGTGCGGCTGGCGCTCTGGCAGTGGGCGGCGATCGCGCTGCTGCTGTGGCTGGGTTCGATCCCTTTCACGCTGCTCGGCCTCGGCAACGGCTACCGGCTGACGGGCCCGGCGACGGGCGTGGCGAACCTGCTGTGCAACCTGGGGCTCTCGGTGGTGGGCGGACTCTGGTTCCCCATCAGCCTGTTCCCGCGCTGGCTGCGCGCCCTGTCGGCGTACACCCCCACCCACCGTTTCGCCCAGCTCGGCACCACGGTCGCGGACGGGCATGCTCCGAGCGCTGGTGCGATCATCGTGCTGACGGCATGGCTGGGACTTTTCGGTTCGTACGCTGTGCTCTCGTACCGCCGTAGTGCGGAGACCATCTGATCGGGGGATACAGAGACATGACGACTTGGTGGCGGAGAACGCGGGTACAGGCGCGGGCCTGGCAGGCGGCACGGCTCCAGTGGCGGGCGGACCATCGGCGCTTCCAGGCCGCTCAACGCGAGGCCCGGAAGAAGGGGGCAGCCCCGGCCGACGACCACCCGGGCCCGCCGGCCAACGGCTTCTCCCTGCTGCCCTGGCTGCTGATGGGCCTCGGGTCCTTCTCCAACCTGCTGGAGGGCAGGGCCTCGAACCCGTGGGTCGGCGGCCTGGGCCTGCTCGCCTTCAACTCCCTCTACATCTACGTCACTTTCCGCTCCTTCGTACGCGAGAAGCGCGAGGCGGTCTCCACCCGGGTCGCGCTGGTGCTCATGGGCCTGCTGACCACGGGCCTGGCGCTCGGATACGGCGGCAACTGGCTGATGTTCTTCCCGCTGCTCGGCCTCGCCACGGGGGCGTCCCTGCGCGGCCCGTGGCTGGGACGCGCCGGCCTGCTGCTGGCCGGGTACGCGGGTGCCGTGTCCGCCGTCCGGGACGGCTGGGACGCGGTGAACATCGCCTACGGCACCTTCCTGTCGACCATGGTGACCGCCGCGATCCTCAGCCTGTCCGAGGCCGTACGGGAACTGCGGGCCGCCCGGGAGGAGCTGGCCCGGCGCGCGGTGGAGAAGGAGCGGCTGCGCTTCTCCCGCGATCTGCACGACCTGCTCGGCCACACGCTGTCGGTGATCGTGGTGAAGTCGGAGGCGGCCCGGCGGCTGGCGCCGCGCGACATGGACGCGGCGCTCGGGCAGATCACCGACATCGAGTCCGTGGGCCGGCAGGCGCTGACCGAGATCCGCGAGGCGGTCACCGGCTACCGCGAGGGCAGCCTGGCCACCGAGCTGACCCGGGCCCGCTCGGCGCTGTCCGCGGCGAGCGTGCGGCCGGTGGTCCGCCAGTCCGGGACGCCGCTGGCCCCGCAGACCGAGGCATTGCTCGGCTGGGTGGTCCGCGAGGCCGTCACCAACGTGGTCCGGCACAGCGACGCCACCTGCTGCGAGATCACCATCGAGGGCGCCGCCGCGCGGGTACGGCTCACCGTGTGCGACGACGGCACCGGCAAGGCCGTGGCCCGGCCCGGGGCCGCGGAGGGCATCGGCGGCACCGGCCTCATCGGGCTGACCGAGCGCCTCGCGGCGGCGGGCGGCTCCCTCACGGCCGGCCCGTCACCGCGCGGCGGCTTCACAGTCACCGCGGAACTCCCGGTGGAGGAGGCGGAGTTCGTGGTGGCCGGAGCGGGTGCGGGTGTGGGTGCGGGCCTGGCTACGGCGCCCAGGGGGTGCTGACCGCCCAGCTGGGGTTGCCGTTCCCTCCGAGCCGGACCGTCCGCCGTACTCTGAGCGCATGAACGAGATGCCCCGGGACCACCGGACCGCCAAGTCCATCCGGGTTCTGCTCGCCGAGGACCAGGGCATGATGCGTGGCGCGCTCGCACTGCTGCTCGGCTTGGAGGAGGACATCGAGGTCGTCTCCCAGGTGTCGTCCGGGGACGCCATCGTGGACGCCGCGCTGATCCACCGGCCGGACGTGGCTCTGCTGGACATCGAACTGCCGGGCATCAGCGGGCTCGACGCGGCGGCCGAGCTGCGCGAGCAGGCGCCCGACTGCCGGGTGCTGATCCTCACCACCTTCGGCCGGCCCGGTTATCTGCGCCGGGCGATGGAGGCCGGGGCTGCCGGGTTCCTCGTGAAGGACGGTCCCGTGGAGGAACTGGCCGCGGCCATCCGGCGCGTGCTCACCGGGGAGACCGTGGTCGATCCGGCGCTGGCCGCCGCCGCGCTCAGCGCAGGGCCCAATCCGCTGACCGCCCGGGAGTGCGAGGTGCTGAAGGCGTCCGTGGACGGGGCGACCGTCGCCGACATCGCGGCCCGGCTTCATCTGTCCGAGTCCACCGTGCGCAACTACCTGTCCTCCGCCATCGGCAAGACGGGGACGCGGAACCGGGCCGAGGCCGTGCGGGAGGCCCGGCAGCAGGGGTGGCTCTGAAGTCCCGGCGGCCTCCCGGCCCTACTACTTCGTCACCTCCGCCGACTCGTACGACGTGTGTTCCGGCGCCACGCACACGAACCAGTTCGCTGCCGGGTACCCGGCGGCCGGCACGATGGCCGCGTCCGGGGTGTTGTGCCGGTAGTTCACGGTGCCGCTCCTGGCGACGGTCTTGGTGCCGTCCTTCCAGGTGCACGTGACCTCCCGGGCGGTCTTGGCCACATCGCCGACCACCAGGCGGCCGGAGCTTTCCGGAGTGATGCCCAGCCGGGTCGCCATCGACTCCATGTCCGTGCCCGACAGGCGGTCCAGCTTCGTGACCGTGTTGAACATGATCTGCCGTGGGCGGTCGACACCGTACTTCCGGGTCACGAAGTACGAGACCTTGCCGATCAGGTCGGCGGGCTTGTGGACGTCGGCGGGCTCCAGTCTGCGCTCGTCCATGGCGTCGAACTGCCGGGCCGCCTCGTCCTCGTTCCGTGGTGCTCCCCACACCTGGATGGCGATGTACCAGGGGTGCCCTCTGTACATGCCCGACGACAGCTCGGTCTCCTGCGGGTCGTAGACGTGCCGTGCCTCCGCCGAGGCCGGCGGCTTCGCCACGTTCGCCTCCCCGTCCGCGGGCCCGCCTCCCGGCAGCCCGGTCACCGCCAGGGCACCCGTCGTCCCGGCCAGCACCAGTGCCGTCGTCGCCGTCACCGCCCAGCGCCGCGCCCTGCGACGCCGGCCGCCCCGCATGACCGCCTGGACGGGGGCTATGCCGATCTCGACCTCGTCCGCGGCGTCCGCGAGAAGGAGGGCGATGTCGGTCTGTGTCATGTCGTGCTGCTCCCGGTCCGCGCTCATCACTTCCGCCCTCCGTACGTCACCGTCTCGGCCAGTCCCGGTATGGCACGCAGCTTCGCGATCCCCTTGGCCGCGTTGCTCTTGACCGTGCCTACCGAACAGCCCATCGCCTCCGCCGCCTGCGTCTCCGTCAGGTCCTCCCAGTAGCGCAGGACCACCGCCTCCCGCTGCCGCACGGGCAGTTGGGCGAGCGCCTTGAGCAGGGCGCTGCGGTCGTCGGCCTGGGCGATCCGGTCGCCGGTGTCGGCCACCTCGTGCAGCAGGCCGGAGTCGTCCTTCGGGGCGAGGAACTCCTTGAGTTTCCTTCTGTGTTTGCGCGCATGCATGTTGATCATCACGCGCCGCACGTACGCCTCCGGGTCGTCGGCCGAGCCGACTTTGCGCCAGGCCGCGAAGACCCGTTCGAGCGTCGACTGGACCAGGTCCTCGGCGGCGTGCTGCTCCCCCGTGAGGAGAAATGCCGTACGCATCAGCCGCGGCCAGCGGCCGACCATGAAGCTCTGGAACTCCTCGTTCCGAGCCTCCTTCCGATCCCCCATGGGCACCTCCTAGATATCAAAAGGAGTCCATGAGGCATGTGGTTCGTTGCCTCCTCCTCCGCACAACTCGCGGAAATCTTCCCGGCGAAGGAGGAGGCAGGAGACCGGTGGTGAGTCACACCGCCCTCAGCAGCGTCACCACCGCCGCCCCGCCCAGTCCGATGTTGTGCGCGAGCCCCACCCGGGCCCCGGGTACCTGCCGCTCGCCCGCCTCGCCACGCAGCTGCCAGACCAGTTCGGCCGTCTGCGCCAGGCCGGTCGCGCCCAGCGGGTGGCCCTTGGAGATCAGTCCGCCCGACGGGTTCACCACCCACCGGCCGCCGTACGTCGTCGCCCCCGACTCCACGAGCTTGCCCGACTCCCCCGGCGCGCACATGCCGAGTGCCTCGTACGTCAGGAGTTCGTTGACCGAGAAGCAGTCGTGCAGTTCGACCACGTCCACGTCCTCGATGCCGAGCCCGGCCCGTTCGTACGCCTGCCGGGCCGCCGCCCGCGACATCGGCTGCCCGACCACGTCGATGCAGGAACCGGACGCGAAGGACTCCTCGGTGTCCGTGGTCATCGCCTGCCCGGCGATCTCGACCAGGCCGGTCAGGGAGCGCAGGGGGCGCTCCTCGGCGAAGCGTTCCGAGACGACCACGGCCGCCGCCGCGCCGTCCGAGGTGGGCGAGCACTGGAGCTTGGTCAGCGGCCGGTGCACCATGCGCGCGGCGAGGATGTCGGCCACCTCGTACACGTCCCGGAACTGGGCGTAGGGGTTGTGCGCGGAGTGCCGGTGGTTCTTGGCGGCGACCGCCGCGAGCTGGGCCTCGGTGGTGCCGTACTTCTCCATGTGCTCGCGGGCCGCGGCGCCGAAGATCTGCGCGGTGGGCGGGTTCGCCTCGAAGCCGTGCCGGGCGGCCATGATCCCGTAGTGCCGGGCGACCGGGGAAGTGGAGCTCCAATCATCAGCGGCTCCGCCGCGGGCGCCTCCGTCGGCCCCTCCCCCCAACGCGCCCTTCTTCATCTTCTCGAAGCCCAGCGCGAGCACGCAGTCGCAGACGCCGCCCTCGACGAGCTGGCGGGCCAGCATGAGCGCGGTCGCGCCGGTCGCGCAGTTGTTGTTGACGTTGTAGACGGGGACGCCGGTCAGGCCGAGCTCGTAGGCGGCGCGCTGCCCCGCGGTCGAGGGCTGGAAGCAGTAGCCGACGGGAACCTGTTCCACATCGCCGTAGAAGATCCCGGCGTCCGCCAGCGCCGCACTTCCGGCCTCCCGCACCATGTCCCAGTACTGCCAGGAGCGACTCTCGGGCTTCTCGAATCGGGTCATTCCGACCCCGGCGACATAGGCCTTCATGGCGGGCCAGGTTAGAACGTGTTCCAGCAACTCACCATCCCCTGACGGAAGTTCAGATACCCATGAGCGGGTCAAAAATCCATTAGGGGCCCGAAGCAACGGAATAGTTGCCTGTGCATACGAGGTTTACCGAGCACTTATCTAACGGGAGGCCTCACTCAATGACCCACACGTCGACCGAACAGCCCGGCAGGAAGGTCAGCGGGGCCGTGGTCCCGGTGCTCGCCTTCGCGGGCATCACGGTCGCGGTGATGCAGACCCTGCTCGTGCCGGTCATCAAGGACCTGCCGCAGCTGCTGCACAGCGCGCCCAGCAACGCCACCTGGGTCCTGACCTCGACCCTCCTGTCCGGTGCCGTCGCGACCCCGATCATGGGCCGGCTCGGCGACCTGTACGGAAAGCGGCGCATGCTGATCCTCAGCCTCGCCGTGATGGTGGTCGGCGCCCTGGTCAGCGCGGTCACCAGCCAGCTGCTCACGATGATCGTGGGCCGTACCCTCCAGGGCTTCGCCATGGGCGCGATCCCGCTCGGCATCGGCCTCATGCGGGACATGCTGCCGCGCGAGAAGCTCGGCTCGGCCATGGCCCTGATGAGTTCCTCGATCGGCGTCGGCGGCGGCCTCGCCCTGCCCGCCGCGGCCCTGGTCGCCCAGCACACGAACTGGCACGCCCTGTTCTACGGCGCCGCCGGTCTCGGCGCGCTCTCCATCGCCCTGACCCTCCTCGTCGTCCCCGAGTCCCCGATGCGGGCGGAGGGCACCTTCGACCTGCTCGGCGCGCTCGGCCTGTCCACCGGTCTGGTGCTGCTCCTGCTGCCGATCACCAAGGGCAGCGACTGGGGCTGGTCCTCCGGCACCACGCTCGGCATGTTCGCCGCGTCCGTCGTCGTGCTCGTCCTGTGGGGCATGTACGAGCTGCGCGTCGACGCCCCGCTGGTCGACCTGCGCACCACCGCCCGCCGTGAGGTGCTGCTCACCAACCTCGCCTCGATCATGGTCGGCGTCAGCTTCTACGTCGTCTCGCTGGTCCTGCCCCAGCTGCTGCAGCTGCCCACCGCCACCGGCTACGGCCTCGGCCAGTCCATGGTCGTCGCGGGCCTGTGCGTGGCCCCGCTCGGCCTGACGATGATGTTCACCGCACCGGTCTACGCCCGCCTGTCCGCCCGCTACGGCCCGAAGTTCACCCTGATCACCGGCCTGCTGATCATCGCCCTCGGCTACGCCGGCGGCCTCGGCCTGATGGACGCGGCCTGGCAGACCATCGTCACGTCCGTGGTCCTCGGCGCGGGCATCGGCCTCGCCTACTCCTCGCTGCCCGCGCTGATCGTCGGCGCGGTCCCGGCCTCGGAGACCGGCGCGGCCAACGGCCTGAACACGCTGATGCGCTCCATCGGTACGTCCGTCTCCAGCGCCGTCATCGGCATGGTGCTGGCCAACACGGCGAACAACGTGGGCGGGATGGAGATCCCGACCATGCACGGCTTCCGCGTCTCCTTCCTGATCGCCACGGCGGCCGTCGCGGTGGGCCTGCTGCTCGCGGTGTTCCTTCCGAAGGCCGCCCGGCCGGCTCAGCAGCAGCACACGCAGCTGCGGGCCAGCAGCGAGGAGGACGCGAACCTGGAGCACGCCGAGGAGGTGCTGCGTGGCTTCCGCGGGCGGGTTCTTGACGCCGATGGTGTTCCGGTCGGCCGGGCCAAGGTCACGTTGATCGACCATCGGGGGCGGCAGGCGGGGGCCACGGTGTCCGCGGAGGACGGCAGCTATGCGGTGGCCGTGCCCGCGCAGGGTGCGTATGTGCTGGCCGCGAAGGCCGACGGGCACGGGCCGCTTGCCTCTTCTGCGACGCATTCCGGGGAGGAGCAGGCTGTCGATCTGGATCTCGCTCTGCCCGGGGAGACTGTCAGCGCGTAGAGCTCGGCCGGTTCTGCCGTCTGGCGGCGGACGCGCCGTCGTGGCTGGTCGCGCCCACGCGGCGGAGACGCATATCGATACAGTCCCGCGCCCCTCCAGCCCGCACCCCCTGTCGCCCAAGCGACCGGGGGTGCGGCAGCATGGGCGACCAGACAGCCGTACGACTGAAAGGCCCCCCATGGCGCCCACCGCCCCCAAGCCCGAGATCCTGGCCGCGTTCGAGGCGGCGAAGGGGTTCATGCCCGTGGACGAGGGGCTGGCGCTGTACGCGGCGGCGGTGGAGGCCGGGCGGCTCGGACTGCCGCTGCTGGAGGTGGGCACCTACTGCGGGCGGTCCACCGTCCTGCTCGCCGGCGCGGCCCGGGAGGCCGGGGTCACGGCGCTCACCGTCGACCACCACCGGGGCAGCGAGGAGCAGCAGCCGGGCTGGGACTACCACGACCCGGAGACGGTCGACCCCGAGCTCGGGCTGATGGACACGCTGCCGACGTTCCGCCGGACGCTGCACCGGGCAGGCCTGGAGGAGCACGTGGTGGCACTCGTCGGCCGCTCCCCGCAGATCGCGGCGCTGTGGAACACGCCCCTCGGTCTCGTCTTCATCGACGGCGGCCACACCGACGAGCACGCGAGCGCCGACTACGCGGGCTGGGCGCCGCACGTCGCCGAGGGCGGCCTCCTCGTCATCCACGACGTCTTCCCGGAGCCGGAGGACGAGTTCACCGGGCAGGCGCCGTACCGGGTCTATCTGCGGGCGCTGGAGTCCGGCGCTTTCACGGAGGTCTCGGTGGCCGGGTCGCTCCGCGTCCTGCGGCGAACCGGAGCGGGAATCTGAGGCCGAGGTTAGAGTCGCTGACGTGCTGTAAGGATCCGGAAGTCTTCCCAGCTCAGCGGCTATTCAGTTGGTGATGTGAGAGACCGAATCTCACGATTTCTCACACAGGGGTCTCGGACGGGCCGTCGGCGACGCCGAGAAGTTCGTTCAGGTGGACCACCGCGGCGCCCATGTCGGCCGCCGTCGGATGGACGTACCGCTTCTTGGTGAAGCTGGCGTTAGTGTGGCCGGCCCACGCGGCGAGGATGACGTCCGGGACGCCGTTCACCGCGAGGAACGTCAGACAGCTGTGGCGGGCGTCGTACAGGCGCACCCGCCGCAGCTCCAGACTGGCCATCAGCCGGTAGGCGTGCTCTCGCAGATGCCGGGGCGTGAGGGCCTGGCCCAACTCGTCGACGAACACGTAGCCCGAGCCGACGTAGTACTCGCCGACCGTGGCCCGCTCCGCCTCCTGCAGCACCTTGAAGTTCATCAGGGCCAGCCGGACCGGCTCGGGCAGCGGCAGCGTGCGTTCGCCGGCCTCGCTCTTGGTGTCCTTCTCCAGGATGCGAGCGTTGCGGATCATCGTGCGGGTGTTGGCCACCTCAAGGACGCCCGTCTCCAGGTCGATGTCCTGCTGCCACCGCAGGCCGGCGACCTCGGCGGGCCGCAGGCCCATGCATGACAGCAGCAACGGGGCGAACAGGCGGTCCTCGCGGATGCCGACGACGAACGCCTTCACCTCGTCGACACCCCATGGCGCGGGCCGCTGGTTGTCCCGGCGGTCCTGCTTGCGGGCCTTGCGCGGCACGGTCACGTACTCGGCGACGTTCCGGGCGACGACCCGCTTGCGCACCGCGTACCGGAGGGCCGCACGGAGCCGGCCGAGGACGCCGTCGACAGTCGACGGCCGCAGCCCGGTGCCCTTCGGACCGCCGCGGCGCCGGGCCTCGGTGAGCAGCCACGTCACGAACTCTTCGATGTGCTCCTCGGTGAGTTCCTGGACCCGCAGCGACCCGAGGCGGGCTCGAATGTGCGTCAGCCTGTTTTCGTAGCCGTCGACGGTCGACTCTTCCAGGTCGCCGTCCTTCGCCTCCATGTAGGCGTCAAGCAGCTGGTCGACGGTCATCTTGGTCGGCACGATCAGCTGGCCGGTGCGCCGCTCGTTGAGGATGCGGGCCCGCTCGTCGCGACACTCCGTCTTGGTGTCTCGGGTGATGGTCAGCTGCTTGCGTTTACCGTCCGCGTCCTTGCCGACGTCGATGACCGTGCGCCAGCGCACATCACCGTTCTGCAGGACGACCCGCTTGATCGGGTCAGCCATCACCGCCCCCTTCGTCAAAGCCCTGGAAGCGCTCTTCGAATGCCTTGCGCTGCTGCTCGCGGCCACGGTTCAGGCCGACACTCCGCGTGGAGTTCCAGCCGGCAGGGCGCGAGTTGAGCGCGTAGTCCAGCCACTTCGTACCGTCCGGGTCACTCTCGGGGTCGACCAGCGGACAGACACCGTCAGCCCATCCCCATGCCAGCCATCCCGGGACCTTGCCCGCCCCGGTGACTTCCGCTTCGGGGGCGATGCGGCGAGCGTCGTCGTGCTGCAGGAGAAGCGAAGACGGGTTCACGTTCAGGACCACTGCAAGCGCCGTCAGGTCGTCGACGTCGACGCGCCTGATCTGCTTCTTCGTGTCCTCCTCGGCGCCATTCTCGATCTTGTTGATGGCGTCCTGGCTGAGAGGGCGACCGACGGCCGCCAGCGCTTCGGACAAAGCCCGAAGGCTCATCCCGCGCTCTTTGCGTAGCCGCTTGAGGTTCGCGGCTACGGCTCTTCCTGTGGCACCCAACTCGATACGTCCTGTCGTCATGATCTCGATGCTATCTATCGAGATCTTCTCGAAGTTCGTCTAGATCTTGCGGATGGGTTCCGCTCTGCCTTACAGTCGTCATCATCACGCAGCATCACGAGATGATGCAACCCCTTGTCGAGAAAATCTCGAAAGGAGCGACGATGGAGATCGAGTGGCTCACCCCTCGCGAGGTGGCCGCAAGGCTTCGGGTTCACGTCGGAACCCTCGCCAACTGGCGCTATCAGGGCGTCGGACCCAAGTACACGAAGCTCACCGACGCGCCCAGCTCGCCCGTCCGGTACAGGAAGACGGACGTCGACGAGTACATGCGCCTCATGGAGCGAGGTGCGGCTGCATGACGAAGCCCGCCCACCTCGCGGCACAGACCGAAACTCGGCCGACCCTCGCTGAGGTCACGCAGTGGCCAGCCACTTGCAGCGTGCGCCAGGCGGCTCTCGCCATTGGCTGCAGCCCTACGCATCTCGCCGCCCTGATCCGGCGCGGCGAATCCCCCGTCAAGACCGTGCCGCTCGGCAGCAGTAAGCGCCAGATCGTCATCACGGCAGACCTGGTGCGCCTGCTCTCCGGGGAGGACCGAGGAGCCGCATGACTGGACGCGAAGAGACCCGCCAGGGGCAAACTGGCGGGTCTCAGGAAAACCTCGCGGCGGGCGAAGCTGACGCCATCGTGGCACAGGTTCGCCGTCGCCGCGAAGCCGCCGGACGGTGCGAACCGCTCGACTGCGGTCACCAGGACCCCCACGACTGCGACGCCGCACGCTGCGGCCAACAGGGGGCCCAGCAGGACCCCAGTCCCGACCCGGAACCGCCAGACGTCGACCCGGACGCCATCACCGAACTCTGGGCCAACGCCAAAGCAGCCTGGTGCGCCCGCGACTTCCCCAAGTACGGGTCACGCGACTGGATCGCCCTCGACCCCGAAGACCCCCGCCGACTCGCAGGCGCCCTTGAAGCCTCAGAGCTGTGGCGGAAGTACGGCGATGAAGAAGAGCTCATCGCCTGGCTGAAGAACCTCGGCCGGCCGGTCAATCTCGTCGACACGCGCAGCCGAGCCGAACTCGACGCCCTCGCCAAGCCCAAGCCGCCCCACCAGCTGCGCGCTACCCCCGGCTGGCCACCCATCCGCGTACCGGGCAAGCCCGGCCGGTACCTCACGTACACCGAAGCGAGGTCCGCAGCGTGACCGACGCGACCGTTGCCCGCATGGCGGACCACCCGCCGCCGCTCTCGCTTGCACCAGAGCCGGAGCAGGCGGAGGTCGGTCCGTTCAAGATGGGCGGCGCGTTCTTCCAGAACGTCCCCGCGACCCCGCCAGCTGTGTGGGGAAGCGGCAGCGAAGTCCTGTGGGCGGAGGGCGAGGCTCTCCTCGTCGCCGCCCCGCAGGGCGTAGGAAAGACCACGCTCGCCCATCAGATCATCCGAGCCCGTATCGGGCTGCAGGAGAACGTCCTCGGCTATCCGGTCACCCCCGGCCGCCGCGTGCTCCTGCTGGCCATGGACAGGCCCTCGCAAACTCGCAGAGCGGGCCACCGGCTCTTCGCCTACGACGACCCCGCCGTACTCAATGAGCGGCTGGTCGTCTGGGAGGGGCCGCCACCGTTCGACCTGGCCCAACGCACCGACATCCTCGCCGCCATGGCTGAGAGGGCACAGGCCGACACCGTCGTGATCGACTCGCTGAAGGACGCCGCAGTCGGGCTGTCCGACGACCAGGTCGGCGCTGGGTACAACCGGGCCCGGCAGAAGGCGCTCGCCGAAGGCGTCCAGGTGCTGGAGCTGCACCACCTCGTCAAGCGGGGCGCCAACGGCAGCGAGCCGAACACCATGGCCGACATCTACGGCTCCGTATGGATCACGTCCGGCGCAGGCTCCATCGTCCTGCTGTGGGGCGAGGCTGGCGACCCGGTCATCTCGTTCCGGCACCTCAAGCAGCCTATGGACGAGGTAGGTCCGTTCCATCTGGCCCACGACCATGCCTCCGGCCGGACCACGGTCATGCAGTCCACAGACCTGCTGGAGATGGCTCGCGTAGCGGGACCCGAGGGACTGACCGCCCTAGCCGCAGCGGAGGCGCTCTTCGAGTCGAAGAAGGTCTCTAAGGCGCAGAAGGAGAAGGCTCGCCGGCGCCTGGAGAAGCTCACCGAGGGCGGGAAGCTGTGCAGGGTCGAGCCCGCCTACCCGGGCGGATCCGCCACGTACTACCCCGCGACTGAAGGTGTCGCATGAGTGCCCGCAGAGGTGCACGCATGGGTGCACGCACGCACTTCGGCGTGCACCCCGCACGCAGCGCACGACGGGTGCACGACTCCGAGAAACCCGCAGGTCACAGGTGCACGCAGAGGTGCATGCAGTGCACGCGGCCTAGGTACACGTTTTCACTCCCCCCTTTAGGGGGGTGAAACGTGCACCCCCCTCGCGACACAAGATCACCAAAGCCCCCCACTTCCTCCCGTTGCTGCCATCTCTGGCGGCCACCACAGACCAGGAGTTACTGACATGACCGAGCAGACCGTCATCGAGCTGGGCGACACCCGCAGCACCACGTACACCGTGCAGACCATCGCCGTCAGCACCGGCCGGTGCTGCGCCGAACACGGCAGCTGCGGCAAGCCCGGCGTCATCGCCGTCCGCAACACCATCGACCAGCAGCGCCCCGCCGAGTCCAGCACCCACCGGATCACGCTGTGCGCCGACCACCAGGACGGCGCCGCCCACATGCACAGCGTCTGGGTCGCCTCCGCCCGCGAGATGCAGGACCCCGCCAAGCGGGCCGCGTTCCTCGCCAGCGCCGGCATCACCGACTGACCAGGAAGCGCCATGGCCAGTCACGTTGAGCAGCAGATACAGGCCCGCATCGCGCGGGTGAAGCACGAGCAGGCAGCGAGGCGGCAGCAGCGGGCCGAGCTGGACGAAGCCAGGCAGGCCGGCCTCAAGGCCAGGCGCACGGCCAAGCTCAAGCGCCGCTGCGCGGTGTGCGACCGCCCGCTGACGAAGGGCCGCGGCCGGCCGTGCGTGCGTGGCTGCGGCGTCTACCTCTGCCGTGCACCACACCGACCGCAGTGCACCGACGTGCACGGCGGCCAGTGCTCCCACCTCAACCCACCGGAGGACGCAGCATGACCAACCAGCAGAGGATGCGTGCCCTGCTCGACCAGCGTGCCCAGCAGGCCAGGCGCAGGGACGAACAGCGCACGAGCAGGCAGACCAACGCCCTCGCCCGCGGGATGTGGTGGGCGACCAGGCGCAGCAGCAAGATGCGCAGCAGGCAGCGGAGGTGCTCGTGAGCCGGCGGAGAGTCGAAGTCGAGATGGGCGGGGCGGAGATCCTGGCGACCGTCGCAGCGTTCGCCCTGGATCCGAGGTGTCCGGGCTGCGGAGGGCCGGCGAACCTGCAGACCGACCGCGGGCGGCTACAGGTGGCCATCGACCACGCCAGGGACTGCCCGCACGCCCGGGATGGGCAAAACCGCAGGTCAGAGGCTTGAGCGCCAGCAAGATCGGTTTCTTTCCTTGATCGTCTGGCGGCCCCGCCCACAGTCGTTTCGTTTCTCCCCGCGAAGAAAAATCCCCAGGGAAATGATCATGAAGCCCTGGAAGCTACCAAGGAGTACCTGAATGCCATCCAATGCCCGCTCGCGCGGCCGAGGCGCTCTGTCGACCACGCAGCGCGGCTATGACGGCGAGCACCGTAAGGCTCGGGCGAAGGCGCTGAAGCAGCTGCAGGACGGGGAGCCGTGCCCGTTCTGCGGGCGGCCGATGTACCCGGAGCAGGATCTCGACTACGACCACGCGGTGCCGTTGGCCGTGGGCGGCGGAGGCGGTGAGCGGCGGCTGAGCCACGCCTCCTGCAACCGGGCGGCCGGCGCGCGGCTGGGGAACCGGATGCGGGCCAAGGGGCAGCGCTCTGTGCAGCCTCCGGCCCCTCCGTCGCCGCCTCCGCCGGATGGGGCACTGTGCTCCCGGTGCGGATGTCCGATGGAGGGCGGCCAGGCCCGCCAGTCCGATGCCTCCGCGTTCGGCGGCAACACGATGTGGCGGCACGCGAGTTGCCCCATCCGGTACCTGTCGGTACCTGCCGACCGGCTCTAGCGGCGAATTCTGGAACCCGTACACGTTGCGAGAAGCATGGGTGCGGGGTCCGGGCGCGGACGGCCCAAAAGGACCGATGTTGCTAGCACTTTCGCGCTAGCACGTTTCGGCGTACCGTGATCTCAGCTCCATTCGAGCAAGTCCCCTGGCACTGGGGGTTGCTGGCAGGCCTGGCACTGGCCGCGCGGATGTTGAGCGAGTCCTGGCACTGGACGACGAACCGTCAATCCAGCACCGCCGAAGCCCTGGCACTGGGAAACGCGATGCGTACACCCACCAGGGGCTACCTGTGTCCGTACAGTCCAATCCGCACACGTCCGCGATGTTCCAGCGGCTGATCGCGAAGCGCGAGCAGACGGCGAAGAACCGTGAGACTGCCGTCGCCAAGCGCGCGGCCATCGTGTCTCTCGCTGATGAAGAGGCCCGCGAATACCTGCATCCCGAAGAGGACACGGAGTTCCGCGAGTACACCGCTCATATCAAGAGGCTCGACGAGGAACTGCGGCATCTGGATGAGCGCATCACCGAGCTGTCGGAAGAGGCCCAGCGCTCTGCGACGCTCACGGAGGGCGCCGCCGCGGTGAAGCGGGCCGCTGCCCGTGTCGAGTCGGTTCGTGAGGGCCGCACCTACGATCAGGGCAACGGCCATTCGTACCTGCAGGATCTGATGCGGGTCCAGCTGAACATGGACGCCACCGGGGAGGCTCGGGAGCGTCTGGCACGGCATGCGCAGGACGTGGCCGAGGCTGCCGCAAGCCCCGAGTACCGCGACCTGAGCCGTACCGATGGGTCCGGGGGTTTCGCGGTCCCGCCGCTGTGGCTCATGTCGCAGTACATCGACCTGGCCCGCGCCGGCCGCGCCTACGCCAACCTGTGCAACGGGCAGCCGCTGCCTCCCGGCACCGACAGCATCAACATCCCGAAGATGTCGACGGGTACGGCGACGGCCATCCAGACCGCGGACAATGCGGCCGTGCAGGAGACCGACCTCGCCGACACGTCGGTGCAGGCCCCGGTGCGCACGATCGCCGGCCAGCAGGATGTTGCCATCCAGCTGCTCGACCAGTCGCCGATCAGCTTCGATCAGGTCATTTTCCGTGACCTGGTGGCGGACTACGCGACGAAGCTGGACGTGCAGGTGATTTCCGGGTCCGGCTCGTCGGGTCAGGTCACGGGTATCCGCTCGACCTCGGGCATCACCACCATCACCTACACGTCGGGGTCGCCGACGGTGGCGGGCGTCTACTCGAAGATCGCGGATGCGGTGCAGCGAGTGCACACGCAGCGGTTCATGCCGCCGACGGCCATCGTCATGCACCCGCGGCGTTGGGCGTGGTTCCTCGCTGCGTCGGACAGTGCCGGCCGTCCGCTGGTGGTGCCGGACGCTGGTAACCCGATGAACGCCGTGGCGACGCTGGGCGCGGTCGCGGCCGAGCAGGTCGTCGGCCAGATGCACGGTCTGCCGGTCGTCACCGATCCGTCGATGCCGACCACGCTCGGCGCGGGCACGAACGAGGACGTCATCCACATCGTCCGTGCGAGCGACCTGCTGCTGTTCGAGTCCGGCATCCGTTCCCGCGTGCTGCCCGACGTCGGCTCCGGCAACCTCACTGTGCGGCTTCAGGTATACGGCTACCTCAGCTTCACAGCGGCGCGCTATCCCGCAAGTGTGGTCGAAATCGGCGGCAGTGGTCTCGTCAGTCCCAGCTTCTAGCCTCTGACCTGCGGGTTTGGATGTCGGAGGCTGGGCACCTTCGGGCCGCTGGAGTGCCACCCGTCTGTACCGGGTCCAGTGGCAGCACCCGTTCCCGCTGGCCGCGACTCTGCCGCGCGGCCCAGCCAGCCGGGGATCCCCATTCCTCCTGGGCGGGATCCCCGGCCGGCCCTCCGGCTGCGCCGGCCGCTTGAGCGAGCCAGCCGGCGCTCTGGGCGGGTGTCAATCGCGCTCAACCATGCGCGCAAGGGCCGCCATGACCTCGCTGCGACCAGCGGGCGAGCGGATTCCTGCACCCGCCCTCAACTAACTGAATTTGCGCATGTTGTCGCCGTGACGTTGCGTGCTACCGTCAACATCAGGTAGGCGTATTCGACCTTGGACCGCGTAACCGCGTCGCCACGGCATCGACTTGGGGGCACCCGGTCGGTGACCGCTCTGGACGCGGCGAAGCACACAACGGGTTGGGGCGTAACGCGGAAGTTGGCATTGCTCGGCCGCCGGTTGCATACAGGCGCCGGCCGTAGGCACCTTCGGGTGTGGTGGCGAGCGGGCTCCCGTCGAGACAGCAGCGCGAATGCGCGGTCTTCGATGAGGAGCCTTTCTCATGTCCGAGCAGTCCCGTACCGCGGCGGCAGTGGCCGCCAATCAGCGCTACGCGGCCGAACGCAACGCCTCAGACCCGACGAAGCTCGGGCGGGCTGTGCGCGTCGTACAGGCCGCCCTGGAGCGCCGCACGCTCACCCTGTCCGATCTCCTGCCGACGGGGCTCGCAGCCCCTGTCGAGGTGCGTTCCGTCAGCGGCGGTGAGAGCCGATGACGTGGAACGAGTTCCTGGAGGCCTGCCAGGAGTGGCTGGACGGCCGCGACGAAGCCACGCGGGCGGCGTACTGGGAGGTCCGCCGTAAGGCAGGCAACGACTACCACGTGCTGGAGTACGAGGATCTTGCCCGGCGGGCGCGGCACGACGCAGGTGTCCAATACGAGCTGACGGTGCCGCGTCCGGAGTGGAACGGGGAGCCCGGTGGCGGCAACAACGCCCGTCTGCGGTACGTGACCGAGGCCGATGTGGCCGCCGCACAGTCGGAGGTTGCCGCATGAATCCGGTGGAGTACGCGGCCGGCGACGACCCGCTGTACGGGGCCAACCCGCTGCGGATGCGCGGCATGTTCCCGCCGCACTGGGGCGACGTGCCCGCCGGCCCGTCGGCCCTGCGTTGCTGGATCGAGAGCAACGCGCTGCGGGACGGCGCGGCCAAGGGTGACCCGCCGACGATTCGCGCCGTGCTGGAAAGGCGCCGTGAGGACCCGTCGATAGTCCGTGAAGAAGCCCGTGTTGCTGCCGCCAATCGGCTGCGCCTCGAACGCCTGGCGCTGCTGCGCCGCGACTGCCCCTGATCCAGGGGCGGGTGTAGCGCGCCTGGCTGCGCGTAAGGACCGCCATGACCCAGCCTCCCAGGCGAGCGGATTCCTGCACCCGCCCCTCACCACTTCCGTGAGAGGCCCCAAGCATGGTCGCCGATTTCGAGGTCCGCACCTCGAGCGAGCTGAAGCGGCTCGCCAAGAAGCTGCGGCAGCTGGACGAGAAGGAACTGAAGAAGCGGCTCACGAAGGAGCTGCGGGCCGCGGGCAAGCCGCTGGTACCTCGGGTTCGGTCGGCCGCGCGTGCCACCCCGTCCAAGCGGCCGTACCGGCCTGACGGCCTGCGCGGAACGCTGTCGAAGGCGGTCAAGCTGCAGGTGCGCACGTCCGGCCGGGATGCGGGCGTCACGTTGCGGGTCGATGGCCGCAAGATGCCCGCCCACATGAAGGCCCTGCCGAAGTACATGGAGGGCAAGAAGAAGCCCTGGCGGCACCGGGTCTACGGCCGGGACGTGTGGGTGACGCAGGAGCCGCACCCGTTCTTCTACAAGAGCTTGCAGGCGTCCGGCCCGTTGGCACGGGCCGCGGTGAACCGGGTCGTCGACGGCATCAAGCGCGATCTGGAGAGGTGACCGATGGCTACTTCGGTGCGCTTCGACCTGATCGGGCGGGACCGCGCGTCCGGCGCCTTCGACAGGGTCGGCAGGAAGATGACCGCTCTGGAGAAGCTGAGCGGCAAGGTCGGTACGGCCATGAAGGTCGGGCTCATGGCCGGTGCGACCGCCGTGGCCGGCATCGGCGCGGTCTCCGTGAAGTCGGCCGTGGACTTCCAGTCGTCCATGATGAAGATTTCGACGCAGGCGGGCGCCACCCGTCAGGACGTCAAGACGCTCAGTGAGCAGGTGCTCAAGCTTGGCGGGACCGTGCAGCAGGGCCCCCAGCAGCTGTCAGAGGCCCTGTACCACCTCAAGAGCGTCGGCATGGACAACGTCGACGCGATGAAGGCCCTGAAGACCGCGAGCGACCTGGCTGCGGTCGGTCACGCCGATTTGGAGGCCACCACCAACGCCTTGGCGGGCGCCTGGCGTACCGGCATCAAGGGCGCCACCAGCTTCGGTAAGGCCGCGGCGACCGTGAACAGCATCATCGGCGCGGGCAACATGACCATGGAGCAGTTCACCGAGGCCCTGGCATCTGGCATCCTGCCCACGGCCAAGACGTTCGGGCTCAGTCTCACCCAGGTCGGTGCCGCGTTGGCGTTGTTCACCGACGAGGGCGTGCCGGCGGCCGACGCTGCGACCCGTCTGCGCATGTCCATCTCCCTGCTCGGCGCCCCGTCGGGTGCCGCCGAGAAGCAGCTGCACAAGATTCACCTCACCGGCCTGCAGCTGGCGAACGCCATGCGCTCGAAGGACGGTCTCATCGGGGCCATTCAGCTGCTGAAGGACCACCTCGACGCCTCCGGGCTGTCGGCCGCGCAGCAGTCACAGATCCTGTCCCGCGCGTTCGGCGGCGGCCGGTCGTCGGCGGGCATCCTGTCGATGATCTCCAACCTCGACGTGATGAAGAAGAAGCAGGACCAGGTCAACGGCTCGACGGGGAAGTACGCGGACGCGGTCAAGGCGCAACGCAGGACCGCGGAAGCGCAGTGGAAGCGCTTGAAGTCCGCCCTCGAAACCGGGTCGGTGCGCCTGGGCACGGCACTGCTGCCGCCGTTGACGAATTTCGTCGGCTACATCAACAACAAGGTCGTCCCGGCCGCCGAGAAGATCGGCTCCCATCTCGGTGACTTCATCCCCATGGGCAAGCTGAAGGCCGAGTTCAGCAGCGCTGAGAGCGTCGTGGGGGACTTCCTGAAGGGCCTCACGGGCATCAGCGACATGCCGTCGGTGAAGGTGCCCACCCCGGTGCTCAAGGGGCCGGAGATCCCGAAGGGGATGATGCCGGGCGAGTCGGATGCGCGGAAGTTCGGCGAGACGATCCGCAAGGTCGGTACGCACCTCGCGCAGGAGCTGAAGCCGCTCGCCACGGCCGCGCTCGGCATCTCGAAGGCATTCGGCACGATCGTCATGAAGACCCCGGCGCCCGTCTTCCAGACCATCGTCGACGTGATGATTGCTACGGCCATCACGCAGAAGATCATCGGTCTGGGTACCGCCTTCAAGGGCCTGGCCGTGGCCATGAGTGAGAGCTGGGTGGCAGCCACCGGGCCCATCGGCCTGATGGTCGGGGGCGCAATCGCGATCGCTACCGCGTTCGGCACCCTGTCAGGCAAGACGAAGGGTGTCACCGACTCGATCGTCTACTTCGGTCAGGCGGTCGGGTACGCGGTCGGCGGCATCTGGGACGCCCTGAAGTGGGTGTTCTCCCCCTCCGGGGGCCTGGCAGACGCCATCAAATCCTTCAACGGCTGGATAGCCGGCATCGGCGGGGACATCGTCCACGGCATCGCGCAGGGCGCCAAGAGTGCCTGGCATGCCACCGCCCACTGGTTCACTTCGACGCTGCCGCACCAGATGCTGAACTGGCTGGAGCAGGGCTTTGGGATCGCTTCCCCGTCGAAGCTGATGATGCCGGTCGGCTCGAACATCATCCGCGGCATTCTCGTGGGCGCCCTGAACGTGGCCAAGGGCATTGGCGGCTGGCTCATGAACCATGTGAAGTCGCCGGTGCTGAAGTTCTTCTCCGGTGCGGGCGGCTGGCTGTACGGCAAGGGCTCCAGCGTGGTCTCCGGTTTCCTATCCGGCCTGTGGTCGGTCGCCAAGGGCATCGGCGGCTGGTTCAGCAAGCATGTCCACTCGCCGATCTCCGGGTCCTTCTCCGGGGCCGGCCGCTGGTTGTACGGCGCGGGCGGATCGCTCATCTCCGGCCTGGTCGCGGGCACCTGGTCCTGGCTGGCCAAGAAGGGCCACGACTTCACATCGTGGGCAGGCCGGATCAAGAAGAGCATCGTTTCGGCCGTCGTGGACGTCTTCAAGATCGGGTCGCCGTCCAAGGTGATGATGGAGTACGGCGGCTGGATCATGGCGGGCCTGCAGCACGGCATGCTGCAAGGCCATGACGCGTTGAAGACGGTCGCAAAGTCCGTGTTCAAGAGCCCTCTGGACGCTGCCGAAGCCGTGCTCAAGAACGGTGGCAAGGTCGGCGAGAAGTGGCTGGCGAAGCTTGGTGGTGCGCTCGGCCTCGGTGACAGCAGCGCCGTCGGTTCGGCCCAGCAGTTCGCGCAGCTGGCGATGAAGTCTTACGGCTGGGGGCCTGCTGAGTGGCCGGCGCTGAAGGCTCTGTGGCAGCGGGAATCTGGCTGGCGGTGGTGGGCGCGGAACCCCAGCAGCGGCGCCTACGGCATCGTGCAGGCGCTCCCGCCGGAGAAGATGGCGTCGGCAGGGCCGGACTGGCGGACGAACCCAAATACCCAGATTCGCTGGGGTCTGTCGTACATCAAGTCCCGGTACGGCTCGCCGACTGCGGCGTGGGCGCACGAGACGAACATCGGCTGGTACGCCAAGGGTTCGGGCGGCGCCGCACCGGGCTGGGCGTGGGTCGGTGAGCGGGGACCGGAACTCATCAACCTGCGTGGCGGCGAGACGATCCTCTCCAACCCGCAGTCGATGAAGGTTGCGCAGGCTGCGGGCATCAAGCTGCCCGGCTACGCGTCCGGCACCATCATGAACGCGGCCGACCGGGTGAGCCGGGACAAGAAGAAGGTGGAGGACGCCAAGGACGCGCTCGCCGACGCCAAGCGGCGGAAGAAGGGTGTAGCGGCGGCGGAGAAGAAGCTTGAGGCTGCCAAAAAGGAACTGAAAGCGGCGGAGATCTCCCTGGCCAACGCCAAGCGGTCGGCGAAGACTTCGATCGCCAACACGATCGCCACGGGGCTTGTGAAGACGCTGTCGACCGGCACGAGCAGCGCCATCGCCTCGGCCATCAAGAGCCTGGCGACGAAGCTGCTGAATGCGGGCTACACCGGGACCGCCCACGGCGTCATGCAGAAGGGTGTCCAGCTGGAGAGGCTCGCCGACCGTCGTGATTCGATCCAGAAGAGGATCGCGGAAGCCAGCCAGTACGCGGCCGACCAGGCCGGGAACGTCAAGGATTTCCTGTCCATCAGCGGCACGAGCGCACTGAGTGTCGGTGGCCTCATTGCCCAGATGACGCATCAGCAGAAGACGGCTTCCAGCTTCGTGGGGCTCACCAAGTCCCTGAAGAAGCAGGGAGCGTCCAAGGAGCTGCTTGCCCAGCTTGCAGAGGCCGGCCCCGGCAGTCAGCTCGCCGCGATTCTGAGCCAGAAGGGCCTCACCGCTGCCGACATCAAGAAGCTGAATCAGCTGACGGCATCAGGCAGCAAGCTCGCCACCAACTTCGGCAAAGACATGGCCGACATGATGTTCGACTCCGGGAAGGACGCCGGAAAGGGGTTCCTCAGCGGGCTCAAGAGCCAGGAGAAGGCGCTCGCCAAGCAGATGGCCAAGCTGGCCACGGACTTGGTAGCGCAGATCAAAAAGGCGCTGAAGATCAAGAGTCCGTCGCTGGTCTTCCGCGATGAGGTCGGTAAGAACGTCGTCCTCGGCATGGTCCATGGCATCGACATGCACAGCCACCTCGTCGGCGCCGCAGCCCAGCGGCTTGGTGACATCACCGCGTCGGCCGGGCGGCGGGCAGCTATCCGGGCAGCAGTCCGGGCCCGGCCGACGGCAGCCCTCGCATTCGGTGGCGGCGATGGCACCCCGCAGGTCACCAACGTCACGAAGAACGTGACGATCAACCTGCACGGCGCCAAGCAAAGCTCCGCTGAGCAGGCGATGGACGTCGCCCGGCACCTCGCGCACGTCGGCTGACGAGCCACCAGGGGCGGGTCGGGTTGCCGAAGCGGCTAGGCGCCCCGACCGCCGAGGTTCTCGTAGTGGTCGCACAGGGCGTTGACCGAGCGGGCCAGCTTCATCGCGACGGACATGCGCACGGGCCCGTTGTCGCCGACGCCCAGTCGCAGCCGCATACGGGCCTCACCTACACCGGCCAGGGCGCATGCCTGCGGTACGTCGCCCTTCGGCAGGGTGAGGGTCATCGCCTCGATGACGGGGATGAGCAACTGAAGGTGGCCGCGCAGGGTCAGCTGCAGCGTCTCCAGCTCACCGGGGCCGATCGGCTTCGCGTCCTCGGCGAGCAGCCGGCGGGCCGTGGCGCGCATGGTGGCGATGTCCGGCGGGGGCTCCACAACTACGGTCGCCTCCTGTGCGGTCTCATTGCTGGCCATGCTGCACTCCCCGGCATCAGTGATCGCTTCGTCACTGACCGTAGAAGCGCCGGAAACGGAGAAGGGGCAGGATTCCTGCCCCTCGCTCACGTGTGCGAACTGGTCAGGCGGCTAGCAGGCCGAGCTTCACCGCGAGTTCCGAGGCCCGGCGTCGGCGCTCCGGCTGCTTCGCCTCCGTCTCCTCCAGCACGATCCTGCGGGCGTACCCGTTGTACTTGATGGTCTCCGGTGCGGCCTCGTGCGCCTTGGCGAGCGTCGCAAGGGCCACGTCCGGCTGTCCGTCCAGCTGGTAGCCGCGGGCCTCCTCGATGCGGTGCCGCGCCCGCCGCGGCCTCGAAGGGATGGTGACGGCGTCCGCTTTCGCGGCCTGCCGTACCGACTCGCCGCCGGCCCGCAGTTCCACGGCCACGGTCACGGCGTGCGCGCCCATGATGGCCCGAGAGAACGACGTCACCGGGTGGTAGTAGTCGGTGGGCAGCTTCTTCGCGGTCTTCTCCGCCTTGTCCCACCACGCCCATGCGGTACCGGTCTCGCCGCGGCGTGCCGCCGTGTACCCCGCCTCGAACTGCAGGGCTCCGGCAATGGCGTGTACCGGGTCGCTGGCATCGGGCAGGCGCGGCTCCAGGTAGCGCAGCGCCTCCATCGTGACCGCGTCCGCCGCCTCGAAGTGCCCGGGACCGCCGTCCCGATGGGCCTGCGCGGTCAGCCATGCGGCGACCCCGATGGCGTGCGGATCCTCGGACTCCTGAGCGGCGACCATGCCGCGTTCGGCGACCCGCCAGAGCAGGGCCGAGTCGGGTTGGTAGGCGACGAAGAACTGGCACAGGCTGTACACCTCGGACAGCACCGCCTGAGCGGCGCGCCGGTCGGCGGCCGTCTCCGTCTGGCGGACGGCGAGTTGAGCGTCCCGGATCAGGTCCGGTAGCAGCTGGCCCACGACTTCCCGATGGTTGGGTGCCTGGTGGCGGGCGGTCCAGGCGCGGGCGAGCCGGTGCTGCAGGTGTGCGGCGGTGGGCGCCTGCCGGTCGGCGGTGAGCGGGAAAGCGTCGACGGCCGCGCGCACGGCAGGCAGGCAGGGATGCCCAGGGCCGATGAACAGGTCGACGTGCAGGGACTGGTCGCCGGTGAGGTCGGCGAGATCGCGGACGCGGAGAACCTCCGCAATGCGTAGGATCATGGGAAGTTTCGGTACCTGAATCTGTCCGGCCTCGACCTGCTTGACCCATGACGGGGACTTGTCGAGGAAGCCGGCGAGGACGGTGCGGCTCATGCCGCGTCGCTGGCGCAGAATCTGCATGCGTTGACCGAACGCCATCGGTTCGGCGAACGGGTCCGGGGTAGCATCTGAAGACGTCACGGCCTTGCCCCTCTCCTGTACAGCTCACCACTGCCAGGGTATGGGGCGAGGCCACTCTCATGTGATGGCCTGTGAAACGCGAAATGCCCCTGCGCCCAGGGCCTGCTGCTCGGCGCCGCCTCAACGGGTCACAGTCAGGCAACACGCCCCCGCTGCTCGCGTGCAGGTGCCACTGTGTTGCCGCACTTCGCACAGCCGAGAACGAGGGGGGCCCGTGCGCCGCATCATCCTGCCCATCGCCGCCATCCTGCTCACCGCCGCATGCGGCTCCGGAGGATCGGACACCGCGTCGAAGCCGGCGCACGCGCCGACCCCGCGGGCCACACGGAGCAGCCATTCCGTCACCGCGCCCACGCCCAGCCCGTCCCATACGGCCAAGCCGAAGCCGAAGCCGTCTCACTCGAAGGAGTGCTCGCCGACGCGGGACGTCATCGTCTGGTACAAGGTGCCGGGCATGCCCGACAGCGCACAGGTTCTCGGCAACTACTACCTGGGGACCTGCGAGACGACGTTCCAGTGGCTGCCGAAGGCGTCACCGACGACGCCCGGCACCTGCACACAGGCGGCGTGGGCGAGCGACAACCCGGGCTACAACGCCGACGCCACGCCCGCCAAGCGGCTGAAGAACGTGCAGGTGTCCGTCGGCCCTGCCTGCTGACGTCTTCGAGGGAGGGACGCAAAAAGGGGCGCCCAGAAGCCCGTTTCCGGGCCTCCGGACGCCCCTTCGGCGTTGCCTCCCTTGCCTCCCTGGAAGGCTGTTTGTGCAGGTCACTCCGAGGGAGGCTGTACAGGGATGCGGTGAGGGAGAACTCCCTCAGATCTCGTCGGCTCCCTCGTCTTCTTCGTCCTCGGCGAGCCGCTCGAGGATGGCGTCCTGGACGCGGTCGCGGGCCACCATCGACTTGCCGCCGGACTTGTACTGCTCGGCCCCGTAGGGCTCCAGGGCACTCTTCAGATCGGCGAACCCCCACCCGCGGTAGGCGTCCGGGTTCCGCTCGGCGAGCCGCTGCAGAACCTCCTGGGTGAGCATGCGCGGCTCGTCGCCAATGACGGCCGCGACGTCGGCGAGCGGGTCGGCTGGCTCGAACGTCGGCTCCACCGCGGGCCCGGTGCCGTCGTACAGGCCCATCGCCCGCTCGACCACCGGCGTCACCTCGTCGATGCCCTTCTCCTCGTCACGCGCGACGTAGTACGCGCGGATCACCTCGAACGGCTTGCTGGTGAAGCCGTAGGTGACCGCGGTGCCGATGTCCTGGCCGGGAACCAGCTCGGTCGCCCGGATGCCGGCCTTGTACTTGCCGGAGCCGAGCAGGCCGTCGTTGGCGACCTGGTCGCCGACCGCGAACGCCACACGATGCGACGTGTTGCGGGTGACGTCCCGCGGGATGCTGTCCGCCGTCGGCGACACGGTCACCCAGATCAGGGTGATACCGACCTTGCGGGCCTTCTTCATCACGCGAATGGCCAGCTCAGCGGCCTCTTTGCCGTAGTCCTTGTCCATGAACAGTTCGTGGCACTCGTCGAAGACGACGACCCGGGGCCGCATCCGCGTGTCCTTCAGGGCCATCTCGCGGGTGAGCTTCGGCGACTTGCCGCCGAGTTCCTCCAGCAGCTTGCCGCGCTCGGTGACCTCGGTGGTCAGGGAGCGCAGCCGGTCCAGGGCGGCCTTCAACTGCTCCTTGTCGTCGCCCTTGACCAGCGTCTTCAGGCGCGGCTTGAGCGGGTCGTAGTCGATGTTCGTGGCCATGACGTACACCTCGGCCTCAACGAGCGGGTCGAGGATCGCGCCGAGCAGCAGGGACACGACGATGGACGTCTTCCCGGAGCCCATGATGCCGCCGACGATCCAGTTCTTGGCCATGAGCTGGCCGATGATGGGCTCGCCGCGCTGGGAGACGGCGACAGGCACGCCCTTGAAGTAGTCGGTGGTTCCCTCCTTGAGCAGCGGCCACGGCGGCACCGGGCCGGACAGGGAGCCCTGGTCGGCCACCCACAGGTCGAGGATGCCGGGTTGGGTGGGCGGCTCGGTCGGCCACACCTCGACCGGCTTGCGCATCAGGTTGTGGGCCAGCACCTTCTTCTTGCCGTTGACCATCTCGACGGGTACGCCCTCGGGCAGCTGCAGCTGGGTGTGCCAGCCGTTCCCGGACCGGGTTGTCGGCTGCACCCAACGGGGCCGCCAGCCAGCCTTTATGGCCTTGTTCAGCGGGGCGATGCCCAGGTTGCCGAGCGCGCGCATGATGGCGTTCTCGTCGGGGACGACGTCCCGCTCGTCGCCGCCGTCGACCGGCAGCGCCCAGCTCGGGGCGGAACGCTGGTTGCGGCCGACCGCCCACACTCCGCCCAGGGCCAGCCAGGGCAGCGCGAACAGCAGCGGATCCCAGATCACGGACACGATCCACGCGACCATGCCGATGAACCCGATCACAGCATTCAGCGGGGCCAGGACGTCATGCACGTCGTGGTTCGCCCAGGCCAGCAGGATGCCGATGAACAGCAGCAGCCCCGTGCCGGCGACGGCCGCGGAGAGCAGCGCCTTCGGTGCGTTCAGGGCCAGCTGCAGGAGCTCCATGCGCCGCTTCTGCCGGGCTGCCCGGTAGCTGCTGATGCGCTGCTCCCACTCGCGGACGAGTTCCTCGTTGCCGCCGGCCTCGGCGATGCGCATCATCCGCTCATATCGGGCCGCGGTCCGGCCGTCCCAGGTCCGACGTGCCAGGATCCGGGTACCGCCCCATAGGTAGGAGCCGTGGCGGACGGTGAACCGGTAGGCGGGGTTCGTGCGGGTCTCGACGACGACACGGCGCAGCGAGTCGATACGGACCCGACGCCGCGGCGCGGCCGTCTCCTTGCTCGGCTCCACCGCGGCCGGAGCCAGCGCTTCAGCGGTCGTCTCAGGGGCGAACTTGAGCAGGGACACTTGCGGCTTGACGTGCCCGTTTACCCGCTCCGGGACGGTCTGGGTCATGCTGGCGGTTCCTTCTCTCTGCGGAGGGATGGGAGACACGGGGCGGCCGGCTGCTTGCCGGCTGGACGGCCGCCCCGTGGCGTAGCTACTTCTTGCCGCGCTGGTCCTCGCGCTCCTGCGCCTTCTCGCGGATCCGGTCGACGCGGTTCTCCAGGGCCTTCGTGGACTTGCCCTTCTCCTGCCGACGGGCGATGCGATAGCCAAGGACCACCGTCGCGGCCAGCTCACGCATGTTGTGCGGATCGTGCTGGGTGGCAGCCACAATCAGCCCCTCGCCTTCTTCTCGTGCTGCTGGCCCATCTGCTGCGCACGGTAGGAACTTTCGGTTTCCCAGCCGCGGGCGCCGCAGGTGCACACGTACTGGTACTTACGTCCGCCCCGGGCGGGCACGACGTGGATTCGGTGGCTCATGGTCACTTGCCTTTCTGGTAGTCGCGGTACAGAGAACGGAGGATGAGCAGGCAGGCCGTGGCGCAGGTCGCTCCGATGGCGATGGCCACGGCGAACAGGGCGCCGGCCAGGCCGACCGAGACGACGACCCCGCCGATGACGAGCCACTTCTTCGCGTCGAACGGCTGCGCCTGGTGGTGCTGGCAGGTAGCCGGCGGCTGCTGGTTGAGCAACTGCTGGGCGGCCAGGACGGCAGCGATCTGCTTGACCAGCTCGGTGTTGTCGGCGGCCTCGACCGCATCCCGGGCGGCCTTCTCGATGGCGTCGCTCATCGGGCCCACCTCCGCAGCCGGGGCAGGTGCGGGCGGACGGCGAGACCGAGACCGAACGCCAGCAGCAGGGGCTGGCCGACCAGCCAGGCGAGGCCGGCGCCGAGCAGCGTGGCGGTGGACGGGACGGCGATCAGCAGCCCGAGCAGGGCGCCAAGGATGACCCACTTCACGACTGGGCCTCCCCGGTGACGAGTGCGGCCATGACCACTTCGCGGCGCAGATCGGCCGCGTCCCGGCGGGAGAGACCGAGTCCGTCCTGCAGCGCCTTGATGGTCACCGAGCGTCCAGTCGACTTGACCGCTTCCTTATTGAGGCTGCGGGCTTTCCTGCGCAGCTCAGCCGGGCTGAGAGTGATCACCTCGGTGACCACCTCGCGGGGCTGCTCGGCAGCCACCGCAGCGGTCATCTTCTTGGGGAGGTCCACGGCCTTGTACACGTCCCACGTGGACGTGAATGAGGGCGAAGGGGTGACCACCTTCGGGGCGTCCTCGACGGGCACGTAGCGTTCGGCGAAGTGGTCGAGCCGGTACTGCGGCTTGGTCACCTCGGTGGTCGCCTCGACCAGCTGAGGCCGGGCCACGATCGGCAGCAGCCGGGCCCCAGCCGGTACAACCTCGGGCAGCGGGCGCGGCGTCTCCACCGGCTCTGGTAGCTGCTCGACGTCCACCTCGGCTACCGGAACCTCATGGACAACATCCACGAAGTTCGGCTCGGTGTGATCGGTCAGGGCCTGGTGAATCTGCTTCATCAGGGCACCGAACGCCAGCAGCGCGGCCGTGGGCGGCACAGCAGCCACCACATAGTTCAGCGGGTCCGCGTGAGAACCGACACCCGCCACGTTCAAGGCGATCGAACCGCCCGAACCGGCGACCGTCAGACCCACAGCCCACCAGTCGACCCCGCGGCGGCCAACCGCCGCCCGCAGCATCAGCAGCTCACCCGCCACGATGAACAGGTCCAGGGTCGCCGGCCACGCCCACGCCCTCACCGGGGCGCCGCTGAGCCCGTGCCTACGCGCCACCTCCGCGAGATGCGCGTAGGACAGCCAGAACGCGGCAGCGGTCAGAGCCACAATCACCAGCCCGGCCGCAATGGCCAGGGCCCGGGTCGGGTTGCGCTTCATTCGCCCACCTCCGGGGCAGCAGCGCGCACCACACGATGCGCGGCCAGGCAGAAGCCCTCACGGTCACGGCGCTCGCTCGCTTCCAGCAGCGCCGCCATCAGGGCAGGGACAGGGGGGAGGGGCCGGGCCGACCGGCACACCGCACGCAGGGCGGCATGCTCGGTCGGCCGGCGCACCGGCCACTTGGCCTTCACGCGCTCTCACCCCGCAGGCGGATCGCCTCCGCAGCCAGGGCCTCGACACGGCACGCGGCCACGCGCAGGCCCTCGGCGATGTGGCGGCCATCCTCGGCGGCGAAGTCGCCCTCCGCGTCCAGCACCAGCGAGATCACCGGCACCAGCTCCCGGAACGGAGCCCACGAGACGCTGGCCGTCAGCATCGGCAGCCACCGGTCGTCGTCCATGGCCGTGCCGGCCTTCACCCGCACCGACCGGTGCGTGATGTCGTTCCGGCCGATACCAGCGCCCACCTGCCAGCCATGGCCGATGCACCAGGTGGGGCACTCGACCTCAACCGGGCCGTGGTCGATCGTGTCCAGGGTGACCGTGCGGGCCGCCAGGAAGCGGGCAACCGCCGGGTAGTGGCGCTCGACAAACTGCTGCGCCCTCTCCTCCTCGCTGCTCACCCTCACCACCCCCGGACGCGCAGGGCGCGGCGGCGGTCGGCCGGGTTCTTGGGCAGCGGCGGCAGCTCCGGGGTCGGCTCGACGCGGGACAGGTCGACGGACTCGACCTGGTAGCGGGACCGGTTCACGTTGCGGTTACGGCGCGGCATCAGACGTCGCCCCCGCGGTTCGCCAGGCGGGCGGTGCGGGCCAGGTGCCGCAGCTCCGAGGCGAAGCCGATCAGGTCGTCGGCCAGCTTCTCCGCCATCTCCGGCGTGATGTGCGCACCCTCGTCACCGGTGACGTCCGAGACAGCGATGTGCGCGGCCTTGAAGCTCGGATCCTTGGCGACCGGGTCGCTCTCGATCCAGGCGTGCAGCTGCACCGGGTAGGCGCCATATCCGAAGGTCGGAACGTACACGTTGACCCCGCCGGTCCGGTGCATGACGTCCTCGACGGCGCGCACAGACTCGACGACGTGGTCCTCGTCGCACCACGTCGGGCACTCGATGTACACGATGGTCGAGGTGCCGCTGGTGTGCTCCACCTTCACCGGCGCCAGCCGGTACCCCGGCGCGATCGCCGGGAACGGGTGCACGTTGTTCAGCGACTGGTCGGCGGCCGTCGGCTGCTGCGGAATCGCGGGGAGGGCAGCGACGGGCTGTACCTTGGTACCCATGGTCTGACTCCTTGGTGAAGAAGGGTCGGATCTAGGCGCTGCCGGTGTTCCCGCACCGGCAGTACGCCGTCTCACGCGTGTCTCACAGACTGTGTGCGCGTGAGCACTTTCGGGGCCTCTGACCTGGGGTTTCGACTTCCTCGTTAACCCCTATGCACGCCATGGATGCCAGGTATGGTGGCTGACGTGTCGTACGTAGGCCCCGAGTTCGATTACCCGCAGCCGCGCCGCCCCCGGCGTGGCCCGCTGACCGTGACGCTCGCCGTGCTGGTGCCGGGCGCGCTGCTCGGATGGGTGGTGTACGGGCAGGTGGGCGGCGGCGGTTCGGGGCACCCGGACCGCACGGCCGCCCCCGCGTCCGCCTCCCCGTCGGCGACGTCGGCCCCGTCGGCCGCCCCGAGCGACGACGCCAAGGGCCCGAACCAGTCGCCCCCCGCCCCCGTGCCCGCCGGAGCCAAGCCGCTCAAGGGCAAGGTCGTCGTCATCGACCCGGGGCACAACCCGGGCAACTCCCAGCATGCGACCGAGATCAACCGCAAGGTGAACATCGGGACGAACTGGAAGGAATGCGACACGACCGGGACATCCACCAACTCCGGTTATTCCGAGGCCCGGTTCAGCATGGACGTCGCGCACCGGCTGCGCACGCTGCTGGAGAAGCTGGGTGCCACGGTGAAGCTGACCCACGACGGCACGAGTCCCGCCTGGGGGCCGTGCGTCGACGAGCGGGCGCGGATCGGGAACACCGCGCGCGCGGACGCGGCCATCTCCATCCACGCCGACGGCTCGGCACAGGGCAACCGCGGCTTCCATGTGATCCTGCCGGGCGCCGTGCACGCGGGCGCCGCCGACACCCGCCCGATCGTGGGCCCTTCGCGCGATCTCGGTGAGCGCGTGGCGGGCAACTTCCTCCGCGTCACGAGCGAGCCGCCCTCCAACTACCTTGGCGGCGGTACCGGTCTTGTCACACGTAAGGACCTGGGTGGTCTCAATCTGTCAACAGTGCCCAAGGTGTTCATCGAGTGCGGCAACATGCGGGATAGCAAGGACGCGGCACTGTTGACCAGCGGCGCCTGGCGGCAGCTCGCGGCGCGAGGGATCTCTGACGGAATCGTGAGTTTCCTGCGCGAGTCGTGACCGCGGGCGGATCCGGCCCTGCACCGTGATCACGCGGACGATAGTGTCTACCGACGACGAGACGACCTACGAAGGACCTTTGAAGTGAATATCCGCTCCCTCACTAGAGGCGACGGCGTGGTGATCGGGGCAGCGGTATTGCTGTTCATCGCGTCGTTCCTCGACAACTACTCGTACGACGGCATCCCTGACGACGTCGACCTGCCGAACCTCTGGGAGAGCGGCCCGGTCCTGATGGGCGTCGTCCTGGCGGGGATCATCGGCGCCGCGCTCGTCGTGCTCTCCCGCGCGCTGCCGCAGCCGCCGAAGGTCGCGGGTCTCGAACTCGGCGCATTCGGTGCCGCGTTCACGGTGTTCGCCGCATGGAGCGCGCTGGGCAACGTCATCGACCCGGTCGGCGGTCTGAACAACGTCGGAGGCGGCTCGGACAGTCACGCGCCCGACGCCGGCACGGGCCTGATCCTCGCCCTCGTCGCCACGCTCATCATGGCTGCCGCCGCCGTCGCCACGCCCCTCGTCCCGGCCCTCAAGGCCGGGCTGGTCCCGGCCACAAAGCCGCAGGCCCCGCAGCCGTACAGCGCCCAGCCGCCCGGCGGTTACGGCTACCCCGGCGCCCCGGCCGCCCCGCAGCAGCCGTACGGCGCCCAGCCGCAGCCGGGTCAGCCGTTCGGGCAGCCCGGCCCGCAGGCCGGTCCTCAGCCCGCCGTTCCGGCGCAGCCGCAGCCGGCCGCCGCGGACTTCTCGCCGTTCTGGTTCGCCGTCCCGGCGGCCCGCCCGCTGTTCGCGGAGGACGGCTCGCCCAACACGATCGCCGAACTGGCGCCCGGCACCTGGTACTTGGCGGTCGAGCAGCGCGGTGCCGCGCTGGTCGCACAGACCCAGGACGGCCGCCGTGGCGTGCTCCAGGACACCTCCGGGATACAGCGCGGCTGACACGAGCAGCCAACTGCGACACGGCCCCTCGCCCTTCCGGGTGGGGGGCCGTTGTCGTACAGTCGGCAGCCCTGAACTGACACTTCGTCAGGAGGCGTGGCGCATGCGGCTCGGTCTGGCACTCGGTTACTGGGGACGCGGTCCGGGCGCGGACCATGTGGCGCTCGCGCAGGAAGCGGAGCGGCTCGGGTACGACTCCGTGTGGACGGCGGAGTCCTGGGGCTCGGACGCCTTCACCCCGCTCACCTGGATCGCCGCGCAGACCTCAAGGATCAGGCTGGGTACGGCGGTTGCGCAGATGGCGGCGCGCTCCCCGACCACCACCGCGATGCACGCGCTCACCCTGGACCATCTCTCGGGCGGGCGGATGCTGCTCGGCCTCGGCCTGTCGGGGCCGCAGGTGGTGGAGGGCTGGTACGGCCGCCCGTTCCCGAAGTCGCCGCTGACCGCGACCAGGGAGTACGTGGACGTCGTACGGCAGGTGCTGCGGCGGGAGGCGCCGGTGACGTCGGACGGGCGGTTCCATCCGCTGCCGTACCGGGGGCCGGACGGCACGGGGCTCGGCAAGCCGCTGAAGCCGATCACGCACCCGCTGCGCCGCGACCTGCCGGTGCTGCTGGGCGCGGAGGGGCCGAAGAACGTGGCGCAGACGGCCCGGATCGCCGACGGCTGGCTGCCGCTGTACTGGGCGCCGAGCCGGCCCGAGGTGTACGGAGAGGCGGTGCGGGAGCTGCCCGAGGGGTTCCTGGTGGCGCCACTGGCCCAGGTGCGGGTCTGCGACGACGTGGCCGAGGGGCTGCTGCCGGTGAAGGCCATGCTCGGCTTCTACATCGGCGGTATGGGCCACGCGGCCCGCAACTTCCACGCCGACCTGATGGCGCGCATGGGGTACGAGCGGGAGGCGCGGCGGATCCAGGAGCTGTTCCTCGCCGGTCGGCGCGAGGAGGCCGTACTGGCCGTGCCGGACGCCTTCGCCGACGAGATCTCCCTGGTGGGCCCGTGCGGGCGCATCGCCGAACGGCTGGAGTTGTGGCGCAAGGGCCCGGTGACGGACCTGCTGGCCCTGGCACCGGACCCCCATACCCTGCGGGTGCTGGCGGAGCTGAACTCCTAGGCCTACCCCTTGGTCAGCTGGGAGGCGGACGGCACCTGGTCCTTGACCGGGGCGCCGGCGCTCGCGCCCGCGTCCTTCACCTTGCCGATGACGTCGCTGAAGGAGTTGACCGCGCCGGCGTCGCCCGCGCGGAGCTTGGACGGCAGGCCCTTCAGGGCCTCGATGCCGGCGCTGAGCGGGGCGAGCGCCTTGGAGAGGGCCGGGTCACCCTTGGCGTTGCGGACGGCGGCCTTGAGCCGGTTGTAGGTGAAGGCGCCGGCGAGACCGGCCTTGACCAGGGTCGTCTTGCGGCCGTGGGCGCCCTTCTTGAACTTGCCCGCCTTCCAGGGTTTCACGATCCACTGGTAGGTCGCGCCGGCCGCCAGGGCCGCGTTCGCCACGAACCGGGTCTTGGCGAACTTCTGGCGCTCGGCGGACGTCGTCGGGCTGGGGGTGACGGCGGCCGGCACGGCGGTCACCGCCGTCGTGTCCCGCCCACTGCTCTTCTCGCTGCTTCCGCAGGCCGTGGAACCGGCCAGCAGGGCGCAGCACAGGGTGAGCGCCACGGCAAGACGTCGTATCGGTACGGGCACGGGGTCCTCCCGACGTGTCCTCCCCGAGCGATTGCTTCCTCCGGCAGGCTCCCCCGGCCGGCCGGTGTGCGCGACTCAGGGGAGCCCGTTCGGGTCTGCCCGGAGGAAACCGTTGATGGTTTAATCATCCGTTTCGCGGTAATCAGGCAGGTATGACCCCTCGATATCGCTACCGCGGCGGGAATCCGGCCGGGCGGGTCATCGCAGGCGTCGCCGACGTCGTGGCGCTGATCCTCGGTCTGTGGATCCTGCTGTACCTGGTGCACGCGAACCGGTCCAACGGTGTGGTCCGGTTCATCCACGACGTGGCCGTGCAGCTGGCGGGCTGGACCCAGGACATCTTCACCTTCGACCAGGAATGGGCTCGGGTGGTCGTCGGCTACGGCCTCGCCGCCGTGCTCTACCTGTTCGTGGGCCATGCCATCGCCAACCGGCTGCGCTGAACTATGTGCAGCAGTCGGGGTCCAGGCCCGTCGGCAGGTGGTCGCCGCCGAACACCGCGCACGTGGCGTCGTGGCCGCCGAGGGCGGCGACGGCCAGCAGGAGGGAGCCGGCCGTCCACGTGGTGAGTTCGAGGGGCCAGATCGCGTCGTCGTCGAAGACGTACCCGGTCCAGTACAGGCCGCTGTCCGGATCGCGCAGGTGCTGGATGGACTGGAGGATGTCCAGGGCCCGGTCGGACTCGCCCATCGCCCACAGCGCCAGGGCGAGTTCGCTGGACTCGCCGCCGGTCACCCACGGGTTGGGCACCACGCAGCGCACGCCGTAGCCGGGGACGACGAAGCGCTCCCAGTCGGCCTCGATGCGGGCCTTGGCCTCCGCGCCGGTCAGCACGCCGCCGAGGACGGGGTAGTACCAGTCCATCGAGTAGCGGTCCTTGTCGAGGAACCGCTCCGGGTGCCGGCGGATCGCGTGCCGCAGCGCACCAAGGGCCAACTCCCAGTCGGGCTGCGGCTCTTCACGCTGCTCGGCGATGGCCAGGGCGCAGCGCAGGGCGTGGTGGACGGAGGAGCTGCCGGTGAGCAGGGCGTCCGCGGTGGGTGTGCCGTCGTCCTCGCGCCGCCAGCCGATCTGGCCGCCCGGCTGCTGGAGCGCGAGCACCCACTCCACGGCCGCGTAGACGGTGGGCCACATGCGGTCGAGGAACGTGTCGTCCCCGGTGGCGAGATAGTGGTGCCACACGCCGACGGCTATGTAGGCGACGAAGTTCGACTCGCGGGCGCGGTCGGTGACGTCGTCGTGGGCGCCGTCCGCGTAGGCGGCGTACCAGGAGCCGTCCTCGTTCTGGTGGCGCGCGAGCCAGCTGTACGCCCGCTCGGCCGCCTCGTGCTCGCCGGCCGCGTCCAGGGCCATGGCGGCCTCGGTGTGGTCCCACGGGTCGAGGTGGTGGCCGCGGAACCACGGGATCGCGCCGTCCTCCCGCTGTACGGCGAGGATGCCACGGACGGTCGCGGCGGCCTGCTCGGCGGTGAGGACCCCGGGCAGGACCAGGTGTTCTGTCCGGGGGGTGGTCACTTGGCGACCGCCTCGGAGGTCGCGGCGGCCTCGGCGCTCTCGTCGACCCGGGGCAGGTGCGGCTTGGTCGCGTAGACCACGAAGCTCTTGCCCATGACCGGGTTCAGCGCCTGCTCGGCGATCCGGGTGGCCAGCGGCTTCTTCATGATGTCCCAGACCAGCAGCTTGTGGTACGCCCGCACGGGCAGCGCCTTGTCGTTGTCGACGCCGAACGCGCACTTCAGCCACCAGTACGGCGAGTGCAGGGCGTGCGCGTGGTGGCTGCCGTACGGCTTCAGGCCCGCCTCGCGGATCTTCGCCACCAGCTCGTCGGCCTTGTAGATGCGGATGTGGCCGCCCTCGACCTCGTGGTAGGCGTCGGACAGCGCCCAGCAGACCTTCTCGGGGCCGTAGCGGGGCACAGTGACGGCTATGCGCCCGCCCGGCTTGAGCACGCGCACCATCTCGGCGAGGACGCCCTTGTCGTCGGGGATGTGCTCCATCACCTCGGAGATGATGACGACGTCGAAGGACTCGTCCGGGAAGGGCAGCGCGAGCGCGTCGCCCTCCATGGCCGTGGCGGTGGCGCCCTCGGGGGCCTCTCCGGCCTCCTTCATCGCCGCGAACCACTTGGCGACCTCGCGGATCTCCTCGGCGTTCTGGTCGAGGGCCACGACCTGCGCGCCGCGCCGGTAGCACTCGAAGGCGTGCCGGCCGGCCCCGCAGCCGAGGTCCAGGACACGGTCGCCCGGGGCGAGCGGGAACCGGGAGAAGTCGACGGTCAGCACGTGGCCCTGCTTTCGGTGTAGACGCCTGTGGTGGCCGCGGGGCGGCCCTCGGTGTGCGGCTCGGGGCGCGGGCCGCCTGAGCCGGCGATGGCCTCGCGGTAGCGGGCCACGGTGCCCTCGGCGGCCCGGGCCCAGGTGAAGCGGTCGAGGACGCGCTGCCGGCCGGCCCGGCCGAGCCGTGTCCGCAGCTCCGGGTCGCCGAGCAGCCAGGTCAGCCCGGCGGCCAGGGCGTCCGCGTCACCGGGCGGGACGGCCAGGCAGGTCTCGCCGTCGCGGCCCGCGACCTCGGGGATCGCGCCGCCGGTGGTGGCGACCAGCGGGGTCCCGGTGGCCATGGCCTCGGCGGCGGGCAGCGAGAAGCCCTCGTACAGGGAGGGCACGCAGGCGACCTCGGCCGAGCGGATCAGGTCGACCAGTTCGGCGTCGGAGATGCCCTTGACGAACTCGACGGCGCCTTCGAGGCCGTAGCGCTCCATGGCCTGGGCGACGGGGCCCTCGGTGGGGCGCTTGCCGACGACGACGAGGTGGGCGGCCGGGTGCTCGGTGCGCACCTTGGCGAGCGCCTCCACGAGGAAGACCAGGCCCTTGAGCGGCACGTCGGCGCTGGAGGTGGTGACGATCCGTCCGGGCACCTGGGGGACGGCCGGATTCGGCGCGAACAGGTCGGTGTCGGCGCCGATGTGGACGACGTGGATGCGGTCGTCGCGGACGCCGAGATGGTCGACGATCTCCTGGCGGGAGGTGCCGGAGACGGTGAGCACGGAGGGCAGGCGGCGGGCCACGCGCTTCTGCATCCGGGTGAAGGCGTACCAGCGGCGCACGGACAGGCGGCGCTTGCGGTCCTCGGCCGCGTCCAGCTCCAACTGCCGGTCCACGGTGATGGGGTGATGGATGGTGGTGACCAGGGGCGCGCCGACGTCACCCAACAGCCCGTATCCGAGCGTCTGGTTGTCGTGGACGACGTCGAACTCGCCGGCGCGGGAGCGCAGATGGCGGCGGGCACGCAGCGAGAAGGTGAGCGGCTCGGGGAAGCCGCCGGTCCACATGGTGGCGACCTCCAGGGCGTCGATCCAGTCCCGGTACTCGCCCCGCTTCGGGGTGCGGAAGGGGTCGGGCTGGCGGTAGAGGTCGAGGCTCGGCAGCTCGGTCAGGCTGAGCCGGCCGGCGTAGGCGTCGCTCTCGTCCAGTACGGGGTACGGCTGGGAGCCGATGACCTCGACGCGGTGACCGAGGCGGGCCAGCTCACGCGACAGGTGCCGTACGTAGACACCCTGGCCGCCGCAGAACGGGTTCCCTTTGTAGGTGAGGAGCGCGATGTCGAGCGGTCGCTCGCCGTCGGCCGCGGGATCCCTGTGGGCGCCCGCAGCCCGGGCCTCAGCGGTCACTCTGTGCCCCCTTCTGCCTGCACTGTCCCGCGAGACTATGACGGGACGCTAATCTAGAACAAGTTTCAGACTTGATCGTTCAAGAGGCTCTGAATCTACCGGCAGGTAGGAGCACTGTGAGCAGTGGATCAGGTGATTCACGCCACGGCCGGAAGCCCCGCCCTGCTGTCTGATCACGTGCCCTGTAGACGCCCTCACCGACTGTCACGGAACGGGACCCATGCCTGCGGAATCCAAGGGGGAAGCCAGTACGGTCCGGCCCGCCTCGCCGCCGCTCACCGCGCGGCAGGAGGCCCGCCGCCGCCGGATCCTGCACGCGTGCGCCCAGCTGGCCAGCCGGGGCGGTTTCGACGCGGTGCAGATGCGGGAGGTCGCGGAGTCCTCCCAGGTGGCCCTGGGCACGCTCTACCGCTACTTCCCCTCCAAGGTGCATCTGCTGGTCGCCACCATGCAGGACCAGCTGGAGCACATGCACGGCACCCTGCGGAAGAAGCCGCCGGCGGGCGACACGGCCGCCGAGCGGGTCGCGGAGACCCTGATGCGGGCCTTCCGCGCCCTGCAGCGCGAACCGCACCTGGCCGACGCCATGGTCCGCGCCCTCACCTTCGCCGACCGCAGCGTGAGCCCCGAGGTGGACCAGGTCTCCCGCCAGACGACCCTGATCATCCTGGACGCGATGGGCCTGGAACACCCCACCCCGGAACAGCTCTCGGCGGTCCGCGTCATCGAACACACCTGGCACTCGGCCCTCATCACCTGGCTCTCGGGCCGCGCCTCGATCGCCCAGGTGAAGATCGACATCGAGACGGTGTGCCGCCTGATCGACCTGACGGAGCCGGGAACGGCGCCCTGAAGCGCCGACTCCGCTACTCCTCCGGCGGGTAGACCGGTTCGCCGCTGCCCAGCAGCGTGATCATGATCGCCTCCACCGGGCAGCTCTCGGCCGCCGCGAGGACCTGTTCGCTCGCGTCGGTGTCCGGCTCGGCGGGGTGGGACTGGCGGGCGGAGTCGAGGCGGAAGCCGCCCGGGGCGTGGTGGACGCACTGCGCCGAGCCGATGCAGACGGAACGGTCGATCTCCACGTGCCAGCGGTCGCCCATCCCCTACGCCCCCGCCGGCAGGTGGATCATCTTGTGTTCCAGGTACGCGCCGTACCCCTCGGGCCCGAACTCCCGCCCCAGGCCGGAGTTCTTGTAGCCGCCGAACGGGCCCAGCATGTCCAGGCTGAAGGTGTTGACGGAGTAGGTGCCGGTGCGGACCTGCCGGGCCACCTCGATGCCGCGCTCGACGTCCGAGGTCCACACGCTGCCGGACAGGCCGTAGTCGGAGTCGTTCGCGATGCTCACGGCCTCGGCCTCGTCGCCGTACGGCAGCAGGCAGATCACCGGTCCGAAGATCTCCTCGCGGGCGATGCGCATGCTGTTGTCCACGTCGCCGAAGAGGGTCGGTTCGACGTACCAGCCGCGCTCCAGGCCCGCCGGACGGCCGCCGCCGGCGAGGATCTTGGCGCCCTCCTCCTGGCCGATGCGGATGTAGTCGAGGCTGCGCCGCTGCTGCCGCTCGGCGACCAGCGGGCCGACCTGGGTCGCGGGGTCCAGCGGGTCGCCGACCTTCAGCGCGTTCGCCGCCTGCGCGAAGGCGTCGGCGAACTCGTCGTAGCGGGAGCGCGGGACGAGGATGCGGGTCTGGGCGACGCAGGCCTGCCCGTTGTTCATCCAGGCCGCCGGGACGATGCCCGACACGGCCGCCGTCAGGTCCGCGTCCGGCAGCACAACCGCCGCCGACTTGCCGCCCAACTCCAGCGTCACGCGGGTGAGGTGGCGGGCGGCGACCTCCATCACGCGCTTGCCGGCCGCGACCGAGCCGGTGAAGGAGACCTTGTCGACGCCGGGATGCCCGACCAGGTACTCGCTGACCTCACGGTCGGCGGGGAGGATCGACAGCACACCCTCCGGCAGGCCGGCCTCCCGGGCGATCTCGCCCAGCAGGTACGCGTCCAGCGGGGACTCCGGGGACGGCTTCAGTACGACCGTGCAGCCGCTCAGCAGCGCGGGCGCGAGCTTGGCGGCGGCCACGAACTGCGGGACGTTCCAGGGGACGACCGCCGCGACCACGCCGACCGGCTCGCGCCGGACCAGGATCGGGCCGAGGACCCCGTCCCGGCGCTCCTCGTGCGTGAACTCCCCCGCGACCCGGATCGCCGCGTCCCACACCATCATCGCGCCGAGCGCCTGGGCGAGGACGCTCCAGGAGTACGGGGAGCCGTTCTCGGCGGAGATCACCCGGGCGAGCTCCTCGTGCCGGGCGAGGATGCCGTCCTTGATGCGCGTGACGACCTCGATCCGCTCCGCCGGCGAGGCGCGCGGCCAGGGGCCTTCGTCGAAGGCCCGGCGCGCCACGGCCATGGCCCGGTCCACGTCCGCACGCGCGGCGTGCGGCACCCGGCCGATGACCTCCTCGGTGTGCGGGGAGACCACCTCGATGACGTCCCCGCCCAGGGGATCGGTCAACTCCCCACCGATGAACAGCTGTCCGTGCTCCACGAACTCGGTCATGGCCGACACCCTTTCTGACGCTGTTTCAGAACTGATACCAGTTCTAGTCAAACTAGGCCAGACCTAGGGCCAGATGGGCCCTGACCAGCGGCTGGACCACTGGTCAGGGCCGGGTCCGGCAGTGCCGGAGCATCGCGTCAGTTGGTGCAGCCCGGCTTCGGGAAGTCCGTCGTGCTCGCGGGGTGACCTCCGCCCTCCATGTTGGTGAGGAGCTTGGGAGCCGGGCCGTACGAGTTCACGATGCGGGCTTCGAAGCCGGCGCTCTTCGGCAGCGCGGGGTGCGCGCGGTTGACGACCCCTCCGAAGCGCGTGCCGTCACCGGCGTCCTTGAAGAACGCCGACGGCCCGTCGAGGCCGTTGCTCAGCACGGCGACGGTGCCGGCTCCGATGAACTGATCCGTGATGATGGTGCAGCCCCGTGCGTCGGGGGTGCCGACCTTGGGCAGAGCGTTGGCGTGCGTGCTGCCGTCGGCCGTCACGCGGAGTGTGGGGGCCGAGCCGTTGACACCCACGAGGCGCAGGGACAGGCCGCTCTGTTCGGCCGTGGTGTGGTTGCGGTCGAGCTTGGCCAGGACGCGGTACATGTAGGGGTCACCCTGGCGCCAGTGCGCCGGTACCGCGCGGATCCAGGCCTCGGGACCGCCGGCGTGGGGGTCGTTGCGCAGGACGGCCACCATGTGCTGGCCGAGGGGGACGGCCTTGCCCGCGTAGCGGGCGGCCGGGTTGGTGGTGGACGTGACGGTGGTAGCGGCGGAGGCGGTCGCCGCGGGCAGCACGGCGGTGGCGCCCAGAGCGCTCACGAGCACCGAGGCGGCGAGGAGCGAGCGGCGGCGGGCGGATGCGTTCAGCATGAGGAATCTCCTTGGAACGGTGACCGGAATACCGGAATGAATGGGTCCGCGTGCCACTACTCGCCGGTCCGGCGCTGGCGCATCCGTGTGACGCTGATGCGCTTCCGTGTTCGGCGGGGTGGGGGGTGGCGACGAAAATGATCCTATTGGGTGGAACTTCATATTCAGATCGGTGAATTGTCACCGAATATCAACAGGAAGCGGAATCGGCGGATCGTCTTTCTCGTGGACAACCTGACGCCGCATCAGTTCTGGTTATAGTGAGCAACGGCCGTGGGGCGGAGGACAGATGACGACGACGTTCGATCACGGCGGAGGCGTGCGGTCCGTGGCGGTGCCCATCCCGGACAACCCCCTCGGCCACACGCTGGTGTACGTCGTGGCGACCGACCGCGGCCCGGTGCTGGTCGACACCGGGTGGGACGATCCCGCGTCCTGGAACACGCTCACGGCGGGGCTGACTGCCTGCGGTACGACGGTGTCAGAGGTGTACGGCGTCGTCATCACGCATCACCACCCGGACCACCACGGCCTGTCGGCCAGGGTGCGCGAGGCATCCAGCGCGTGGGTGGCGATGCACGCCGCCGACACCGCGGTCGTGCGGCGCACCCGGGAGGCCCGGCCGGAACGCTGGTTCACTTACATGAGCACCAAACTCGAGGCTGCCGGCGCCCCAGAGGCACACCTGGCGCCGCTCCGCACCCCCCGCCCCCTGCCCGGCCTCTCCCCCGCCCTCCCGGACCGGGAGATCGTCCCCGGCGAACTCCTCGACCTGCCCGGCCGCAGACTGCGCGCGATCTGGACCCCGGGCCACACGCCCGGCCATGTCTGCCTGCACCTGGAGGAGGAGCACCCGGCCCAACTCCCGGGCCATGGACGCCTGTTCAGCGGGGACCACGTCCTGCCGGAGATCAGCCCGCACATCGGCCTGTACGAGGACCCCGACGACGCGACCGAGACCGATCCCCTCGGGGACTACCTCGACTCCCTGGAACGGGTGGGCCGCCTGATGCCGGCCGAAGTCCTCCCGGCCCACCAGTACGCCTTCACCGATGCCCCGGGCCGGGTGCGGGAGTTGCTGGCCCACCACGCGGACCGCCTGGACGGCCTGCTGGCGCTGCTCTCCGAGCCGCTCACCCCCTGGCAGCTGGCCGAGCGCATGGACTGGAACCGGCCCTGGCCCGAAATCCCGTACGGCTCACGGAACATCGCGGTTTCGGAGGCCGAGGCGCATCTGCGGCGCCTGGTGAAGCTGGGGAGGGCGGAGGCCGTGGCGGGGAGTGAGCCGGTGGCCTACCGGGCGGTGTAGTTCCGCCGCACGGGGTCCGCGTGCTCAGGCGCAGGGCCTCCGGCGTCCCCCGCTCGCTCCGCGGAGATGATCATCTCGGCGAGGTCGGCGAGGGCCGTCAGCTGGCGGGCGTTCATCTGCGGGGCGCGTGCGGCGAGCCGCACCAGGCCGCACTCGCGCAGCCGCACCAGCGGGTCCGCATCGGCCCCCAGGCCCTGCAGCACCGGCTTCAGGGCCTCGCACAGCGCCTCCGGCTCGTCGGCGGTGAAGAAGCCCGCCGGCAGGCCGAAGTACCGGCGCAGCCGGTCGGTGTGTTCCAGGCCGGGCATGCCGCTCTTGCGCCACTCGCTCAGCCACTGCCGGCTGGTCCCGGCGATCCTGGCCAGCTCGTCCAGCGAGTACCGCTTGCCGTCGGGACGGCGCCGGGTCTCGCGGATGAAGTCCAGCCGCTGCCGCACCCGTTCGGCCAGACCGGCCTCGGGTGCCCGGCCGCCGGAGAGCAACTCCACGACGACGCCGACCGGGATGCCGGTGCGATAGGAGAGGTCGGCGACATCGAGCACCTCGGGCAGCCGGCCGGGGCGGCCGGTCAACTCCCCCAGCAGCTCGAGTGCTTCGGCCAGCGGGGCATGGGCGTCACTCACCGAGGTCCCCCCTGGGTAGCGTCGTCGTCGGTTCGGTGGCTGGGCTCACGCGAGGCTACCCGGTCGCCCGTCCGGCTACCAGGCGCGGCAGGGTTTCCTGCCCAAAGAGGCAGCAATTGTTGACAGTTGAGGGTGGGACGGGTGAGGATCAAGACACACAGAGCAAGAACAGAGCGTGATCTGGCCCGCCTCGGGTGCCGCCTATGGGGGAGCGGCATCCGGGGCGTCACTCTGTCCGCCTTCTCCCATGAAGGTGAGCACCGATGGCGCAGCCTGTCCTTCTCCTCGGTGCGGAACAACGGGCCGAGTACGGCGAGTTCACCCTGTCACGGATCGCAGCGGCGCATCCGGTGGTGCTGGTCGGCACGGCCCCGCCGCCCTGGGCGCGGCCCTTTCTGTCCGGGCACATCGCGGCCGACCCGCGCCACGAGACCCAGACGACCAACGCGGTCACCCGGTACGCGGCCCGGCATCCGGTGCGCGGCCTGCTGACCTGGGGCAGGGAGCATCTGGCCACGGCGGCACGGATCGCCGAGCGGCTGGGGCTGCCCGGACTGCCGTCCGAGACGGCCGTGGCCTGCGCCGACCGGGCGTCGTTGTCCGCACTGCTGACCCGGCTCAACGGGCCGCCGGCCGGGGCCAAGGACATGACGGGGCCGCTGGTCTTCGCCGAGACCGTGGTCCTGGACGACGAGGTCCGCATCGCCGCGCTCACCCGTACGGCACTGGGCCCGCCGCCCGCCCGGCTGCCGCTGCGGCACCAAGTGCACGCCCACGACGGGCTGTTGCACAACCGGTTCTGCCGCCAGGCCGTCGAGCGGACCGTTCGCGCCCTCGGCCTCTCCCACACCGTCGCACGCGTCGGCCTGCGGCTGACCGAACGCGGCCCGCGTGTCGCCGACGTCGTCCCGCACCTCCCCGGCGATCTGGTCCCGCTGCTGGTCGAGCTGGCCACCGGCGTGGACCTCGTGCGGGCCGCCGCGACCCTGGCCACCGGCCGCCACCCGGACCTGACCCCCACCCGGCAGCGGGCCGCCGCGATCCAGTTCGCCTACCCGGCCGCAACCGGCCGGCTGACCCGACTGGACCTGGACCCCGCCGTCGCGCACGAGCCGTCCGCCGAGCGCATGCTCCTCACCAAGCGGGCCGGCGACGCGGTGACGGCGGCCCCGCACGCGAACGTCACCGACCGGCTCGCCCACTGGGTGGTGAGCGGCGACGACACCGACGAATGCGCGCAGGCCCTGCGCCGCATGGCCGTCCATCTGACCGCCGCGATCCTCCCGACGTCCGACCTGTTCGCAGCCTAGTCCTTCCGAAAGGCCAGCGAGCGAATCAACTCCACGGCGTCTGCAAGGAGTTCGACCTCTCGGCGGGTCATGGTCGGGTTGCCGGCCCGACGTCGGCGGGCCTCGGCCAGGCCCGTCTCGGTGAGGTCGGACGGGTCGGCGAGCAGCGCGGTGAGCAGCGCGCGGGCGGCGTCGGCCAGGGGCTCGTCGCCGACGGCGACCTGGGCGAGGATCACCGCGGACATCCCCCAGTCCAGGCCCGGATGCCCGTCCTCGGTGTTGGACCAGTCGATGACCCGCGGCCCGTCCGCAGTCATCATCACGTTGTCGGGGTGCAGGTCCAGATGCAGAACACGGGCCTCCGGGTCGGCCGCGTCCCTCCCCGGTACGGCGTGCAGCCGGCGCAGCAACCGGGCGAGCAGCGCGCCCGCCTCCGCCGCGCCCACCCGGCCCTCCACGAGCGCGCCCAGCAGGGTCGGCCCGGACAGCCGCTCCAGCACCAGGTCGGTGCGCGACCCGTCGGTCCGTACTCTCGGCACCGGATACCCGTGCTGTCGCACGTACGCCATCACGTCAGCCTCGGCCGCCGCGTTGCCCCAGCCCTCCCGGTCCCGGCGCAGCACCCACGCGTCGTCGATCTCGTACACATCGGCCGAACGGCCCGATCCGATCAGTTTCCCCGTCACCGTCATGAGCGTGACCGTACTGCCCCGGCCCGGTGTGGCCACAGCCACTCCGAGCTGCCGCGGAGCTGCCGGTAAAGTGGCGGGGTCGTCATCACACCCGTACAGGGGGAAGCCGGTGTAATTCCGGCGCTGACCCGCAACCCTGAACCGTCGAAGAACGGTCAGCCGGACTGCCTCGCACGGGACGTTGACCGGCTCACGTGCGTCGGCGGCCCGCCGCGCACGGCACCGTCGAGGTTTACGGAGCCGAGCCGCCCGGGGTGTTCCCGTGCGCTGCCGGCTCCCCCCAGGGAGAGGCAGTCGCCGACCATGAACGTATGCCGCAGTGCCGCGGCTCTCGCCGCCGTAGGCGTGTTGGCCGCCGCCGCGCCCGCCACGGCCGCCGGGGCGTCCCCGTCCCCGGCCCCGAAGGTCACCGTCCCCGCCGGGCTGTTCGGCAAGGCTGACCCGACCTACGACGGCGTGTGGCGCCAGTCGCTGGCCCTGCTCGCCCAGCGGACGCTCGGCGAACGGCCTGCCGCGTCGGCCATCAACTGGCTGGTCGAGCAGCAGTGCCCCGACGGGGGGTTCGCCGCCTTCCGTGCCGACCCGGCCAAGCCCTGCGGGGGCAAGGGCGCCTCGGCCGACACGAACAGCACGGCCGCCGCCGTCCAGGCCCTGAACGCGCTCGGCGAGCACGACGGTGAGGTCGAGAAGGCGGTGTACTGGCTGAAGGGGATGCAGAACAAGGACGGCGGCTGGGCCTACTCGCCGGGCGCCCCCAGCGACACGAACTCCACCTCCCTCGTCATCGGCGCGCTCACCGTGGCCGGTCAGGACACGGCCCGGCTGCACGCCGACGGCGGGACGCCGTACGCGGCGCTGGCGCAGCTGTCCATCCCCTGCGACCAGGACGGCGGTGGCGCGTTCGCGTACCAGCCGGGCAAGAAGGGCAAGCTGGTCGCCAACGCGGACGCCACGGCCGCCGGTGTGCTCGGCGCGCTCGGCAAGGGCTTCGTGACGACGGCCGGGAAGGCGCCCGCGAAAACCGCCTGCGCCACCGCCAAGAAGCAGACCCCGGCGCAGCTCGCGCAGAACGCCGCCACGTACCTGGCCGGCACGGTCGCCAAGACCGGCTACCTGAAGTCCGCCCTGCCCGGCGCCACCGACCAGCCCGACTACGGCAACACCGCGGACACGGTCGTCGCGCTCGCCGCGGCAGGCCGGACCGAGCAGGCGAAGAAGTCGTACGCCTGGCTGGAGAGGAACGCCACGAAGTGGGCGCAGCAGAGCGGCCCGGCCGCGTACGCCCAGCTGATCCTCGCCGCGCACGCGACCGGCGCCGAGCCGCGCGACTTCGGCGGCACCGACCTGGTCCGCGCGCTCGACGCGACGGGCCCCGCGCCTCAGCAGGCGAAGGCCACGGCCAAGCCCGCGAAGGAGAAGCGGAACGAGGACAGCTCGAAGACGAGCGTCTGGTGGATCGTCGGCGTGGGCCTCGTCGCGGGCATCGGCGTCGGCTTCCTGCTCAGCGGGCGCCGGAAGAAGCAGCAGCCGTGACCGTCGTCCGCCGTGCCGCGACCCTGCTCGTCGCCGCCGTTCTCCTGCTCGCCGGTGCCGTACAGGCGCAGGCCACCGGGTATCGCTACTGGTCGTTCTGGGAGCGCTCGGGCGGCCACTGGACGTACGCCACGCAGGGGCCGTCGACCGCCCGCCCCGACGACGGCGCCGTCGAGGGCTTCCGGTTCGCGGTGAGCGAGGACTCGGCCGACGCCAGCCGGCCGCGCGGTACGGCGGACTTCACCACCATCTGCGCCCACACCCCGGCCGAGCCGGGCACCAAACGGGTCGCCCTGGTCATCGACTTCGGCACACCCGAGGACGCCCCGTCCGGCGAGACCCCGCCCGCCGGACGCACGGCCTGCGCGCGCGTCTCCCCCGACGCGACGACGGCCGAGGCCCTCGCCCAGGCCGCCAAGCCCCTGCGCTACGACACGAACGCCCTGCTGTGTGCGATCGCCGGGTATCCGCTGAAGGGGTGCGGGGAGCAGGTGTCCTCGGGAGAGACGGGGAAGAAGGGGACCACCGCCGCAAAGCAGACCCCGGAGTCGTCCCCGAAGAAGGACAGCGGCCCTTCCCTGGGCCTGCCGATCGGAGCGGGCGTGGTGGCCGTGCTGGCAGGAGCGGCGATATGGCAGGCCCGACGGTCCCGCCGTGGCTGACCCGCGCACGCGCGCCGTAACCGTGCATCCCGGCGCCTGGTGGCTCTGGGCCCTCTCGCTCGGTACCGCGGCCACCCGCACCACCAACCCCCTCCTCCTCGGCCTCCTCGTCGCCGCATCCGGCTACGTCGTGGCCACGCACCGCTCCAGCGCCCCCTGGTCCCGCTCCTACACGGCGTTCGCCAAGCTCGGCGCCGCCGTTCTGCTCATCCGCCTCGTCTTCGCGGTCGTCCTCGGCTCCCCCATCCCCGGCTCGCACATCCTCCTCACGCTCCCCGAAGTCCCGCTCCCGCACTGGGCGCAGGGCATCCGCCTGGGCGGAGAGGTCACCGTGGAGGCGCTCGTCTTCGCCTGCTACGACGGTCTGAAACTGGCCACCCTCCTGATCTGCGTGGGCGCCGCGAACGCCCTCGCGAGCCCCACCCGGCTGCTGAAGTCCCTGCCCGGCGCGCTGTACGAGACGGGCGTGGCCGTGGTCGTCGCGCTCACCTTCGCCCCGCATCTCGTCGCCGACGTCCAGCGGTTGCGCGCCGCGCGCCGGCTGCGCGGCCGGCCGGACCGGGGCGTGCGCGGTCTGCTCCAGGTCGGACTGCCGGTCCTGGAGGGCGCGTTGGAGCGCTCGGTCGCGCTCGCCGCCGCGATGGAGGCCCGCGGCTACGGCCGCAGTGCCGACGTCCCCGCCGCCGTACGCCGTACGACGGCCGCGCTCACCCTCGGCGGACTGCTCGGCGTGTGCGCGGGCACGTACGGGCTGCTCACCGCGGAGGGCGGCACGTACGGGCTGCCGGTGCTGCTCGCCGGGGTCGCCGCCGCGCTGGCGGGGCTGCGGCTGGGCGGTCGCCGCTCGCTGCGCACCCGGTACCGGCCCGACCCGTGGGGCGGGCGCGCCTGGCTGGTGGCGGGCTCGGGGGCCGCGGTCGCCGCGCTGCTCACGCTGGCCTCCGCCCAGGATCCTGACGCGCTGCATCCCGGGGTCGTACCCCTGGTCGCGCCCGCCCTGCCCGTGTGGCCCGCCGCGGCGGTACTGCTCGCCCTGCTGCCCGCCTTCATCGTCCCCCAGGGCCCCAAGGAGCTGTCGTGATCCGCTTCGAGGATGTCAGCGTGACGTACGAGGGCGCGGCCGAACCCACCGTGCGCGGAGTGGACTTCGAGGTGCCCGAGGGTGAACTCGTGCTGCTCGTCGGCCCGTCCGGGGTCGGGAAGTCGACCGTGCTGGGCGCGGTCAGCGGGCTGGTGCCGCACTTCACCGGCGGGACCCTGAGCGGCCGGGTCACCGTGGCGGGGCGGGACACCCGTACGCACAAGCCGCGCGAACTGGCCGATGTCGTCGGCACGGTGGGGCAGGATCCGCTCGCGCACTTCGTGACCGACACCGTGGAGGACGAACTCGCCTACGGCATGGAGTCGTTGGGCCTCGCCCCGAAGGTGATGCGGCGCCGGGTGGAGGAGACCCTCGACCTGCTGGGCCTGGCCGGGCTGCGCGACCGTCCGATCGCCACGCTGTCCGGCGGGCAGCGGCAGCGGGTCGCGATCGGCTCGGTCCTCACCCCGCACCCCCGGGTGCTGGTCCTCGACGAGCCGACCTCGGCACTCGACCCGGCCGCGGCCGAGGAGGTACTGGCGGTGCTGCAGCGCCTGGTCCACGACCTCGGTACGACGGTCCTGCTGGCCGAGCACCGTCTGGAGCGGGTCGTCCACTACGCCGACCGTGTCGTCCTGCTGCCCGCCCCCGGCGCGGCCCTGGTCCTCGGCACCCCGTCCGAGGTGATGGCCGTCTCCCCGGTCTGCCCACCGGTGGTGGACCTGGGCCGCCTCGCGGGCTGGGACCCCCTGCCCCTGACCGTCCGAGACGCCCGCCGCCGCGCGGGTGCCCTGCGGGCACGCCTCACGGACCGGGCGCGCGTGCCGGGGACGCGGCCCACCGGCCGAACGCCGTCCGGCACTCCCTCGCGGGGCACGCCCGCACCCGCGTCCGCCTCACAGGCCCCGGCCGCTGCCTCGCAGACGCCCGCACCCGCCCAGCCCACGCCCACCCTGCGACAGCCCCGCCGACGCCTGTTCCGCCGCTCCACCCCGGCTGTTCCGCTTCCCGAGCAGCGGACCGCCGAGGTCCGCGCCCTCGCCGTCCGCCGGGGCGGGGTCGACGCCCTGCGGCGGGTCGATCTGGCCGTGGCCCCGGGGGAGACGGTCGCGCTGATGGGTCGTAACGGGGCCGGGAAGTCCACGCTGCTCGGTTCCCTGGTCGGGCTGGTGGAGCCGACCTCGGGCACGGTCCGCGTCGGCGGAGCCGTACCGCACCGCACCGCGCCGCGCGAACTCGTGCGCCGGGTCGGTCTCGTCCCGCAGGAGCCGCGCGACCTGCTGTACGCCGACACGGTGGGCGCCGAGTGCGAGGCCGCCGACCGGGACGCGGAGGCCGAGCCGGGCACCTGCCGCACCCTGGTGTCCGAGCTGCTGCCGGGCATCACGGACGACACGCATCCGCGTGACCTCTCCGAGGGGCAGCGCCTGACGCTCGCCCTGGCCGTCGTCCTGACCGCGCGCCCGCCCCTGCTCCTGCTGGACGAGCCGACACGCGGCCTGGACTACGCGGCGAAGGCCCGCCTGGTCGCCGTACTGCGCGAGCTGGCTGCCGCGGGGCACGCGATCGTGCTGGCCACCCATGACGTGGAACTGGCGGCCGAGCTCGCCCACCGGGTGGTGCTGCTCGCCGAGGGCGAGGTGATCGCCGACGGGCCGACCGCGGAGATAGTCGTGTCCTCCCCGTCCTTCGCCCCGCAGGTGACGAAGATCCTGGCCCCGCAGGAGTGGCTGACGGTCGCCGAGGTGCGGGAGGCGCTGGCGTGAGCACCGAGCGAGCCCGCGGCACCGAGCCGGCCCGCGCCGCCCGCCCCGTCCGCCTCGGCCCCCGCTCCGTCGCGGCCCTGGTCCTGACCGGCGCCGTCGGGGTCGTCGCCTTCGGCTGGCCGTTTCTCGCCCCGCCCAGCTCGCAGCTGAGCGCGCACGCCCAGGACGCGCCCTGGCTGTTCGCGGGTCTGCTGGCGCTGCTGGTCGCGGTCGTGGCGGCGACCATCTCCGAGTCGGACCTCGGCCCGAAGGCCGTCGCCATGCTGGGCGTCCTGGCCGCGACCGGGGCCGCGCTGCGCCCGGTCGGCGCGGGCACGGCGGGGATCGAGCCGATGTTCTTCCTGATGGTGCTCAGCGGACGGGTCCTGGGCCCGGGCTTCGGCTTCGCGCTGGGCTCGGTGACGATGTTCGCCTCCGCGCTGCTCACGGGCGGGGTGGGCCCGTGGCTGCCGTTCCAGATGCTGGCGATGGGCTGGTTCACCATGGGCGCCGGGCTGCTCCCGGCCCCGTACCGCCTGCGCGGCCGTGCCGAACTGTTCCTGCTCGCCGGGTACGGCGCTGTCGCCGCCCTCGCCTACGGCACGGTCATGAACCTGGCCGGCTGGCCCTTCATGGGCGCCCTGGCCTCGGACATCGCCTTCGACCCGCACGCCGCGGTCCCCGCCAACCTGGCCCGTTTCCTCGCGTACTGCCTGGCCACGTCCCTCGGCTGGGACCTGGGCCGGGCCGTGTGCACCGTGGTTCTCACGCTCACGCTCGGCCCTGCGCTGCTGCGCGCGCTGCGCCGGGCCACGCGCCGGGCCGCTTTCGAGACCGCGGTCACATTCGACGCTCCCGGTGCGTGAGGGTCCGTATCCGGACGGTCGGCGCACCGGTGAAGCAGCCCACATGACGCAGGTCACCTACGACCCGGGATCGTAGTCCCATTTGTCCGATACATCCGTTCTGGCACCCCATCTGACCTGCAGATTGAGACCCACGCCACACAACGGACGAGGCGGGCCGATCCGGCCACAACTAGTAAAAGGGGTCATTGCGGACCGGCCGCGAGCCTGTTTCTCTTGAGCTCGTCGCCAGGCGCCACGAGCCCACACGGGCCGCGGCGCCGACGTATGGGACCACGGCACAACACCTGGTTCACGGCATACGGGCGATCCCCTGTCCCCGACGCAAGAGGTTCTCCGTGTCCGTCTCCTTCATCCGTCGCATCGCTTCCCCGAAGAAGGCCCTCACCACCGCCGCCGTGGCCGCCGCCACCGCCGGCCTGGCTCTGACCGCGGCGCCCGCCCAGGCCGCCACGACGTCGGCCTCCTCCGCCCAGGCGATCGCGCACAAGATGATCCCGGACGCCGCGCAGTACAACGCGTTCAGCAAGATCGTGGAGCACGAGAGTGGCTGGAACCCCTCCGCCACCAACAGCTCCTCCGGCGCCTACGGCCTGGTCCAGGCCCTGCCGGGCTCCAAGATGTCCTCCGCCGGTTCCGACTGGAAGACCAACCCGGCCACCCAGATCAAGTGGGGCCTGGACTACATGAACTCCCGCTACGGCAGCCCGGCCCAGGCCTGGTCCTTCTGGCAGGCGAACGGCTGGTACTAAGCCGTTCCGCCGGCGAACCACCGAGCGATCTTCGGCAGCGCCGCGACGTACGACCCCACGTGGTCGACGTCCCCCTGATTCAGCACCCGCACCCTCGCACCCTCCTGGGCGAGGGTGCGCGCGCATGTCCGGGCGTTGCCGATCGGCACGTCCGTGTCCTTGTCACCCGCGTACAACCGCACCGGCACATCCGGCTTCCAGTCACAGGTGTGGTCATTGACGCGCAGAGCCTCGCGGAAGGCTCCCGTCGGCCGGCTCAGCTGCCGGTAGAAGCTGTCCGTCAGCAGCTCCTTCACATCGGGGGCGAGCTGCCGGGTGATGTCCTCCTCCTCGTGCCGCCCGTCGAAGAGCCGCTCGACGCGCCCGGCGTACGGCTCCTGGAACACCTCGGCCGGGTCCTTGTAGATGTGATGCAGCCGGTTCTGGGCGACGAGGAAGTAGGAGATGTAGAACACCCCGCTGATGTCATTGACCCGCCCGTCGGCGAGCGCGGGCACCTCGGTGCCCTCCAGGTCGTACGGTCCCGCAGCCGGGGCGACGGCCTTCAGCCGGAACCCGGGGGCGTCCCCCTCCTGTACGGCGCGTGCCACCGCCATCGCGACCTGCCCACCCTGGGAGAACCCGGTGGCGTACACGTCCCCGTTCACCGTGCGCCCGAGTCTGCCCGCAGCCGTCCGGGCGGCCCGCAGCATGTCCACGGACGCGGTCACGGCCGACCGCGTGTCCATGTAGGGGTGGAGCCCCGGCCCCTTCCCGAGCCCGAGGTAGTCGGGTGCGGCGACGGCGCGTCCGGTGGAGGCGAAGAGGTACGACTGCGTCCCCGCGTCCTCGGAGACGGAGGGGGCGTAGCCGCGGTTCACCATGGTCCCGTGCGTGTCGGAGACGAGGCCGAGCCGCTGCCCGCCGCCGTCCGGGAGGGTGAGCAGCCCGGTCGCCGTGGTGGGCCGCCCGTACGGGTCCACCGTCCGGTACGTCACGCGGTAGGCGTGGACGTCGTAGCGCAACGAGTCGGTGCCGACGTGCAGTTGGTCGAGGGCGTGGGCGATCTCCGCGCGGCTGTGCGCGGCGACCGGCACGACGGACACCACGTCCCCCCGGCCGGCGTGCCGCTGCCCGTCGGCGGCAACGGCGACGGGAGCCGGCCCACCACCGACGACACCCAGCGCGGCCAGCACGGCGGCGGCCCTCTTCCAGGTCGCCCAACTGGGCTGCTTTTCCCCCGAAAGACGCTCTGTACGCGTGTCCTGTGTCATGCCCTGAACGCTACGGACGCACGCTGCGCCGGGACATCCGATGATCCCCCGCGTCAGTGATGGAGTTGTCCCCACCCTGTACGTCCGGCGAACCGGAGGAACGATGCCGACACCGACGACTCCAGCACCGGCGGACCCGGACGCACGCGGGGTCCGCCTGGTGGCCGTACTCCTCGTACTGACCGTGGTGAGCGGCCTGATCGACGCGGTGAGCTATCTGGGCCTGGGCCACGTCTTCACGGCGAACATGACGGGCAACGTGGTGGTCCTGGGCTTCGCGGCGGCCGGCGCCCCCGACTTCTCGGTCCCCCACACGGCAACCTCTCTTTCCTGCTTTCTCCTCGGCGCGGTGACCGGCGGCCGGGTGGCGGCCCGCTACGGCAAGGGCCCGCGCCGCACCTGGGCCCGCGTGACGCTGGCGGTGGAGGCGCTCCTGGTGGGCGCGTCGGCGGCGGTGGCCTTCACCTGGCCGTCCGCCCCGGCCACCCGCTACGCCCTGATCGCCCTCACGGCCTTCGCGATGGGCCTGCGCAACGCGACGGTCCGCAAACTGGGCGTCCCCGACCTCACCACCACGGTCCTCACGATGACCCTGACCGGCCTGGCCTCCGACTCCCGTCTGGGCGACGGAACCGGCCGCCGCTCCCCCCGCCGCACGGCCGCGGTACTCGCGATGGCGGCCGGCGCCTGCCTGGGCGCGTGGCTGGTCCTCCACCACGGCCTGGGCATCCCCCTGCTGCTCGCGGCTGCACTGTCGGGGGTGCTGGCGGTGGTGGCTTCGGGACGGGAGTGAGTACGGCAGATTCCGCCGGTGCGAGGCAAGTTGAAGCAGCCCGCCGCCGTCAGAGCCGCTGGATGATCGTCCCGGTGGCCAGTGCGCCGCCCGCGCACATCGTGATCAGTGCGAACTCCTTGTTCGTGCGCTCCAGTTCGTGCAGGGCGGTGGTGATGAGTCGGGCGCCCGTCGCGCCGACCGGGTGGCCGAGGGCGATGGCGCCGCCGTTCACGTTGACCTTCTCCAGGTCCTGCTCGAAGACCCGGGTCCAGCTCAACACCACGGACGCGAAAGCCTCGTTGATCTCCACGAGGTCGATGTCCCTGAGGGACATGCCCGCCTTGCCCAGCACCGCGCGGGTCGCGTCGATGGGGCCGTCCAGGTGGAAGTGCGGGTCGGCGCCCACCAGGGCCTGGGCGACGATCCGTGCCCTCGGCTTCAGCTTCAGGGCGCGAGCCATCCGCTTCGACGCCCACATGATCGCCGCGGCCCCGTCCGAGATCTGCGACGCGTTGCCCGCCGTGTGAATCGCCGTCGGCATGACCGGCTTCAGGCCCGCCAGCGCCTCCATCGACGTGTCCCGCAGCCCCTCGTCCTTGTCGACGAGGCGCCACATGCCCTGACCGGCGTGCTGCTCCTCCTCCGTCGTGGGCACCTGCACCGCGAAGGTCTCCCGCTTGAAACGTTCCTCCGCCCATGCGTTGGCCGCCCGTTCCTGTGACAACAACCCCAGCGCGTCCACGTCCTCCCGCGTCAGGCCCCGGCGGCGGGCGATGCGTTCGGCCGCCTCGAACTGGTTGGGGAGGTCGACGTTCCACTCGTCGGGGAAGGGCTTGCCGGGGCCGTGCTTCGAGCCGGAGCCCAGCGGCACCCGCGACATCGCCTCGACCCCGCAGCTGATCCCCACGTCGATCACGCCCGCCGCGACCATGTTGGCCACCATGTGTGAGGCCTGCTGGGAGGAACCGCACTGGCAGTCGACCGTCGTCGCCGCCGTCTCGTAGGGCAGGCCCATCGCCAGCCAGCCGGTGCGCGCGGGGTTCATGGACTGTTCGCCGGCGTGGGTCACGGTGCCGCCGACGATCTGCTCGACGGCGTCGGCGGGCATGCCGGTGCGGCCGAGGAGTTCACGGTAGGTCTCGCCCAGGAGGTAGGCGGGGTGCAGATTGGCGAGCGCGCCGCCGCGCTTGCCGATGGGGGTGCGTACGGCTTCGACGATCACGGGTTCGGCGGCCATGGGTGCGGGTCCTCTCCGAGAGGGCTCTCCTCCAGAACTGAAGAACTGGTACGTGTTCTAGTTCTTTAGTGCAGTCTGCTGACGTGATGTCCATCACCGCAAGGGTCTTGCAGGTGTCGAAGCCGCAATCTGCACGAATTCCGCACCGATTGGGGGTGCCGTACCTCTTGCCAGTTATAGAACCCGTTACTACCTTCACGGCACCCGCTGATGGGCCGTCAGAACGGACGACGGGAGCCGCCGATGCACTGCCCCGCGCTGCCCGACGGGTTCGACCTCACCGACCCCGATCTGCTCCACCACCGCGTGCCCCTGCCGGAGTTCGCCGAACTGCGCCGCACCGAACCGGTCCGCTGGATCCCGCAACCGCACGGCATCGCCGGTTTCGCCGACACCGGTTACTGGGCGGTGACCCGGCACGCGGACGTCAAGTACGTCTCCACGCACCCGGAACTCTTCTCCTCCTCCCTCAACACCGCGATCATCCGGTTCAACGAGCACATCGAACGGGACGCGATCGACGCGCAGCGGCTGATTCTGCTCAACATGGACCCACCGGAACATACGCGCGTGCGGCAGATCGTGCAGCGCGGCTTCACGCCACGCTCGATACGGGCCCTGGAGGAGCGCCTGCGCGCCCGCGCCGAGGCGATCGTCGCCGCCGCCCGCGCCCGCTCCGGCCCCTTCGACTTCGTCACGGAAGTCGCCTGCGAACTCCCGCTCCAGGCCATCGCCGAGCTGATCGGCGTCCCGCAGGAGGACCGGTCCAAGATCTTCGACTGGTCCAACCGGATGATCGCCTACGACGACCCCGAGTACGCCATCACCGAGGAGGTCGGCGCCGAGTCGGCCACCGAGATCATCGCCTACGCGATGAACATGGCCGCCGAGCGCAAGCGGTGCCCGGCGCACGACATCGTCAGCACGCTGGTGGCGGCGGAGGACGAAGGGAACCTGAACTCCGACGAGTTCGGCTTCTTCGTGCTGATGCTCGCGGTGGCCGGCAACGAGACGACGCGGAACGCCATCACGCACGGCATGCACGCCCTCCTCACCCACCCCGGCCAGTGGGACCTCTTCAAGCGCGAGCGCCCCGCGACGACCGCCGAGGAGATCGTCCGCTGGGCGACCCCGGTCAACGCCTTCCAGCGGACGGCGACCCAGGACACCGAACTGGGCGGAGTGGAGATCAGGAAGGGCGACCGCGTCGGCCTCTTCTACGCCTCCGCCAACCACGACCCGGAGGTCTTCGCCGACCCCGACGCCTTCGACATCACCCGCGACCCCAACCCCCACCTCGGCTTCGGTGGCGGCGGCCCGCACTTCTGCCTGGGCAAGTCCCTCGCGGTGCTGGAGATCGACCTGATCTTCAACGCGATCGCCGACGCCATGCCCACCCTCCGCCTGGCCGGCGACCCCCGCCGGCTGCGCTCGGCCTGGATCAACGGCGTCAAGGAACTCCAGGTCACGACGGCCGCCTGACACAGTGCCCCACCCGGGTGTAGACGAGCACCTGTGCTCCGTGCACCCGGGTGCGCTCGCAGACCTCGAAGTGCCGCCGTAGCTCCTGCCGTTTGACCACTTCCTGCGGGTAGGGGTCGAGCGGCTGGCCGGGCGGGTCGGCCAGCGCGACGATGCGGTGCGCCGCCCGGATGCGCCGCCCGATGGTGTCCGCGGGCAGCTCGGTGCCCTCCAGGGTGCCCGAGGCCACCGGGGACTCGGCCAGGGCCAGATCGTGCAGGCCGGCGTAGAGGGAGGGGCTGGACAACAGCCACTCGCGGCGCCGGGCGGGCAGGAACAGCACGTCGTCCCCGGGGCGCGTGAAGCCCGCGACGGCTTTGGCCACGGCGACGGCGTCGTCCTTGCGGCTTTCCGGGGAGCGCACCCGCAGCGACCACGGCAGCAGGACCGCGACCGCCGCCACGGCGGCCAGGCAGGCCGTCAGGATCCGGGCGGCAGGCGGGAGCCGGTGTCGCAGCAGCCCGACCGCCCGGTCCAGCGCGGCTCCGACGAGCAGCGCCAGTCCGGTCATGCCGTAGAGCACGTACCGGTCGACGTACCAGGGCTTGACCAGGGACACCGTCATCAGCAGCCCTGAGGGGGCCATCAGCATCGGCAGGGCGAGCCGCACCAGAGCAGACCGGCCGGTGCCGGTCCCGCGCAGCACGAGACAGGCCGACAGGGCGCCCGCCGCCACCAGTCCCGCGAACTGCAGCCACATCGACAGGCCGGGGCGGCGGAGCCAGCCCAGCTGCCGGTCCGCCTGCCCCGCGCTCACCAGTGCCAGCGGGGCCAGAGCCGCCAGCACCGCAGCCGCCGCCGCTCCCCAGCCCGACCACACCCGGCGCGGAACACGCAGCCGCCACAGGGTCAGTGCATGGGCCGCCGGCACCAGGGCGGCGAACTCGTGCAGCCAGCACGTCAGGGCAAGGGTCACCGCGTACGCGGTCCACCACCGGCGGCGCGCCGACTCGATGCCGCGCAGGAAGAGGTACGTGGCCCAGGTGACGCCGGCCGTGACCAGCGCGTAGGACCGGCCCTCCTGCGCGTACTGCTGCGTGACCGGCAGCACCGCGAAGACGAGCCCGGCGAGGACACCGGCCCGGCGCCCCGCCAGCCGTGCGCCGATCGTCCCGACCCCCGCTGCCGCCAGGGCCATGGCCAGCGTCGAGGGCAGGCGCAGGGCCACCAGGCCGCCGTCCCACAGCGCGAACACCGCGTGCATGAGCAGGTAGTACAGGCCGTGCACGGCGTCGATGTGGCCGAGCAGGTGCCACAGCTGCCCGACGGAGCGATGGGCCACCTGATCGGTGACCGACTCGTCGCGCCACATGCTGTCGTGCCGGTCGATCCCCCACAGGCCGAGCGCCAGCGCCGCCACGGCCGGAAGGAGCGCCGGCAGCGCCCCTCCGGTGGCGCGGCCGTGCCGGTACGCCGGATGAACGGTGATCCGCGAGCTCGCGTCCCCGCGGCGTGAGCGCGTCGGATCGAGGTGCAGCGTGCTGATGGTGCCCTCCCGGAAGCCAGGGCGCGGCTCGTACACGTCGACCCGTGTCGTGCCGTCTGCCGGCCCGCCGCACCGTGTGAAGTGCGCGCGCGGCACCGGCTCCCTGGCCTCGTCGCGCCGTCGCGCTCTGACCAGCAGTCAAGGGGGCGGAGGATTGTTGGTCAGGCCGCTCACGGGCCGCCTATCAATCCCGGTTCAAGACGGCGCCGTGGCGCACACCGCCGAGGAGGTGTTCCGGAGGTTCACCGAGGCACAGGCCGAGCCGGCCCGGGAGTGGGAACAGCTGCACCGCGACCACCGTGACCGGATGCGGCCGGGTGTGGCCGGGTGTGGCCGGGTGTCATGGACAAGGCCCGTCAGCCGGTCTCCCCCACCAGCTCCGGTTCCCTCTCCGCCGCCACCGCCGTGACCATCCGCGCCCGCGGCCCCTGGAACAGGTACGACAGCCCGAACCCCGCCGTCACCACCACCGCGCCGCCGACCGCGTCCAGCACCCAGTGGTTGCCGGTGGCGACGATGGCCGAGACGGTGAAGAAGGGGTGGAGCAGACCGAGGGCCTTCATCCACCACCTCGGGGCGATGATCGCGATGACGACGCCGCACCACAGGGACCAGCCGAAGTGCAGGGACGGCATCGCCGCGTACTGGTTGGTCAGAGCCGTCAGCGTGCCGTAGTCCGGCTTGGAGAAGTCCTGGACGCCGTGGACGGTGTCGATCATGCCGAGGGACGGCATCAGGCGCGGCGGGGCCAGCGGGAAGAGCCAGAAGCCGACCAGGGCGAGCAGAGTGGCGAAGCCGAGGGAGGCACGGGCCCAGCGGTAGTCGACCGGGCGGCGCCAGTAGAGGACGCCGAGGATCGTGAGAGGCACTACGAAGTGGAAGGACTCGTAGTAGAAGTCGAAGAAGCTCCGCAGCCAGTCGATCTTCACCACGGCGTGGTTGACCGCGCGCTCGATGTCGATGTGCAGGAAACGTTCGAGGTCGAGTATGAGGTGGCCGTGGTGTTCGGCCGTCGCCCGGCCCTCGGAGTTGCTGCCGCCGGTCGCCGCCAGGCGGACCTGCTGGTAGGCCGCGTACGTGACGCGGATGAGGAGCAGCTCCAGCAGGAGGTTGGGGCGGGTGAGAACCCGGCGGAGGAAGGGCAGGAGGGGGACGCGGCGGAAGCGGGCCGGGACCTGCGGCGCGTACTGCGTGGGTATCGGCGTCTGGTAGTACGGCGACGTGCGCGACAGGAACGGTACGGCCGTGGCGGCGGCGACGGCCGCGAGCACCACGATGTTGTCCCGAAGCGGATACAGCACCGACATGTTCGGCAGCATCATCTTCGCCGGGAGGCTCGTCACCAGGATCACCGCCACCGGCCAGACGTAGCGGTCCGAGGCCCGCTTGCCGACCCGGCCGACCACCGCGAGCAGCACCCACAGCAGCTGGTGCTGCCAGGTGGTCGGGGACACGGCGACGGCCGCGCAGCCGGTGATGGCGACGGCGAGCAGGAGCTGCCCGTCGTGGGCGTAGCGGACGGCGCGGCGCAGGGCGAGGGCGGCGACGGCGGCGCTCAGGAGAAGGAAGAGCGTGATCTCCAGGGGGCCGCTCAGGTGCAGGCGGAGCAGGGCGCCGTGCAGGGACTGGTTGCCGAGGGCGTCGGCCTTGCCGCCGAGGCCGACACCGGCCATGTGGTGGACCCAGTACGTGTACGAGTCGTGCGGCATCGCGGCCCAGGCGAGCGCGGTGCACGCGGCGAAGGCGGCGGCCGTGCCGAGGGTGGCCTTGCGGCGGCCGGTGAACCACAGCAGCGGGGCGAAGAGCAGGACGGTCGGCTGGAGCGCGGCGGCCACGCCTATGCACAGGCCGCTCGCGCGCTCGCCGCGCACGGTGAAGCAGCCGAGCAGCACCAGCAGCACCGGGATGATGCTGGTCTGGCCGAGCCAGAGGGCGTTGCGGACCGGCAGGGACAGCATGAGCAGGCTGACGGCGACCGGCGCGGCCAGCAGCGAGGTGCGGCGGCCGACGGGCTGGGGCAGCGCGCGGGCGGCGACCAGGCCGAGGGCCACGACCAGCAGCAACGAGCCGAAGGTCCAGCCCCAGCCGAGGGCGGCTTCGGCCGATCGGGTGAGCGGTTTGAGCACCCACCCGCCGAAGGGGGTGCCGGTGAACCGCGTCGAGTCGTACAGCGAGCCCTTCACGTGCAGCACGCCGTGCGGGCCGACCCAGGTCTCCAGGTCGGTGAGCCGTTGGCCGCGCGGGGTGGTGAGGACGACGGCCACCTGCCGTACCGCGAGGATCGCCGCCACCGCCCACAGCGCGAGCCGGGCGGCGCGCAGGCGGGCTCCGACCGCCGCAGCCCCGAAGGAATCCGTCAAGGCATCCGTCGCTCGACCGCTGTGCTCCACGTTCGCCACGCCTCGTCGGCCTCCCGCCCCGTACGTCCCGGCACGCCGGATGCGGCCGGATTTCCTCCGCGGACCCAAAAGGCTCGCAGACCCCCCGGAGGTGGACGCAGGCAACCCCTGCTTCACCTGACAGCCGTCCTCCTTTTGTCCGGATGACGATAGTCCGAGGGGGTCGGGGTTGCCCCTCCGGGGCGCGAGAAGGATCACAGGCGAGGGAGGGAACGGCTCCGCGTGGGCGGGTGAGCACCGCGCCCCCCCCCGGGCGCCTCAGCCGATATCCGCGCCGTTCCGGCCGATCTTCACGCCGGTTCCGGCCGATCTCCGCGCCGTCAGAGCCGATCCCCGCGCCGATCGGCTGGGATAATGAGCCCGGACAGACACTCCGAAAGGCGGCAGGGGCATGACCGGGTCGCAGATCTGGGACGACGTCGACTTCTACTTTTCCAGCCATCTCTCACCCGATGACGAGGTGCTCCACGCCGCCCTGCGCGACAGTGAGGCGGCGGGGCTGCCGAACATCAGCGTGACGGCCACGCAGGGCAAGTTCCTGCAACTGCTCGCCCAGGTGCAGGGCGCCCGCACCATCCTGGAGATCGGCACCCTCGCCGGCTACAGCACGATCTGGCTGGCCCGCGCTCTCCCGGAGGACGGCAGGCTGATCTCGCTGGAGTACAGCGCCAAGAACGCAGACGTCGCCATGCGCAACATCGCCCGCGCGGGCCTGGAGCGGATCGTGGAGGTGCGGGTGGGCCCGGCCCTGGAGTCGCTGCCCAAGCTCGCCGACGAGAACCCCGCCCCCTTCGACGTCGTCTTCATCGACGCCGACAAGGCGAACAACGCCCACTACGTGGAGTGGGCGCTCAAGCTCACCCGGGCGGGCAGCCTGATCATCCTGGACAACGTGGTGCGCGGCGGCGAGATCGTCGACGGCGAGAGCACCGAGCCGGACATCATCGGCACCCGCGACGCGATCGAGCTGATCGCCCTGCACCCGAGACTGAGCGGCACGGCGGTGCAGACCGTGGGCAGCAAGGGCTACGACGGCTTCGCGCTGGCCCGGGTGCTCGCCTGAGCCCGGCCCGCCACGGGACCCGGGTCCGGCACGGGACCGGGGTCCGCCACGGGGCCTGGGCCGCCGGCGCCTGAAGGCTCACATGTCGTGGTAGAAGCCGACGTTGACGCTGCGCGGCTCCACGCGGTCCTGGATCACCAGCTCGCCGGAGCCGCCGCGCGGCAGCCGCACGGAGCCGCCGTAGGCGACGAGCTGGGCGTACTCCCCGACGGTCAGCCGCACCTCGGAGGCCGGTTCGGCCTGCGAGCCGCGCAGCCAGGACACCTGCCAGACACCGTCGGGGCCGCACAGGAACTCCAGGTGGACGCGGGAGACGAACAGCCAGTCCTCGGGCGTGACCAGCCGGCACACGGCCGCGTCCCGGCCCACCCGCAGCACGGCACCCGGCTCGGTGGGCGCGTCGGCCATCGACATGCCGGCCGTGGCGCCCGCTTCCGCCCCGGAGACGGTGGCCATGGTGAGTTCGAGCACGCGTGTTCCCCTTGAAACGACCGGAACCTCTGCGAGGCCGGTGACCTTGTGACGCCCCTGCGCGGCGGCCGGGTGGCCATTCCGCCGCCGCATGATAAAACGCCCGGCCGGGCCCCGTCCGGCACAATGGGTTCATGACCGAGCGAAAGCCACCGGGCGTCCCGTTCGAGTCCTGGGCCGACAAGCAGATCCGCGATGCTCAGCGGCGCGGCGAGTTCGACCGGCTGCCGGGTGCGGGCGAGCCGCTGCCCGACGGCATCGACTCCGCCTACGACGAACTGTGGTGGGTCAAGCGGAAGTTGGTCCGCGAGGGCCTGGCCGTGCTGCCCCCGGCCCTGGCCCTGCGCAAGGAGGCCGAGGACGCGCTCGAGGCGGCCTGCGCGGCGCCCTCCGAGCGCATGGCACGGAAGATCATCGAGGACGTCAACGTCAAGATCCGCGACATGATGTTCAAGCCCCCGCCCGGCCCGCCGCTGGGCAAGAAGCCGTACGACGTCGAAGAGGTCGTACGCGAGTGGCGGCGGCGCAGGGCCGGCGCCGGCGCCCGTGCCACCGGAAAACCGCACGCGGAAGACGCGCCCATGCGGGATCATGCGCGGCATGACGTGGACGATCGCCACTGAGCCGTACGACTCCCCGGCCGCCGCCGCGCTGTGGCGGGCGTACTACACGGAGGTCAGCGACCGCTGGTACCTGCTGCACGAGAACCGGCGCACCGACCCGGACGAGCTGGAGCGGGAGATCGCGGCCCGGACCGGCGCGGAACTCGCCCCGCCCGCCGGACAGTTGCTGATCGCGCGGTACGACGGCGAGCCGGCCGGTTCGGCGGGCGTACGGCTCCTGGATTCGGACACGGCGGAACTGACCAGGGTCTTCCTGTACGAGCGGATGCGCGGCCGGGGCGGTGCCGCGCCGCTCGTCGCCGCCGCCGAGGAAGCCGCCCGCGCCCTCGGTGCCAAGTGCCTCGTCCTCGACACCCGGTCGGACCTGGTGGAGGCCCGCGCCCTGTACGCCCGGCTCGGCTACACCGAGACCGGCCCGCACAACGACGACCAGTACGCCGAACACTGGTTCCGCAAGGACCTGTTGCCGCACAGCGCCGTCAACTGAGCCTGGCCGCAGGCCCGTCGTAGGGCTCTTCGCGCTCCGAGCCGCACATCTCGTCGCTGAGCTCCTTGACCAGCTTGACCAGGTCGGTCGGATGGCGCGGCTCCCACCAGTCGCCGAGCAGTTCGGCCAGGGACTCCTCGCGGGCCGTGGCGAGCCGTTCGGCGGCCTCGCGGCCGGACTCGGTCAACACGAGGTCCAGGCCCTGGCGTTCTGCCAGCCGCCGCTCCTCGACCTGGCGGGCGGCGGCGATGACCCGGTGGAACGGGACGGGTCCGCGCTCGGCGAGCACCCCCGGCTCCACCGAGCCGAACTTGCGCATGCGCAGCAGCAGCCAGCTGGCGGCGGGCAGCAGGTCGTACCCGGCCCGCGCGGTGATCTTCCGGTACACCTCGCGGCGCCCCTCTTCGGTGCCGAGCACGGACAGGGACCGGCAGCACTCGTCGTAGGAGGACCGCTCGACCGGGTTCGGCGCGATGGTCTCGGAGACGTCCGGCACGGTGACCGAGGCGCGCAGCCGGTCCTCCTTGAGGAACCAAGCGAGCAGGAAGCCGAGGGCGGCGACGGGCGCGGCGTACAGGAACACGTCCGTGATGGCGGACGCGTAGGCGTGCAGGGCCGCCGGGCGCAGGCCGGGCGGCAGGGCCGCGATCCCGCGCGGGTCGGCCTTGAGGGCGGCGGGGGTGGCGCCGGGCGGCAGGCGCACGCCCCGGAAGGCGGCGGCGAGCTTGTCGCCGAGGCGGCTCGCGAAGACGGTGCCGAAGACGGCCACGCCGAAGGAGGCGCCGATGGAGCGGAAGAAGGTGGCGCCGGAGGTGGCGACGCCCAGGTCCTCGTAGGCGACCGCGTTCTGCACGATGAGGATGAGGACCTGCATGACCAGGCCGAGGCCGAGGCCGAAGACGAAGAAGTAGACGCTCATCTCGGCGGTCGGGCTGTGCTCGTCGAGCCGGTGCAGGAGGAGCAGGCCGATGGTGGTCACGGCGGTGCCGGCGATGGGGAACACCTTCCAGCGGCCGGTGCGGCTGACGATCTGCCCGGAGATCGTGGAGGAGAGCAGCAGCCCGACGACCATCGGCAGCATGTACACGCCCGACACGGTCGGGGAGATGCCGTGCACGACCTGGAGGAAGGTCGGCAGATAGGTCAACGCGCCGAACATGGCGAAGCCGATGATGAAGCTGATGACGGCGACCAGGCTGAAGGTGCGCATGCGGAACAGCTTGAGCGGCAGGACGGGTTCGGCGGCCCGGCGTTCGACGCCGACGAAGACGACGGCGAGGGCGACGCCCAGCATGCCGATCCCGATGATCTGCGCCGAGCCCCAGGCCCAGGTCGTACCGCCGAGCGAGGCGACCAGCACCAGGCAGGTGGCGACGGAGGCGATCAGGAAGGTGCCGAGGTAGTCGATGACGTGGGGGGAGGTGCGGCGCGGGATGTGCAGGGCGGCGGCGATGACGGCGAGCGCGACGACACCTACGGGCAGGTTGACGTAGAAGACCCAGCGCCAGCTCAGGTGCTCCGTGAACACCCCGCCGAGCAGCGGCCCGAGCACGCTGGTGGCGCCGAACACGGCCCCGAACAGCCCCTGGTACCGGCCGCGGTCGCGCGGCGGTACGACATCGCCGACAATCGCCATGGACAGCACCATCAGCCCGCCGCCGCCCAGCCCCTGGAGCGCGCGGAAGCCGATGAGCTGGGACATGTTCTGCGCGGCCCCGCACAGCGCGGAGCCGACCAGGAAGATGACGATCGCGGTCTGGAACAGCCGCTTGCGCCCGTACTGGTCGCCGAGCTTGCCCCACAGCGGGGTCGCGGCGGTCGAGGCGAGCAGATAGGCGGTGACCACCCAGGACAGGTGCTCCAGTCCGCCGAGGTCGCTGACGATCGTCGGCAGCGCGGTCGACACGATGGTCTGGTCGAGGGCGGCGAGCAGCAGACCGAGCATCAGAGCACCGATCGAGACGAGCACATTGCCCGGAACGTGTTCGCTGTCCCTCGCGTCCCTCGCCGTGCCGTGCGTGTCCAGGGCCATGGAGACCTCCCGGGGCTCGGGTGCACGGGTGCACGGGCTCAGGGTGCACCTCTTCCATCCTGGGTGGTGTCACCGCTTATGGCCTGTTGAGTTCACTGAGTGGCCGATTTGCCGCGTGTTCCGGTTCGGCAAATGTGGAGGAGGTCTGCCTAAACTCGGGAGTTCCCGAGGGGAGGGGCGAACGCGTGACGGAACCGACGGGCCACAGCTGCCCGGAATGCGGGGCACCGAGGGGGCCGGACAACACCCCGTCCTGCGACTGCACCCAGCGGGCCTCGGACGCTCTTCGCGAGGCCCGCATGGCTCAGGCGGCAGCGGCGGAGGACTTCGACCCGCTGCGCATACGCCCCTACATCGAGGTCCCGGAGCCGTCCGGGCCCGAACCGGACCCCTCCGGCCTGCGGCTTTTCGAGGAGGATCCGGCGCTCTCCGGGGACGGCCCCGGCATGGCGGAGACGACGGTTGCGGCAGAGGCAGCGGCCGAGGAGGGGCGGCCCCGGCGCCGTACCCGTCGCACGGCCGTGCTGGCGGTCGCGGGCGCGGGGGTCGCGGTCGTGGCGGGGGCCGGTTTCGCGAGCGGGCTGTTCGGCTACCAGGCGCCGTCCCGGGACCGGGCGGCCCAGGAGGTTCGGCAGAGCGTCCCGGAGGTGACGGCATCGGACACCCCGGCGTCGCCGTCGTCCGCGTCCTCCCCGCCCTCCACCGCGGCCTGGCAGCCCACGCCGCCCCCGTCCCCGTCGGCCACCCCGAGCCGGTCGGCCACCCCGTCGCCGTCGGCGCTCACCCCGACGGTGTCCCGCTCGGCCTCCCCGGCCGCGTCGGAGACGGCCTCCGGCAGCCCGGACATGGCGCCGGCTCCCGGTCTGGTGCTGCGGCGCGGCGACAAGGGTCCGGAGGTCACCGAACTCCAGCTGCGGCTGCGCCAGTTGAACCTCTACAGCGACGAGGTCAACGGCGTCTTCACCCGCCCGGTGGAGAACTCGGTGCGCAACTACCAGCTGGCCCGGGGCATCCGGGGCGACGACCTCGGGACGTACGGCCCGGCGACGCGGACGAGCCTGGAGTCGGAGACGTCACGGTCCTGAGCGTCTCTGATCGGCTCAGTGATCCCCGGTGTTGCTCAGGGATGTGAGCCGATCGGGCGTGCGCGTGACGGTCTGCCGCAGACCACGGAACGCCGATCGGCGTGTACGAGGGCTCAGCCGATGTGAAGGCGGATCGTTCCGTCCGCCGAGGCCTCGACGCGCACCTCGGTGAGGTCGCGTACGACGACACCGGGGCCGTGGACCGCGGCCCGCGGCCCGACCCCCACGACCGTCATGCCCGCGGCGCGCCCCGCCGCGATGCCCGCGCCGGAGTCCTCGAAGACGATGCAGTCCGCCGGCTCGACGCCCAGTTCGGCGGCGCCCTTCAGGAAGCCCTCGGGGTCGGGCTTGCTCGCGCCGACCGACTCGGCGGTGATGCGCACCTCGGGCAGCGGGAGGCCGGCGGCGGCCATGCGGGCCGTGGAGAGGGCGACGTCGGCGGAGGTCACCAGGGCGTGCGGGAGGCCGCGCAGGGCGGCGAGGAACGCGCTCGCGCCGGGGACCTCGACCACGCCGTCCATGTCGGCGGTCTCCTCCGCGAGCAGGCGGGCGTTGTCGGCGAAGTTCTGCTCCCTGGGCCGGTCGGGCAGCAGGACGGCCATCGAGGCGTGGCCCTGGCGGCCGTGGACGACCCGCATCACCTCGTCGCCGTCCAGCCCGTGTCCCGCCGCCCAGCGCCGCCAGACGCGCTCGACCACGGTGTCCGAGTTGACGAGGGTGCCGTCCATGTCGAGCAGGAGGGCACGGGCGGTGAGGACGGTGGCCGGCATCGGCAGCTCCAAGAAGGGGTGCAAGGGGACAAGGCGGCCCCGCCCGCCGGTCAGGGAAAACGAGCGGGAGCCACTTTGTTTCTCTACGGTACAAAATCCGGGGCGGATCGCGCCACCGCCTCCCACGAGGGTTCACCGTCCGTTCAGCTCAGCCCGCGATGGCCTCGTAGAGGCTCCACACGCCGAGGCCCAGCATCAGCAGCGCCGCGATCTGCGTGATCAGCCGCAGCGGAACCCGCCTCATCAGGGCCTTTCCGCCGACGATGCCGAGACCGGCGACGGCCCACAGACCGAGCACCGCACCCAGGCCGACGGAGATCGGGGCGTCGTAGCGGGCGGCGAGGTTGGCGGTCATGATCTGGGTGAGATCGCCGAACTCGGCGACCAGGATGAGCATGAAGCCCGTACCCGCCACCTTCCAGAAGGACTGGTCGGCGGGCTTCTTGATCTCCTCCTCGTCCTCGTCCTTCTTCATCAGCAGCACGGCGGCGCCGCCGAGGAAGAGGACGCCGGTGATCGCGTGCACGATCTGCTGCGGCAGCAGGGTCAGGACGCTGCCGGCCGCGACGGCGAGCACGACGTGCAGCAGGAAGGCGGCGGCGACGCCCGCGAAGACGTACGAGGCACGGTAGCGGGTGCCGAGGACGAGACCGGCGAGCGCGGTCTTGTCCGGCAGTTCGGCAAGGAAGATGACGCCGAAGACGAGCGCCGTCACGGTGATGCTGATCAAGGGTCCTCAATCGGTCGGGGGCTGCCCCACCGAGAGTGCTGCACTTCACATGAGACACCTCGGCACGGCAGCACACTCGGTACCCGCGCCACGGGGCACGGGTGTGTACTGCTGGCCGAAGGTCTCGCTGGGCGGTCCGCACGGGATCCGCCTCCGGGCGCCGGCTCAGGCTGGCTGAGCAGTATGTCGACGGTCCGGCGAAGAGCTACTCCCCTTCTGCGCCGTCCATGGTACGCGATGCGAAAGCTGCGCCGGCAAGACTTGTAATGTCATGGACACGTCATTAGCTTCTTACCGAGCGCTCATCTTGCAGCTGCACCGCAACGCGAGCATTCCCTGGCTCGCGCCCAATACCCCCACACCACAAGGGAGTTCGCATGTCGAAATTCTACGCGCGTCGACGAGTGGGCATACTCACGGCCCTCACGGGCCTGCTCGCCTCCGTCGCCCTGTTCAACTCCCCGAGCGCCTCCGCGGCCCTCCCGACGCCGGTCAGCGCCGCCACCGCGCGCAGCTACCTCTCCCAGCTCACCGTGGCCACCGAGAACCGCACCGGCTACAGCCGCTCGCTGTTCCCGACCTGGATCACCATCTCCGGCACCTGCAACACCCGCGAGTGGATCCTCAAGCGGGACGGCTCGAACGTCGTCACCGACTCCGCCTGCGTCGCCCGGAGCGGCAGCTGGTACTCCCCGTACGACGGCGCCACCTGGACCGCCGCGTCCGACCTCGACATCGACCACCTCGTCCCGCTCGCCGAGGCCTGGGACTCCGGCGCGAGCAGGTGGACCACCGCCCAGCGGCAGTCCTTCGCCAACGACGTCACCCGCCCGCAGCTCCTCGCGGTCACCGACAACGTCAACCAGGCCAAGGGCGACCAGGACCCGGCCACGTGGGTGCCGTCGCGCTCCGCGTACGTCTGCACGTACGTGCGGGCCTGGGTGCAGGTGAAGTACTACTACAACCTGTCGGTCGACTCGGCCGAGAAGAGCGCGCTGACGAACTACCTGGCGAGCTGCTGAGCCACCTGGCGAGCCGCCGGTAAGCGCCGTAGGGCCTACCGGCGGTATGCCCCCGGGTGCGGGCCCGGTCGCGTCAGGAAGCCGGCCGGCGGCGCATCACGTAGGCCGCCGCCGCGCCCGCCCCGAACAGGGCCGCCAGCGACACCCCCGTGGCCAGCCAGGTCGCGCCCAGCCACCGGGCGCCGAAGTAGCCGAGGGCCACGCTGTAGGCGGCCCAGGAGAGTCCGGCCAGGGCGGACCACGGCACGAAGTCGCGGGCGCGGCGGTGGGCGGCGCCCGCGCAGAAGGAGACGACCGAGCGCCCGGCCGGGGCGAAACGGGCCAGCACGACCAGGGCGCCGCCGCCCCGGGACAGGGCCTCGCCGAGACGTTCCTGCGCGGTGGTGAGCCGCCGCGAGCGGGCTATCGCACGGTCCAGCCGCTCCCCGCCGCGCCAGGCCAGCCTGTAGGCGACCAGGTCACCGAGGACCGAGGCTGTGGCCGCGGACAGGATCAGGGCGGCGATGTCCGGCACCCCGTGCGAGACCCCGCCCGCCGCCGCGTCCGAACCCGCCGCCGCGGCGGTGCCCGCGGTGATGACGAGGACTCCGCTCGGCAGTACCGGCACGAACACGTCCAGCAGGACGGACAGCGCCACCATGGCGTAGATCCAGGGTCCGGCCACCAGTGACGCGGCTAGTGACCCCACGCTCTCCAACACGACAACTCCCCCGTTGCTCCCCCGACGACAGCCATACAGCGTACGCCGGGGGTGTGACAGGAGGTGCGTCGGGGGCGTTCAGCCAGGCGGCGGGCCCCCGGCCCGCACGGCACTCACTTGTTTTCCAGCGCCTTCACCAGCATCGGCAGGGCGCCGCCGGCCACGATGAGGGCAAGGTGGTCGGTGTAGCCCCGGCTGTGGACGATCAGGCCGTCGCGGACCCGCAGCACCTGGATGGCGGAGACCTCGAAGGTCCGCTCGGTCACCCGGTGGTACACCTTGTAGTCGAACTCGGCGACGACCACCTCCGCGTCGTCGGTTTCCCGTATGACCACGTTCATGGGGGTCAGCTCCATGGGCGCGCCGGCGGCCTGGGCGAACCGCTCATTGATTGCGGCCCGCCCCTCGAACCGGCGCGGACCGACCGGCTCGAAGGCACTCTCCATCACCCCGTCCTCGGCATAAAGATCAGCCAGCTCCGTGTACCTTCCCGCACCGGTGCCCTCGATCAGCTTCTCGACGACCTCGCGGGGTGAAAGCGTTTCGGACATGATCAACCTCCAGTGTTATCTGCGACCAGAATCGGACTAGAGACTCCGGTTCTGAGGATACGGACTGAAGACTCCGGTTGTCCAGGATGGTTGACTGTCGACCGAGAGAGGTGAGAGGGATGAGCGACGCTCGTGAGCGCCCGCTGCGGGCGGATGCGGCCCGCAACCGGGCCAGGCTGCTGGACGTCGCCACTGAGGTGTTCGTCACCCGCGGCATCGGGGTGCCGACCGAGGAGATCGCCCGGAGCGCCGGTGTCGGAGTCGGCACGCTCTTCCGGCACTTCCCGACCAAGGAGGCGCTGCTGGAGGCGGTCATGGCGCGAAGGGTGGAGGCCATGGCGGCCCGGACCGCACAGCTGACCGCCGAGGCCGGGCCCGCCGAGGCGTTTTTCGCCTGCTTCCGCCTGATGGTGGAACAGGCCGCGGGCAAGGACGAGTTCACCCAGGCTCTCGCCGCGGCCGGGGTCGACGTCCACACGTCTCTGCGGGAGCCGATCATGGAGATCCAGGCCCGGCTGGCCGAGCTGCTGACCGGGGCGCAAGAGGCCGGGGCGGTCCGCCGGGAACTGGGCCTGCCGGAGCTCACCGCCCTGCTGGCCGGCACCAGCAGGGCGATGGAACAACTGAAACAACTGGAAGAACTGGAACAGCGGGGAGCGGACCCGGCACCCCGGGAGCGGATCTTCGAGGTGGTGTTCGACGGGCTGCGGCCACGTTGAACCAGGTCCCGCATCACCTAATCAATGCTTGCAAGTTCAGCATCAGGCTGCGACGCCTGCCCCACCCGCGGTTCCGCTTGCGGTTCCGCTTCAGCCATGGCCGCACGCAGCACGGCCCGCGCCACCGCGTCGGCGTCCGAGAGCGTGACCGAGTCCACCCCCGGCCGGGCACCCGCGGCCGTCACCCAGTGCACCCCCTCCGTCGGCACACCGAAGGCGAACCTCCGGGCCTGCACACGGCCTTGACGGTCGATCAGGTGATAGGGGCGCCGCGACACGTCCAGCCCCCCGGTCTCGTAACCGTCCACCCTGTGCGGCCGGCAGCCGCCGTCGGCGAGCAGCCGGGCGAGCAGTTCGTCGGCGGTGCGCCGCAGATCGGGTTCCGGAAGACGCGCCTCTATGAGGGTGGTCACACGGACGTCCGAGCCCGGCACCTCCGGCGAGGACGCCACCCACGCACCGCCCCCGGCACGCACATCGAGACCCGGGCCCAGCACCTCCACCACGCCCGCCTCCAGCAGAGCGGCCAGTTCCTCGATCCGGCGCCGGGGCGGGCCGATGGACAGGAAGGCGTTGAGCGGGGTGTACCAGCGGTCCAGGTGCGCACGGCGGGAGGCACCGGTCAGCCCGCCGTGGTCGACCACCAGCCGTATCTCGTTGCGCAGATCGCGCAGCACGTCGAGGGCCGCCTTGAGCGGGCCGCGCACATTGCCCAGGGCAGCCTGCGCGGCATCCTCGCGCAGATACCCCAGCAGCCAGGCCCGCCACTGGCCCGGATCGGTGAACTCCCGCTCCCCGTACGGCCGGGAGATCCGCTCCCAGCACCAGCGGTCGCCGTCGCTCACCCCGAACTCGTCCAGGAGCAAAGCCTCTTTCGGATCCCCATGGGGTACGGCGAGGAAGCGGCCCGCGAAGTCCGACCGCCCGGTCAGCGCGCTGTAGTAGACCGTCTCCACCTCCTTCGCCACCAACGGCCATATCTCCGCGAGGAAATCGGGCGCATCACCTGAGTCGGCGCGCTCACGGAAGCCCGCTGTCACCTCCGGGGTGAGCACCAGCGGGGTGTGCCGGCCGTACGGGCCCTTGGCGTTGTCGCCGCGGGCCTGGTACGGCACCCCGCGCCGCGACCCGGCGTACAGGCGTGGCTCCCGGCCCGAGGGCGCGTAGCGCAGCGTGCCGTCCGCCGCCCGGCTGAAGCGACCGCCCCTGCCCGTGGTCAACAGGGCCATGTGATCGAAGAAGTTGAGGCCGAGGCCGCGCAGCAGTACCGGTTCACCGGGCGCGAGCGCCGAGAGGTCGACATCGGCCGGATTGGAGGGCGGGACGTGGCGCAGCCCGTGCCGGGCCGCGTGACCGGCCGTACGGCGCCCCTCCTCGTCCGCCGCCGCGGGCAGATGCCCCTGGGCCAGCACCACTGCCGCCAGACCGGACAGCACCCGGCCGTCGTCCAGGGTGAGCACCTGGCGGCCGTCGGCGGTCTCGTCGAGCCGTACGGCACGGGCCCGGTACGTCCGCACGCGCACCGCCGGGGGCGCCTCCCGGACGGTCTTGGCGAACACCCACTCCAGGTAGCGGCCGTAGTGGGCGCGAGTCGGGTAGTCGTCGGGGCCGAGGGTGCCGCCCGCCCACTCGTACAGGCTGGGGCCCGGCCGGATCGGGCCCGCGCAGGTCACGCCGGGGTCCGTGAACAGCGTCACCTGGCTCGCCACGGTGTTCATCAGCAGCTCGGCCGGCTGCGCGGTGCGCCACACCAGCCCGGGTCCGGGCGGCGCCGGGTCGATCACATGGACCGTCAGCCGGACACCGGGCGGGAGCAGCTCCGGCACGGAGGCGCAGAGACGTTCCAGCACGCTGGTGCCGCGCGGTCCGGCCCCGACCAGGGCGACGGAGACCGCGGGGAATTCCTGAGTCGGTGCAGACAAGGGCGCGCTCCCGGTCGATCGGCGTCCGCCGGCTCAAGCGGACGGGGCGCCTCATCTTGCCCTGTGCGGCTTAACGGCCTTGCCTATTGCCCGAGTTGTCTCTCTTGCCGGGGTGATTGGCGGATAATGCGAGGTTTCCCGCGCCTCTTCGGGGTGCGCGCCTACCCCCCGCTCCGCACCGACTGCCCTCGCACCTCCAGCTCCCCGAGCAGTTGCGCCGTCGCCTCGGCCACCGCCGCCACCGCCCGGTCGAACACCTCGCGGTTGTGGGCGGCGGGGGCGCGGAAGCCCGAGACCTTCCGTACGTACTGCAGCGCGGCGGCGTGAATGTCCTCGTCCGTCGCCTCACCGGGCAGCACGGGCGGACGCAGCGTCTTGATACTCCGGCACATGTCCCCAGTCTGGCCCAGCGGGCCCGACCCTGCGAAGATCATGGCCAAGGCGGCCACCGATCCCCGGGGCCGACCGACGAGAGGAACAGCCTCATGGCTCTCCAGAACACCGTGGCCATTCTGGGCCCCGGCGGCACGGGCGGCCTCCTCGCCGCCCTCCTGTCCCGCTCCGGCCATCGCGTCATCTGCCTGGCCCGCAAGGAGACGGCCGACACCCTGCGCGAGACCGGAATCCACGTCCGCAGCAGCCAGTTCGGCGACTTCACCGCCGCCGTCGAGGCGGACACCGAGCTGCGCGAGCCGGTGGACGCCTGCGTGATCGCCGTCAAGCACACGGCACTCGACGCCGCCCTGACCCGTGTCCCGCCGGCCGCCCTGGGCGACGCCCTGCTCGTACCGCTCCTGAACGGCGTCGAACACCCCGCGACACTGCGCGCCCGCTACCGCCCCGACCGCGTGGCCCCCGCCGTGATCCGCGTGGAGTCCACCCGGCTGGCCCCCGGAGTGATCGAACACGGCAGCCCGTTCACGGAGCTCGACCTGGCCGGGGAGGCCGTACCGCGCGCCCGCCTCGAATCCCTTGCGGCCCTGCTGACCGCCGCCGGGACGACCGCCCGCGTGGTCGAGGACGAGACGGCCACCCTGTGGGCCAAGATGGCCTTCCTCGCCCCGTTCGCCCTGCTCACCACGCGGTACGGCGTCCCCCTCGGCGAGGTCCGCACCCGCCACCGCGAGGAGCTGGAAACCCTGGTCGCCGAGACCGCCGCGGTCAGCCGCGCCTGCGGCGCCCCCGCCGACCCGGCCCAGGCCCTGGCCCGCTACGACGCCTTCCCGCCCGCCGCCAAGTCCTCCATGCAACGCGACGCCGAGGCAGGCCGCCCGCTCGAACTGGACGCGATCGGCGGCGCCCTGCTCCGCGCGGCGGACCGCCATGGCGTCCCGGTGCCGCTGACGACCCGCCTGGTACGGGACCTGCACGAGGCCGGCCACTAGGTCCTGTCGTCAAATTCCCCGTCGTCCGCCCGAAGGGCGGGCCCGGCGGCGGCGATGGGGGTGCCCCCGCGCGAGCGCGTTCGAGCGTGGGGGAGCGTGCGACCGCAAGGCGCCGGAGCGGCCTCGATGGAGGTCCCCCCGCGCGAGCGTGTTCGAGCGTGGGGGAGGAGTCACGTGGGCGCTCCGGCAACGATGCGAGCGGGCGTGCCAGGCGTCGCCGGGCAGGCGGGAATTTGACGACAGGGCCTGGGCCACGGCAGGCGGCTGAAGCACAGACGCCCCCTGGTCCGCGGCCACTCGGCCGCGGACCACTCCATCGACTGAACCTCACGACCAACCCCCCGAGCGAACTCGCCTCGCAAAATCGAACAGGCGTAGCATTAGCGCGTGGCTACGACCTATGAATTCCCCAGTGACCTCCGCGCCGGTCAGGAGGAGCTGCATCAGGTCCGGGCCGAGCTGTCGGCCCTGCTCAAGCGGCTGCCGTGGTCGGTCGCGCCGATGGACGCGTTCACCGACGACACCGGCTGGCGCAGGCTCGAGCGGCCCGCCTCCCCCGGCTGGACGGAGGACGAGCAGGCCGAGGTGGAGAAGCTGCGACAGCGGGAGCACGAACTCGCGGTGTTCGTCAGCTGCCACCGCTACTGGGCCGAGGTCGCGGCAGCGGACCGCGTGGAGGCCCGCATGCGGCTCAAGCACGCCCACGAGGACCCGCCGGAAGAGTAAGGAGCAACGCAAAAAGCCCCCGGCCGCGATCGGCCGGGGGCTCCCGTCGGTGGGCGCGGACGGTTTCGAACCGCCGACATCCTGCTTGTAAGGCAGGCGCTCTACCCCTGAGCTACGCACCCGCACCCCGGGCAATGCGCCCAGGACGATTCGACAGCCTACCTTGCCCGGGGCGGTGCACCGCAAACCCGTAACGTGTCCGTCCAGGCCCGACCGGGGGTTATCCCCACCCCCGATACGGAAGCCCGCCGGATCGCGCTCGCCGTCGTAGATCATTTAGCTTCATCCCTGTAAGAACGCACGCCGGCCGCGTGCCGTCGCAGGCCGGTTCAGGGGGAGATGTCGTATGAGTCGTTCCGTTCCCGTTCGTCTGGCTGCTGCCGCCGTGCTGGTGGGGGGTGTGGTCGCGGGGGCCGGTGGGTGTGCTTCCGCCGGTGATGATCAGCATCCTGAGCAGCGGTCCTTCGCGCTGCATGGCCGTACGCTCACCGTCGACTCCGACGACTCGGCGCTGGAGGTCGTCTCCGCCGCGTCGAACCGGGCCGGTACGGTCCGGGTCACCCGGTGGTTCGACGGGTCGGTGCTGGTCGGGAGTGGGCCGAAGGTCAGCTGGGCGATGAAGGATGACCGGCTGGTGCTGCGCGTGAAGTGCTCCGGCGTGCTGGCCGACTGCTCCGCCAAGCACCGTATCGAGGTGCCGCGCGGGATCGCCGTCAAGGTGGAGGACGGGAACGGCAGCGTCAGCGCGCGGGGCTTCGCGGATGCGCTCAGCGTGAGTACGGCCGACGGGTCCGTTCATGTCACCGACTCCACCGGGGCCCTCCGGCTGAACTCCGACGACGGTTCCCTGCGTGCGGAGGTCTCCTCCCGCCAGGTACGGGCCACCACCGCCGACGGCTCGATGGACCTGGAACTCTCCGCCGTGCCGGACCTGGTGGACGCCCGCGCCGCCGACGGCTCGGTCACCGTGGTCGTTCCGCGGGCCCCGTACCGGGTGTCGACGGAGACCGGTGACGGCGCCACCCATGTGTCCGTCCCCCGCGACGACAGCAGCAGCCATGTGGTGTCCGCCCATACCGCCGACGGAAGCATCACCGTGCGCACGGCGAACTGACCGGCCCGTGTGTTCGTCCTCTACGGGTGGGAGAATGACACCCGGCCAGAGCGAACCACAGCACGGGAGGGGAAGTGACGGCGACACCGGGCACGCCAGCCACGCAGCCGTACCCGCAGCCGCCGACCGACCGGCCCCGGCGCGGGCCCACCCCGCTGCGCGACGCCCTCACCCTCATGAGCCTGCCGGTGCTGGCCGCGCTCGCGCTGCCCGCCGCGTTCGCCGGTGGTGGCACCCGGCGCTGGTTCGGGGGGCGGGCGGAGAGCCAGCGGGCCGAGGCGCAGGCCGCGAAGGACGCCGCCGCGGCGGCGTTCTACGAACTCGACACCGCGCAGCGGGATCTGAGGATCTCCATCGAGACCATCACGGCGGTGGACGACTCCCCCGCCGCCCGGCGCGCCGTCTCCGACTTCGCCGCGCTCGGGCAGCGCATCGACGAGGTCAGCCACCGTTACATCGAGGCCGTCGACGCCCATGACCTCGATCGGGACGACCTGGAGGCCTCGACCGCGGTACGGGCGCGCGGCGAGCTGACCGCGGCCAAGGACGAGCTGGTCCGGGTCAAGCAGGAGCTGGACCGGTTCGGCAGCTCGCTCGGGCAGCTGCTCGGCAAGGCCGAGACCCAGCTGGCCCGGCTGGCCCCCGCCGTGGAGCGGGCCCGGCAGGCGCTGCTGGCCGCCAGCAACGCCCTGGACGCCGTAAGGGAGAAGCGGCTGCGGGCCGACGACCTCGCCGGGCGGCTCGCCGCGCTCTCCCCCGAGCTGACGAAGCTGAACCAGGGCGCCGGACAGCACGGCGTGGCCCAGACCCTGGAGCGGGCCGAGCGAGTGCAGCGGGAGGCCGGGGCCATCCGGGCCGAGGCCGAGCGGCTGCCCGAGAAGGCCGCCGAGATCGACCACCGGCTGGTCTCCCTGCGCACCCGCGCCCAGGCGCTGACCACCCGCGCCGGGCAGGTCGACCCGGTCCTCAGCGAGCTGCGCCGGCGGTTCGCGGCGGCCTGCTGGCAGGACCTCCAGCACGTGCCCGAGCAGGCCGCACAGAACGTGCAGCAGGCCGAGCTGAAGCTGCGCGAGGCGCAGGCCGCCCGGGACGCCCAGCGCTGGCCGGACGCCACCTCGCTGCTGTCGACCGTACGGGCCCTGCTGAACACCACCGACGAGGCCGTCTCGGCCGCCCGCGACCGGCTGGAGCGGCTGAACGCCGTGCAGAAGGATCCGCAGCAGGAGATCGAGCGGACCCGGTTCACGATCCGGGACGCCCAGCGGCTGGCCATGACCGGGCGTACGTCCCCGGATCCGCGGCACGCCCGGCCGCTGGACGACGCGGTGGCCCGGCTGGAGCGGGCGGTCGGCACGCTGGAGGGACGGCACCCGGACTACTGGCACTTCCTGACCGAGACGGACGCCGTACGGCAGACGGCGGCGCGGGTGGTGGCACAGATCCGCGAGGAGCGCGGGGGCGGCCCCGCGCACTGAGCCAGGGGCGCCCACGGGGGCTCGGGGGCTCGCGTGTTGCCGGATGGTGCGGGGCGGGCGGATATTGGGAGGGATGCATGGCCTCCGGCAGCGCCCGAGGGAGGCGGACATGGCCACACACGCAGTGCACCCGAAGCACACGAGGCAGCGGTCCCGGATCCGGTTCGACCAGCACCTGCCTGTCGATCACCGGCTGAGCACGATCTACCGGATCGGCGCGGGGCTGATCGGAGCGTTCCTCGTCGTCTTCGGCATCCTCGGTGTGATCGACCACATCGGGTTCTTCAACACCGGCGGCCACACTGTGGCGGGCCTGAACAGCAACGGCGCGCTCAGCGTGCTGTCGATCTGCGTCGGCGCGGTGCTCCTCCTGGGCATGGTGATCGGCGGGAACGTCGCCTCCACGCTGAACATGGTCTTCGGGGTGCTGTTCATGCTGAACGGCTTCCTGTTCCTGGGCCTGCTGGACACGTCCCAGAACTTCCTCGCGTTCAAGATCCAGAACGTGCTGTTCAGCTTCGTCGTCGGCATCCTGCTGATGGCCTTCGGCATGTACGGCCGGGTCAGCTCGACCCTGCCGCACGACAACCCGTACTGGCGGGCCCGGCACCCCGAAGCGAGCGGACAGGAGCAGACGCGGTCCGACCGCCCCGGCTAACCTGTGCTCATGCCTCGCTACGAGTACCGCTGCCGGACCTGCGGCGACACGTTCGAACTGAGCCGTCCCATGGCGGAGTCCGCCGCCCCTGCGGCCTGCCCTGCGGGGCATGACGACACGGTGAAGCTGCTGTCGGCGGTGGCTGTGGGCGGTACGGCAGCGGCGCCCGCCTCGGCGCCCCGGGCGGGCGGAGGAGGCGGCTGCTGCGGCGGGGGCTGCTGCGGGTAGCTCGCGCCCACGCGGCGGAGCCGCATATCGATACAGCCCCGCGCCCCTCAGGGCGTTGCGCTGCGCGTCGCTTTCAAGAACTCCCGGAGGATCCGCTCCCCCGCCAGGACCCCCCGCTCCTGCAGCGCAGCGATCTCCGGTGCCGTCCAGCCCTGGTCCGCCAGTTCGCCGTGGCCCGGGCGCCAGCCCCGGTCGGCGGCCAGGAGGAGGTCGGCGTCGAGGAGTGAGTCGCCGGCGGCCAGGGTCAGCTGCGCGCCGGTGCGGCGGGCCAGCTCGCGTACCGCCGCGCTCTTGGTGAGCGGCTGCGGGACGGCGTAGATCTTCCGGCCCTGGAGCGAGACCGTCCAGCCCCGGTGCTCCGCCCACACGGACAGTTCCTTGACCCATTCCTCGGGCAGCAGCTCGCGCTCCACAACGAGGTAGGCGAACAGGTCCTCGGCGACCCGGTGCTTGCGCACCCATGCGGGGTCGGCGGACGTCATCAGGTGCTCTCGCACCTCCGCCAGCGGCGCGCACTCCTCGGCGAGGCGGGCCTGCACCGCGGCGTGCCAGTCCGCGTCCGTCACCCCGTCGACCAGCAGGTGGCCGCCGTTGGCGCAGATCGCGTACTTCGGGGGCGGGCCGGGCAGGTTGATGCGCTGGTACTGCTTGCGGGTGCGGGTCGTGGTCGGCACGAAGACGGACGTGTCGCCGAGGTCGGTCAGCAGCTGGGCCGCGGTCTCGGTCATGTAGGAGAGCGGCTTGCTCTCGTGCACCTCGACGCAGAGCAGCCGGGGGGCGCGCGCGTCGGGCATGGTCAGCGCCAGGGCCGCCGAGGAGTAGATGAGCGTACGGTCGAGATCGCTCGCCACCAGCACCGCCATCAGACACCCACCGCCTTGCCGTCGGCGCCGGTCGCCCCGCGCGTGTACTTCGGATGGATCAGGCCGACGCAGGTGTACGGCAGTTCGCCGACCTCCTCGACGGGGACGCCCCGCTGTTCGGCGAGCAGGCGTACGTGGTCCAGGTCGGCGCCGGCCCCGGCGCGCGCGAGGATCTTCCAGGGCACCCGGCGCAGCAGCACCCGGGTGGTCTCGCCGACGCCCGGCTTGACGAGGTTGACGTCGTGGATGCCGTACTCCTCGCTGATCCGCTCGACCGCCTGCCAGCCGGCCCAGGTCGGGGTGCGGTCCTCGGCCATCAGTTCCTTGGCGGCCGTGGCGACGGTGTCGGCGACCTCCGGGAAGCGTGCGCAGACGGCGTCGAGGAAGGCCACGGAGGCGTCGGCGCCAGCGAGTTCGCGGTAGAACTTGGCGCCGTGGAAGTCGTCCGGGCCGACCAGGTCGGCGCGCAGGACCGTACGCGAGATCAGGCCGGACACCGTGGAGTTGAGGCAGGCGGAGGGGATGAGGAAGTCCTCGCGGGTGCCGTAGGTGCGGACGCAGGAGCCGGGGTCGGCGAGGACGGCGATCTCCGGGTCGAAGCCGGTGATGCCCTCCTTCGCCTCGAACTCCTCGACGGCCTGGGCGAGTTCGCGGGTGATGGCGCCCTTGCCGGTCCAGCCGTCGACGAAGACGACGTCCCGGGGGTCGTGGTGCGCGGCGAGCCAGCGCAGCGCGTTGGCGTCGATGCCCCGGCCGCGGACGATCGAGACGGCGTAGTGCGGCAGGTCCAGCCCGTGGCGGTATTGGGCCCAGCGGCGCATGAGGATGCCGACCGGGGTGCCCGCGCGGGCCAGGGAGACCAGCACCGGGCGGGGGGAGCGCTCGGCGATGACGGTCTCGGTCACGACGCCGACCGCCTGGGCGAGCCGCGCGGCCGAGGCGTCCAGGGCGGTGTGGAACAGCTCCTGGTACTGCCGGCTGGGCTGGTACTCCACCGGCAGCGACTCGGCGTAGTGCGCGCCGCCGCTCTGGATGGCCTCCTCGCGCTCCTCGGTCGGCGCCTCCAGTGTGACGTCCGAGAGGTCCTGGAGCAGCCAGCCGACCTCGTCGGGTGCGTACGAGGAGAAGGCGGGACCGCGGAGGGGCTCGGACAGCATGACCGGCCTTTCGGAGGACGAGCGTGCGGGGACGTAGGACGGGACGACCGCGAGCAGGACGTGCGGGGTGTGTGCGGCAAGCCGGGCCAGCAGGCCGTCGGGGGCGTGCAGTTCGGGGGTGTCGGCGGCCGAGTCGAGCACGGCGACGACGGCGTCGAAGCCGGCGCCCGCGACGTTGTAGGCGTAGCGCTCGCCGGGGCCGTCGGCGGGGTCGTCGTGGGCGGGGAAGGCCAGGCGGGTGCGGATCGCGTAGCCGGGGTCGTCCACCGCGAGGACGGGCGAGCGGGTGGTGGTGGAGAAGCGCACCTCGGCCGGTACGACCTGCTCCAGCTCGCGGGCGAGCCGCAGCGGCGCGTACATCAGCTCTTCGAAGCCGAGGACGAGGACGCGGCCTGCGTCGGCCGGGAGCGCGTCGGCGATCCGGGCGGCCATGGCGGGCAGCGCGGCCTCCAGGCGGGCCCGGTGGACGGGCGTGAAGCCGTGCCGGCCGCCGTCGGGCAGCCGGTGGGGCCAGCGCAGGTCGACGCGGGTGATCCGGCCGTACGACGGCTCGGGCGCCTGCTGGGTGGCCTCGTGCTGGGCGACCAGCTCCTGCCCCTTCTCCAGGACGCCCTCGGGCAGCCGTACGGTCCCGGACGCGGCGGCGATCAGATCGACGCGGGCGCCGATCTCGGCGGCGAACCGCTCCATGCGGGCGCAGTCCTGCGGCGAGCGCATGTCGACCAGGGCGACCACGACGTACCGCCTGCGCGGATAGCGCTCGTGCAGGTCGCGGATGGTGTTCAGGACCGTGTTGCCGGTGGAGAACTCGTCGTCGACCAGGACCAGGGGCCCGTCGCCGGCCAGCAGAGCGGGGTCTTCCGGCAGCAGCAGATGAGACGTGGCGTGGGAGTGCGACTCCTCGAAGCCGCCCGCCCTGGCCACCCCGGCCACCGGCCGGCGCGTGGAGTGCAGATACGGCACCGCGCCGAGTCCGTCGGCGACGGCGTGGCCGAGCCCGGTCGCGGTCTCCGCGTAGCCGAGGACCACAGCGGTGGCCGCCTCGGCCTCCCCGAGCAGCGCGGCGGCCTGGTGGCCGAGGGCGACTCCGTGGCCGTACACCACGGCCGGGGACTGCGGTACGTGCTTGCCGAGCACGTGGGAGACCAGCAGATGCGCCCGCTTGGGGTTGCGGCGCAGCGCCAGCCCCAGCAGGCCGGTCAGCTCCTGGTCGCCGACGAGCTCGACGCCGAGCCGCCGGGCGACCCAGCTGCCGGACCAGACCTGGTTGTTCACTGCCTTGTTCATCCGTCCCATGGGTTCAGCCGGGTATGCCGGCGGCGAGCAGTTCCACGAAGCCGACGTCCTCGTTGGCCACGCCGAACACCTCGGCGCGCAGCAGGGTGCGCTCGGCCCAGGCGCGGTGGGGCTTCACTTCGTTCATCTTGTTCGTGTAGGCGGACCGCAGAACGCCCCCGCCGTCGCGTTCCGGCCGCAGGATGTCCTGGGCGTCGCTGTACTCCTCGTGGCTGACGACGGACAGCGCGTGCACGGGCAGGACGTGGGAGGGGTGGATGCAGGTCTTGCCGAGCAGGCCGTTGGCGTGGTCCAGGGAGATCTCGCGCAGCAGTCCGTCCATGGCGTGCTCGATGAGCTTCTCGCGCAGTTCGACGGCCTGCATCTGGAGGAAGGGGCTCTGCCTGAGCTGCGGCTTGAACATGCGCTCGGAGGCGCGGAAGTACTCCCACACGGGCCCGGTCACGGTGAATCCGGTGCCGTCGGCCCGGCCGAGCATGTTGACGACGTCGGCGATCACGGAGGCGACGATCTGGACGTCGTACGCGGTCATGTCGGGGGCGCGGCGCAGCCCGTAGGAGGAGCAGAAGTCGGTGACGCCCAGGCGCAGGGCGAGGACCCGGTCGCGGTACTTGTCGACCGCGCGGGATATGCCCTCCAGGGTGTCCACGCGGGACTCGCGGTAGAGCAGCTCGGGCGACTCCAGGACCGGCATGGCGAAGAGGCGGTGTCCGCTCTCGGCCTCGGCGTCGGCGAGGGCCTCCAGGAAGGGGATGCCGCGTTCCTCGGTGAACTTGGGCAGCACGAAGCCGGAGAGCAGCCGGGCGGCCGGGCCGAGCCGCCGCACGAGGTCGGGGATCTGCTCGGGGGTGCGGACGCGGATGAAGAGCAGGGGCGGCTCGGCCCCGGCGCAGGAGTCGTGATCGGCGCGGGCTGCGAGGTGGGCGAACTGCCGGACGAGGTTGTCCTCGCCGTCGGCGACGTCCGCGTCGTCTATGGAGTCCTCCAGGCACAGCACCATCGAGACCACGCCGTTGCCGGCCTGCTTGACGATGTCGTCGGCAAGTCTGGGCCGGGTGGCGGGGCTGTAGAGCGTGGCGCCCAGGGCCGTGGCGAGCACCCTGGCCGGGGAGTCGGCAAAGAACGCGCACGGCTCCCGGTGGAAGAGGCGCTGTCGCACCTCGGGGGCGATGTGCCCGAAATGACGCATAGGACTCCCTCGGTGGCGCGGGCCGAACCTCTGGATTGGGTAAAGGGTGGCCGGTAATAGTACGTAGAGATCCATGTCGGGAGTTCCCGTCGGGCATGAATTTCCGGTAACTCGCCTGTGTAGGCCGGAAACACCCCCGCATTGTCGTGACCAGGACCGAGAAGGCAGGATGACCGCATGACGCACGCGATGCTGAAGGGGTCGAACGTCCCGCTCGAGGCCACCACGGTGCGCGCCGTGCTGCGCTGGACCTCCGGGCCGGGGGTTCCGGACGTGGACGCCTCGGCGCTGCTGCTCGGTTCCGACGGCCGTGTGCGTTCCGACGAGGACTTCGTCTTCTACAACCAGCCCCGGCACCCCTCCGGGAAGGTCTGGCGGCTGGGCAAGAAGCGGCTGGCCGAGGAACTGACGGACACGATCCAGACAGATCTGACCGGTGTCGAGCCCGGCATCAGCAGGATTCTGCTGGTCGCGTCTGCGGACGAGGTCTCCTTCGACCGGGTGCCCGGGCTGGGGATCGTGCTGTACGACGCGGCGGTCGCCGACGGGGAGCCGCTGGCCCGGTTCGACATCACGCCGGAGACCGGCGCGGAGACGGCGCTCGTCTGCGGTGAGCTGTACCGGCGCGGGGAGGGCTGGAAGTTCCGTGCGCTGGGCGAGGGGTATTCGAACGGCCTGAAGGGCCTGGCCACGGACTACGGCATCTCGGTGGACGAGTCGGTGCCGGAGGAGGAGCCGTCCCAGCCCCGCCCGGAGCCGGTCACCTCCCAGCCGCTCCCCCCGGAACAGCCGACGGCAGCACTCCCGCACCAGCCGGCCTACGGCTACCCACAGCCGGCGTACGGCTATCCCCAGCCGCCGACGTCCGCACCACCGGCGACGGCGCAGCCGGGGTACGGCTACCCGCAGCCCCAGCCGGTCCTGGCGGCCCCCGACCCGAACTTCCGCCTGCCGCCGCAGGGGCCGCAGTTCATCGGGCGGTAGCTACCGGTCCGCCTTGGTCTTGTAGCCCCGCCCCCACTGCAGCCCCCACCCGTAGAGCCGGTCCAGCTCGCCCTGGAAGCCGTACACGAACTTCACCTCGCGGCGGACGACCAGTTCGCCCTTCACGTTCTCGATCATCACCACCGCGCAGGAGCGGGCCTGCGGGTGCCGTTCGTCGAGGCCTATCTCGATACGGGGGCCGTTGCTCGGGTAGAGCGTGACGATCGCGTGCGTGCGGTCGAAGGCCGGTGTCTGGTCGTAGATGTAGACGAACACCAGCAGGCGCTTGATGGCGTCCCGGTGGTCGAGGTTGACGTACATCGTCTCGCCGGACCCCGAGCCGAACCGGTCGTCGCCGCTGAGTTTGATGTACGGCGGTGCGTTGACGTCGCCGAGGTAGCCGCCGAGCGGCTGGACGACCCCCTTGGTGCCGTCGGCCAGCTCGTACAGGCAGCCCAGGTCGAGGTCGACGTTGACCATGCTCTGCCCGTGCCCGAGCACCTGCGCCGGCTTGAACGCCCGGAAGGGGTGCCGGAAGAGACTCGTGCGCTGGATGGTGTCGAAGTCGGACGTACGCATCCGCCAGGCCAGGTTGACGCGCAGATGGCCGGTGGCCGCGTCCTGTTTGGTGAGGGACACCTGCTGGTGCCGCCTGGTCAGTTCGATCGCGTTGGTCGCGGCGCTGCCGGAGTCGAACTCGGCGCGTCCGCCCCGCAGCCCGTCGAAGAAACCCATTCCCGCCCCCAGGTACTCGTCATCGCACAGTCGTCGAACGCCGTCGGGGCGGCCGACCCGTGTCAGCCGCCCCGAACAGAGCGTTCCTCATCGCGCGGGGTGTCACACCCCGGAGGAGATCTCGGCCTTCTCGTCGGAGCCGGACTCCTCGGCCCCGAGCGCGCGGTTGCGGCGCACGGAGGACCAGAAGGACCCGGCGATCATGACGACGCCGACGAGGCCGGTGATGACCTCGTTGATCTCGTGCTGAATGGTGACCATGAGGATCAGGGCCAGGGCGCCGATCGCGTAGTGGGCGCCGTGCTCCAGGAAGACGTACTCGTCGAGGGTGCCCTGGCGGACCAGGTAGACCGTGAGCGAGCGGACGTACATCGCGCCGATGCCGAGGCCGAGGGCCATCAGGACGATGTCGTTGGTGATGGCGAAGGCGCCGATCACGCCGTCGAAGGAGAAGGACGCGTCCAGGACCTCCAGGTAGAGGAACATGAAGAACGCGGCCTGGCCGGCCAGCAGCACCGCCGACTTCGGCTTGCCGGTGCGGGCGGCCTCTTCCTCCTCCTCGTGCTCGCGCTCCTCCTCTTCCTCCAGCCGGTCCTCGAAGTAGCCGGAGAGGCCGCCGACGACCATGTAGGTGATCAGGCCGGCGATGCCGGCGATCAGGACCGTCTGCGCCTTGTCGACGTGGATGCCGCCGTGCTGGTGGGCGTGGGTGGCGAAGGTGAAGGAGGTGATCAGCAGGACGATCAGCGAGATGCAGACCGACAGCATGTCGACCTTGCCGAGCTTGGCGAGCGGGCGCTCGATCCAGCGCAGCCACTGGATGTCCCGGTCCTCGAAGATGAAGTCGAGGAAGATCATCAGCAGGAACATGCCACCGAAGGCGGCGATCGCCGGGTGCGCGTCGGTGACCAGCTGCTCGTAGCGGTCCTTGTTGTTGAACGCGAGGTTGACGGCCTCGATCGGGCCCATCTTGGCGGTGATCGCGACGATGACGACGGGGAAGACCAGCCTCATGCCGAAGACCGCGATGAGCACGCCGACCGTGAGGAAGATCTTCTGCCAGAAGGCGTTCATCTTCTTCAGGATTCCGGCGTTGACGACCGCGTTGTCGAACGACAACGAGATCTCCAGGATGGAGAGGATCGCCACGACGCCGAAGGCCTCCCACCCCCCGTAGAGGACGGCTGCGACCAGACCGACCGCGGTGACCGCGAACGACCAGCCGAAGGTTTTCAGAAGCACTGGCTACCCAATCGTGTTAGTACGGGTCTCCCCCGAGCCGTACCCGGCTTTACGAAACGTTGACTCCAAAGTCTAGAGCGATGCCGCGCAGACCCGACGCGTACCCCTGACCGACCGCCCGGAACTTCCATTCGCCCTGGTAGCGGTAGAGCTCGCCGAAGATCATGGCCGTTTCGGTGGAGGCGTCCTCGCTGAGGTCGTAGCGGGCCAGCTCCTGACCGTCGGCCTGGTTGACGACGCGGATGAACGCGTTCGAGACCTGGCCGAAGGTCTGGCCGCGCTCGTCCGCCATGTGGATGGAGACCGGGAAGATGACCTTCTCGCACTGGGTCGGCACCTTGGTGAGGTCCACCAGGATCGACTCGTCGTCGCCCTCGCCCTCACCGGTGAGGTTGTCGCCGGTGTGCTCCACCGAGCCGTCGGGGCTCTTGAGCTGGTTGTAGAACACGAACCACTCGTCGCCCAGCACCCGGTTGCCGGCGTCGCACAGCAGCGCGCTGGCGTCGAGGTCGAAGGGGGCGCCGGTGGTCGAGCGCGCGTCCCAGCCGAGCCCGATCATGACGTTGGTGAGGTTCGGTGCGGCTTTGGAGAGGGAGACGTTGCCTCCCTTGGCGAGCGTGACGCCCATGATGCTGGTCCTCCCCTAGTGGTGCTTCCCTGTTGTCCTGCGCGTCCGGCGCCGCCCCCAAACGGGTGCGGCGCCGGACGTCGGCACAGCTGCCGGGTGTCGTAGCTCGATGTGTCAGACGTTGACGCCGAAGTCCTGCGCGATGCCGCGCAGACCCGAGGCGTAGCCCTGGCCGATGGCGCGGAACTTCCACTCCGCGCCGTGCCGGTACAGCTCACCGAAGACCATGGCGGTCTCGGTGGAGGCGTCCTCGCTGAGGTCGTAGCGGGCGATCTCCGCCTCGTTGGCCTGGTTCACGACGCGGATGAACGCGTTGCGGACCTGGCCGAAGGACTGCTGGCGGTTCTCGGCGTCGTAGATCGACACCGGGAACACGATCTTCTCCACGTCGGCCGGGACGCCGGCGAGGTTGACCTTGATCTGCTCGTCGTCGCCCTCGCCCTCACCGGTGATGTTGTCGCCGGTGTGCTCGACCGAGCCGTCGGGGCTCTTGAGGTTGTTGAAGAAGACGAAGTGCTGGTCGCTCGCGACCTTGCCGGAGTTGTTCAGCAGCAGCGCGCTGGCGTCGAGGTCGAAGTCCGTGCCGGTCGTGGTGCGCACGTCCCACCCCAGACCGACGATGACCGCGGTCAGGCCCGGGGCCTCCTTCGTCAGCGATACGTTGCCGCCCTTGCTGAGGCTGACTCCCACGGGTCCTCCATGTGGTGTTCTGGGGCGGGGAGCCCCGTCGTGCTTCGGATATGGGATCAACGTGCCGATCCTAGTGACGGGTTCCCGCCCCCCGCAGACCCTGGACCCGAAGATTCACAGGTGTCGGGCCTGCGGGCCGGATCAGAGGGTGTCGAGCGCCTTCACGTACTCGTTCAGGTCGCGGGCGTCCGGCAGGCCGTTCATGACGGTCCAGCGCACGACGCCCTCCTTGTCGATGATGAAGGTGCCGCGGACGGCACAGCCCTTGCCCTCGTCGAAGACGCCGTAGGCGCGCGAGACGTTGCCATGCGGCCAGAAGTCGCTCAGCAGCGGGTACTCCAGGCCCTCCTGGTCGGCGAAGACGCGCAGGGTGTGCATGGAGTCGTTGGAGACGGCGAGCACCTGGGTCTCGCGGTCGGAGAACTTCGGCAGGTTGTCGCGCAGTTCGCACAGCTCGCCGGTGCACACACCGGTGAAGGCGAAGGGGTAGAAGAGCAGCACCACGTTCTTGTCGCCGCGGAAGTCCGAGAGCTTCACGCTGCGGCCGTGGTTGTCCTTGAGCTCGAAGTCGGGCGCCTTGTCGCCGACCTGGATCGCCATGGTCGTGCTTCCCTTCGGTGGGCTGTCGGGGTGAGAGCAGAGCACACGCTCGGAACCACCCTACGCAGCGATCACCAGGGCCCGTACGGCAGCCGGGCTGGGCCGTACGGCCCAGCCCGGCGACACATCAATCGTGACCCACGGTCACTTCTTCGACTTGGCCGCCTTCGGCGTCGCCAGACGCGAGCCGCTCCAGTCCTTGCCGACGCTGACGCTCTTGGCCGCCGTCAGGCCCGCCGTCGTCGCGGCTTCCGAGATGTCGCTCGGCTCCACGTAGCCCGAACGGCCGGTCTTCGGCGTGAGGAGGAGGATGGCGCCGCCCTCTTCGATGTACGTGGTGGCATCCACCAGCGCATCCGTGAGGTCGCCGTCGTCGTCACGGAACCACAGCACGACGGCGTCGGCCACGTCGTCGTATTCCTCGTCCATGAGGTCGGCCTCGATGACTTCCTCAATGGCCTCGCGGAGCTCCTGATCGACGTCGTCGTCGTAGCCGATCTCCTGGACCACCTGCCCGGGCTGGAACCCCAGCCTGGCGGCAGGGTTCGTCCGCTCCTCCGCGTGGTCCGCGGTCGCGCTCACGGGTTGCCTCCTGATCATGTCTTGGTGAATATCTCAGCCACGCGCGTGCGCGAAGCATTGGCCGTAGTCCACACGGGCGGAACGGATCGCGCAAGTACCCGGCCCTCGGGACCGCCGAAACGGTGACGATCCCGGCCGTGTCGCCGTAGCTTCTGGCACCGTATCCCGATTCTTCGCCGCCCACATCACACGGGAGTGCCCGCTTTGCGCGGTTCGGAATCATCCGGCGATACACGGCTCGAACAACTTTGCCATGCCCGTCACACCCCGGGGCGTATCGTTGCGTTTTGACCGGTAGAGATGACGTACACCGCCCCTAGGTACACGATGGGGAGCGGTGCAGGCACGTACAGGCACGAGCGCGGCCCGGGCGCAGGTACGAGCGCAGGCAACACGAGCAAAGAACCGGCCCTCGACAGGTAAGGAACAGCGTGGCTTCCGGATCCGATCGCAATCCGATCATCATTGGCGGCCTTCCGAGTCAGGTTCCTGACTTCGATCCCGAAGAAACCCAGGAGTGGCTCGACTCCCTCGACGCCGCCGTGGACGAGCGCGGCCGGGAGCGGGCCCGCTACCTCATGCTGCGCCTGATCGAGCGGGCGCGCGAGAAGCGCGTGGCCGTGCCCGAGATGCGCAGCACGGACTACGTGAACACGATCCCCACCCGGGCGGAGCCGTTCTTCCCGGGCAACGAGGAGATCGAGCGCAAGGTCCTGAACGCGACCCGCTGGAACGCCGCCGTGATGGTCTCGCGCGCGCAGCGCCCCGGTATCGGCGTCGGCGGCCACATCGCCACGTTCGCCTCCTCCGCGTCGCTCTACGACGTCGGCTTCAACCACTTCTTCCGCGGCAAGGACGAGGGCGACGGCGGTGACCAGGTCTTCTTCCAGGGCCACGCCTCCCCCGGCATCTACGCGCGCGCGTACCTGCTCGACCGCCTCACCGAGGACCAGCTGGACGGCTTCCGCCAGGAGAAGTCGAAGTACCCGAACGGCCTGTCCAGCTACCCGCACCCGCGCTCCATGCCGGACTTCTGGGAGTTCCCGACGGTCTCCATGGGCCTCGGCCCGCTCGCCGCGATCTACCAGGCGCGGATGAACCGCTACATGGAGGCGCGCGGCATCGCGGACACCTCCAGGTCGCACGTGTGGGCGTTCCTCGGCGACGGCGAGATGGACGAGCCGGAGTCGCTCGGCCAGCTGTCCATCGCCGCGCGCGAGGGCCTGGACAACCTGACCTTCGTGGTCAACTGCAACCTGCAGCGCCTGGACGGCCCGGTACGCGGCAACGGCAAGATCATCCAGGAGCTGGAGTCGATCTTCCGGGGCGCCGGCTGGAACGTGATCAAGCTGATCTGGGACCGCACCTGGGACCCGCTGCTCGCGCAGGACCGGGACGGCATCCTCGTCAACAAGATGAACAGGACCCCGGACGGCCAGTTCCAGACGTACGCCACCGAGTCGGGTGCGTACATCCGGGAACACTTCTTCGGCGACGACCAGCGGCTGCGCGCGATGGTCGCGAACATGACCGACGACCAGATCCTGCACCTGGGCCGCGGCGGTCACGACCACCGCAAGATCTACGCGGCCTTCAAGGCGGCCCAGGAGCACAAGGGCCAGCCGACGGTCATCCTGGCCAAGACGGTCAAGGGCTGGACGCTGGGCCCGAACTTCGAGGGCCGCAACGCCACGCACCAGATGAAGAAGCTGACGGTCGACGACCTCAAGCGCTTCCGCGACCGGCTGCACCTGCCGATCTCCGACAAGGAGCTGGAGTCCGGCCCGCCGCCGTACTACCACCCGGGCCGGAACTCGGAGGAGATCCAGTACATGCACGACCGGCGCAAGTCGCACGGCGGGTACGTCCCGACGCGCGTCGTGCGCTCCGAGCCGCTCGCGCTGCCGGACGACAAGACGTACGCGACCGTGAAGAAGGGCACCGGTCAGCAGTCCATCGCGACGACCATGGCCTTCGTACGTCTCCTCAAGGACCTCATGCGGGACAAGGAGATCGGCAAGCGGTTCGTGCTGATCGCGCCCGACGAGTACCGCACGTTCGGCATGGACTCCTTCTTCCCGAGCGCGAAGATCTACAACCCGCTGGGACAGCAGTACGAGTCGGTCGACCGGGACCTGCTCCTGGCCTACAAGGAGTCGCCGACCGGCCAGATGCTGCACGACGGCATCTCGGAGGCGGGCTGCACGGCGTCGTTGATCGCGGCGGGCTCGGCGTACGCGACGCACGGCGAGCCGCTCATCCCGGTCTACGTCTTCTACTCGATGTTCGGTTTCCAGCGCACGGGTGACCAGTTCTGGCAGATGGCCGACCAGCTGGCGCGCGGATTCGTCCTGGGTGCGACCGCCGGTCGTACGACCCTGACCGGTGAGGGTCTCCAGCATGCGGACGGCCACTCGCAGCTGCTCGCCTCCACCAACCCGGCGTGCGTGGCCTACGACCCGGCGTACGCCTACGAGATCGCGCACATCGTGCAGGACGGCCTGCGCCGTATGTACGGCGGCGACGCCGAGCACCCGCACGGCGAGGACGTCTTCTACTACCTGACCGTCTACAACGAGCCGATCCAGCACCCGGCCGAGCCGGCGGGCGTGGACGTCGAGGGCATCATCAAGGGCATCCACCGGATCGGCGTGGGCACGTCCGGCTCGATTCCGGCGCAGATCATGGCGTCGGGCGTGGCGGTCCCGTGGGCGCTTCAGGCGCAGCGGATCCTCGGCGAGGAGTGGAACGTCCGGGCGGACGTCTGGTCGGCGACCTCCTGGAACGAGCTGCGCCGCGAGGCCGTGCAGTGCGAGGAGCACAACCTGCTGCACCCGGACGAGGAGCAGCGGGTGCCGTACGTGACGCGGAAACTCGGCGGCTCCGAGGGGCCGTTCGTGGCCGTGTCCGACTGGATGCGGTCGGTTCCGGACCAGATCGCGCGGTGGGTGCCGGGCACGTACCAGTCGCTGGGCGCGGACGGCTTCGGCTTCGCCGACACCCGGGGCGCGGCGCGGCGCTACTTCCACATCGACGCCCAGTCGATCGTGGTCGCGGTCCTGACCGAACTGGCCCGCGAGGGCAAGGTCGACCGCTCCGTGCTGAAGCAGGCCATCGACCGCTACCAGCTCCTGGACGTCACGGCGGCGCATCCGGGAGCGGCGGGCGGCGACGCGTAGCGCCGCGCTGGGCTTGAGCAGTACGACTGCCCGCAACTACGCAGGTACGACAGCCGAGCTGCGCGCGCTGCCCCCCTCCGGCAGCGCGCGCCTCGGTCTGTCCGTCCTCCCATGTCCTGCGGAGGACCTCACCCACTGTGACCTGCGGTGCGGGCCGGGGTCGAGGGATCTTCAGGGGCGTCACCCTGATAGGCGAAATGGGCTGACGCGGACGTGGCCCACGCCCGGCCGGCCGTGGCGGTCTTCGGCGAGGTGATAAGGGTCACCGACCGGCAGTGGAGCGCGGGCGACGACGTCAGCCCGGAAGCGATCCGCGCGCCGACCGAGTCGTACCTCGGCCAGGCGGGTCCTGCGCTCACCGGGAACCGGCGCAGCACCGGAGATCACCCTTGAGATCACTGCGGGTTGGCCGAGTGAGATCACTACGGGACGTTCGAGGCCTTCACGAAACGTGAGACCGATCACTCTGTTACCGCGAGACCCTCCCGTTCTCCTAGTGTGTCCTCCCAGTGACTTCCTTCGACACCTCCCCGCAACTGAACGCCTGGCGCATGACGCTCGCGCTGGCCGTGGTGTTCGTGATGCTCGCGACCACCGGCTGGACCGCCCTGCGTACCCACCGGGAGTCGGCCGCACTGCAGGCCTCGCTCACCGCGTGGAAGCACGGCCACCTCCACGGCCACAAGCTGCCGGACCCGGAGTCCTCCCCGGCGCGGCTCGCCCGCTTCTTCGACTCGCTCACCCCGCACGAGCAGAGCCGCCTCGCCCACCGCTACGCGCTGGCGGTCGGCAACATGAACGGCGCCCCCGTCGACCTGCGCTACCGGGCCAACCACATCGCGCTGGACAAGGCCCGCAGGGTCGAGAAGAAGCGCATGCACGACAACCGGCTCAGCGCGGCCGGCCAGCAGGACGCGGGCCGCCGTATGCACCGCTACGAGGCGCTGCTGACCCCTGACCGGCAGATCCTCGCGTTCGACCCCGAAGGCTCGGGCCGGGTCGCCGAGGTGTTCGGGAACCTCGACAAGGCCGAGCGGATCTCCGTCGTCGTCCCCGGCGTCGACACCGACCTGCTCACCTTCCAGAGGACGAACCGCGAGTACAGCGCCCCGGTCGGCATGGCCAAGGCGCTGTACGCGACCGAGCGCACTGAGCGCCCCACGACCCGTACGGCCGTGATCGCCTGGGCCGACTACACCGCCCCCGCCGGGCTCGGCGTGGACGCGGCCACGGGGCTGCGCGCCGCGGAGGGCTCCCTCCGGCTGAACGCGCTGCTGCGCGCCCTGCCGGGCCACGCCCCGGTCGCGATGGTCTGCCACAGCTACGGCTCGGTGCTCTGCGGGGTCGCCGCGCACGACATGCCGCGCCGCGTGTCCGACATAGCCGTGGCCGCGAGCCCGGGCATGCGGGTCTCCAAGGCCTCCCATCTGGGCACCTCCGCCCGGGTGTGGGCGATGCGGGACGCCAGCGACTGGGTGCGGGACGTGCCGTACCTGGAGCTGGGCGGCCTCGGGCACGGCGCCGACCCGGTGTCCTCCGGCTTCGGGGCGCGGGTGCTGTCCGCCCGGGACGCGAAGGGTCACAGCGGCTATTTCCAGCCGGGCACGGACAGCCTGCGCAACCTCGCCGACGTCGCGGTGGGGGCGTACGACGACGTGACGTGCGCGCGAGAGAACGACGCGTGCCATGCCGGTCTGCCCGGCACCCCGGCGACCGAACGCGCGTAGAAACAGCAGGAAGTGCGGTCTGCGCGGGTGGCGACGGAGAAGCACGTGCCGCATACGATGAGCCGCATGGGTGACGTACTGGCGGGTTTTCATGCCGTCTGGGAGTTCGAGTCCGACTCCGTGCTCATCCGCTACGAACGGGGGATTCGAACACCTAGGCTCTTCCAGGCGCTGGGCGAACGCCGGATCCCGCTGTGCGCGATCGAGGGCGTGACCCTCACACCGGGCAGGCGCGGCAGCGTCGTTCTGCGGATCCAGCCACGGGCCGGCGCCGATCCGCTGATGGAGGCCGCGGCCGGGCAGCTGCGGGAGGGCACCGACCCCTACCGGCTGGTCCTGCCGGCGGAACGGGAGACCCTCGCCGAGTACTACGCCGACGAGCTCTCGGCCCTCCTCGACGAGTCCGGGGCGGCCGACCGCTACCTGGTGGCCGCGCCCAAGGCGCCGCTGCACTTCAAGGCGTACGACGGCAAGGCGTCCTTCGACGGGACGTCCGTGCAGTTCCGCTGGTCGTGGACGGGCGCGTCCTCCGCGAAGTGGAAGGCGGGCGACCAGAGCTTTCCGGTGGCCGACCTCGCCGGGGTGGAGTGGCGCTCGCCGGAGGTCTTCGAGGGGCATCTGCGGCTGCTGACACGCTCCACCGACTCGTCGGAGAACATGCAGCCGGACCAGGATCCGGCTGCCGTCGTCTTCGGGCTCGGCTACGGACCCGTGCACGAGTCGCTGCCGTTCGCCGCGGCGGTGCTGGCGGCGGTCCGGACCCGGCCGACGTCCGCGGTGCCGGTGCCGGCGCGGCGGGACCCGGCCGACATCGCGGAACGGATCCGGCACCTCGGGGAGTTGCACCAGGCCGGGCTGGTCACGGACGAGGAGTTCTCGTCGAAGAAGGCGGAGCTGCTGGCCGAGCTGTAGCGAGCGCTATTTCTGCTCTGCGTAGAAGCTGATCTTCCGGTCCAGCACCGCCAGGGTGTCGTGCAGTTCGGCGATCCGGCTCAGCACGTCCCGGCGCGTCGCCTCCAGCAGCTCCTGCCGTTCCCCGTACGTCTCCTCGCCCTCCCGCACCAGCTCCGCGTACCGCACCATGTCGGCCACCGGCATGCCGGTCAGCCGCAGCTTGGTCACCAGGTCCAGCCAGTCCAGGTCACGGTTGGTGTAGCGGCGCTGGCCGGTGTGGGAGCGGTCGACGTGCGGCATCAGACCGATCCGCTCGTACCAGCGCAGCGTGTGCGCGGTCAGGCCGGTGCACGCGACGACCTCGCTGATCGTGTAGCGGTCCTGGCCGTCGGGGCGGGGATGGCGGGGTGGGGCGGAGCAGAGGTCGGCGGGGGTGTCGTGCTCGGTGTCCGCTGGCGTCGTCTGCATCACCGTCATGACCACACGCTATGGCCTTGGAGTGCACTCCATGCAAGCGGTTCCGGTAAGAAAACCACAGGACGGGTTCCGGGTGCGGCCGTTAGCGTCCGCGCCATGAGTCTCGTACGCCGGGCCCTGCCCGAGGATGCCGCGGAAGTGCTGCGCCTGCGCCAGGTCATGATCGACTCCGTGTTCGAGGGAGGGGCCGGGGGCTCCACCGACTGGCACGCCGAGTCCCTGCCGACCCTGCGGGACCGACTCGCCACCGAGGACGGAAACTTCGTGGCGTTCGTCATAGATCACCCCGACCGGCCCGGGGCGCTGGCCGCGCTGGCCGCCGGGGCCCTGGAGTACCGCATCGGCCGCGCCGGGAATCCGCACGGTCGGGTCGGCTGCGTCTTCAGCGTCGCCACCGACCCGGAAGCGCGGCGGCGCGGATACGCGCGCGCATGCATGGAGGAGCTGCTGGCCTGGTTCCGCGAGCGGGGTGCCGAGCAGGTCGACCTGAACGCGTCCGCCGAGGCCGAGCCGCTGTACGCCTCGCTCGGCTTCGTCCGCAAGCCCGACCCCTCGATGCGGCTCCAGCTCTGAGCCGCATAGGCTCATTGCCATGTCGTTGCAGAGCTTGGCGCTGATAGAGAGCTGGCCCGTGCCCACCGCCGCGGCGGGCGTCGTACGGGCCGACGGAACCGTCCTCGGCACCCACGGGCCCGTCGGGCACCGCTTCCCGCTGGCCTCGGTGACCAAGCCGCTGACGGCCTACGCGGCGCTCGTCGCGTACGAGGAGGGTGCGATCGAGCTGGACGAGCCGGCCGGTCCCCCTGGATCCACGGTCCGCCACCTCCTCGCACACACCTCGGGCCTCGCCTTCGACGAGCACCGGGTCATGGCCCCCGCCGGGGACCGCCGGCTGTACTCCAACGCCGGGTTCGAGCAGCTCGGCGACCACATCGCCAAGGCGACGGACATCCCGTTCGCCGAGTACCTGCGGCAGGCCGTGCTGGAGCCGCTGGGCATGACCTCGACCTCGCTGGAGGGCTCCCCCGCGGCGGCCGGCGTGTCGACGGTCGAGGACCTGCTGCGGTTCGCGGCGGAGGTCCAGGCACCGCGGCTGCTGGACCCGCGTACGGTCGCCGACGCGATGACCGTCCAGTACCCGGGCACGAAGGGCGTCCTGCCCGGCTACGGCCACCAGAACCCGAACGACTGGGGCCTCGGCTTCGAGATCCGGGACGGCAAGTCCCCGCACTGGACGGGTTCTTCGTCCTCGCCGCGTACGTTCGGGCATTTCGGCCAGTCCGGTACGTTCCTATGGATCGACCCCGACGCGGGCGTGGCCACCGTCGCCCTGACCGACCGCGCGTTCGGCCCCTGGGCGATCGAGGCGTGGCCGCCGTTCACCGACGCGGTGCTGGCGGAGCTGCGGGGCTGAGCCCACACCTCCTGTCCAGTGCCGTCGCTGTTGATCCACTCCACGCCGCGCGGGCTCTCGTAGACGATCTGCTCGCCGTCCGGGGACCAGTCGGGGTGCCCGACATGGGGGGCCTCGTTGGTTTCGGGCGCGATACCCCGGACCAGGAAACCGGGAACCGGCGTTCCCGGCCCCCAGCACATGAGCGCACATGGATCAAGAAACGTCACAGGGCGGGGTTGTGAAGGAGCTGGTGGACTTCATGGTGATCGCGTCGGCCGCGTCGGCCCTCGCGATCGCCCTGCGGGGCCACGGCCGCCGCCCCGGGGCTTCCAGTACGACGGGCCGCGCCGTGTCTCCGCTCGTTGCGCTGATGGTCACCACCGCGCTCATCTACGTCAACCAGGTGCTGTTCACGGTGTACGTGCTGCGCGTTCATGGCGGCGACGCGTCGTTCATCGCGCGCTACCTGCCGACCGGGTGGTTCGAGCTGGCCGCACACAACCCCGTGCTGCAATCGCTCGGTCGTGTCCTTCCCGCGCCGGGGCTCCTCGCTCCGTCCGTGCTGCGCGTGCAGGCCTTCCTGGAACTGCCCTTCGTGCTCACCGCGTTCGCGACAGTTGCGCGTTGGTTCGACGCCGACCTGTATCGGCGGATCGCCTGTTCCGCGCTGCTTCCCTTGGCGTCCGTGTCGTACACCGTCGTGTTCTGTCTGGTCGAGTGGGATCTGCGGAATCCCTATACGAACGACGACCTGGTCATACGGGCCTTGTCCGGCGTGATCACGCCCCTCCTCCTGGCCCGTTGGGCGGTACGGGACGAGGGGGTGTCCCGGGCGGCTGCCTCCGTGCGGGGGCTTTTGGTGTTCATCGGGTCGCTCGGCGCCCTGGGCGTGCTCGTTCTCGTCGTGTACGACACCGCCCTGCTCTACAACCTGGGGCGCCTGGACGACCGTCTTCCCGTCGCGCTGGTGGCCGGTGCCGCGCTGATCGGGTTGCGCCGGGCCGCGGCCCGCCCGCCGGGTCCGTCCGCTCCCGGTCTGTCCTCGGCCTTCGTGTGGCAGGTGCTCCGCCACTGGCTGGCGCTCTTCTTCGTGCCCGCACTGGCGTTGCGTTACGCGGTCATGTTCGGGACCCCTCAATTGGCCATAGCAGCTGGGGCATTGACAGCTGCCGCTGCCGTTGTACTGGCCGGGCGGGACGTGATGGAGACCTCGGGCGGAGGCTGGCGGCTCGCGCTGGTGCTGGCCGGCCGGGTCGGGGGTGCGGTCCTGGCCGGATCGGTCGCCGCCTACGGGGTCGCCGCGCTGACTCCCCGGTCGTACTACGAGGTCACGCTGCTGACGTCGGCGGCTGCGTTCTTGGTGACGGGCGTTGTGGTGTGCGGGCTCTTGGATTCCGGAGACCACGTTCCCGCAGGCGACGGTCGCTGCAAGTGACACCACCGGCGACACAGCCGACACCACTCGGCAACGAGCCCGGCCGGTTGAGCTGTTGGCAACGTTCGGCTTTTCCTTCAACTGCGCGCATCTAGTCGACGGACCGTCGCCGGCGGGACACTGTGTGCATGGACGGAGCGGGCCAGTCGGGTGGGGCGGACCAGGCAGAGTGGGAGTTGCCGCCTGGCGTGGCGCTGTCGCTGCCCGCGACGCGCAGGGCGTTGCGTCGTTACGCGGTCCGGTCCGCGGGGATGGCTCTCACCGGGCTTGTGCCTGTCGTGGCGGGTGTGCTGGCCATGGCCTTGTCCGGACGAGCGGCGCAGTCGGGTCTGGTCGGCAACGTGCTGATCCTGCTCGTCGGCCTGGGCTTCGTACCGGCCGTCGGCGGACTGGCGGGCCTGGTCAACATCCCGCGCATGCGCCGCCTGGCGGCTCGGCATCCCTGGCGCGTGTGGGACGGTACGTATCAGGTACTGCCCCTGGGGGTCGGTCAGCCGGCTCTCCTGCCCGCACGGGAAGGCGGGCGGATGATGTCGGTGGTCGCCTGGCGCTGGAACTGGAGCGTGCTCGGTCCGGAGCGGGGGCCGCTCTGGTACGTCGGCGATCCCCTGCGCGGTCCTGCCCTGGCCGCGCCGCCGGGCGGGGCCGTCCTCCTGTGGGTGCGGCCCGTGCGGATGTTGCGGCGCCGGATGCAGCGCCTGGCCGACGGGCAGCCGCCCTCGGCGCCCTGACCGGCTCTCCACCTCGGAGCGTGTCCAAGAGGGAGCTACGGGGGTGATTTTCCGTAGTGGTCGGGCGCCTTGGCGGATGGCGGGTCGACTCGGCCGGGCTCAGGAGCCTTCCGAGGTGGGGGTGTGAGCCGCTGCCGCCTGGACGGCGGGGATCAGCTCCGCCACCCGTTCGAGCTGGTCGCGCTGGGAGCGCAGGTCCAGGGCGCCGAGGCGTACGACCATGTGCCGGACGCCTGCGGCGACGTACCGTCCCAGCTGCTCGGCCACCTCGCCGGCGGAGCCGCCGACGACGGCCTGGATCTTCTCCAACTCCTCCAGCGGCATGCCGTAGTTGGCCCGCGCGTAGTCGTCCAGTGGCCGACGGCTGCTGTCGATGCCCTCGTCGATCCGTACCGAGACGAACAGCGCGGGCGTGATGTCCTCGGCCGCGCGTCCGGCGTCGGCCGCCGCCCTGCGGACCTCGCGGAGGCCGGACGCGTAGTCGGCGGGGTCGGGCGGGTAGGGCAGCCATCCGTCGTACATCCGGCCGGTGCGGGCCACCGCCGCGGGGGTCGCGCCGCCGAGCCAGATCGGCGGGCCGCCGGCCCGGAACGGCCTGGTCATGGGCGGGATGCCGGTGAACCGGAGGATCTCGCCCTGGAAGGAGTCGGCGCCCGCCCACAGCGCCCGCCACAGCGCGACCGTCTCGTCCAGGCGGGCGAAGCGCCGTTCCCATGGCAGCTCGGACAGCGTGTAGAGGGGCTTCCCGAAGCGGCCGGGGAAGCCCGCGCCGACGGTCACGGCGAGCCGGCCGCCGGACAGCAGGTCGATCGACGCGAGTGACTGCGCGGTCTGGATCGGGCGGCGCAGGAACGGCAGCAGCGCGGCCGTGCCCAGCGTCACGGTCTCGGTCGCCGGGGCGAGCGCGGCCAGCATCGTGAGCGCCTCGATGCGCGGGCTGAGCAGGGAGTCGTTGACGAACAGCGAGGAGAAACCCGCGCGTTCGGCGTGGCGGCCGAAGGCGACCAGCTCACGGGGGTCGTCTGCCGGGCCCCACTGGGCGGTTCCGGTCGGAAGCAGTACACCGATGTCCATGTCGGCAATGCTCACGGCCAGTTGCGGGTGGCGACAATTCCCTGCGAGGAATGGCCCGCATCCCTCCGCGGCGGTTAGAACAGGGCGGTGGACTTCCCTCGTGCGCTCCGTGAACGCCGTACCCGCCGTCATCTCAGCCAGCTCGACCTGGCGCTGCGGGCGGGCACCACCCAGCGGCACCTCAGCTTCATCGAGTCCGGCCGGTCCGTCCCCGGCCGGAACATGGTCGTGCGCCTGGCCGAGTCGCTGGAACTGCCGCTGCGGGAGCGCAACGAGCTGCTGCTGGCCGCCGGGTACGCGCCCGCCTACTCCGAGAGCTCACTCGACGACCCGGCGCTGGCCCCCGTGCGCACGGCGATCGACCACATCCTCCGCGGGCACCTGCCGTATCCGGCGCTGGTGGTGGACCGGGGCGGTGACCTGGTCGCCGCGAACTCCGCGTTCGATCTGATCACCGAGGGTGCGGCGCCCGAGCTGACCGGCCCGGGCACGAACGTCTACCGTCTCGCGCTGCACCCCGACGGCCTGGCTCCCCGCATCCTCAACCTCGCGGAATGGGCGCGCCACATCCTGGCCCGCCTCGGCCCCCTGGAGGAGCTGCGCGCCGAACTCACCGGGTACGTGCCCGAGCTGGAGCCGTCCGCCGGGCTCCTCGGTTTCGCGGTTCCGCTCCGCCTGCGGTCCTCGTACGGCGAGCTGCGCCTGATGACGACGGTGACGACCTTCGCCACCGCCGTCGACGTGACCCTCGCCGAGCTGAAGCTGGAGGCGTTCCTGCCGGCCGACCCGGCGACAGCCGAGGCTCTCTCGGCCGCCGCCAGGCCAACGGCCTCTGCTGCTACGGGTGAGGCCCCCGGGAACACGTAGCCGGCCTTGATCCGGCTGTGATGCGAGGGACGGAGGTTCAGCGTGCTGCCATCTCCCAGACCAGCAGTTCCGCCTCCGTCGTCGCCCCCACCGCCTCCAGCCCCTCCGCGTCCGTGATCCGCGCCGAGTCGCCCGCCCCCAGGGTCTCCCCCGCCAGCCGCACCTCCCCCCGCACCACGTGCACGTATACGTACGCCGCGTCCGGTACCGCCGTCCGCTCCCCCACCCCCAGGCGCCGTACGTGCAGCATCGCGCCCGCCGCCGGCAGCGCGTACGGCGTGGCGTCGGCGATGCCCGGGACGAGGGCGTACGACGGGTCGCCGCCCGGCTCCGTGGGGGCCAGCCACATCTGGACGAAGGTCAGGGGGGCCTCACCGTCGTTGCGTTCCACGTGGCGGACGCCCGCCGCCGCGCTCAGGTGCTGGACGTCTCCCGGGCGGACCCGCCTCTCGTGGCCCGTGGAGTCGCGGTGGGTCAGTTCGCCCTCGACCACCCAGGTCACGATCTCGGTGTGGCTGTGCGGGTGCTCGTCGAAGCCGGCGCCGGGGGCGAGGCGCTCCTCGTTGCAGGCGAGCAGCGCGCCGAAGCGCAGGTTGTCGGGATCGTAGTGCGGGCCGAAGGAGAAGGCGTGGAGGGAGTCGATCCCGGCCTCCGGGTCGCCTCCGCGGTAGCGCTCAGCGGCGCGCCGTACGTCGATCACGGGCACCACCGTAGACCTCGCAGGACCTCAACCGCAGGCCTCACCAGACCTCACCCGTGACCCGGCGACGCACGCTCCCGTCCCGATAAGGCAGTCTTGTCCCGTGCCCGAACCCGAATCCCACCCGACCGGACCCGCAGGCCACCACCTCGTCCATCCGCACTCCGCGACCCTGAAGCGGCTGGAGAAGTCCTCCGGGCGGCTCGCCGCGCAGGCGATCACGCGCATGGACGAGACGCTGACGTGGTACCGGGCCATGCCCCCGGAGAACCGTTCCTGGATCGGGCTCGTGGCCCAGGCGGGTATCGCCGCCTTCACCGAGTGGTTCCGGCACCCGGACACGCCGCAGGCGATCTCCACCGATGTCTTCGGGACCGCGCCGCGTGAACTGACCCGGGCCATCACGCTGCGGCAGACCGTGGAGATGGTGCGCACCACCATCGAGGTCATGGAGTCCGCCATCGACGAGGTGGCCGCACCGGGGGACGAGCGCGTGCTGCGCGAGGCGCTGCTCGTGTACGCCCGCGAGATCGCCTTCGCCACCGCCCAGGTGTACGCCCAGGCCGCCGAGGCACGGGGTGCCTGGGACGCGCGGCTGGAGTCGCTGGTCGTCAACGCGGTGCTCAGCGGGGAGGCCGACGAGGGGGCCGTCAGCCGGGCCGCCGCCCTCGGGTGGAACTCGCCCGAGCACGTGTGTGTCGTGCTCGGGACCGCCCCGGACGGGGACAGCGAGCTGACCGTCGAGGCCATCCGGCGGGCCGCACGGCATGCCAAGCTCCAGGTGCTCACCGGCGTCCTCGGGGACCGGCTGGTCGTGATCGCCGGCGGGAGCACCAATCCGCTCGCCGTCGCCAAGTCGCTGATCGGGCCCTTCGCCGCCGGGCCGGTCGTCGCCGGGCCCGTCGTACCCGATCTGCTCGCCGCCACGCGGTCCGCGCAGGCCGCCGCCGCGGGGCTGAAGGCGTGCACCGCCTGGCAGGACGCGCCGCGGCCCGTGCTGGCGGACGATCTGCTTCCGGAGCGCGCCATCGCAGGTGATCCGAGCGCTCGCGAGCAGTTGGTGGAGGAGATCTACAGACCGCTGGAGGAAGCCGGCTCGGCGTTGCTGGAGACGCTCAGCGTCTACTTGGAGCAGGCGAGCAGCCTCGAAGGCGCGGCCCGGATGCTCTTCGTTCACCCGAACACCGTGCGCTACCGGCTCCGACGTGTGACTGACGTCACTGGTTGGTCGCCTTCGGATGTAAGATCCGCGTTCACGCTGCGGATCGCGTTGATCCTGGGGCGTCTGGCCGATGGAGACCCTCAAGCCTAGGTTTTTGTCGGGGGCCCACAAAAGCCCCTCGTGTTCTTCGTCCTTGTCCCCACGGGCGGCCGTGCCCGTCCACAAGAGAGAGTGTGAGAGTGCTCGTACTCGTCGCTCCCGGCCAGGGCGCCCAAACGCCCGGCTTCCTGACTCCTTGGCTCGAACTGCCCGGTGCCCGCGACCGCGTCGCCGCGTGGTCGGACGCCATCGGCCTGGACCTGGTCCACTACGGCACCGAGGCCGACGCCGACGCCATCCGTGACACCGCCGTGGCCCAGCCGCTGCTGGTCGCCGCCGGGCTCCTGTCCGCCGCGGCACTCGGTGACATGTCCGGGCTCGCCCCGGGCGCCGTCGCCGGCCACAGCGTCGGTGAGATCACCGCCGCCGCCCTCGCGGGTGTCCTCGACGACACCGCCGCGCTGGGTCTGGTCCGCAAGCGGGGCCTGGCCATGGCCGACGCCGCCGCCATCACCGAGACCGGGATGGCGGCGCTGCTCGGCGGCGACCCCGAGGTCTCCGTCGCGCACCTGGAGAAGCTGGGCCTGACCCCGGCGAACATCAACGGCGCGGGCCAGATCGTCGCGGCCGGCACGCTGGAGCAGCTCGCCGCGCTGAACGAGGACAAGCCCGAGGGCGTCCGCAAGGTCGTCCCGCTGAAGGTCGCCGGTGCCTTCCACACCCGCCACATGGCGCCCGCCGTCGAGGCGCTGGCCGTGGCCGCGGCGGAGCTGGCGCCCGGCGACCCGAAGGTCGCCTACGTCTCCAACAAGGACGGCCAGACCGTCGCCACCGGCACCGAGGTGCTGGAGCGGCTGGTCGGCCAGGTCGCCAACCCCGTGCGCTGGGACCTGTGCATGGAGACGTTCAAGGCGCTGGGCGTCACCGCGCTCGTCGAGCTGTGCCCGGGCGGCACGCTGACCGGCCTGGCCAAGCGCGCCCTGCCCGGTGTGACGACGCTCGCCCTGAAGACCCCCGACGACCTCGACGCGGCCCGCGAGCTCATCTCCGAGCACGCAGGTGCCTAAGGAGCCGTAGATGGCGAATATCAAGGCCAGCAAGGGTGCCCCGTACGCGCGCATCCTCGGCGTCGGCGGCTACCGGCCGACCCGGGTCGTGCCCAACGAGGTGATCCTGGAGAAGATCGACTCGTCCGACGAGTGGATCCGTTCGCGCTCCGGCATCGAGACCCGGCACTGGGCGGGCCCGGAGGAGACGGTCGCCGCTATGGCGATCGAGGCCTCCGGCAAGGCGATCGCCGATGCGGGCGTCACCGCCGAGCAGATCGGCGCGGTGGTCGTCTCGACGGTCTCGCACTTCAGCCAGACCCCGGCCGTCGCCACCGAGATCGCCGACAAGCTGGGCACGAACAAGGCCGCCGCCTTCGACATCTCGGCAGGCTGCGCGGGCTTCGGCTACGGCCTCACGCTCGCCAAGGGCATGGTGCTGGAAGGCTCCGCCGAGTACGTGCTCGTCATCGGCGTGGAGCGGCTGAGCGACCTGACCGACCTGGAGGACCGGGCCACGGCCTTCCTGTTCGGTGACGGCGCCGGCGCGGTCGTGGTCGGCCCCTCCAAGGAGCCGGCGATCGGCCCGACCGTGTGGGGCTCGGAGGGCGACAAGTCCGAGACCATCAAGCAGACCGTCCCGTGGGACCGCTTCAGGATCGGCGACGTCGCCGAGCTGCCCGTCGACAGCGAGGGCAACGTCAAGTTCCCTGCGATCACGCAGGAGGGCCAGGCGGTCTTCCGCTGGGCCGTGTTCGAGATGGCGAAGGTCGCCCAGCAGGCGCTGGACGCGGCCGGGATCACCGCGGACGACCTGGACGTCTTCATCCCGCACCAGGCCAATGTGCGGATCATCGACTCGATGGTGAAGACTCTCAAGCTGCCGGAGCACGTCACGGTCGCCCGTGACGTCCGCACCACCGGCAACACCTCGGCCGCCTCGATCCCGCTCGCGATGGAGCGGCTCCTGGCGACCGGGGAGGCGAAGAGCGGCGACACCGCGCTCGTCATCGGATTCGGGGCGGGTCTCGTCTACGCCGCCACGGTCGTTACCCTCCCCTAGGCACTCCGTGCCGGAACTCGTGTCCGGTATGGGCCAAACTGCCATAAACCATCTGGAATATGAAGAAGGAGCGCCTGACATGGCCGCCACTCAGGAAGAGATCGTCGCCGGTCTCGCCGAAATCGTGAACGAGATCGCCGGCATCCCGGTTGAGGACGTCCAGCTGGACAAGTCCTTCACCGACGACCTGGACGTCGACTCGCTGTCCATGGTCGAGGTCGTCGTCGCCGCCGAAGAGCGCTTCGACGTGAAGATCCCGGACGAGGACGTCAAGAACCTCAAGACCGTTGGTGACGCCACCAACTACATCCTCACGCACCAGGCCTGAGCCACCCCTTAGGCCAGCTGCAAGGCCCCGCCACCCGGCGGTGGCGCCGTAGATTCCCGCATCCGTTGGAGAAAGAATTCCCGTGAGCCCGACCAATCGCACCGTGGTCGTCACCGGTATCGGCGCAACCACACCGCTGGGTGGCGACGCAGCTTCGTTCTGGGAGGCCCTGGTCGCCGGCAAGTCCGGCGTCAGCCTGCTGGAGCAGGAGTGGGCGGCGGAGATGCCGGTCCGCATCGCCGCGCAGATCGCCGTCGAGCCGGGCGAGATCATCCCCCGGCCGCAGGCCCGCAAGCTGGACCGGTCCGCGCAGTTCGCGCTGATCGCCGCTCAGGAGGCCTGGAAGGACGCCGGTTTCACCGCCAAGGCCGGTGAGGACGCGTCCATCAACCCCGACCGTCTCGGTGCGGTCATCGCCTCCGGCATCGGCGGCGTGACGACGCTCCTGGACCAGTACGACGTGATGAAGGAGAAGGGCGTCCGCCGCGTCTCCCCGCACACCGTGCCGATGCTGATGCCCAACTCCCCGGCGGCCAACGTCGGTATCGAGCTGGGTGCCCGCGCCGGTGTGCACACCCCGGTCTCGGCCTGCGCCTCGGGCGCGGAGGCCATCGGGTACGCCATCGAGATGATCCGCACGGGCCGCGCCGACGTCGTCGTCGCCGGTGGCACCGAAGCGGCCGTCCACCCGCTGCCGATCGCCGCGTTCGGCAACATGATGGCGATGTCCAAGAACAACGACGACCCGCAGGGCGCCTCGCGTCCCTACGACGCCGGCCGTGACGGCTTCGTGCTCGGCGAGGGCGCCGGTGTGATCGTCCTGGAGTCCGAGGAGCACGCCAAGGCCCGCGGCGCCCGGATCTACGTGGAGGCGGTCGGCCAGGGCATCTCCGCCGACGCCCACCACATCACGCAGCCCGAGCCCTCCGGCAACGGCATCGCGCACGCGCTGCAGAACCTGCTGGACAGCACGGACCTGAAGCCGGCCGAGATCATGCACGTCAACGCGCACGCCACCTCCACCCCGCAGGGTGATGTGGCCGAGATCAAGGCGCTGCGGAAGGTCTTCGGCGACGACGTCGACCACATGGCGATCTCCGCGACCAAGTCGATGACGGGTCATCTGCTCGGTGGCGCCGGTGGTATCGAGACCGTCGCGTCGATTCTCGCGCTCGTGCACCGGACGGCTCCGCCGACCATCAACATCGACAACCTCGACCCCGACGTCAACGCGGACATCGTGTGCGGTGAGGCGCGGGAGCTGCCCGAGGGCCGGATCGCCGTGCTGAACGACTCGTTCGGGTTCGGCGGGCACAACGTGGTGCTGGCGTTCCGCACCGTCTGAGAACGTGAATGAAGGGCCTCCACCAGCCGGTGGGGGCCCTTCTTCGTGCAGCTTCCTACAGGTCCGTACAGGCTCTGCTCAGACCACCTGGTGCAGCCAGCGCACCGGGGCGCCCTCTCCGGCGTAGCGGAAGGGCTCCAGTTCGTCGTCCCACGGCTTGCCCAGGAGCTTGGCGAGTTCCGCTTCCAGGTCCGTCTCGCCCCGCTGAGAGCGCGTCAGCGCCGCGCGGAGACGGTCCTCGGGGATGAGGATGTCGCCGTGGATGCCGGTGACGGCGTGGAAGATGCCCAGGTCGGGAGTGCAGCTGTAGCGTTCGCCCTCGGCGGTGGCGCAGGGCTCTGCGGTGACCTCGAAACGGAGCAGATGCCAGCCGCGCAGCGCGGAGGCGAGCTTGGAGGCCGTACCGGCCTCGGCCTGCCAGGAGAACTCCGAGCGCCACGTGCCGGGGGCCGCGGGCTGCCGGATCCAGTCGAGGCTGACGCGTGTGCCGAGCACCCCGGCGACGGCCCACTCGACGTGCGGGCACAGCGCGCGCGGCGCGGAGTGCACGTACAGAACTCCACGTGTCGTCACCGGAACCTCCGGACAGAGCGGGACATCTTGCGGACTGGCTGGGCGGCAGTGGGGCGACGGCCGCGTTGATGGCGAGGCTACCTTGCGACAGTGCAAGGAGTGTGACGTACCGTCGGTCCCACGGCCAGGAAACCGCTGCCATTCACCCAGGGGGACGCTTGTACGGGGGTGTGCCGTTCCAGTGCGCGTCGCCGGGAACCCTCGCGCGTTGTTATGGAGGGGAGCACTCAACCGTCGGGCGAGAGGAACAGCAGGGATGCGGAAGCGAAGCCACCGTGCGCGGGCCGTCCTCGCGGTCGTGACGGCCGCGCTGCTGGGCGCCGCCGGCTGCGATGTCGTGGGCGGCAGTGCCGCGCCCGAGGGGACCAGGGCGGACGCGGCCAGACCGGCCCCCGTGTGGAACCGCAGCCCGCACTCGATCGCAGCGGTCGGCGACTCCATCACGCGCGGCTTCGACGCGTGCATGGTGCTCTCCGACTGCCCCCAGGTCTCCTGGGCGACGGGCAGCGACGCCAAGATCAACAGCCTGGCGGTACGGCTGCTGGGCGTGGCGGGGGCGGCGGAGCGCAGCTGGAACTACGCGGTGACCGGCTCCCGGATGTCCGACCTGCCGGAGCAGATGGCCCAGGCGGTGTCCCGCAGCCCGGAGCTGGTGACGGTGATGGCCGGCGCGAACGACGCCTGCCGGTCCTCGGCGCGGGTGATGACCTCGGTGGCCGACTTCCGCGCGGACTTCGAGGAGGCCCTCGCCACCCTGCGCGAGGCACTGCCGAAGACGCAGGTGTACGTGGCGAGCGTGCCGAACCTGAAGCGGCTGTGGTCCGAGGGCCGGTCGAATCCGCTGGGCAAGCAGGTGTGGAAGCTCGGCATCTGCCCGTCGATGCTTGAGGACGCGGACAACCTGACGAGCGCGGCCACCCTGCGCCGGGACCAGGTGCAGCAGCGGGTGGTGGCGTACAACAAGGTGCTCAAGGAGGTCTGCGCCAAGGACCGCCGCTGCCGCTTCGACGGCGACGCGGTCTACGACTACCGCTTCGGCACAGGCCAGCTCAGCCACTGGGACTGGTTCCACCCCAGCAAGGACGGCCAGGCCCGGCTGGCGGCGATCGCCTACCGGACGATCACCGCACCCTAGGCCTTGTCCATCGGCCCAGCGGCTAGCCGGCCTCGCCGCGCATGCGCTTGGCCGCCTTGCCCAGCAGGGCCATCGCGCCGCCGCAGATCAGCAGGGCCGTGCCGCCGGCCGCGATCGGGCCGGGGGCGCCGCCCTTGATGCCCTCGCCGGTGACCGTGGTCGCCAGCGCGAAGAGGATCGAGTACAGGCTCCGGCCGACCTTCGCGCCGGCCGGGATCACCTGGAGCAGCTGCGGGATGGTGGAGGCGGCGGCCAGGGCCAGGCCGAAGGGCAGGGCCGCGCCGAGCATCAGCGCGCCGAAGCCGAGAGAGTTGCCGTACGCGCCCCAGCCGGCGCCCTTGTAGAGCAGATAGCCGGTCGCGGCGAGGGACAGCAGGACGAGCAGGCCGTTGAGGTAGGCGGCCTGCGTGGCCGCCTTGCGGGCGCCGGGCAGATGGGCGGCGGGCGAGCGCCAGGCGTCCTGGGTGATGAGCCGGAGCTGCCGCTTGAGGGCCTGCATCTGGGTCAGCGAGTACACGCCGAAGGCCACCAGGGCCAGTCCGGCGACGGCTGCCGCGAAGCCGAGGGGTGCGCGGGTGATGCCGTAGTGGACGCCGCCGAAGGTGAGCGGGATGCCGAGCACGAGGCCGTAGGCCATGGGCTTGGCCTTCGCCTGGATCTTCAGCACCAACTCGCGCTGGGCGGGCGTGAGATTGGGGTCCAGCCGCATCTCGTGCTCGCCGAGGTGCTGGGCCGGCGCGGGAGGCTGGGGCGCCGGGGGCTGGTACGGCTGGTACGGCTGCTGATGGCCGCCCGTGTGGTACGGCTGCTGGGGCGGATAGGGCTGGTGCGGCTGCTGGGGTGGATACGGCTGCTGCTGCGGAGGGTACGGCTGCTGCGGGTACGGCTGTTGGCCGTAGGGGCCGTACGGTCCCGCCGGTGGCTGCTGGCCGTAAGGCCCCGGCTGCTGGTGCTGCTGCTGTCCTGGATACATGCCGTCTCTCCCCCGTGTCGTGCCCGGCGTGTCCGGTGTGCGCGGGGCGGGAGTCTGCCACATCCGGCCGCCACGATGAGCCCCGGTCCGGAGTCAGGGTACGGACCGGGGCTGATCATGGGGGACTTGTCCCGGATCAGACGTTAATCGGGGCCGTCGGCCGACGGTTGCCGATCAGGCGGCTCGCCGTGATCTCGTACGAACCCTTCACATCCGGACGGGCACGGCCGCCACGACCTCGATCTCCACCTGGCAGTCCGGCGGGACCAGCCGGGGCACTTCGGTGGTCATGCTGGTCGGCGGGGTGCCGGTGAAGAACTCACGGCGTACGTCGGCGTATTCGGCGATCTTGGTGACATCGGTGAGGTAGGTGCGGATGTTGATGACGTCCGCGAGGGTCGCGCCGTGCGCCTTGAGCAGGGCGGTGATGTTCTCCAGGATGCCTCGGGTCTGCTCGGCCAGGGTGGCGCCCTCGGCGGTCTGCCCGGAGAGGAACAACAGGGCGCTGCCGTCGGCGTGTTCGACGCGCGCGACCTGGGAGTAGAAGTCGTTGTGGGGCTGGGGCGCGGAGGCGGGGTTGCCGATGGTGATCTGCATGCGGTCGACGCTAGAACCAGCCGACGGATGCGGCAAGCGGATGTCTAGCATGGCTGTCATGCGCGTATCGCACCATGAAAGCCCTTACGACATACCGCAGTTGTCCACGGTGTGGCTGCGGGCGTTCCTGGAGGTCACGCGCACCGGATCGTTCACGGTGGCCGCGCGGGTGCTGGGCTGGACGCAGTCGGCGGTGTCCCGGCAGGTGGCGTCGCTGGAGTCGGCGCTGGGCGGCGGCCCGCTGTTCGACCGGCTGCCGCGCGGGGTGCGGCTGACGGAGGCGGGCCGGGCGCTGGTGCCGCATGCGGAGGCGGTCGCCCAGTCGCTGCGGGGCGCGGGGCGCGAGCTGGCGGTGCTGCGCGAAGCGGCAGGCCGGCGGCTGCGGTTCGGGGCGTTCGCCACGGCGGACGCGGCGCTCGTCCCACATGCCCTGGCCGCCTTCCGGGCCCGGTATCCGGCCGTCCGGATCGAGCGTGAGGAAGGGCTCACGCCCGCGCTGCTGGACCGGCTGACCGCCGGCGCGCTGGACCTGGCGGTCGTCTCCACGACGGGCCGGGCCGCACTCGCCGGCCACGATCTGCACCACCTGCTGGACGAGCCCCTGTACGTCGCCGTCCCGGCCGGTCATCCACTGGCCCGTGCGGGCGGGGTGCGGCTGGCCCAACTCGCCGACGCCGACTGGATCTCCGGCAGCGACCGACCCGAGGGCACCCTGCTGGAGGCGGCCGTACGGCAGGGCTTCCGGCCGCGGGTGGCGCATGTGGTCGGCGAGTGGACGGCCAAGCAGGGCTACGTCGCGGCCGGGCTCGGGGTGACCCTGGTACCGGGGCTGGCCGCCGCCTCCGTACGCCCGGACGTGGTGCTGCTTCCGGTGCGGGACGAGGAGGCGCCGGCCCGGGCGGTCTACGCGGCGACCGCGCGGGGGCGCTCGGCGTCGCCGGCGGCGCGGGCGTTCCTGGCGGTACTGCGGGAGGAGGTGGCGCGGTTCGCGCCGGACCGTTCCGCACAGCAGCTCACGGAGTGACGCCCTCCGCGTCGGGCTCCCCGTCGGGAGCGGACTCGTCCTCGGCGCTCTCCTCGCCCAGCAGGTCGCGGGCCAGCAGCGTGGCGCCCGCGACCGCGCCCGGCATCAGGAACACCGCGACGAACGGAACCAGGAAGGCCAGGCCGAGGGGCGTACCGAAGCCCCAGGCCAGGGTCTTGCGGGAGCGGAGCAGGGTGAGGCGGGCGCGGAGTTCGACCCCGCGGCGCTGGAGGGCGACGGAAGTGAGTTCCTCCGTGAGGAAGAAGCCGGTGACGAAGAAGCCGAGCACCGGGACGACGGTCTGCCCGACGAAGGGCAGGAAGCCGAGGGCGAAGAGCAGGACGCCCCAGAGTGCGGCGCGCAGGAGGACGCGGACGCTGTCGCGGGCCGAGATCCACAGCTCGCGCCAGAGCGGAAGGCCCGACCGTGGTGCGGTGCCGTCGGGCGAGGCGTCCGCGTCGACCTGCTCCGAGAGGCTCTCGTAGAAGGGCTGGCCGACCAGCAGGGTGACGGCGGTGAAGGTGAGGACGGCCAGCAGGAGGCCGAGCGCGAAGAGGACCGCGGTGAGGAAGCCGCGGAACAGGCCCTGCCAGGGGCTGGACCAGTCATCGGCGAACGGCGTCGCCCAGGCGACCGCGTCCTCGCCCCAGACGGCGAGCACGACCAGCGCCGCCGCGTAGAGCACGAGGGTGATCAGACCGGGCAGCAGACCGAAACCGTACTGCCGCCCGTGCCTGGCCACCCACCGCTGGCCCTTCAGCAGATATCCGAACCCCACCCCGAGATCGCGCATGGGGGGGACTCTACTTCGGCTCAGGCGTCGATCATCCGGCGCAGCAGGTCCCTCAGGGTGCGGCGTTCCTCGTCGGAGAGGCCGGCCAGGGGGGCGCGGGCGAAGCGGAGGCCCTCGCGCAGTTCGCGGGCGGTGCGCAGGCCCTCCTCGGTGGCGACGGCCAGCTTCACGCGACGGTCGGCGGGGTCGGGGCGGCGCTCCACCAGGCCCCGGGCCTCCAGGCGGTCCACGATGCCGGTCACATTCGACGGCTCGCACTTCAGCTTCTGCGCGAGCTTGCGCATGGGCAGCGGGTCGAGCGAGAGCAGGCTGAGCAGCTTGGCCTGGGCGCCGGTCAGTGCGTGTCCGGCGGCGGCCTCTTCGTAGTCGGCGTGGTAGCGGCCGACCACCTCGGCGATCAGCTCGACGACCTCGACGGTCAGTGCGTCCGGACGGGTGCTGTGCGGAGTGGCCATGCACTCAGGGTACCCCATTTACTTGACAAGTGAAATATTCAGGGGCACCGTTGTTTCAGGTACTGAAGTAACTGAAGTAACCGGAAAGGTCCTGTCATGATCAACCGCGAGTGGCACCTGCTGAGCCGTCCCGTCGGCTGGCCGAAGTCCGAGGACTTCGCGCTGGTCGAGACCCCGATGCCGACCCCGGGCGAGGGCCAGGTGCTGGTGCGGAACAAGTACCTCTCCGTGGACCCGTACATGCGCGGCAGGATGTCGGCCGCCCAGTCGTACGTCGCCCCGTTCGAGCTGGGCAAGGTCATGCAGGGCGGCGCGGTCGGCGAGGTGATCGAGTCCAACGCCGAGGGCATCTCCGTCGGCGACCACCTCCTGCACTTCTTCGGCTGGCGCGAGTACGCGGCCGTGGACCCGAGGCAGGCCGTCAAGGTGGACCCCGAGGCCGCGCCCCTGTCGGCGTACCTCGGCGTGCTCGGCATGACCGGCCTCACCGCCTACGCCGGCCTGCTGCGCACCGCCGCCTTCAAGGAGGGCGACGTCGTGTTCGTGTCCGGTGCCGCGGGCGCCGTGGGCAGCCAGGTGGGCCAGATCGCCAAGCTCAAGGGCGCCTCGCGGGTCATCGGCTCCGCCGGGTCCGACGAGAAGGTCAGGCTGCTGGTGGAGGAGTACGGCTTCGACGCCGCCTTCAACTACAAGAACGGCTCCGTCGCCGAGCAGCTGCGCGAGGCCGCGCCCGACGGCATCGACGTCTACTTCGACAACGTCGGCGGGGACCATCTGGAGGCGGCCATCGGGTCGCTGAACGAGCGCGGCCGGATCGTCATCTGCGGCATGATCTCCGTCTACAACAACACCGAGCCCGCCCCCGGCCCGAAGAACCTCGCGCGGCTGATCCAGACCCGCGGCCGGATGGAGGGCTTCCTGGTCGGCGACCACTACGACATGCAGCAGCAGTTCGTCCAGGAGGTCGCCCCCTGGATCGCCTCGGGCGCGCTGAAGTACCGCGAGACCGTGGTCGAGGGCATCGAGAACAACCTGGAGGCGTTCCTCGGGGTCCTGCGCGGCGACAACACAGGAAAGATGATCGTCAAGCTCTGACCCTGGCTGAGCTTTCCGGTATGCGGTAACTTCTTTCCGAATTCCGTCGTCGATCGTGGGCGCGAGTCGCGGCGGACCTAGGAGGAAGACAACCGCATGCCCATCACGCAGTCCGAGGTCCTGTACACCGCCGTCGCCACCGCCGAGAACGGCCGCGACGGCCGGGTCGCCACCGACGACGGCAAGCTCGACGTCGTCGTGAACCCGCCCAAGGAGCTGGGCGGCAGCGGCGCCGGCACCAACCCGGAGCAGCTGTTCGCCGCCGGGTACAGCGCCTGCTTCCAGGGCGCGCTCGGCGTCGTCGCCCGGCAGGAGGGCGTCGACGTCTCCGGCTCGACCGTCACCGCGAAGGTCGGCATCGGCAAGAACGACGACGGCTTCGGGATCATCGTGGAGCTCTCCGCGAACATCCCGGGCATCGACACGATCACCGCGCGCGACCTGATCGAGAAGGCGCACCAGGTGTGCCCGTACTCGAAGGCGACGCGCGGGAACATCACCGTGACGCTGGCCTGACCTCGCTCGTTGCGCACGGCGGAGGCCGCACCCTTGGACGTGGGGTGCGGCCTTCCGTGTGTGCGACCTGGGTCAGGCTTTCAGCACCGCCGTCTGTACCGCCGCCGCGAGCCTGTTGTTCTCCGGGGCCGCGCCGCCGGGGAAGGGGAAGCGGCGGCGGAGGTAGGCGTAGGCGACGCCGCTGCGCGGGTCCGCGTAGGACTGGGTGCCGTTCGCGCCGCTGTGGCCGATCGTGCCGGCGCCGAGGAAGGGGTGCCAGGTGTCGGCGGTGATCTGGAAGCCGATGCCGTACGCCTTGTGGCCGCGGGCCACCAGGTCGTAGCCCACGGAGTGGAACTGGCCGAACTCCGCGACCGTGTCCTCCTTCAGCAGCGGCGCCTTGCCGTCCCGCTCGCTGATCATCGCCGCGTACATGCCCGCGAGGCCGCGCGCGGAGCCGACCCCGCCGACCGAGGCGGGGCCCTGCGCGCGCACCAGCGGCTCGTTGACCAGGGCCGCCAGGTCGGTCGGCTCCGCTCCGTGCCGGTTGAAGGCGATCGCGGCCAGGGAGTTCGGGGCAGCCGGCATCTCGTCGAGCATCGCCCGCTGCTCGGGGCTCGGCACCGCCCGAAGCGCCGGGCGGAAGCGGGGCTCGTGCGAGGCCGCCAGGCCCAGGTGGAAATCCAGGCCGTAGGGGGCGCGGACTCTCTCCTCGTACAGCTCCTGGAGCGTGCGGCCCGTCGCCCGGCGGGCGACCTCGCCGGTCAGCGCGCCGACGACCAGCGCGTGGTTGCCGAAGGCCGTGCCCGGCCTCCAGAACGGCCGCTGGTCGGCAAGGCGTTCGGCGATCGCCCGGTCGTCCGCCAGCTCCGCCAGGGTGAACCCGGTGTCGGCGCCGACGAGTCCGGCCCGGTGCGCGAGCAGCTCCCGCAGGGTCAGCTCGCCCTTGCCCTCGGAACCGAACTCCGGCCAGTAGTAGGTGACTTTACGGTCCACGTCCAGCGTGCCGTCCTGCACCAGCAGGGCCACGACCAGGTGCGCCGCTCCCTTGGTGGCCGAGTACACGCCGTAGAGCGAATCCCCGTCCACGCCGTCCCCGGCCCACAGGTCGACGACCCGGCGGCCGTGGACGTAGGCGCACAACTGGCCCTCGTAGTCGTCCTGTTCCTCCGCCACGAAAGCGGCGAACTCCTCACGCACCGCCTCGAAGCCCTCGGCGACCATGCCGTGGACAGTGATCCCCTGTGTCATCCGCTCTCCTCAACTGTGCAGCTGGTCGGCGCTTTCCCCGCGCGCAACGCCCGTTCCGCCGCCGGACGTTCCCCGGATCGGTACGGCGAGGGGTATCCGTTCGACTCAACAGTCCGACCGCCCGGTTGGTGTCATATATGCCCCGGATGGCCGATGACCCTGCCCGAAGGGGAGGCCTCAGGGCCTCAGGTGCACCACCACAGGAAGCGGGTGCAGGTCTGTGTGGGCGACGGGGCCGGCGGCGGGACCGAGGCCGTGGGCTGCGCGGTCGGCCCGGTCGTCGGACGGGCCGTCGGCTTGGCGGTCGGCGCCGCGGTGGCCCCGCCGGAGCCCGTGCCGGTCGACTGCCCCGCGCTGTGCGTCGCCTTCGCGGACGGGGACGCGGAGTCCTTGCCCTTCGCGGACTTGCCGGCGGACGGGGAGGCCGACACACTCGCGGAGGCCGTGGCGCCCGCGCCGGGCGCGCCGCCGGGGGTGTCGCCGAGCGGGTCGGCGGAGCTCTCCGGGGACGCGGAGGACGTGCCACCGTCCGCCGAGGTGTCCCGGGACGACGCCGGCTTGTCGCCGGAGAAGGGGGCGTCCGTGCCGAGTTCGGCAATGCTGAGGCCGCCCGCCGCCAGCACGAAGCCCGCGGCGATCAGCACGGTACGGCGACGGCGGCGCCGGTGCGCGGCGGCCTTGCGGTCACGCCGGCTGGCGTCGGCACCGGCGCGACCGGCACTGGCACCACCCTGCCCCCGGCGCCGGGCGGCCCGGCCCCCGGGCTCGGGGTCGTCGCGCCGATCCCGCTGCTCTGCTTCCTCCGGCTGTTCCGCTTCTTCCGGCGCACCCGGCTCTTCCTGCCACTCCAAAACCCCGTGTCCGGCCGCTTCGGCAGGGCTCGCCTGGCCGTCGTAGCTGACGTATCCCGCGTGGCCGCCCTGCGCCGCAGGACCGCCGCGCCCCGGCACCTCGCCGGCGAGCGCGTACGCGCGCACGGCGGCGGCAGGTGCGTCCGCAGCTGCGGCGAGGGCGTGCGCCGGCGTGCCGCACCCTGGGCAGGCCAGGGCGCCGTTGAGGTGCCTGCGGCACGGGTGGCAGAAGTCCATGACGCCGGAAGACTAGATTCCTGATGGGTTACGTTCCTAGGTGCGCTTGTGAATGTTTCGTGCGAGGGCGAAAGAAGTTCTCGAAAGCCTTGCCGAAACCGTTACCCGTTCGCCCCATTGACACCCCCGCCGCCTCGTCCTTACTGTCACGCCAGCATTTCGAACGGGTGACGAAATCTCGAACAGCTGAGAGGCAACTGCCGTGCGCATCACCGGAATCAGCACACACGTGGTCGGTACGCCGTGGCGCAATCTGACCTACGTCCAGGTGCACACCGACGAGGGGATCACGGGAGTCGGCGAGACCCGGATGCTCGGCCGCACCGACGCGCTGCTCGGCTACCTGCGGGAGGCCGAGGCCAACCACGTGCTCGGCTCGGACCCGTTCGCGATCGAGGACCTGGTCCGCCGGATGAAGTACGGCGACTACGGCCGCGCCGGCGAGATCGTCATGTCGGGCATCGCGGTCGTGGAGATGGCGTGCTGGGACATCAAGGGCAAGGCCCTCGGCGTACCGGTGTGGCAGCTGCTCGGCGGGAAGGTGACCGACAGGGTCAAGGCGTACGCCAACGGCTGGTACACCACCGAGCGGACTCCGGAGGCCTACCACAAGGCCGCCCAGCAGGTCGTGGAGCGCGGGTACAGGGCGCTGAAGATCGACCCGTTCGGCACCGGGCACTTCGAGCTGGACCATGAGCAGAGCCTGTACGCCGTCTCGCTCATCGAGGCCGTACGGGACGCCGTCGGGCCGGACACCGAGCTGATGCTGGAGATGCACGGCCGCTTCTCTCCCGCCACCGCCGTACGGCTGGCGAAGGAACTCGCGCCCTTCAAGCCCGCCTGGCTGGAGGAGCCCGTGCCGCCGGAGAACCTCAAGGCGCTGGAGAAGGTCGCCGCCAAGACCGACATCCCGGTCGCCACCGGTGAACGCATCCACGACCGGATCGAGTTCCGCGAGCTGTTCGAGAGCCAGGCGGCGGACATCATCCAGCCCGACGTCGGCCACATCGGCGGCATCTGGGAGACCCGGAAGCTGGCCGCCACCGCCGAGACCCACTACGTGCTGGTCGCCCCGCACAACGTGGGCGGTTCGGTGCTGACCGCCGCCTCCCTCCAAGTCGGTTTCACCTCCCCGAACTTCAAGATCCTGGAGCACTTCAACGACTTCGCCGACGCGGAGATCAAGAAGGTGGTCAAGGGGGCGCCGGAGGTGGTCGACGGCTACTTCCACCTCTCCGACGCACCCGGGCTCGGGGTCGAGCTGGACGTCGCCGCGGCGGCCGAATTCCCGCAGCAGCAGGCCCGGTTCGACCTGTGGGCCGAGGGCTGGGAGCAGCGCAGGCCGAAGGGGACGAAGTGAGCAGCGCCGTCGTCATCGAGGCGCCTGGCGTCCACCGCGTCGAGGAGCACACGCCCCGGGACCCCGGACCCGGCGAGGCGCTGGTCCGCGTGCACGCCGTCGGCATCTGCGGCAGCGACCGCGAGGTCCACCAGGGCAACCGGCCCGAGGGTTACGTCCGTTACCCGCTCACCCCGGGCCACGAGTGGTCCGGCACGGTGCAGTCGGTCGGCGCCGGGGTGCCCGCGGATCTGGTCGGCCGCAAGGTGGTCGGCGAGGGCTTCCGTAACTGCCAGGTCTGCGAACGGTGTCACGCCGGTGAGACCACGCTGTGCACGGCCGGGTACGAGGAGACCGGCTTCACCCGGCCCGGCGCGATGGCGGCCACGCTCACCCTGCCCGCCCGCCTGCTGCACCCGCTGCCGGACGACGCCGACCTCACCGCCGCCGCCCTGCTGGAGCCGGCCGCCTGCGTCGCCGCCGCCGCGCTCAAGGCCGACGCCCGGCCGGGCGAGCGCGTCGCGGTCGTCGGCACCGGCACCCTCGGGATGTTCGCGGTGCAGTTCCTGAAGGCGGTCTCGCCGGCGGAGCTGCTGGTCGTGGGCGCCGGGCGGGAACGGGAGGCGCTGTCCCGGCAGTTCGGGGCGACCGACTTCCGGCTCAAGGACCAGGAACTCCCGGCCGACTTCGACGTCGTCGTCGAGGCCGCCGGGTCCGCGGCCGCCGCGCGCACCGCCGCCTCCCTGCTCAGGCGCGGCGGACGCCTGGTCCTGACCGGCATCCCGGCGCCGGGCGCGGACGGGCTCGACCCGACCGATCTGGTCGTACGGCAGCTGGAGGTGCACACGGTCTTCGGGGCGCCGCCCGCCGCCTGGGCGCACGCCGTGCGGGTGTTCGGCGCCGGGCTGCTGGACCCGCTGCCGCTGGTCACGCACGAGCTGCCGCTGACGGAGTTCTCCCAGGCCATCGACCTCGTGGGCGCCGGGGATCCCAAGGTGGGCAAGGTGCTGCTCCGTCCGTAGCCGTACGCCGGCCGGGGCGTGACCTGACGGCGTTCCGGCCGGCGTACCACCACGGCCTTTCCGCACCCAATGACCCGAACCTTGTCCGAAATCTCGAACACGGGTCTCGAACACAAAGGACAGCTTGTGACCGACGCTTCCGCCCCGGCAGCCCGCAGGCCCGGCGAGCAGGTGCTCGCCGCACTCGGCCTGGGCGCGCCCGCGCTCGACCCCGCCGACGCCTCCGCTCACAGTTTCCCGGGCGGTGGCCGCTGGCGCACCGAGATCCCCTCGTGCGAGGGTCCCGAGGCGCTGGCGGTCGTCCTCAAGGAGGCCTCGCGCCTCGATGTGCCGATCCACCGGATCAGCCAGGGCAGCGGGGTGTGGATGCTCACCGACGCCGAGATCACCGAGATGGTCGAGGCGACGGCCGAACGCGACATCGAACTCTGCCTGTTCACCGGCCCGCGCGGCACCTGGGACATCGGCGGCTCGGTGCGCTCCGACTCGCGGGGGGCCGGACTGCGCGCCCGGGGCCACGACGCCGTGGCCGGCTGCGTCGAAGACGCCGTCCGCGCAACCGAGTTGGGCGTCAAGTGCCTGCTGGTCGCCGACGAGGGCGTGCTGTGGACCCTGCACCGGGCGCGCGAGGCGGGGCTGATCCCGGCCGACACCACGCTGAAGGTCTCGGCACTGATCGGGCCCGTCAACCCGGCCTCGTACGCCCTCTACGAACGGCTCGGCGCCGACTCGGTCAACGTACCGAGCGATCTGACGCTCGATCACCTCACCGAGATCCGCCGGGTGTCCGGCGCGCCCATGGACATGTACATCGAGGCTCCCGACGACCTCGGCGGCTATGTGCGGATGTACGAGGTCGCCGAGCTGATCCGGCGTGGCGCACCGCTCTACCTGAAGTTCGGTCTGTCCAGGGCTCCCGGCATCTACCCGTGGGGCACCCATCTGCGGGGCGTGACCCTGGCCACCGCCCGGGAGCGGGTGCGGCGCGGCCGGCTCGCCCTGGACCTGCTCGCCCGGCACGGCGCCGGCGGCGACATGGCGCCGCTCGGCTCCCGGCTGCCGGGCCCGCTCCACCGCTTCCCCGCCACCACCGCGTGACCTCTCAACGACGAGACCGACAAGGACTGATCACCATGCGCAACCGCAGAGCCGCCATCGCCGCGATAGCCGGAGCCGCCTCGCTCGCCCTCACCCTGACCGCCTGCGGCCAGGACAGCTCGGGCGGCAGCAAGGAGAAGACGGGCAGCGCGAAGGGGGGCACCATCGGCATCGCGATGCCGACCAAGTCCTCCGAGCGCTGGATCGCCGACGGCAAGAACGTCGTCAAGGAACTCCAGGCCAAGGGCTACAAGACCAAGCTGGTCTACGGCGAGGACGACCCGGAGACCCAGGTCTCGCAGATCGAGAACCTGATCACGCAGGGCGTCAAGGGCCTGATCGTCGCGGCCATCGACAACAAGTCCCTGAACAGCGTGCTCCAGGAGGCCGCGGACGCGAACATCCCGGTCATCTCCTACGACCGCCTGATCCTCGGCACCAAGAACGTCGACTACTACGCGTCCTTCGACAACGAGAAGGTCGGCAGGCTCCAGGGCACGTACATCGTGCACAAGCTGGGCCTGGACAGCGGCAAGAAGGGCCCGTTCAACATCGAGCTGTTCGCCGGCTCCAACGACGACAACAACACCCAGTACTTCTTCAACGGCGCGATGAGCGTCCTGAAGCCGTACATGGACAAGAAGCAGCTGGTGGTCCGCTCCGGCCAGACCGCCCTGAACAAGATCACCACCCTGCGCTGGGACGGCGCGACCGCGCAGCGGCGCATGGACGACATCCTCACCGCGTCCTACAAGTCGCAGCACGTCGACGCGGTCCTCTCCCCGTACGACGGCATCTCCATCGGCATCCTGTCCTCGCTCAAGTCGGACGGCTACGGCTCGGGCAGCAAGCCGCTGCCGGTCATCACCGGCCAGGACGCCGAGCTGGCCTCGGTGAAGTCGATCATCGCCGGTGAGCAGACGCAGACGGTCTACAAGGACATCCGCAAGCTGGCCAAGGTCGCCGCGACCATGGTCGACGACGTGCTCAAGGGCAAGAAGCCCGAGGTCAACGACACCAAGTCGTACAACAACGGGACCAAGGTCGTGCCCGCCTACCTGCTCCAGCCGGTGAGCGTCGACAAGAGCAACTACGAGGACGCGCTGGTCAAGACCGGCTACTACACCGACTCCCAGCTCAAGTAGTCCCCGCCCACACCCCACTGTTGGCCCCACTGACTGGAAGGCACGACCATGGCGGGACCCGTCCTGGAAATGCGCTCGATCGTCAAGACCTTTCCCGGTGTCAAGGCGCTGTCGGACGTCACCCTGACCGTCCGGCAGGGCGAGGTCCACGCCATCTGCGGCGAGAACGGCGCCGGGAAGTCCACCTTGATGAAGGTGCTCTCCGGCGTCCACCCGTACGGCAGTTACGAGGGGGACATCCTCTTCGAGGGAGAGGTGTCCCAGTTCAAGGACATCCGGGCGAGCGAGCAGCACGGCATCGTCATCATCCACCAGGAGCTGGCGCTGGTGCCGTATCTCTCCATCGCGGAGAACATCTTCCTCGGCAACGAGCACGCCCGGCGCGGGTTCATCAACTGGCACGACACCCTCAGACACGCCACCGAACTGCTGCGCCGGGTCGGTCTGGACGAGCACCCGGAGACCCGCGTCGCCGACATCGGCGTGGGCAAGCAGCAGCTCGTGGAGATCGCCAAGGCGCTGTCCAAGCAGGTGAAACTGCTGATCCTGGACGAGCCGACGGCGGCCCTGAACGACGAGGACAGCGGCAAACTCCTCGACCTCATCCTGGACTTGAAGGACCAGGGCATCACCTCGATCATCATCTCCCACAAACTGAACGAGATCCGCAAGGCCGCCGACTCGGTGACGATCATCCGGGACGGCCGGTCCATCGAGACGCTGGACGTGAAGGCGCCGGAGACGACCGAGGAGCGGATCATCGCCGGCATGGTCGGCCGGGACCTCGACCACCGCTTCCCGGAACGCACTCCGCACCAGCCGGAGGCGGGCGCGGCCCCGGCGCTGGAGATCCGCAACTGGACCGTGCACCACCCGATCGACCAGCAGCGCAAGGTCGTGGACGACGTGTCCCTCCAGGTGCGCCGCGGGGAGATCGTCGGAATCGCGGGCCTGATGGGCGCCGGCCGCACCGAACTCGCCATGAGCGTCTTCGGACGGACGTACGGCCGCTACGCGGGCGGCACGGTCCTCAAGGACGGCCAGGAGATCCGGACGAAGACCGTCGCCGAGGCGGTCGGGCACGGCATCGCCTATGTCACCGAGGACCGCAAGCACTACGGCCTCAACCTCATCGACACCATCCACCGCAACATCTCGCTGACCGCGCTGCGCAAGGTCGCCCAGCGGGGCATCGTCGACGAGCACGAGGAGCGGCAGGTCGCCGAGGGCTTCCGCACGACCATGAACATCAAGGCGCCGACCGTCTTCGAGCCGGTGGGCAAGCTGTCGGGCGGCAACCAGCAGAAGGTCGTCCTCAGCAAGTGGATCTTCGCGGGTCCCGACGTGCTGATCCTGGACGAGCCCACGCGCGGCATCGACGTGGGCGCCAAGTACGAGATCTACACGGTCATCGACCAACTCGCCGCACAGGGCAAGGCGGTCGTCTTCATCTCCTCCGAGCTGCCCGAACTGCTCGGCATGTGCGACCGCATCTACACGATGGCCGCCGGGCGGCTGACCGGTGAGGTGCCGCGGGCCGAGGCCACGCAGGAAGTGCTGATGCGCCGGATGACGAAGGACACACAGGACAAAGAGGTAATGCGATGAGTACGGATGTGACCGCCAAGAGCCCGGCCCCCGCGCCGCCGGGCAGGAGCGGGCCGACCGCCGAAGCGGGTCTGCTCCAGCTGATGCTGGACGGCCTGCGCCGCAACATGCGCCAGTACGGCATGCTGATCGCGCTCGGCCTGATCGTCGTACTGTTCGCGATCTGGACGGACGGGGACCTGCTGCTGCCGCACAACGTCTCCAACCTGGTGCTGCAGAACGCCTACGTCCTGATCCTCGCGATCGGCATGATGCTGGTGATCATCGCGGGCCACATCGACCTGTCGGTCGGCTCGCTGACCGCGTTCGTGGGCGCGTTCGCGGCCCTGCTGACGGTGGAGCACGGTGTGCCCTGGCCGGTCGCCGTGGTGCTGTGCCTGCTGGCCGGCGCGGCAGCGGGCGCGGCGCAGGGGTTCTTCATCGCGTATCTCGGCATACCGTCGTTCATCGTCACCCTCGCCGGCATGCTGATCTTCCGCGGATTCACGGAGATCCTGCTCAAGGGGCAGACCCTCGGCCCCTTCCCCGACGGCCTGCAGAAGATGGGCAACGGCTTCCTGCCCGAGGTCGGCCCGAACACCAATTACCACAACCTCACCCTGCTGATGGGGCTCGTCCTGATCGCGGCCGTGGTCTGGCAGGAGTTCCGCGACCGGCGCCGCCAGCAGGAGTTCGCCCTGGACGTGGTGCCGACCCGGCTCTTCCTGCTCAAGCAGGTCGCCCTGGTCGCCGCGGTCCTCGTCGTGACCCTGCTGCTCGCCAGCTACAAGGGCGCCCCGATCGTGCTGATCATCCTCGGCGCGCTCGTCGTCGGCTACGGCTACGTCATGCGCAACGCGGTGTTCGGGCGGCACATCTACGCGATCGGCGGCAACCTGCCGGCGGCCAGGCTGTCCGGCATCAAGGACAAGAAGGTCACCTTCTACGTCTTCCTGAACATGGGCGCGCTCGCGGCCCTGGCGGGTCTGGCGATCGCCGCCCGCCTCAACGCGGCCTCGCCGAAGGCGGGCCTGAACTACGAACTCGAGGCCATCGCCTCGTCGTTCATCGGTGGCGCGTCCATGAGCGGCGGTGTCGGTACCGTTCTCGGCGCGATCATCGGCGGTCTCGTCCTCGGCGTGCTGAACAACGGTATGAACCTCCTCAGCGTCGGCACCGACTGGCAGCAGGTCATCAAGGGCTTCGCCCTGCTGGTGGCGGTCGGCTTCGACGTGTGGAACAAGCGCAAGTCCGGTTCGTAGGCGCTCGAAGGGAGCCGCACACATGGAACTGAACAGACGCACGGTCATCGCGGGAGCCGCGGCGGCGGGCCTCGCCGCGTCCACCATCAGCACGGGCCCGGCCCAGGCCGCCACCGGTTCGCCGGGAGGCAGAAAGCCGGTGAAGGAACTCTTCGGCAAGCTCGCCGACGGCACGAAGGTCCACCGCTGGTCGCTGGAGAATGGCGGCACCCGCCTGAAGGTCCTCTCCTACGGCGGCATCGTCCAGGCCCTGGAGCTCCCCGACCGGCACGGCCGGTACGCCAACGTGTCCGCGGGCTTCGACAACCTCGACGACTACGTGGCGAAGAGCCCGTACTTCGGCGCCCTGATCGGCCGCTACGGCAACCGCATAGGCAAGGGGCGGTTCACCCTCGACGGCACGGCCTATCAGCTCTCCGTCAACGACGGCGTGAACAGCCTGCACGGCGGCAAGCAGGGCTTCGACAAGCACGTGTGGGACGTGGAGCCGTTCACCGAGGGCTCGGACGTCGGCCTGCGCCTGTACTACACGAGCGTCGACGGGGAGATGGGCTACCCGGGCACGCTCAGGGCGAGGGTGACGTACACGCTGACCCGGCACGGCGCGTGGCGCATCGACTACGAGGCCACCACCGACAAGGCGACCATCGTCAACCTCACCAGCCATGTCTACTGGAACCTGACCGGCGAGGGCAGCGGCACGATCGAGGACCACGAACTCACGATCGCCGCCTCCCGCTATACCCCCACCGACTCCGGCCTGATCCCCACCGGCGAGCTGGCCGAAGTCGCGGGCACCCCCTTCGACTTCCGCCGGGCCAAGCCCATCGGCCGGGACATCCGCGCGGGCCATGAGCAGCAGGTGCAGGCCAAGGGCTACGACCACAACTGGGCGCTGGACAAGGGCCTCACGGCGAAGCCCGAGCATGCGGCGACCCTGCGCGACCCGTGCTCCGGCCGCACCCTGAAGATCGCCACCGACCAGCCGGGGCTCCAGTTCTACTCCGGCAACTTCCTCGACGGCACCCTGACCGGCACCGGCGGCCACACCTACCGCCAGGGCGACGCGCTGTGCCTGGAGACCCAGCACTTTCCGGACTCGCCGAACCATGCCGACTTCCCGTCGACGGTGCTGCGGCCGGGGCAGACGTACCGGACGACGACGATCCACACGTTCGGGACACAGGGCGGGTGACGCGGCCCACACGACAGGCGAGTTGAACGCCACTGCCGCCCCCTCCGTATCCAAGGGTGGCCCGTGCCTCCCCCGCACGGGCCATCCAGCCGACGGAGGTTCCCTTGCCTGACAACGTCACCTCGCTGTTCCAGGACAGTGGAGACGCAGCGGGCCCGGTGGACTTCTGTGTCCCGTGCAACCCGTACTTCCCCACGCCGGCCATGCTCGACGAGCTGGCGGCCCGGTTGCCCGAGCTCATCACGTGCTACCCGAGCAGAGCCGACACCATCACGGCCGAACTGTGCGATCTGCTCCAACTGCCCCCGCAGTGTGTGGCGATGGGCAACGGCTCGACCGAACTGATCACCTGGCTGGACCACTTGCTGGTCCGCGAGTCCCTGGCCGTCCCGGTCCCCACCTTCGGCCGCTGGACGGACCAGCCGGTGGAGACGGGCAAGCGGGTCGACATGTTCCCGCTCCAGGAGGTGAACGGCTTCGCCCTGGACCTTGGCCGGTACGCCGAGTTCATCCGTGCCCGCGGCAGCCGGGCGGCGGTGATCTGCAACCCCAACAACCCTGACGGCGGCTACCTGCCCAAGCAGTCCGTGATCGCGTTCATGGACGCGCTGGCGGACCTGGACCTGATCGTCGTGGACGAGTCGTTCCTGGAGTTCGCGGACGCGGAGGCGGACCCGAGTGTCGTCCAGGAGGCGATCCTGCGCCCCAACGTGGTCGTGCTGCGCAGCCTGGGCCAGAACTTCGGCCTGCACGGCATCCGCTGCGGCTACCTGGTGGCGAACCCGGCCCTGGCGGGCCGCGTCCGCGCGACGCTCCCGAAGTGGAACGTCAACTCCTTTGCCGAGCATGTGGTGTTCATGCTCCGCGACCACGGCCCGGAGTACGCCCAGAGCCTCGCGCAGATACGCCGGGACCGCCTGGAGATGGCGAGTGCGCTGTCGGCGCTGCCCGGCCTGACGGTCTACCCCTCCCAGGGGAACTTCCTCTTCGTGCGCCTGCCCGTAGGCGCGGAAGGCACGGCGGTCCGGGACCGGCTGCTCACCGAGCACCGGATCCTGGTCCGCGAGTGCGGCAACAAGATCGGTTCGTCCAGCCGCTTCCTGCGGCTCGTGGTGCGCCCCCAGGCCGACGTGCGTCGCCTGGTGTCCGGCCTGGAGTCGGTGCTCTACGGGTCCAGGAGGGGAGCCGCCGTACCCGAGCTGAGCAACGGGACCAGCTACAGCTCGGGTACGGCGGCGGTGGACCGGCTGATGACCGTGACCAACGGGTCCGGTGTGCCCGGTCTGGCCGCACAGGCTCGCGCCGTGGCCGCCGCTCCCGCCCCGGCCGCCGGCATGCCGCTCCCCGCCGCCACGCCGATGGGCGACGGGATGCCGCTGCCGGCGGCAGCCCAGGCGGTCCCGGAACAACAACCGGCGCCAGCCCGGGCGGTCCCGGAACAACAGCCGACGCCCCCGGCACCCGCACCCGCGGCCCCCGTACCTGCTTCCGTCCCCACCCCGCCGGGCATCACCCCGCCGGGCGTCCCGGCCCGCGGGGGCCTCACGGCCGCCCAGGTGCGCGGTACGACGGCCCGGGGCACCCCGGCCCTCGCCACCGGCCTGGCGCCCGCTCCGGCAACGGGCTGGCCCAACGCCCGGAGCTGGCCGAGCGCGGCCGGGGAGTGATGATCGAACAACACATACATACATACGACCGTACGGGGGAATACGGCCCTGTTTGGAGGTGTCTGCGTCATATGCGGGGTGGCTGAACGGCCACTGTGGCTGCCAGGTGCGAAAGATCGCACCGCGAGCCGAATGGGAGAGAGCCCCGCATGACGGTCGATCAGTCCAGCCCCCGGAGCACCGCCGAATTTCCGTTCGGTCCCACTCATGAGACCTGGGAGGAGATCCTGCAGAGCCAGGGACTCCACGACGGCCAGGCCGGGCTGGTCAGCGGACCGCTCAACGACCCCGCCCATGTGTACCCGGAGGAGCCGGGTATCGACTCGCGTCAGTTCCAGATCTCGGGTCAGGCCCTCACCGACGCGCAGCGCAACAAGGCGCTGGACGCCATGCTGAAGTACCTGGCCCACAAACGCGAACACATGCTGGGCTACCAGTTCAGCCAGGACACCGACGGCAGCAAACGGGACCTCTCCCGGTTCCTGGACTTCCACGTCAACAACATGGGCGACCCGTTCGACCGCGGCGGCTACAAGCCCAACACCCGGGTCGCGGAGCGGGCCGTACTCGACTACTACGCGTCCTTGTGGCACGCGAAGTGGCCGCACAACCCCAAGGACGGCGAATCGTACTGGGGTTACATGACCTCGATGGGCTCCACCGAGGCCAACCTCTACGCCCTGTGGAACGCGCGCGACTACCTCTCGGGCAAGGCGCTCCTCAAGACCACGTCCGACGGCAGGACGACGCTCACCCATGTGGAGCCCGAGATCTCGGCGAAGAACGAGAAGTTCTTCACCCCGGTCGCGTTCTACTCGCAGGACACCCACTACTCCTTCGGCAAGGGGATGCGGGTGCTGGGCATGTACAACGTCTACGGCGCGGCTCAGAAGTTCAAGTACATCAAGAACAAGAAGTGCCCCATCGCGGGCGGTTGGGAGAGCGTCAGGGAAGGGGTTCCCTCCAACGCCGACGGTGAGGTCGACATCGACAAGCTCATCAAGCTCGTCGACTTCTTCGTGACGGAGGGGCACCCGATCCTGGTGAGCCTCAACTACGGCAGCACCTTCAAGGGTTCCCACGACCACGTCGAGGAGATCTGCGGCAAGCTGCTGCCGCTCTTCGAGCCGAAGCACCTCGAGCACGAACTGAACTACGGCGCCAAGAAGAAGGTGAAGCGCCGCCGTTTCTGGATTCACGTCGACGGAGCCCTCGGCGCGGGGTACGGCCCCTTCATGCGCATGGCCGCGGCGGAACCGCACGTCTTCCAGTGGACCCCCGAGGTCACGCTGCCCGAGTTCGACTTCGGCCTGAGGGCGAAGACGAAGAAGGGCAAGAGCGTGGACATGGTCTCGTCCATCTCGATGAGCGGCCACAAGTGGCCCGGCGTCCCCTGGCCGTGCAGCCTGTACATGACCAAGGTCAAGTACCAGATGGCGCCGCCCGCCGAGGTGCAGGTGATCGGCTCCAAGGACACCACCTTCGCCGGCTCGCGCAACGGGTTCTCCCCGCTGGTGATGTGGAACGCGCTCGCCCAGTTCTCGTACGGCGACCAGGTCGAGCGCTGCCGCATCGCGATGGAACTGGCGGAATACATGGAGCGGCGGCTCAAGGAAATCAAGATCACGCCGTCTCTTGACGTCGCGCGGACACCTGGATCGTTCAGCGTCCGCTTCCGGCGCCCCAACGCGCGCCTGCTCGCCAAGTGGTCGATGTCCGAGGTCGGCGAGCACGTGCACGCGTTCGTGATGCCGTCGACGACGCGGGAGGAGGTCGACGAGCTGGTCTACGACCTCCAGACGAGCGACGCCTTCATCGAGCCGACTCCGCCGGTCGAGAGGGAGGAGGCGGAGCTCAGGAAGGCCCTGGAGGCCCTGGAGTCCTTGGAGGCCCAGCTGGCCGCCCTCCCCGCGGTGGACCTCGCCGAGGAGTTCATCTCCCTGGGCGGCGTGCCCTTCATCGGACGCGGCATGGAGTAGGCGCGAACCGCAGCGGCCGGGTTCTCCCCGAGTTCCGACCGGGGAGAACCCGGCCCCCGTGTGTTCGGGGCCCACTCGGACAGCACGCACTCGGCCGCCGCGAGCAGCCGGTCTTCACGAAGGTCACGCGGCCGTCGCCCACGGTGTACGACAGGCGGCGGTTGACCCGGTACGTCGCGCCGGGCACGTTCACCCAGGGGAGCATGCGGGTCGCCCAGCGTCGAGTGATGGAAGCGGGCGGCGCGCGAGGGCAGGACCATGGGGAGGCATGCGCCCCCGCGCGCCGGCGGTCGCATGGTTATGTGCTCGGGCACTCCTTCCACGCCAGGTGGTACACCGTGCTGATGTCTCCGTCGGTCGAGTCCATCGTCATGAAGCTGACCTTGCCCGGAGCCTGCGTCCCCGCGTTCACTCTCAACTCGGTGTTGATGTTGAAGTTGCGGAGGACCCCACAGGGGGCCCAGACCAGTTGGGCCCAGTCGGTGCTGTCGGTGGCCTGCCAGTCATCGTTGTAGGGGCCGCTGAACGGGTGGGTTCGCGCCGCGGTGTTCGGGGAGCCCTGGAAGTAGTACGAGGCCTTCTGCGTGCCTCTCGCGCCGGGCTGGAGCGAGAGAAAGCCCCGGTAGTCGGCGCTGGCGATGGCGTAGGTGAAGCCCTGCGGGACGTGCACGACCAGGTTGAGCTGGCAGTTCTTGCGGTAGGCCGTGGGATCGGAGGTGCCGCCGGCCTGGGCGAGGTAGTCGCTGTAGGTCACCGTGAAGGCGGTGTTGTCCGGGGAGACGGCCACGGCGGCCGTGCCCGCGGGGCAGCCCGAGCCGTTCACCGTGGCGACGTCGATGACGATCTTGTCCGGGGGCGGGTCGTCCACGACGGGAGAGGCGGTCTGGGCGGGTAACGCGGCGGTGAGCAGAGCGGCTATGGCACCGCTCAGCAGAACTCCACCAGCCATGGTTTCTCCAGGTTGTCGAGTGGGGGGTGAGACCTCCGACCCATCCGTTCAACTTTGAAGAAACTGTGTGGAACCTGTGAAGGAAGGGGGAGGCGTTGAGCATCGTAGAAAGTCCCGCTCCGCCCCGGGAGAGTGAACTCAGGCCATTCACAGCGGGCTGTTCACAGTGAGGGACACCGAGCCCAGTCGGCCGAAGGAGGCCTTCACCAGGGTGCCGGGCAGCAGGTCGACGGCGCCGGCCCAGGAGCCCGCGAGCACGACCTGGCCGGAGCTGATGCCGGTGCCGTACGCGGCCAGGATGCGCACCAGGCAGGCCACGGCCTGCGCCGGGTGGCCCAGCACCGCGGAGCCGTACGCCGCCTGCACCTGCTCGCCCGCCTGGAAGACCATCTGTTCCGCCGCGAGATCCGTGCCGTCCAGCGGGACGGGCGGACCGAGCACCGCCATGCCCGACGACGCGTTGTCGGCCACGGTGTCCACCAGGCCGATGTCCCAGTGCTCGATCCGGCTGTCACAGATCTCCAGCGCCGGCATGACTTCGGACGTGGCGTCCAGTACGTCCTGCGCCGTCACGGAGTCACCGGCGAGGTTCTCGCCCAGCCGGAAGGCGAGTTCTCCCTCGATCTTCGGAGCGATGAACCGCTCCGCGTCCACGGAGCAGCCGTCGGACAGCATCATCCGGTCCGTGAGGTAGCCGAAGTCAGGCTGATCGATCCCGAACATCCGCTGGATGGCCTCGCTGGTGGCGCCGATCTTGTACCCGACCACCACCGCTCCGTCCGCCGACTCCAGCGCGCGCAGCTCGGCCTGGACGGCGTAGGCGTCCCGCAGGGTGAGTTCCGGGTGGCGTGTGGAGATCCGCGGCACCGGGCGGCGCTTTCTCCTTGCCGTCAGGAGTTCGTCCGCGAGCTGCCGGTGAAGACGGGCGTTCACTTCGTCGCCACGAAGAGCCGGCCGCCCGGGAACACCTGTGGCTCGCACTCCACCTTCGAGAAGCCGGCCGCCCGGAACTTGTCCTCCCACTCCCGCTCGCTCGGCAGACGTACGCCCATGAAGTCCGCGTGCAGGTAGGTGAAGAGCGCGCTGAACCTGCGTTCCCGGGGGTGGGGCGCGTAGGAGACCGCGTCGACCACGGCCATGAACCCGTTGTCCGCGAGCGCTTCCCGGCAACGGCCCAGTACGGCGTCGAGGACGGCCGGGTCCTGGTTGACGTCGTGCATCACGAAGCAGGCCTGGATGACGTCGGCGCCCTCGATCGGGGCGGGGTCGTCCACCAGGGACTCGACCGAGCGCTCGACGACCTGGAGCCGGTCGCCCACCCCGGCCTCCTCGGCGGCCTCCCGCGCCGCCACGCACGCAGCCGCGCTGATGTCGACCGCCACGCCCGTGCGGGTGGCGTCCCGTTGGAGCTGCTGGATCAGCAGCCGGCCGGCGCCCGCGCCGAGGTCCACCACCCGCTGTGCACCGGCCGCCTCCACCCGGTCAAGTACCGGGGGATAGAAAGCCTGTTCACCGATCCAGCGCGAACTGACCGCGACCCGGCGGCCGTCACGGCGGTGGTGCCGCGCGGCGGTCTCGCCGTCGGTGAAGAACCCCCGCGCGTTCATGATGAACGGGCCGTTCGCGCTCATCGCCCAGGACACATAGCCCGTTTGGTATCTGAGCGCCGGGTAGTCGTCCGAGACCCGGTGACGGCCGCCGGTTCCGGTGTCGACGAGCAGTCCGGCGGCGGCCAGGGCGCGCAGGTAGCCGGCGGCCCTGTCCTGTGGCACGCCCGCGTACCGGGCCAGTTCGGCGGCGGTGAAGTCCTCACCCGAGTCCAGCAGTTGGTCCACTCCGAGTTCGGCGCCGATCTGCAGGAGGGCCGCGACCGCGGCGAGGTCGGCCGCGTACTCGAGCGAGGATTCCGCCGCCCTGGGCGTGACGGTGCTCATGACGTGTCTCCTTCGTGGGTGGGACCCGGCACAGCAGCCGTTCCACGCGTGGCACCGTCCGTCACACTCCGAACCCGAATGGCTGCCGCGCGACCCACCGCTCAGCGCAACGCCGGATCCACCAAGCCGTCCACCAGTTCCCGCAGCCCTCGCAGCAGCGCCGTGGCCTCGGCCCGGTCCGCCCCGATGCACACGGCGCCGAACTTCCCGTGGTACGTGGCGGCGCTGAGCGTGTGCAGCACCACGCCCGTCGCGCGCTCGGGGTCGTAACCGAGGGGGGACTCGGTGACCGCGCGGATCAGGCGGGCCGGCCGCAGCCCCGCGTAGCGCGGGTCGATGATGGAGTCCGAGCACTCGTAGACGCGCTCGAAGCCCTCGGGCCCGCCGACGAGCAGCCGGCCGTCGGGCGTGGCGCGCGTACCCAGCACCGCGGAGGCGATGCCGAAGGCATGCCTGGTCCCCGTGCCCCGCAGATTGATCTCGCAGCCCAGGAGTTGCCAGCCGTCGGCGGTGCGCCGGGCGAGGAAGTCCACCCCGTAGTCGCCCCCGCCCACCCCTCGCTCCCGCAACGCCCGGCCGATGCGCAGCCCGTAGTCGATGAGCGTCTGCCGGTACTCGGCGCTCGCCGGGAACCGGCAGCCGGTGTAGCTCTGGTCGTGGCCGCCGAGCACCTGGTCATGGGTGGAGACCGCCTCCACCGTGCCGGCGTCGGTGATCCTGCCCTGGAAGCTGGGGCTGCACAGGGTGTCGTCCCTGATCCACTCCTCCACGACGGCACCGGTCTTCTCGACCATCCGGACGTAGTCGTCCCAGGTGATCGTGGGGTCCACGAGGGTGGCCCGGGGCAGGGCGGTGAGAACGCGTTCGGCCGGCGCCTTGTCGTCGCTCGCTCCATAGGCCCCGTTCTTCCCCGGCGAGAGCCCCAGGTCGTCGAGGTCCAGCAGCGCGTTGCCCAGACCGGCTCCGTTGGCGGCGTCGTCCAGCTTGATCATCACCGCGCGGTGCCCCGAGCGCGCCAACCGCGCCACCTCCACGGCGATGTCGGCCAGGGTGTGGCGCAGCTCGTCGGAGCCCACGGGGACCGGGATGCCGGCCTCGGCGAAGAGGCGGCGGCCGGACTGCTTGGTGCCCAGCGGAATGCAGGACGAGTGCGGCTGGTTGCCCGGCACCCCCAGCTCCCGGGCGAAGCGCTCCAGCGGTGCGGACGGTTCGAAGTACTTCAGCCGGACGTCGCCGCCGTCGCGCCGATGACTGTCCAGGAACTCCCGGATGGCCTCGCGGACCACGGCGGCCTGCGGGTTGTCCGGATCGAGGACCTTCTCGCTCAGCCAGCGGGGGCTGAGGTCGTCCACGCCCACCAGGCGAACCCGGGTGCGCGCGTCGCCGTGGCCGGGGCCCAGCAGCCCGAGGTAGTAGTCGACCTGCTCGTCGGCGTCCAGCACCGGCGGCGCGGTGACGTACAGGAGAGTGCCGTCGCCCCGGCACACCGTGTCGATGATCGCCCAGCCGAGCAGCCGCTCCGGGAAGAAGGACGCGCCGGTGAAGCGCCCCAGGATCTGCGGATCGCACTCCCGGCTCTGGATGTGGACCTGGGCCGGGCCGCGGCGAAGCTGGGTTTCCACGGTTACCTCCTCAAGCGCGTTTCGACCGTAGCCGCTGCCGCCCGGCCCGGCCACCGACGCGCTTGGAAGGGCGAGGTCAGAGACGGCGTGCTACGTTGTGGAAGCAGTGCGTGAGCGCCCCTGTGCGCCTCATGACTGGCCTACCGGCAAGTGCGGTCCCTGATGACCGCCGGAGCGGGCGGTGCGGGCTCGGACCCGCCTCACATGAGCCCGCCGTATCGGGCCGGACGGTGAGACCTTCGATCCCCCTTCTCTCCCTTCTCCCCCTTTTTTCTCTCCCTTCTTTCCCCTCTCCTCTCTTTCCCCTTTTTCGCAGGCCGTGCGAAGCCCCTTTTGCCTGCCCTGACCTGCCCAGGGAAGGACGGTACAGACATGGAACGGAACGGACGGCTGTCCGCCGCGGTGCTCGGTGCGGGCCTCATCGGGGTCGACCTGATGACGAAGGTCATGCGGTCGGACGTCCTCGACCTCCGGCTCGTCGTCGGACGGGACGGCGACACGCCGGGCCTGCGGCAGGCGGACCGACTCGGCCTGCCGACGGCCACGGACGGCATCCGGTCCCTGACCGACGCCGATGACGTGTTCGACGTGGCGTTCGACGCGACCAACGCGCTGTCGCACGCCGAGCACGCCGAACAGCTGGCGCCGCTCGGGACCATGCTCATCGACCTGACGCCGAGCAAGGTCGGCCGGATGGTGGTGCCGACGGTCAACGGGCCGGACGCCCTCGCCCACCGGGACGTGAACATGGTCAGCTGCGGCGGCCAGGCGTCGATACCGATCCTGCACGCCATCACCCGGCAGCACCGTGTCGCGTACATCGAAGTGGTCACCACGGCCGCCAGCCTGAGCGTCGGCCCCTCCACGCGGCTGAACCTCGACGAGTACATAGGGACCACCCAGGACGCCGTCCGGGCCCTCACCGGGGTCGACCGGGTCAAGGCGATCCTCAACCTGAGCCCCGCGAAGCCCCCGGCGACGTTCCGGGTCGCCATGTCTCTGCTCGGCGAGGACCTCACCGAGGCGTCCGTGCGTCCGCTGGTCCAGGAGGCCGCCCGCGGCATCCGGGACTTCGCCGGCGGTTACGAGGTCACGGCCTGCACGGCCGACGGCGAGAAGGCCTTCGTCGCCGTCGAGGTCACCGCCTGCGGCGAACGCATTCCGGAGTACGCCGGAAACATCGACATCATCAACGCCGCCGCGCTCCACGTCGCGGAGCAGTACGCGGCCGACCACCTTGCGACCGCCGGGGCGGTGACGTCATGAGTCAGAACACAGGCACGAACTCCACCGCCGCACAGCACATTCAGATCCACGACCCGACTCTGCGCGACGGTCACCACGCCGTCCGCCACCAGCTCAGCCGTGAGCAGCTGCGCGCGTACGCGGCGGCGGCCGACGCCGCGGGCATCCCCGTGGTCGAGGTGGGGCACGGCAACGGCCTGGGCGCCTCCTCCCTCCAGGTGGGGCAGGCCCGGTGCAGCGACGACGACATGCTGTCGGTGGTCAGGGAGGCCCTGCAGCACAGCAAGATGGGCGTGTTCATGCTGCCCGGCTGGGGCACCGTGGAGGACCTCAAGAGGGCCATGGCCCACCAGGTCGACCGTGTGCGCATCGGCACCCACTGCACCGAGGGGAACCTCGCCGAGCGGCACCTCGGGCTCCTGCGCGAGGCGGGCGTGGACGCGCACGCCGTCCTGCTGATGAGCCACATGGCGAGCGCCGAGCGGCTGGCCGAGGAGTGCGCCCTCCTCGTCGGCTACGGCGCGACCGGCGTGGGCATCCTCGACTCCTCGGGCCACTACCTGCCGGCCGACGTCACCGAGCGCATCGGCGCCATCCGTGCGGCCGTCTCGGTGCCCGTGCTGTTCCACGGGCACAACAACCTGGGCATGGCCGTGGCGAACTCGGTCGCCGCGGTCGAGGCCGGGGCCGACATCGTGGACGCCTGCGCCCGCGGCTTCGGCGCCGGGGCGGGCAACACCCAACTGGAGGTCGTGGTACCGGTCCTGGAACGGCTGGGCTACTCGACCGGCATCGACCTGTACCGGCTCCTCGACGCGGCGGACATCGCCGAACAGGAGCTGATGGACTCCCCGCCGACCATCGACTCCGTCGGCATCGTCAGCGGCCTGTCCGGGGTGTTCTCCGGGTTCAAGACCCGGGTGCTCGACATCGCGCAGCGCGAAGGGGTCGATCCGCGCGACGTCTTCTTCGAACTGGGCCGGCTCCAGGCGGTGGCCGGTCAGGAGGACCTCATCGTGGACGTGGCGCTCAACCTGCGCGACGCGAAGCACCAGGAGACGGACGAAAGGACGGCGAGCCATGTTTGAGGTTCTGCGCGGCATCCTGGTCGACGAGCTCCAGATGAGAGCGGACGACATCGTGCCGACGGCCACCCGGACCGAGGTGGGGCTGGACTCCGTCGCCCTGGTGGAGCTGGCGGAGCTGCTGAGGACCAGGCTCGGCATCGAGATCCAGGACTACGAACTGGCGGAAGCCCCCACCCTCGCGGATCTCGCCCGCCTCGTGGCGGAGCGCCGCCGGACTCCGGCGACAGGCCACTGACGGAGGCGAAGCCATGCTGTCGAGCAGCACGATCGTAAGCGAGCGCACAATCGGGCGGACAAGCGAACGGACGGGGCGGGCAGCGGACCACGCGTCCCTGTCGCGCCGGGTGACCGTGTCCCCGGGGATGTGCAGCGGCGGATCGCTGATCTTCGGGCGCATCGGGGACTGGACCTGGGAGGCCGTCGCGGCGGCGTCCGGGACGAACGTGCACGCGGCCCGCACCGCCGAAGGACAGCCTGTCTACCTGTCCTTCTACTACTACCGGGTGCGCGGCGGACGCACCGTCCACCCGCACGGCCTCGCCTTCGGCGACGAACTCCAGGTGGACTCCCGGGTCTTCCAGTTCGGCAGCCAGTCCGCGCTGACCCTTCACCGGCTCGCGCCCGCCGAACTCGGCCTGACCGACGGCCCGTTGAAGCCGAGCGAGGTGTACGACGAGCCGCACCCGGACTGTCTGTACGTCGAGAACGTCAACCGCTGGGTGGCCCGCAGCCGACCCGGCAGCAACCAGGGCCTCGCCGAGGTGGCGCCCCCGGACTTCGCCTACGCCGACCTGCCGCGGCTGCCCAGCGACTACTCGCCCCGCACGTTCGTGGGCCGCGCCCGCGAGGCCGGCAGTTTCCACTCCGAGGACCCACGGGGACTCGTTCCGGCCGGCCCGGTCCACACCTTCGAGTACGCGCTCGACGTCACCCGGGACCTCAACGGCGCGGGCCTGGTGTACTTCGCGGCGTACTTCTCCATCTTCGACACGGCCCTGCTGAGCCTGTGGCGCTCGCTGGGGCGCAGCGACCAGGGGTTCCTGCGGCGCAAGGTGGTCGACCAGAAGCTCGGCTACTTCGGCAACGCGGACCCCGGTGCCGTGTTCACCATCTCCGTCCGCAGGTGGCACAGCGAAGCCGACCCGCGCACCGAGATCGCCGACATGGCGATGCGCGACGCGGCCACCGGCCGTCTGCTCGCCGTCGCGAGCATCGAACTCGAACTCACCTGAGCAGCCGAGGAGGCAGGCCATGGAGAGGCAGGCCGTGGAGAGGGAAGAACGCATACGCCACTGCCACGAGCTGTACGAGCTGGTGGACGCGGGCGACGTGTCCGGGCTCGTCGCGCTCTTCGACCCGGAGGCGGTCTACCGCCGGCCCGGCTACGACCCGCTCGTCGGCCGGAAGGCCCTGGAGCACTTCTACCGGGAGCAGCGGGTCATCAAGGACGGCCGTCACACCCTCGCCACCGTGCTGATGGAGAAGGACAGCGCGGCGGTACAGGGTTCGTTCGCCGGAACGCTGCACGACGGGAGCAGGGTGTCGCTGCGCTTCGCGGACTTCTTCACCTTCACCGCGAGCGGTGCCTTCCGCACCCGCGACTCCTTCTTCTTCACCCCCCTGGTCTGACGCCCACCGGCTACGGGTTCTCCCAGGCCGCGGATGACGTCCGCCACACTGACCGCCGCCGCGTCCCGCGGCGCGGATCGCCGAGGATCCCCTCCAGGAACTTGTGCGGAATGGCCTGTACGGCGGCGATTTCCTCCGCCTTCACCGGGCCGTCACCCTGCCTACGGCCAGCTCAGCACCGCCCGTACCGCGTAATCCTCCCGCGCCGAGATCCTCATGGGTCCATCGCGGGGCGTTCCGCCATGGAGAATGGCCGGACCCGCGCCCCGTAAGATCGCCCGGGAGGATCCACCTTGGCGCTCAGCAGACGTACCTTCAGTTCCCTCGCCGGCTCGGCCGCGCTCGGTCTCGCCCTGGGCGGCAGCAACGGCTCCGGGGCCACTTCGGCGTACGCGGCGCACAGCGTGCCGACCGGTCCGGCGCCCGCCCCGCCGAGCGCCGACGGCGAGCGGCACACCATCGGCTACGACCGCTACTCCCTGCTGGTCGACGGCAAGCGGCTGGTGGTGTGGTCCGGCGAGCTGCATCCCTTCCGGCTGCCCAGCCCCTCCCTGTGGCGGGACGTCCTGCAGAAGATGCGCGCGCACGGCTACAACGCCGTCAGCATCTACGTGGCCTGGAACTACCACTCCCCCGCGCCGGGCCAATACGACTTCACGGGCGTCCGCGACCTCGACCTGTTCCTGCGCATGGCCGCCGAGACCGGGCTGTACGTCATCCTGCGGCCCGGCCCGTACATCAACGCCGAGGTCGACGGCGGCGGCTTCCCCGGCTGGCTGACGGCGACGAAGGGCTCGGCACGCACCGCCGACCCGGCCTATCTGTCGTACGCCGACGAGTGGCTCACGCAGGTGAACCGGATCGCCCGCAGGCACCTGTACACGCGGGGCACCGGCACGGTCCTGCTGTACCAGATCGAGAACGAGTACGACGCCCACGTCACCGAGGCGACCGGCCGCGAGTACATGTCCCACCTGTACCGCAAGGTGCGGGCGGACGGCATCGACGTTCCCCTCTTCCACAACGACAAGGGCAGGAACGGGTACTGGACTCCCGGGTCCTTCGACACCGGCGGGGACAGGGGCAGTTGGCTGTACGGGTTCGACGGGTACCCCTCGCCCACGCAAGTTCCGCCCGACTGGGGACACTTCGGGACCGGAGGGGCCACCGGCGGGGCCACGGCCTCGCCGCGCACGCCCGGGTTCGTGCCGGAGTTCGGGGGCGGCTGGTTCGACCCGTGGGGCGGGGCCTGGTTCGACGGCAAGGGGTACGCCGAGTCACGGCGCACCCGGGATGCCGCGTACGAGCGCCGCTTCTGTCTGACCAACCTCGCCAACGGCATCACCCTGCACAACGTCTACATGACCTTCGGCGGGACGTCCTGGGGCTGGCTGCCGGCGCCCGTCGTCTACACCTCGTACGACTACGGCGCCGCGATCGACGAGGCACGGAACGTCACCGAGAAGATCGCGCCGATGCACCAGCTCGGCCATATGCTGCAGCGCGTCCCCGACTTCGCCAAGCTGGACCGGGCGGCGGACGTGAAGGCCGAGGGGCTGAAGGTCTACCACCTCACCAACCCGGACACCGGCGCCCATGTGTACGTCGCCCGCAACGACGGCACCGAGCCAGTCACCGCCGGGCTGCCGACCGAGGCCGGCAACCTGCGGGTCACCGTGCCCGCCAAGGACGCCAAGCTGCTCACCACCGGGCTGGCCCTCGGCGACCGGAAGCTGAAGTGGTCCACCGCGCAGCCCATGCTGTGCCTGACCGCCGGACGGCAGGACATCGCTGTGTTCACCGGCCGCCGGGACGAGATGGTCCAACTGGTGCTGGACTGCCCCACCGAGCCGAACGTCATGCGGCTGGACCCGGAGGCCGCCTGGGTCTACGACCGCGGGGAACTGCACGTCAGCGTGCCCCTCGGGCAGGGCGGCCTGACCCGGGTGCTGGTGCAGAAGGGCGACAGCGACACCCCCCTGCTGCTGCTCTTCGCCGACGACGCGACGGCCGCGCTGATGTTCCCGTACGACACCCCGTCCGGCACCCTGCTGGTGTACGGCCCGGCACTGCTGCGCCATGTCGAACTGCGCGGCTCGGAGGTCCGCTTGACGGGTGACATCACCGTCGAGACGACCGTGGAGGTGTGGGGGCCGCGCGGCATCGGGAGCGTGGTGTGGAACGGGCGGACCCTGCCCACCCGGGTCACCGGCTCCAGCAGCCTGATGACCACCGGCATGGTGCCCGCCGTGCCCGAGGTGCGGCTGCCCGCGCTGGGCGGCTGGCGGATGCGCACGGAGAACCCGGAGGCGGGCCCGGGCTTCGACGACTCGGGCTGGAAGCGCGCCGACAAGACCTCGTCCTTCAGCACCACGCCCGTCCCCGACGGGCAGCCGGTGCTGTTCGCCGACGACTACGGCTTCCACTACGGGGACGTCTGGTACCGGGGCACCTTCGACGACTCCTCCGGCATCGAGGAGGTCTCGCTCGCCTACAGCAGCGGCACCCAGGGCCTGTTGATGGCCTGGCTGGACGGCGAGCCGCTGGGCACGCACCGGTTGCCCGTGCCGGACAAGAACGCCACGATCCGCAAGGGCAGTTGGACCGACACGGCGGTCTTCCCGGTGCGCGGGGCGCTCCGCTCCCCCGGCCGGCACGTGCTGTCGGTGCTGGTGCGGCGGATGCAGCACGACCAGGACGGCAAGGCGCTCGACACCCACAAGGCGGCCCGCGGGCTGACCGCCGCCACCTTCAAGGGAGCCTCGCCCGACGTGAGGTGGCGGATCCAGGGCGAGGCCGCCCCGGACCCGGTGCGCGGCCCGCTGAACAACGGCGGCCTGTACGGGGAACGGGAGGGCTGGCACCTGCCCGGCTTCAAGGACCACGACTGGGAGGCGGTGACCTTCCCGCGGGCCGAGCGCAGGCAGGGCGTGACCTGGTACCGCACGACGTTCCGGCTGTCGGTCCCGGCCGACATCGACGCGTCCGTCGGCCTGACCCTGGAGGACGATCCCTACCGCGCCTACCGGGCGCAGATCTTCCTCAACGGCTGGAACCTGGGCCAGTACATCAACAACGTGGGCCCGCAGCACACCTTCGTCCTGCCGAACGGCATCCTGCGCACCCGGGGCACCAACACCCTGGCGCTGGCGGTCCTTTCGGAGTTCACCACGCTGTCGGGTCCCGGTTCGGCACGTCTGACCCTGCTCGGCAGCGCGAGCGGCGGGGTCCCGGTCACGCCCGTCTGACCGCGTTCCAGGACAGTTCGGCGTCGCGGTCCCCTGTTGAACAAGCGCTCGCCGGATCGCATGACGCGGGCACATCACGGCGCGTAGGCTCGGACGAGCCGCACCTCGGCGGCGCGAAGGGGGACCGATGGGCTTCGGGGGAGCGCGCGAGCGGGCGGTGCGGCTGACCGCGCGGATGCTGTGCCCCCAGCGCCGGGCCATGCGCGCGCTGGCCGCCGACCTCGCCGCCGCGATCCGCGCCCGCCCCGATACGCCGGTCGGTGTACGGGAGTTGTGCCGCGCGTTGTGCGAGGAGATGAGCGCGGTGCGGGCCGGGCGGCCGGTGAAGCTGCGGTTCGAGAGCTTCCCGGACGAGATCGAGGTCACCGGGCTGTGGGTCGAGTTCGCCGACTTCGACCTGGTCATCGTGGAGGAGCGGGCGGAGGCAGTGCAGCAACTGGTCATCCTCGGGCACGAGTTGTGGCATCTGCACGCCCGGCACCAGCACCACCACCTGACCGGGGAGACCGCGGCCCGCGCCCTCGCCGACGCGCCCGGCTGGCGGGACATGGCGCTGACGGTGGCCGCCCGCAACGGCTCCCGCGAGAGCGACGAGGCCGAGGCCGACGACTTCGGCCACCGCCTGGCCACGCTGTTCCGGTCGCACCTCGCCGGGGCCGCCGGCACCCCCCTGAACCCCATACAGCGCTCCCTCGGCTACCGAGGACGATGGGGAGCCGTGCGGTGACCCGGCTGGCACTCGACGTCCCGAAGCTCCTCAATCACTGCTACATCTCCTTCTGGATCCCCACGACGGTCCTCACCGCCGCCCTGCTGATCAAGCTGCCCACGATCATCCGGCTGTGGCGGGACCCGCTGCTGCGCGCCGTCGGCGGTCTGCTGGTGCTCGCCTGCGCGGTCTTCGTGTTCTGCACGCCGTCCACGATCGCCGCGGTCAACCGGCTGACCGGGGTGCCCAACATCTCCGCGCCCTGGTGCTATTCGCTCGTCACCGCGATGTCCGGCTCCTGCCTGTGGCTGATCATCGCCTGGCGCAACGGCCTGACCGACGGCTCGGCGGCCACGCGGCGGGCGATGCGCATGGTCGTCACGGCGTACACCGGGGTGATCGCCGCCCTGTGGGCGCTGTTCCTGCTCGCCGACGTGCCCGTGGAGCGGTTGCGGGACCTGGACACCTACTACGCCACCACGCCGGGCATGCGCGAGGAGATCCTGCTCTACCTCGTCGCGCACACCCTGGCCTGCGTGACCAGCTCCCGTCTCGTCTGGAACTGGGTGCGCACCGAGGGCCTCGACGCCTGGCTGCGGTGGGGGCTGAAGCTGCTGGGTGCCGGGTTCGTGCTGAACCTGATCTTCGACGCGGCCAAGCTGACCGCCGTCTTCGCGCGCTGGTGCGGGCGGGATCTGGACTGGCTGAGCACCGATCTCGCGCCGCCGGTCGCCGCACTGTGCGCCATCCTGGTCGCGGTCGGCTTCATCCTGCCGCACATGGGCCAGTACCTGCACGACCGCTGGCGGGTCCGCCTCGCGTACTGCGAACTGCGGCCCCTGTACCGGCTGGTGCGGACGGTGAGCGGAGAGGGCCTGCCCTTCGTGCTGCGCTCCACTCCCGAACTCCGGCTGACCCGGCGCGAGACGTTCATCCGTGACGTGCTGCTGCAAATGGCCCGGCACATCGACGCCGACCTCGGCCTCCGCTCGTACGAGGCCGCGCTCGGGCTCGGGTATCCGCGGGAGCGGGCACGGGAGCTGTCCACTGCGGTGGCCGTTGTGGACGCCGTCCGGACCAGGGCCCTGGACCCGGACGCGCCCGAGCCGGCGGCCGGGGCCGACACGCTGGGCCTGCTCCAGGCGATCGGAGCGATCTCCCGGGCCCTGCGCAGCCCCGAGGACATGGAGAGGATCCGCGCTCACATGGCGACCATGCCGGAGCCCGTGGCGGTACCCGAGTGACTACGGCTGGGCCTGCCCCGCGAACGCCGGTTGGGGCAGGCCCTGACCCGCGTCCGGGATCGCCAGGAGCGAGCCCGAGAGCGGGTGCGGGGACGGCAGGCCCACGCGGGCCGTCGTGATGTACAGGTCCGTCAAGTCCGGGCCGCCGAAGGCGCAGGCCGTCGTGCGCGGGGTGGGCAGCTCGATCACCCGGTCCAGGGCGCCGTCCGGCGTGTACCGGCGTACCGCTCCGCCGTCCCACAAGGCCACCCACACACAGCCCTCCGCGTCGACCGTGAGGCCGTCCGGGAAGCCGGCGCCCTCCTCGATCTCCGCCAGGGTGCGGCGGTTGCGGATGCCCTCGGCGTCGTGGTCGAAGACGTCCACGCGGCGGGTCGGGCTGTCGGCGTAGTACATCAGGCGGCCGTCCGGGCTCCAGCCGGTGCCGTTGCTCACCGTGGCGTCGGGGAGGACCGTGTGCGCCGTACCGTCCCCGGTCAGGCGGGTCAGCGTGCCGCCGCCCGGCGCCTCGTCGTAGCGCATGGTGCCCGCCCAGAGGGAGCCGTCGGGGGCCACGGCGGCGTCGTTGCCGCGGCGGCCCGGCACCGGCTCGTGGTGCAGCCAGTGGAAGGTGCCGTCGGGGTCCAGCAGGCCCACGCCGTCCCGGAGGTTGAGCACCAGGCCACCGCCCGCCCGGGGCTTCGCCGCGCCCACGTGCTGCTCCGTCGTACGCACCGAACGGCGCCCGGACGAGGGGTCGTACGTGTGGACGCGCATGCCCAGGATGTCCACCCAGAGCAGGCGGCCCGCCGCCGGGTCCCAGGTCGGGCCCTCGCCGAGCAGCGCCTGCGCCCGCACGGCGACGTCGTACGCCGTCACCCCGCGCTCCGGTGGCCCAGCCGCTCCGACAGCTCGGCCGCGCCCTTGAGCGCGAGCTGCTCCAGGTCGCCCCGGCGTTCGTCGCTCCAGCGGATCATGGGCACCGAGATGGACAGCGCGGCGACCACCTGGCCGCTGCGGTCGCGCACCGGGGCGGCCACGCAGGACACGTCCGGGTTGGACTCGCGGCTCTCCACCGCGATGCCCCGCTGCCGGATCTCCGCCAGGGCCTCGCGCAGTGCGGCGGGATCGGTGATGCTGTTCGGGGTCATCGCGGTCAGCTCGGCACCGTCCGGGATCCGCGCGGCCAGCTCCTGCTCCGGCAGCGCGGCCAGCAGCATCTTGCCGACCGAGGTGCAGTGGGCGGGCAGCCGGCGTCCGGCGGCGGACACCATGCGCACCGCGTGCGTGGAGTCGACCTTGGCGATGTAGATGACGTCGGTGCCCTCCAGGATGGCCACGTGCACCGTCTCGTCGCAGGTCTCGGCGACCGAGCGGGCCACCTGCTGGCCCTCGGCGGCGAGGTCGAGCTGCTCGGCGTAGCGGCTGCCGAGCTGGTACGGGCGTACGCCGAGCCGGTAGCGTCCGGGCTGTCCGGGCACCTGCACGATGTACGAGCGTGCGGCGAGCGTGGTGACCAGCTCATGCACGGTGGTGCGCGGCAGCTGCAGCTTGCGCACGATGTCGGGGGCGGAGAGCGTCCCGTCCCCGTCGAGGAACAGCTCCAGAATGTCGAGAGCCCGGGTCACGGCAGGCACGAGGCGTCCCACGTCCGGCCCCCTCCCTTGGGTCTAAGCGCCTGTGTCCGGGATATCTGTTGTTCGAGATATCAACAGGCGATCGTCATGACGAACACACAGGCTAGCCAGAGGGACTTCCGCGGGCAATGGCCGGGATTGAGCCAGGCACCGTGGGGCGCGGGGCCGGGCACGATGGGTCTCATGCAACTCGACTTCCAGCTGGTGCTGCTGCGCCGCATGGCCGACCACAATCCCGGCCTGGTCGAGGACGCGCGCCGGAGGCTGGGCGCGTCCATCGCCGACATGCGGGAGGCCAACAAGCGTTGGCAGGCGATGGTCCGCTCCCCCAGATCCCGGTCCGCCGCCGCCCGGTACCGCTCCGTCCTCGGCGAGCCCGAGTCCGTCGTCCCGCGCCGCCTCGGCGACGTCGACTGCGAGGCCCGGCGCTGGGCCCTGCCCCTCTGGCCCGACCTGCGCTTCGAGGTGCTCGTCTCCCCCGACGGCGCGGTCTGGAACGAGTGGCTGGTACGCGCCCCGGGCGCCCCGGCCCCCCGGCTGGAGACCCTGGACGACCTCACCCCCTGGTCCTGCACGATCGACGAGGCCGCCCGCGCCTTCGCCCCCGCCCGCCCGCTGGAGGGCACCGCCCCCACCCGGTGGGGGCTGGCGTTCACCGCCCCCGACCGGGAGGGCGTACGGCACGAGGTGGCCGCGGAGTTCACCTGGGGGCTGCTCCAGCGGACGGCCGTCAAGGCCTAGGAGACCTGGGCGTCGAAGGACGTCGCCCGGCTCTGCTTCTCCCACGCGGTGACGTCCTCGCGGACCTGGTCGAGGTGGGCCAGGACCGCGCTCACCCCGTCGTCGCCGAGCGGCAGCCGCAGCGGGGTGTGCTCCGCCTCCAGCGCGGCCAGGATGACGGCCGCCGCCTTGGCCGGGTCGCCGGGCTGGGTGCCGTCGCCGCCGGCCACGAAGCCGCGCGTCTCGCCGACCTTCGCGTACGCCCCGCTGTCCGCGCTGGCCCCGGCCCGGCCGGTGTCGAACAGCGAGGTCCGGAACGCGCCCGGCTCCACGATCAGCACCTTGATGCCGTGCTCCGCGACCTCGTCCGCGAGCGCCTCGGACAGGCCCTCCAGCGCGAACTTCGTCCCGCTGTAGGCCCCGAAGCCCGCGAAGGACATCTGCCCGCCCATGCTGCTCATCTGCACGATCGCGCCCGAGCGCCGCTCCCGCATGTGCGGCAGCACCGCCCGCACCAGCGCCGCCGGACCGAAGAAGTGCAGCTCGAACAGGTCGCGCAGCTCCTGGTCGCTGGTCTCCTCGACGGCGCCGACGTGCGTGCGGCCCGCGTTGTTGACCAGTACGTCGATCCGCCCGTGCCGGGCCACGACGTCCCGCACGGCCGCGTCGATCCCGGCCAGGTCGGTGACGTCCAGCTGCAGCGCCTCCACCTGGTCGGGATGCGCGGCCACCAGGTCGTCCAGCGCCTCGGGGCGCCGGGCCGCGCCGATCACCACGTCACCGGCGGCCACCGCGGCCTCCGTGATCGCCCGCCCGAAGCCGCTGCTCGCACCGGTCACCAGCCATACCTTGTTCACGACAACTCCCCGTAAGTTCCTGGCTTCTCGCCCAGGTCTTCCTGACACGCACCAGCCTGCTGCCGAATGCCGTTGCCCGTCCAAGACCCGTGGTGATAACCAACAGCTATGACCACCGACGTCCATGCCCGGGACCTGCGCTACTTCCTCGCGGTAGCGGAGGAGTTGCACTTCACGCGCGCCGCCGAGCGGCTGTACGTGTCACAGCCCGCGCTGAGCAAGCAGATCCGGGCGCTGGAGCGGCAGTTGGGGGCGGAGCTGTTCCGCCGGGACCGGCACGAGGTGGCGCTGACACCCGTGGGCGAGGCGCTGCTGCCGCATGCCCGGCAGGTGCTCGACGCGTGGGAGGCCGGGGCGGCGGCGGTGGAGGCGGCCAAGGCGGCCCAGCGCAGCACGCTCGTGGTGGGCATGAGCACCAGTCCGGGCCGGGGCGGGCTGCTGCCCGCGATCCGCTCCCGCTTCACCGCCGCACAACCGGAAACCACGGTCCGGCTGCGCCAGGTGAGCTGGGACGATCCGACGGCCGGCCTGGCGGACGGCGGCGCGGACGTCGCCTTCGTCTGGCTGCCGCTGCCCGAGGAGGAGCGCTACGACTGGACAGTGGTCGTCGCGGAACCACGCCTGGTCGCCCTACCCGACACGCACCCGCTCGCCGCCCGCGCCGAGATCGACTTCGCCGACCTGCTCGACGAGCCGTTCCTCGCGCTGCCGAAGAGCGCGGGCCCGCTGCGCGACCACTGGCTCGCCCTGGACGCACGCGCGGGCCGCCCACCGCGCATCGGCGCGGAGATCGCCGGGGCGGAGGAGACGTACGAGGCGCTGGTCGCGGGCCTCGGGGTGTGCCTGGTGGCCGAGGGCAACGCCCCGTTGATCACCCTGGGCGGGGTCACCACCCGCCCGGTCCGGGGCCTCGGCCCCGGCCGGTACGCGCTGGCGTGGCGGCGCGAGGACGGAGGGCGCCCGCTGGTCCGGGCGTACGCCCAAGCCTGCCGCGACACGGTCAGCCGGTGATGTCCCCGGCCGCCTCCACAATCGCCTCGGTGACGCGGGACAGCGAGCCCGGGTGCAGCCACAGGAACAGGTTCGGCTCCACCAGCTCCAGCTCCATCAGCCGGGGCTCGCCGTCCTCGCCGTCCACCAGGTCGACGCGTGCGTACAGCAGGCCGGGCGCGCCGGGTACGGCAGCCAACGCCTTCTCGGCGACGGCGAGTTCGGCGTCCGTGGGCTGCCAGGGCACCAGGTCCGGGTGGGCCACCTTGTCGGCGTCGTACGGGGTGCCCGGGGCGAGGACGGCGCCCTTGCGGCTGGCATGCAGCAGCCGCCCGCCGAAGAACTGCAGCGCCCGCTCCCCGCTGACGTCTATTCCGCGTACGTACGGCTGCACCATCGCGGTGAAACCCTCCGCGTGCATCCGCGCGAGCTGCCGTACGGCCGTGTCGTGCTCGGCGGGCGTGTAGCGGGCGGCGAACCGGGCGCCGGCCCCGGAGGTCGGCTTGACCACGTACTCGTGGTCGTCGGGCAGGTCGGCGGGCTCGCCCGGGGCTATGTACCGCGTGGGCACGGTGGGCACACCGGCCGCCGCCAGCTCCCCGAGGTAACGCTTGTCGGTGTTCCAGCGCACCACGGCAGCGGGGTTGGCCAGCCGGGTCGCACCCCCGACCCGCTCCACCCAGTCCGCGAACTGCGCGGCCCGCCAGCTGTAGTCCCAGGTGGAACGGATGACGACGAGGTCGTAACCACCCCAGTCCACCGCCGGGTCGTCCCAGTACCGCACCTCGGCCTCGGCACCGGCATCCGTCAGCGCCCGCGCCAGCACGGGCAGATCGGCGTCCGCGTGCGGCTCGGCTCCGGGGTCGTAGGTGGCGAGTGCGATGCGGGGCACGGCGGGGCTCCCTGTCGTACGGCGGTTCGATCACGGTGAGGCTAACAACCGCCGCGGGAACCGGGACAGGGCATTTGACCTTCACCCTTGCTCGCCCGGCGGTCCGGACAACGTGAGCTGTGTCGTCGCCGACGTGGTTTCGCCCACATGCCCATCCGCCTCCGTCGGATGGAAAATGGAAAGGTGCTGTCGTCCCCGACGGCATACCCCGACAGGCAAGGAGTGCGCCCCGTGTCCTCCCTCTTTCCCGCTCTGACGGACGGGCCCGGTGACCGGGTCGCCCTGCGGTTCGGTGAGCGGTCGTTGACGTACGGCGGGCTCGCCCGGGCGGCGGGTGCCGTCGCCGCGCGGGTGCGGGGCGCGGGCCGGGTCGCCGTGTGGGCCACCCCGGAGCTGGAGACCGCCGTCGCCGTGACGGGCGTGCTGCTCGCCGGGGTGGCCGCGGTGCCGCTGAACCCGAAGTCGGGCGAGAAGGAGCTGGCGCACATCGTCGGCGACAGCGCTCCGGAGCTGATCCTCACCGCGCCCGGCACGGAACTCCCGTCCGTCCTGGGCGACTTGCCCCGGCTCGACGTGGACGCGTCCGCCACCGGTGCCGTTGCGGACGAGCACGCCGTCGACGGCGACCCCGCGCTGATCGTCTACACCTCCGGCACCACCGGCCCGCCCAAGGGCGCCGTCATCCCGCGCCGGGCCCTCGCCTCGACCCTGGACGCGCTCGCCGGCGCCTGGCAGTGGACGGCGCAGGACGTGCTGGTGCACGGGCTGCCGCTGTTCCATGTGCACGGGCTCGTGCTGGGCATCCTCGGTCCGCTGCGGCGGGGAGGTTCCGTACGGCATCTGGGGCGGTTCGGCACCGAGGGTGTCGCGCGCGAGCTGAACGACGGCGCGACCATGCTGTTCGGGGTGCCGACCATGTACCACCGCATCGCCGAGGCCCTGCCCGGTGACCCGGAGCTGGCCAAGGCCCTGGCCGGGGCCCGGCTGCTGGTCTCCGGCTCGGCCGCGCTGCCCGTCCACGACCACGAGCGGATCGCCGCCGCGACCGGACGCCGGGTGATCGAGCGGTACGGCATGACCGAGACCCTGATGAACACCAGCGTGCGGGCCGACGGGGAGGCCCGCGCGGGCACCGTGGGTGTGCCGCTGCCCGGTGTCGAGCTGCGGCTCGTGGAGGAGGACGGGACCGAGATCACTGAGTTCGACGGGGAGAGCGTCGGGGAGATCCAGGTGCGCGGGCCGAACCTGTTCACCGAGTATCTGAACCGGCCCGACGCCACCGCCGCCGCGTTCACCGCCGACGGGTACTTCCGCACCGGGGACATGGCCGTGCGCGAGCCCGACGGGTACGTCCGGATCGTCGGGCGCAAGGCCACCGATCTCATCAAGAGCGGTGGTTACAAGATCGGGGCCGGTGAGATCGAGAACGCCCTGCTGGAGCATCCGGGGGTGCGGGAGGCCGCGGTCACCGGCGAGCCGGATGCCGACCTGGGCGAGCGGATCGTGGCCTGGATCGTGCCCGCCGATCCGCAATCGCCGCCTGCCGACGACGAGTTGGCCGATCATGTCGCCCGGCGGCTCGCCCCGCACAAGCGTCCCCGAGTCGTCCGCCACCTCGACGCCCTGCCCCGCAACGACATGGGGAAGATCATGAAGCGGGCGCTGGTGGCCGATGCCTGAGCGGCTGTCCGCGCGGGAGTTCCTGGGCCTCGTCACCGATCCCGGCTCCTTCGGCGAACTCCCGGTCGCGGAAAGGGTCCCGGCTCCCGACGGGCCGCTGGGCTGGCAGGGGTACGACGCCTCTCGCGCCCGTGCCGCCCGACGCACCGGCGAGGAGGAGTCCGTCGTCTGCGGCACCGCGCGCGTCGAGGGCACCCCGGCCGTGCTGATGGCGTTCGAGTTCGGCTTCCTCGGCGGCTCCCTGGGCGAGCGCACCGGCGACCGGCTGGAGGCGGCGTACACATACGCCCGTGAACACCGGCTGCCCGTCGTGCCGTTGGTCGCCACGGGCGGCAGCCGGATGCAGGAGGGGATGCTCGCGCTGACCCAGCTCCAGCGGGTGGCCCGCCAGTCGGTGCTCACCCGGGAGGCGGGGCTGGCGCAGGTCGCGGTCCTGCGGGATCCCACGACGGGCGGCGGCTGGGCCACCCTGGGCGCGGGCGCGGACGTCGTCCTCGCCCTCCCCGGCGTCCAGGTGGGCTTCGCCGGCTCCCGCGTCCGGCCGCCGGACGCCGACCCGGCCGCATACACGGCGCAGGCGCAGCTCGCGGCGGGCTCGGTGGACGCGGTCGTGCCGGCGGAGGACCTGAAGCGGACCCTGGGCCTGTGGCTGCGGCTGCTCACCACGCCCGCAAGCGAGGCGGCGGCCCCGCCCCGAGCGCTGGGCGACAGTGAGCTGCCCGGCACCGGGTGGGATGCCGTCCGGCGTGCCCGCTCCCCCGAACGACCGCGCGCCCACACCTACTTGGACGCATACTTCGCCGACCGCCTGGCCCTCTCCGGCGACCGCTGCGGCGGGACCGACACCGACGGGATGCTGTGCGGGTTCGGGCTGCGTGACGGCCGTACCGTGGCGTACGCGGCGCAGACCGGGACGGCGACGCGGCCCGCCGGGTACCGCACCGCGGCCCGGCTGATCCGGCTCGCGGACCGGCTCGGGATCCCGGTGCTGACCCTGGTGGACACCCCGGGCGCGGCCAATGACGCGGAGGCCGAACGGCAGGGGGCCGGGGCGGCGATCGCGGAGGTGTTCGCCGCCGTGGCCGGTGCCCGCACCCCCGTCACCACGCTCGTCATCGGCGAGGGCGGATCGGGCGGGGCGCTCGCGCTGGCCGCGCCCGGCAACACCTGGGCGACGCCGGACAGTTACTTCTCGGTGATCGCCCCCGAGCTGGCGGCGGCCATCCTCAAGCGCCCGCCGGAAGAGGTCGAGGCGACCGCGGGGCAGTTGCGCATCCGGCCGCAGGACCTGGTGGAGCTGGGGGTGGTGCGCGGCATCGTCGGCGCCGCGGACCACCCCCGCCCCTGAGCTACTTCACGGACACCGCGCGGACCAGCTCCTGGGTGACCGAGCCGCCCTTGTCGTCGCGGGCCGAGGCCCGCAGGGAGACGTGGGCGGCGCCGCCGGGCACGGTCAGCGTGCCGTGCCAGGAGGCTCCGCCGGCGGCCGTGAGCGGGACGGGCCGCCAGGTCGTGCCGTCGTCGTACGACACCTCCAGCCTTCCGCCGCCGAGGGTGCCGGTGCCGGACGCCTTCGCCACGTACGAGGCGCTGAGCCCGACCGGGATCCGCTGTCCGGCGCGCACGTTCCCGGCGAGGTCGGTGCCGAGGTCGTAGGCGAGGTTGATCAGCGGGAGGTAGGTCCAGCGGTCCTCCGGCGTGGCGGCCGAACGGAAGGTCCACTCGGTGTGGCCGCGCGTCGCGAGCTTCCAGTGCCCGGCGTCGAGGGCGGTGTCGGTGACCACCTTGTAGGTGTGCTCGCCGGCGGGCGCGTCCCAGACGTAGGCGGCGGAGCCGGTGCGCACCCGGTCGACCAGGGTGCCGTCCAGGTAGACGCCGGTGGTCTGCTGCATCCCGCTGTCCTCGCTCCACACGTCGCCGAAGCCGGTGTGGTCGGGCCCGGAGTCACCCCAGCCTGGGGTGTTCAACTCGATCTGGTTTCCGGCGCGTTGCTGGCCCCAGCCGAGGCCGGTGCCGAGCCACGGGTGCCACACCGGGCGGAACCAGTTCAGCTCGGGCCGGGTTGCGCCGGTGTAGCGCACCAGTCCGCTGCGTTCCTCCAGCGTGCCGTCGCCGATCGCGACCGACTCGTGCCAGCGCTGGCCGCGGCCGGTGGACACGTAGTCGGTGCGCTCGGCGGGCAGGTCGACGCGCTCCTGGAAGCCGAGGCCGATCGGGAAGGTGCCGGTGATGGAGTAGCGGAACTCGCCGCCGCTCGTCGCCTCGGGGGCGTGGAACTTGACGTGGACGGCGGCCAGTTCGTCGTCGTCCGGCACGTAGGTGAGGTCGCGGTCGGGGATCGCGCCCCGGTGGCCCTCGGACAGGTCGTACACATACGGGGAGTTGCGGGTGCCGGTCATCTCGACCGTCCGCCGCGCCCGCAGCCGGGCCGCGTCCGCCGCGTTCACCGTGGCGATCTGCAGCGGCCGGTCGGCGTCGTCGGCCGTGCCCCACCAGGCCATCAGCCGGCCGGGCGCGTCGTCGGTCACGAACAGCGCCTTGGCGCCCGCGTCCTGGGCGGCCCGGGCGAGCGCGGCCGGGTCGGCGCCGTCGGCGAGACGGGCCAGTACGGCCTTGCCGGACACGCCGGTGAAGGGGCCTTCACCCACGTCCACCAGCGGCAGCCGGGCCCGGCCCTCGATCAGCGTGCCGCCCGGCTGGACGGTCGCCTCGCGGACGCCCTCGACCTCCAGCATCGGCTTGGCCAGCCGCCACACGGTCCGGTACTCGAAGCTGCCCTGCGTGACCTTCTCGGTCGGCGCGGCGAAGACGCTGTCGTAGGTGAGCGGCACCTGGACCGCACCGAACAGGTCGGCGCCGTCCGCCTTCCGGTCGTACTCCATGAGGAGCTGGTGGGTCTCGGTGCGCCGGTCCACCGCGGTCTTGACCTCCCGCAACGTCCGCCCGTCCAGGGTGACTTCGCGGTCCCGGTCGAGGGTGATCTGGGGCGCCGCGAGGAAGCCGAGGCCGAGGGAGTCGGCGCCGTGGCTGCCGCGCACGTCCAGGAAGGAGGCCACGGTGTACGTGCCGGGGCTGAGGCGGAGCTTCAGGGTGCCGGAGTCGTCGACGTGCGCGGGCTGGGCGTCCTCGCCCTCGGTGAGCCGCTGCACGGTGAGATCGGCGGCGGTGGGGGCGCCCGCACGGTCCAGGACGCGGACGGTGAGCGTGTACCGCTCCTCCTCCTTGACCAGCCCGAACGCGGTGTGCGCGACGGTGTTCCCGGCCGGGTCGGCCGCCACGATCTGCCCGCTGCTCTCGCCGACCGGCGCCTTGGACACGTTCCCGGTGACGGTGGTGGAGGCGGTGCCGTGCGCGGGGACGGTGAGCGTGGAGTCGGCGAGGGTGGCTTCGCCGTCGGGGGCGCCCTGCACGGAGAGCGCCAACTGCACAGGCGCGTCGGACGAGTTGCTGTAGGTGAGGGTCCGGGTGACCGGCTTGTCGGCGGCGTACGGCCAGGCGTAGAAGCCGAGGTCCGCGCTGCCGGTGGCGGTGATCTGGGCCTTCACGGCGTCCGGGACGCTCACCCGTCCGGCGCCCAGCACATAGGCGGAGGCGTCCAGTTGCTTCGAGCTGGACATCAACGCGTCCTTGAGTCGCGCGCCGCTCCAGTCGGGGTGCTCCTCGGCGAGCAGGGCGGCCACTCCGGCGACGTGCGGGGTCGCCATGCTCGTACCGCTCAGGGTGGTGTAGTAGCCGCTGCCGTCGACGAGTTGGGAGCGGGCGGCGAGGATGTCGACGCCGGGGGCGGAGATGTCGGGCTTCAGCGCGTTGTCGCCGTAGCGGGGTCCGGCGCTGGTGAAGTAGGCCGCCTGGTCGGCGGAGTCCACCGCGCCGACGGTGAGGGCCGCGTCGGCGGCTCCGGGCGAGCCGATGGAGGACGGGGCGCCGGTATTGCCGGCGGCGACGACGAAGAGCGCGCCGGTCTCCCGGGAGAGCGTGTTCACGGCCTGGGCCATGGGATCGGTGCCGTCGCTGGGCTCGGTCGACCCGAGGCTCATGGAGACGATCCTGGCGTGCACGTCCCGTGCCGCCCACTCCATGCCCGCGATGATCTGGGACTCGCTGCCCGAGCCCTGGTCGCTGAGCACCTTGCCGACGGCGAGGGTGGCGCCGGGCGCGACGCCCTTCTCCGTGCCGCCGGAGGCGGCGCCGCTGCCGCCGACCGTGGAGGTGACGTGGGTGCCGTGCCCGTTGCGGTCGGCGACCTCCTGCCCGTCGATGAAACTCCTGGTGGCGGTGGTGCGGTCGGTCAGGTCGGGGTGGGTCAGGTCGACCCCGGTGTCGAGGACCGCGACGGTCACCCCCTTGCCGGTGAGTCCGGCGTCCCAGCCGGCCTGGGTGCCGATCTGGGCGTTGCTCTCGGCCATGTCGGCCTTGACGCGCCCGTCGAGCCAGACCTTGTCGAGGCCGCCGCGGTGGGTGAAGGAGTGCCAGAAGGTCCGCCCCCGGTCCGCCTCGACGGCGGCCCCGTGAAGGCTGGCGAGCGACCGGGTCTTCTCGGCCCCGGCGGGCGTGGCGGCGCGGGCGCCCTTTGCGTAGGTCACGATCAGCGGCAGCGCGTCGGCCCTGGCGTCGGTGAGCCCCTGCCGGATCAGCCCGCTGACGTCGAACAGCCGCCGGTCGAGGGCGCCGGACCGCAGATACGGCAGCGCCTCGTCAGGTACGACGGTGATGTCGCCGTTGCCGGTCCGGGTCCGTACGGCGCCGGTGGCCCCGCGGGGCCGCTGCACGGTGACCGTCTTCCTGCCGTGCCCGAGGTCGGTGACGGTCACCTTGTCGCCGGTGACGAGGGTGACGGCGGTGGTGGCGGTGGCGGCGGTGGCCGTGCCGGGGGTGCGCGGCACCGCGGTGGCGGCTTTCTGCGCGACCGCCGCCCCGCCCGGCGACAGGGCGATCACCAGCCCCGCCGACAGCAGCGCCGCCCCACGTCTGACTGGTCCTCTGGTCATCCACGCCTCTTCTCGTGTCGAGTGCGTCGAGTACGTCGAGTACGTCGAGTACGTCGAGTACGTCGAGTGCTGAGACGAGTGTCATGTGCCCAGAGGCGCAGGGGTGTTGACCGGTGCTGGCGGGAAGGTGTCCTGGCATGTTTCCGCCAACCGTGAGGAAAAAACACGCAGTTGTAGCAGACGTGATCAAGTGCCTTCCGTGACAATGGAGTCATGAGCAGGCTGGTGGAGTTCGAGACCGAGGACGGCGCGTTCGTCGTCGTGGAGACGGCGGAGCCCGCGACCGGCACCCGGCTCGTCGCGCGCGGCGAGGGCGGCGAGGGCCCGGCCGCGCAGACCGCCCGCACCTTCGAGGGCGCCCTGGCCGGGGTGCGCTCCGCCGCCCAGTCCGCGCTGCGGGTCTTCCGGGACGGCGCCCTGCGCCCGGACTCCGTGGAGCTGGAGTTCGGCGTGAAGCTGACCGCGGAGGCGGGCGCGATCATCGCCAAGGGCGCGGCGGAGGGGCAGCTGGTGGTCCGGCTCGGCTGGTCCGCGCAGCGGGCGGCGGAGCAGCAGAGAACCGCGGAACAGCCGTCGTCGACAGGGCAGCAGCCGACGGTTCCGGAACCGGTCACGGCCCCGGAGTCCACCACCGAGGCGTGAGCCGCGCCGGAAACCGCCCATTCAGCCGCACCCCGCCCGGCCCCCTCCAGAAGGCGCCCGCCCCTCTGCGCCGCGCAGGATGCCAGTGAGCCCGCCGAAAAGGGCGGTCGCTCAAGGCCTGCGCACTCGGGAGGATCTGCCGTGACCGTCAGCCTGGAGCAGTTGCGCCGCTGCCACTTCGCCGTCGACCTGGGCGCGGCCCGTACCCGGGTGTATGTGAAGGGCGCCGGTCTCGTCGTCGACCAGCCCTCGGCCGCGGCGGTGAACACGCGCACCGGCGCGCTCATCGCGGTGGGCGAGTTCGCGGAGAGGATGACGGGGCGGACGCCGAGCTACATCCGGGTCGTACGGCCCGTGTCCGGCGGCACGGTGGTCGACATCGAGATGGCCCAGCGGATGCTGCGGCATCTGCTCGGCGACAAGATACGCCGAACGCTGCGCCGCAAGCCCCGGCTGCGCGCGGCGGCCTGCACCCCGCACGACGCCGATCCGCTCGCACAGCGCGCGACGATCGAGACGCTGGTGGGGCTGGGGGCGCGCCGGGTGGAGCTGGTGGACACGCTGATCGCCGCCGCCGTGGGATGCGGGCTGCCCGTCGAGCGGCCCGAGGGCACCATGATCATGGTGTGCGGGGCGGCGGCCACGCAGGTCGCGGTGCTGTCCCTGGGGTCGATCGTCACCGCCGAGCGGATCCCGGTGGGCGGTGAGGCCGTCGACCACGCGATCGTGCAGCACCTGCGGCACGAGCACGAGCTGATGCTGCCCAGCCAGTCCGTACGGCCGCTGCAGCTCGCCCTGTCCGGGAACGGGCTCACCCCGCACGGGCCGAGCTCGACCGAGATCCACGGGCGGGATGTGGCCACCGGGCTCGCCCGCAGCGTGCGGGTCGACACGGCCGCCGTGCGCGACGCCATCCAGACCCCGCTGACGGCCGTCCTCGACGGCATCGGCAAGGTGCTGCGCGTCTGCCCGCCCGACCTGGTGGCCGACCTCACCGACCGCGGGATCATGATGGTCGGCGGCTCCGCGCTGCTGCCCGGCTTCGACCAGATGCTCCGGCAGGCCACCGGGATGCCGGTGCACATCGCCGAGCGGCCCGACATCTGCGCCGCGCAGGGCATCGGCGCCATGCTGGAGGGCAAGATCGAGCCCCTGGTGCTGGACCCGCTGGCCGCCTGAGACCACCGGACCCGGCACACTGGGAGACCGTGCCGGAAGGCGGGCCGCGCCATGTGCGCGGCCCGCCTCTTGTGCTGCCTAACCCGCGGCCACGGGGCCCAGGCGGACCGGGAGTTGCTGGTGGCCGTTGCTGATGAGGGACGGCACCGGGCGCAGTTCACCGGCCGGTACCGCGAGGGACAGGTCGGGGAAGCGGGCGAAGAGCTGGCGGAGGGCTTCCACGACCTCCAGGCGGGCCAGGGGGGCGCCGAGGCAGAAGTGCACCCCGTGGCCGAAGGCCAGGTGGTCCTTGACGGTGCGGGTGACGTCGAAGGTGTCGGCGTCGTCGCCGTGCCACTGCGGGTGGCGGTTGGCGGCGGCGTAGGAGGCGAGGATGGCCTCGCCCGCCGTGATGGTCTGCCCGTCGGGCAGCTCGATGTCGGTGACGGCGTAGCGCAGCGGCAGGTGCTTGACGGCCGGCTCGTGCCGCAGGGTCTCCTCCACGACGTCGTCCCAGCCGGCCTTGCCGGTGCGGACGAGGTCGAGCTGGCCGGGGAGGGTCAGCATGGCGACGACGGCCTGGTCGATGAGGTTGACCGTGGTCTCGTACCCGGCGCTGATCATCAGCAGGAGCGTGTCGCGGAGCTCCTCGGTGGTGAAGCCGGTGCCGTCCGACTCCTCGTCGCGGGCCGCGATGAGCAGGGAGGTCATGTCGTCGCCGGGAGCGCTGCTCTTCGCGGCGATCAGCTCGTCGAGGATGCCGTACAGGCGGACGGTGTTGGCCTGCGACTCCTCCTGGGTGAGCGTGGTGTCGAAGACGCCGTCCACGACCTGCCGGAAGCCTGGCCGCCGGTCCTCCGGTACGCCCATCAGGTGGCCGATCACGGTGATGGGCAGCGGGAAGGCCAGCCGCTCGCGCAGGTCCACGACCTCCCCCTCGGGCAGCACGGCGAGGCCGTCCATCAGCTCGGTGACCATGGCCTCGACGGCCGGGCGCAGCTCGGCGATGCGGCGGGCGGTGAAGGCGGGGGCGACCATGCGCCGCAGCTTGCGGTGGTCGGCGCCGTAGGCGGTGAACATGTTCTTCACCGCGATCCACAGGGCGAGCGGCCAGGTCGCGACCGTCTCCTCGAAGGCGGGCCAGTGCGCGCGAGCGTCCTTGGACACGTCGGGGCTGGTCAGCAGTTGCTTGAGCAGGGCGGGGTCGGTGACCGCCCAGGCCTGGACACCGAGGACGTCCACACGCGTGGCGGGGCCCCGGGCGCGCAGGGTCTCGTGCTCCTGGTGCCGGGCGGACCCGGCGGGGTCGAGGACGAGCGGAGGGTGCTGGGACAAGGCCGGTTCTCCTTCGGACAGCTGCGGGGGGAAGCTACGGACGAGGGTTCGGACCGTTGTGGAAGGCCAAGGACGGCGGAGGGATGCGGACGACGCCGCGGAAACGGACGGCCTTGGGCAGTCAGACGACCGCGGGGAAGCGCACGGGCAGGGCTTCCAGGGCGCGGTGGAACGGGCCGGGCCGCCACACCAGGTCGGACTCGGGACAGGCGAGGTCGAGCTCGGGAAGCGCGTCGAGCAGGCAGGCGACGGCCGTCTCGGCGATGAGGTACGCGTGGGTGCGGGCCGGGCAGGTGTGCGGGCCGATGCTCCAGGACAGGTGCGCACGGTTGCCGGCGAGCTCACCGGCGCCGAGGCCGCCGGTGATGGCCGGGTCGTTGTTGCAGGCGGCCATGGAGATGACGACGGGCTGGTGGGCGGGGAGCAGCACGCCCTCGACGTCGATCGGGTACGGCGGGTAGCTGATGCAGTAGTTGGCCATCGGCGGGTCGGTGTACAGGACCGTGTCGAGGGCGTCCCGGACGGGCAGCCCGGCGTGCAGGCCGGCCGAGAACTGCTCGTCGGTGAGGATCCTGAGCACGGTGTTGCTGATCAGGTTGGTCAGCGGTTCGATGCCCGCGCCGTACAGCGTGACGAGCTGGTGGAGCATCTCCATGTCGTCCAGGCGCGCGCTGTGCGCGATCAGCCGGGAGGTGATGTCGTCCCCGGGGTACTGCCGCCGCAGCGCGACGAGTTCGGCCAGGGCCTGGCCGAGGATCTGGTTGCCGAGGGCGGCCGTCTCCGCCTCGGACTCGAAGATCTTGGCCATGCCGTCGGCGATGCGCACGCCGATCTCGTCCGGGCAGCCGAGCAGCGCGCTCAGGACGTGGAAGGCGATGGGGAACGAGTACTGGGTGAGCAGGTCGGCCCGGCCGAGGCCACGGAAGGCGTCGATGGCGCCGGAGGCGACCTTCTCCACCAGGGCCCGCAGCTCGTGCTGGTCGACCCCCTGGATGGCCTCGGTGTTCGCCGCCCGGTAGCGGGTGTGCTCGGCGCCGGACGCGCGCAGCGCGTTGGGGCGCCACTCCATCATCGGCCGGACCGGGCAGGTCTGGGGTACGGCCTGCTCCCAGATCCGCGGGTCGGCGGGAAAGTGCAGCGGGTCGTTGAGGATGCGCCGGGCCTGGTGGAAGCCGATGACCAGGGTCGCCGGGATGCCGGGGGCGAGGTCCACGGGGACCAGCGGGCCGTGGACGCGGCGCATGCGCTCGTACGCGGCATGCGGGTCCTCGGCGAACGCGGCGTCGTAGAGCGCGACCCGCGCCGGTTGGCTCGCGGTGCCGGAGGCGGGGGTGGTCATGGGCGGGGCTCCACAAGAGAGGCGGGAACATGACGGGTGGTCAGGTACTCGACAAGGGTGATCAGCGCGTACACGCAGGAGGTGCGGTCACGCGCGTCGCACTCGGTCAGCGGCGTGTCCGGATCCAGCGCGAGCGCCTGCCGGAGCTCGTCCAGGGGGTAGCGGGGCGCGTCGGGGAAGACGTTGATGACGACGGCGTACGGCGTCTGCTGCTCCTCCAGCAAGGTCAGCACCTCGTGGCAGCCGTCGAGGTTCCGGGTGTCGGCCAGGACGACGGCGCCCAGCGCGCCTTCGGTCAGCCCTTCCCAGAGGGGGCGGAAACGGGTCTGGCCCGGAGTGCCGAACAGATAGAGCACCAGCCGGTCGCCCAGCAGGTGGATGCGCCCGAAGTCCATGGCGACCGTCGTGGTCGTCTTGTGCGGCGTGCCGCGCAGATCGTCCACGCCGACGCTCGCCTCGGTGATCGGCTCCTCCATGCGCAGCGGTGTCACCTCGGAGACACTGCCGACGAAGGTGGTCTTGCCGACGCCGAACGCCCCGGCGACGACGATCTTCGCCGACCGGGCCACGGCGGGGGCCACGTAGTGGACGGCAGGCTGGTGGGACGACTGGTCAGACCAGTTCGCGTAGTCCACGCAGCACCTCCTGTAGCAGGTCGAGTCCGGGCCGGCCCTCGGCGGGGGCCGGGCTGGCCAGATGGCCGCTGTCCATCAGCTCGGAGACGAGGATCCGCACGGTGGACGGCGGCAGTTCCAGCGCGGCGGCGATGTCCGCCACGGCCAGGCCGCCCCGCCCGCCGGCGAACAGGCGCAGCACCCTGCGGGTGTCCGGCCCGAGCGTGTCGGTCGGGCCGGACGCGGCGATGACCACCGTCTCCAGGTGCACATCCGGCCTGGACCGGTTCCGTCCGCCGGTGCGGACGTAGGGCCTGATCAGGTCCGGGTCGTGCCGCGGACCGCTCACGTCGCTGTGCCGTCGTCCGAGACGTGGCGCCGGTCCCCGACCTCCAGCTCGTGGCCGAGTCGCGTCGCCAGCCGCACCATGTGATGGGTGATCAGGCCGACATCGGCCTCCGGACCCGTCGTGACCACCGAGACCATCGAGTTCCTCGCCGCCGCGGTGGTCAGCCCGATACGGCCCTGCGACTCGATGAGCAGCTGGCACATCCCCTTGCCGCCGACGTGCTCGTCCCACGCCTTGCCGGCGGCGCGCAGCGAGGCGGTGACGGCGGCGAGTTTCTCCGCGTCCTCCTGGCCGATCGTCTGCGTGCGGGCCTGCAGGAGTCCGTCGCTGCTCATCAGCACGGCGTATTCGACGCCCTCGACGGAGCCGAGCTCCTGGTCGAGCAGCCATCCCAGGCTGTTGCTGTGCGTGTCGCGCATGGTCAGTTTCCTTCGGTGGGTCCGGTGTTTTCCTCGGGCTGGCGTCCTCGGCGGGTGCCCTCCGCCCAGGCGGCGGCGACGCTCGGCCGCCCCGGCACGACCGGCGCCTCGGGCGCCGCGGGGGCGGAGCTGCGCACCCTGGACGGGCGTTGACGGACGGTCAGTCCGCTCGCGGTGATCGCGGTGGGCGCCGGCGCAGGCGCAGGCGCAGGCTCAGGCTCCGGGGCGACGGAATCCTGTGCGGCCGACGCGGCGGCCGGCTGGGACTCCTCGGCGGTCCGGGGCGCGATGACGGGCCGGGCCGCGGTGGGCTGGGGCGTGGCGGAGAAGACCAGGAGGTTCTTCGGCAGTACCAGCATGGCCCGCGTGCCCTGGTAGATGTTCGGTGCGGTCAACTCGACCCGGAAGCCGTAGTTCTCGGCGAGCAGCGAGGCGACCCGCAGACCGGTCTGGGGATGCGCGCCGAGCTGTGTGATCTCGTCGCGCTGCTTGCCGGACATGATGTCCTTGGCCCACATCAGCCGCTCGTCGTCCATCCGCAGACCTGCGTCGTCGACGATCAGGAAGCAGGCGTGATGGCCTTCCTCCACCGAGACGTGCACCCGGGCGGCCGGCGGGGAGTAGCGCAGGGCGTTGTCCAGCACCAGTGCCAGGGTGTGCACGACGGCCTCGACCGCGCGGCTCTCCACGGAGATGGTGTCCGACTCGTGGTGCTCCACCCGCTGGTAGCCCTCGATGCGGCCCATCGCGGCACGGATCACATCGGTCAGGGAGGTCTTCGGCCAGCGCCTGGAGAGCTTGTCGCCGGCCAGCACCGCGTAGCCCTGGGCGGTCAGCAGCATCTGCTGCGCGATGTGGTCGATGTGCACCAGCGTTGCGTACGCCTCGTCGTCCTGGTGGGAGCGGACACCCTTGCTGATCTCCCGGCTCAGCCGGGAGGCCCGGGCCACCACGTTCGACGCGAAGCTGCGCACGGCCGCGCGCGTGGCCTGCTGCGACTCCCGGCGCGCCTTGGCGACCTCCTGGTCCGCGGCGGTCCGGATCTCGGCGATGCGCTGCTCGGCGGACGCGTGGGTGGCCTCCCGCACCCGCGTCACGGTGGCGACCGCCTGACCGACGACGTCGCGGAGCCGCGCGGCGAGGGGCGTGTGCGCCAGCGCCACGGGCAGCGCGAGGTCGGCACCTCGCTGCTGGTCGGGCAGGGCGGCGGCGCCCGCCGCCGGCAGCACCTCGGCGGCCAGCTGCCCGAGGGCGTACTCCACGGCACGCAGCTCCTGGGTGAGCTGGTCCGTACGGCCCTGGAGCCGGTCGGCCCTGCCGCGCTCGCGCCGGTACGCCCGCTGGAAGCGCCACGTGGTCCCTCCGGCCGCCAGAGCGACCGCGGCGCTCACGGCCGGTATCAGATCGGTCATCAAGTCCTCTCCAGGGTGTCCGAGTCACGACCGAGCGAGGTGATGCCACCGGTACTGCACGTCCCGCCCGCCGCGGGGACATTTCTCTGGATGCGGGCATGACAGGTCAGAGGTGGACGGAGGGGCCCCAGACCTGTGAATAAGAAACGTGCCTCCACCGCGAGACTGCGGGAGGTACGGCCGAGGCGAACGGGCCTGCCGACTAAGGCTGAAGGAGCGGCGGGCACAGTGTCCTCCGGGTACGCGGTCATGTCGTCCTGCGTCACGTCAGCAACGCCCGGTGGCCTTTTCCGGTCTGCCCAGAGCTTATCCACAAACCAGCAGAGTGTTCGACGGCTCCTGACCGGATGGCTGTGAAAGATCGATGACGGCAGGCCCCACCAACGACAGAAGCCCCTCCAACAGGGAGGGGCTTCCTTGTCACCGCAGGTGAAAACGTTCCTGCACGGAGCTGCTGTGGTGGGGCGGGTGGGACTCGAACCCACGGCCGACGGATTATGAGTCCTTTGAGGATCTTGGCGGCCCTTGCTTCTCTGCGCTGGTTTTGGGCGTTTTCCCAGCTCAGACCGCATGACGTGTGCTGGGGCTCTGGAACCTTTGTCAGTCTGTTCCTGTCCTTGTGTCCCCAACGCGTCCTCAACGAGTCCCCACGGGGACGTGGGGACGTGCTCCGGGAACGATCGCAACAGCTCGGGGCCGGTGGTCGAACTACTCCGCAGCGGATTCCCCTTCCAATGCGAAGAGGCCCTGCCCCAGAACCGGGGCAGAGCCTCTGTGGCCGTTCATACAGGCCAGACGTCGTGCCCTGACTCTACCCGGCCGATCCGGCCTATTCCAGGGTGAGCTGTATGGCGCTGGACGGCTTCGGCTTACGACGTGTCGTGTGGAGGATGAATCCGCCACCGGGCGCGGCCCCGGCCTCATGCCGGTCGAAGGGCGGTTCAGCGTAGAGCCGAAGCGGTCCGCCGGCGTCGAACCAACCCTGCGGGTACCTCGCCCTGACGTGCTGCCACCAGATCCTTGACCCGCTGCCGCTCGCCCGGTCCATGATCGGGAGAGTGCGCCATTCGGGATGGGTGTGATCGTGGGCGTCTTCGATCGCTGCGTCTCGGCGTCGCCGGTCTGGCCCCTCCCAGGGACAGGCAAGGCAGGCACCGCGATGCAGCCATAGGGCGTCGGTGACGATCTTGTGTATGGATGTGGCCGAGTGATGGTCGCTGGGTTCCGGCGGTGTGCCGAACTGCGTGGTGAAGCCGGGGTCGCCGTATCCGATGGACCAGGTCCCACGGAGGACTTCCCTGTCGGCGTTCCGGAGACTGGTGTAGTGGCGCTGACGGGCTATGGCTCCGGTGTCGTTGCTCATGGCACTCCGGGAGGGGCGCGGCGTTGCCGCGCCCCTTGTCGAGTCGTACGGGTCAGTTGGTGTTGGCCTTGGGGCGCCGCCTGGGCGTGCGCTTGCGCGGACGCCGAGCCGCGGCGGCTCCCGGCTGCTCGTCGGCCGGGAGGCTGGCCGTTTCGGCTGGGGCGGGTTCGGATTTGCCGTCCGCCTCGGGCTCCGGCTGGGGCTCGGCCTGCGGATCGGCCTCCGGCTCCGCCTCGGGCTCGGGCGCGGCCTCGGGCTCGGGGTCGGCTTCCGGCTGCGGCTCGACCTCCGGCTCCGCCTCGGGCTCTGCCTCCGGCTCGGGCTCTGCCTCCGGCTCGGGCTCTGCCTCCGGCTCGGGCTCTGCCTCCGGCTCGGGGTCCGGGTCTTCCGCGCTGGTGGCGGCGGCTGGCGAGGGGGTGCGCTCGGCGGTGACGGCCGCGAGGGCGTTGTCGAAGAGGTCTATCCACGGCTTGTGGCCGACGTAGCGGGGTTTGTGCTCGAAGGCCGGGAGGAGGTCTTCGAGAGTGCGCAGGATGATGACCGCCGGTTCCTCCTCTTCGTCTGTGACGAGCGTGGTCGCCTTGTTGTAGCGGTGGCCTTCGGGAAGGCGCACGGCGACGTGGGCCTCGTGGGCGGCGCGTTCAGCCGGGCTGGCGTCGGCGGGGAGGGTGGGCGCGGCGTTGCCGGTGATCCAGAGCTGGACGGTTGCTCCGCCGAAGATGGGGCGGAAGCTGATGGCTCGTCCGTCGCTGTAGATCAGGTGGGCCGCGCCGTCGGCGGGCGCTTCGGGGTCGAGAGCCCAGTCTCCTCCGAGGCTCTGGGCAAGTGTGGCCGCCGTTTCTCGGACTGCGGCGTCGGTGATGAGCATGGGGCGTGTCTCCAAGAGGTCTGCTGATGAGGTGTCGGGCCCGTCCCGGTGCGGGACGGGCCCGACGGGGTTACGCGGGACGCACCTCGTCGCCGTCGTCCAGGAGCATCGAGAGCGTGGAGCCGCTGTCCCAGTCGACGGAGAGCTGGGCGAGGTTGGCGTCGTACCGGCGGACGGTTCCCTCGTCTCCCTCGGTGAGGTCGGTGTGCGGATCGGTGGTGTGGACGAGCGCGATGCGGTCGCCTCGCTTGTAGGTCATCGGAACCCCTTCCCTTCGCTGGTTCTATTCTATATGCATTCAGGGCAAGGTCAAGATCTCCTACAAGAGATTTCGGGGGCGTCTGCCCTGGTCAGGCAGCCACTCCGCGCACCAGCGCCTCGACCTTCTGGATCGCCGCGAGGATGGCGGCCTGCGCACGCAGGTCATCGCGGCGTTCGATGACGGCGCGCGCCTGGTCGGCGGCCTTCGCGTACAGGTTGCCCTCGTGCAGGGTGTCGCCACAGGCGATCAGAACGTGCGGGCCGAGGTCCCAGATGATCGCGTTGACGGCGGCTCCGGCCGCCGCGAGTTCATCGATGTCGGTCAGAGCCCATCCGAACTCGTGGGGGTCGATGTCCTTCTCCCGCATGACCTGAACGGCCGCGCGGTACATCTGACCGGTTCCGCCGGTCGGCTCATCGAACTTCATCCCCGGTTTGAGGCGCATGTCATCGAGCAGCATCCGGGCCATCAGTTCGGCGACTTCCGGCGGCGTGTGAACCTCCGCGAGAGCGTCGTGAGCCCCCTTAGAGCGCATGATGGCCAGCACCGCCCCCATCACGTCGGAGGTCGAACGGTAGTAGGCGTCGTCGCTGCTGGTCAGGTGGAGTAGCCCGCGGGTGAGGGCGGCCTCGACCACCGCCCTGACGGCGCGGGCCCGCGTCGGTCCGGGCTTCTCGTCCTCGATCCACTTGTGCAGCGGCGTGGCGCGGTCGATCAGGTCCGGCCGCATGATCCACCAGCGTGCCCAGCACTCGCGGAACGCCGTGAGGAGCTGGGTGTCGTCAAGGCTGAGCCACCAGTCGGCGGCGAGGTAGGCGTCCGGGCCGCGCAGGGGCCAGAGAGCGAGCGTGGCCACCACACCCATCGGAATCTCGATCGCGGCCCCGCCCTGGGCGTTGTGCCAGGCATGGCTGACGGCTTCGGCTATGTCGAAGGCCGTCTGGTGCGGGTTGCTCAGCGAGGGGCGGTAGTGCTCCAGCTTGGGCTTGACCGTGGCCAGCTTGGGGCGGGCCGATGCAGAGACGGTGACGGGCGCAGGTGCCGGCGGGAGGTCGGCGAGGTACCTGCGGGTCACGGCGGGGATGGGCGGGGGTGGCGGCTCGTCGGGAACGTCGGCGTCACCGAACAGGTCGAGCTGGCTCATGCTGTTCTCCTGGGTCAAGAGCGTCGGGCGCTGGTCGGCGCGGCGGCCCGCCTGCTACGCGGGCCGCCGGAGAGAGGGGTCAGCGCGCTCCGCGCTGCATGCGGCGGGCCGCGGCGGCGGCTTCCCTGGCGTGGCCCGCTGCGGAAAGGGCGGCGTGCCGGAGGAATTCGGTCAGGTCCTCGGTGGTGACCTGGGCGAGGATGTCGGCCAGGCTCAGGTGGCGCTGCTCGGGCGCGCGGTACGGGTAGCCCTGCGCGAGGGTGAGCACGATGCCGGGGACGAACTGGTCGGTCTGCTCGTCGCTGAGGCCGAGCCGCCGTCCGACGCGGTGCACGGCGTCGAGGTCACCGAGAAGGGCCGTAGGCGGTACGGCGTGGTGGGCGCATTCGGCAGCGGCGATCTCCCGCTGGACGAACGACTCCCAGCTCAGCCGGGAGTCGGTCTCCCGGCCGTCGGCCATGAGGGCGCCGGCGGTGAGGGTGGCCTTGAAGCGGGGTGTCCGCACGGCGATCAGCAGGTACTCGTCGGGGGTGAACCCTGCGCGGGCGATGGCGGGGTCGTGGGATTGCGCGTGGAAGTGTTCGAGGGTTGCGAGCAGGGCGCTCTCGGCGGCGTCGAGGCTCACGCGCAGGCGGGCCACCAGACTGGCGCACAGGATCTGTGACTCGATGGTGTGCATCATGTTCTCCAAGGGGTCTATTCGGTACGGGCGTTGGCGGCGAGGTAGGCGTCTGCTGCGGCCAGCCGCGAGGGCGTCGTGACGAGTTCCTTCGCCCAGACCCGCCCGGCGATCTCACTCGCGGCGTCCGGGTCGGTCGCGGTGATGACGTAGGCGCGCTGCCCGGCTTGGGTGAACTCGGCGCACCGGGCGTCCTGGTGGTCGGGGTCGGTGGGTGCGGGCTCGACGGCGACGATGTCCATCTGGGCCGGGTTGGGCTCGTGGAAGATCACCCACCACGTGGGGATGTCGCTCATCTCGTTTCTCTCCTTCGGTGGCTGCGTGGACGGCATCAGTTCTGGGCGCGCGGAGGCTGGTGGTGGATGAGCAGTTCGGCGATCTCGCGGCCGATGTGGTCCATGAGGGTGCGGATCTGCTTCCGGTCGCCCCCGAGGTAGAGGGCCAGGTCGAGGACCTGCGGGGCGGCGGCGTAGTCGAGGAGCTGGCGGTACTGCTGCTGCGTGAGCGGCGCGAGGTCGTCCGGTCGTAGCGCCCAGCACGCGGTCGCGGCGCTGTCGATGAGGTTGGCGGCGGCGCGCAGCGCCGCGTCGTCGGGCTGGCGGGTGGCGATCACGAGGAACATGGCGCCGAAGTGGTGTTCCGGCGTGTTGATCACGGGCGGGGTAGGGCGGGCGGGCATGGGGTCTCCAGTTCGGGGGCACACCGCCTTGATGCTTCTTTTCTATAGGCATTCAGGGCGTGGTGTGCCGGTGGTCACGGCGGGAAGCGGGTCGGTTCTAGGGGAGGTCCACCACGAGGGCCGTTGCGTTGTCGGCCAGCTCGTTCGGCCCGGCGGCGGCCAGCGCGTCGGCGACCAGCGTGGTGCCCGCATCCTTGGCGTCAGCGGCAAGGTCGAGGACGCCTCCGACGCCGCCCATCTGCCGCCCCAGTGGGGTGTAAACGCCGTTGGTGCACAGCAGGAGCCTGCGGGAGTAGTGCCGCTCGACCGCCCCCATCGAGCACCGCAGTTGGTCGGGCCGATGGGAGTCGAGGACGATCTCGTCAACCTGGCCGTCGGGCTGGACGAGCAGGGCGGGGGTTGTGGCGATCACTGAAGCGGTCCAATCGTGCGCGGGGCGAGGCCCCGGGGGTTGGAGGGCAGGGGGATAGCGATGTCGCGGGGGTCCGGTAGCGGGTGGACGTAGAAGTAGCCGGGCGGGTGGGTGCGGAGGTCGGCCAGCCGGGCGAGGAAGGACACGTCGCCGGTGAGGCTGGCCCACGCGGTACCCGGCTCCTTGAGCAGGTCGAACTGGAGGAGGAGTCGCCCGTCGTCGCCGTGCAGGCGCCACAGGGCGTAGCTTCCGGGGCCGTCGGCCTGGGTGGCGACGATCGTCTTGATGCGCGGCTCGATCCCGGCTGCGGTGACCGTCAGGCGTCGCAGCACGGCGCGTGAGAGATCGCGGGTGGCCAGGCAGACCTGACGATCCGCGATCCGACAGGGGTCGACCGGTGTCACGCGTGTCCTCCTTGGTGTAGGTCCGCCCGGCAGCCGGGTTGCATGTCACCGGCCGCCGGGCGGAGTTCGGGCGGGGCTTCCCCCTTCGTCTGGTTCTATTCTATATGCATTAGGGGGGTTTGCAAGATTTTGGTGCGATTTTCTTTGCGGGGGGCTGAGCTATTTCCGCAGCTCAGCGGGGATTTCCGCCGTATCCAGCTCTCTGATGTGGAGGACGAGGCGGGACCCGGTGACCACGTGCCCGATCCTCATGTCCGGGCCGATGACACGCGTGTGGTCGTCGTCGTCCAGGACTCCTTGGTCCACGAGTCCGTCCACGCACGCCTTGAAGCTGGGATACCAGTTGGCCGGGTCGCGTCGCTGCCGGTCCTCGGGATGCAGCACGCCGACGATGTGGGCCCTCTCCAGATGCGGCACTGCCCGCGAAGCCGCCCAGGCGGCGCGCCGCAGAACTCTGGTGATGTCGGCGCGACGGTGATGGTGGAGCCGCTGGTTGGAGTTGAGGAGCAGCAGCCGCGGGGGCAGTGCCACGCGGAAGCGGCGCCCAGGCATCCCGGCGAACCAGTCCGTCGTCTCGGCAGCGACTTCTCCGCGTTCGGGCGGCGCCGGCGGCTTGGTCACCGCGGGCGCGTCCTCGGGCGCGTATCCGCTCCTGCGTCTGCTTCCCGTTCCGGTGACCGCCGTGGGGTGCAGGCTCGACGCGAGGATGAGGCGCTGGCGAAGGCCGGTGGCCGCGTCGGCGACCAGGGCGCGCATGTCCCCCTCCTCGTACCGCACGATGCGGATGCGAGCGGTGTCCTGCGGGTGGCAGGCCGCGAAGATGCGGCCGGTTCGTATGTGGGTCATGGGCGGTCCCGGTTCACCAGTGCGTCGACGGCCCTCTCGGCGACGGCCGCAGGCCAGAAGACGATGACGACAGCGAGGTACAGCGCCACGGCGACGGGCATCAGTCGCGCGGCCAGGCGCAGCAGCGGTTCGTCGGCGAGCAGCACGGTGACGGCGGCAGCCAGGATGACGGCCCCGGCCAGCCAGCCGAGGAGGACGAGCGCGCAGAGCAGTCCGGTCACGACCCGCTCTCCTGGTCCGGCTGCACGGGGACGATCCTCAGCACGCCTGCTCGGGCGAGTCGAAGCGTGAACGAGGCCACCCGCCCTCTGGGGTGGTTGGCGAACCCCTGGCAGATGGCGGGCGTGTCCGTGCCGAGCGTCTTGTGGCAGACGATGTGCCCTTCGTTCGCCACAGCCTTCTTGACCATGCCCGCCACCCGGCCCGGCTCCAGGTTCATGAGGTTGCCCGACCGGAAGATGCACGTCGAGCAGCGGTGTGCGCACACCCGGACGCTCCAGGTCGCCGGGTCGGCGACATCATCGCGCAGCCCGTCCGCTGAGTACGTGATGGCGTTGCTCACCGGTCAGCCCCCGGCGTGGCCGCGATCACGGCTTCCCCGGTCGCGGCGAGAAGCGTGTGCATGCACGCGGGCCACAGGTCCGGGTCATCGGCCCTGTAGGCGGCGTCGTAGAGAGCCAGCGTGGTGTCCGTGTCGTCGTTGAGGTAGGCGGCGATGAAGCGCGCGGCGAACAGGTGATGCGGGGGGACGGTGTCCTCCGGCCGCGATCCGTCAGCGGTCCTGATCCCCCAGAAGCAGGCGTGGCCATGACTTCCGTGCATCTTCGTCAGCGCGGCCTTGGCGACATTGGCGATGCCCAGGGCCACCCCGTACATCATCGACGGCGTCTGCGTCTCCGCCAGCGTGGCGAGGATCTGCACGGACTCCTCGCGCCGCCCCTCCACCCAGCGTCCGACCGCTTCCCAGACGCGCTCGGCTATGTCCTCGTGCATCAGCACACCTCTTCGTTCATCAGCTCGTCGCGGTGGACGGTGGTCGCTTCTCGTTCGTCAGGCAGCATGGGCGCCGCCTGATGCGCCCGCCGGAGCTCGGCCAGGGGCAGAGGGCGGGCGACGCCCTTGCGTCGTTGCCGGAGGATCGTGACGGGCCCCAACAGCCGGCGCAGGTCCTCTTCCTGCGCCTCGGCGTAGGCGTACCGGTCGGGCATGACGTCGAGGAGGTGCCTCCACTGACGCATCCCCGCCCGGACGCATGTCCCCCCGCAGTTGTTGTGGGAGAAGCCCAGCTCGTACAGGCGCGGCGGAGCGACGCCCAGTGCGCGCGCCTCCTGGAGCAGTTCACTCTTGGTGCGCGGCGGTTCCCACTTCGAGCACAGGGGGAAACGGGTGCGCCAGGGCTTCCAGGCGCGGGCGATGGCGGGTATGCGGGCCCTGTCGCGCACCGTGGGTTCGATGCCGACGTACACGAGCGTCTGGGCGGGGTCCCTGTGCGCCTCCATCCACGCGCGGCACGGGATTTGCTTCAACGCCCGTGTGCATGGAGCAAGTCGGTCGTTCCCCAGGAACTTCTTGTCTCGGAACACCTGCCAGGGCGTGCGCCCGTCCGTCACCTTGGTCAGCGGCACCCCCAGCAGACGGCTGGTGTCGTCAGCGAATCTCCACAGGTCGTCGTCCTCAATGCCCGTGTCGGCGATGAGGAGGGTGAGGTCGTCGGTTCCGTGCTTCTCGGCGACGCGGACGGCGGCTGCGAAGCTGCCGATGCCGCCGCTGAACTGCACGACGTGAGCGGTCACTGTTCGCTCCGGGTTCGGGCCGCCCCGGGTCCTCCCGGGGCGGCAACGGCGTGCAGGTCAGGGGCGAGGCGTCTTCGGGGCCTTCTTGATGGCGCTGCCCTCTTCCGGGAGCGGCTTGGTGCCGTCGACCAGGGCCTTGAAGGACGCTCCGGGGCGAAAGCGGACCGCCCGGGTGGCCTCCACCTTCACCCGCTCTCCGGTCTGCGGGTTGTGCGCGAGTCGCGCCGGACGCTCCACGGGTGCGATCGAGCCAAAGCCGGTCACGCTGACCCGCTTCCCCTCGGCCACCGCGCGGACGATCGAGTCGAAGACGGCCTCCACCGCCTCTGCGGCGACGGTCCGGGAGCCGATCTTGGCGGCGACGTCCTCGATGAGGAGCTTCTTGTTCATGGCTGTCCTTCTGTGGGTTGGGGTGGGAAGCGGCCGAGATCAGGCGGCGGGCTCGCCGAGTGCCAACGCCCAGTGGTTGGCGGCTCGGGGCGCGGCCTGCGGCACGTAGGCGACGGCCTCGACGGGGATGTCCGCGTAGCTGCCGTAGGTGCGGCGGCACAGGTTGCCCTGGGCCGTCGTGGCCGGATTGGTGTGCGAGTCCGGGTCGTTGCTGCCGATCAGGTGCGCCCACCGCTCGTAGACGCCCTCCTGGGGCCGGTGCATGTGCAGCCGGACGCCCATGCCGTACTCCACGCCGTCGTAGAAGATGGCGGCGAACTCGATGCCGGGCGCGGGCAGGTCTGGGTTCAGCTGAGCGATGAGCGCCACGGCCGCGACGGGGCCGAGGAGTTCGCGCATCGATCGGTTGTTCATCTGTCCTACTCCTTCGGTGGATCAGGCGACGTCGGGGAGTTCGAGCTGCTGCGCGTCCGGCTCGTCCTCGGCGTCGAGTGGGTTAGGGCCGGGCTGGTAGAAGGGCTGGCAGTCGGGGCACTGCTGCTCGACGGCGCGGCGGTGGGCGCGGGACCCGGCGGCGGTGCCGCACGACTTGCGGATGACCGCCGTCGGCAGCTCCGAGGGGTCGGCATCCGGCAGGGCGTGAACGATCACGCCGTTGAGCCAGATCCGGCCGCCGCAGACGCCGTCGAAGTCGTTCTTGGCGGGCAGGACCTGCCGGATGCAGGCGGCTCGGTAGGGGCAGCCGCCGCAGACGTAGAGGACGGGTTCGCAGATGGCGACCAGGTCCTTACCGGTCTTCCACCGGTTGTCGGCCACGGCGAAGTCGGGATCGCCCCAGCAGGGGGCGTGGTCGGTGACGTGTGTGCCGGGGAGGGCACTGCGAGATCCGGTCACAGGACGGGCTCCAATCGCTGGCCTATCCACCGCGCGACGTTGACGGAGACCGCGTTGCCTGCCTGCATGGTCTGTTCGGCCTGGTTGCCGTAGACGACGTACTTCGCCGGGAACCGCTGTCCTTCGAGCTGTTCGCGGGGCTTGAGCATCCGGAAGTAGCAGTCGTTGATGTCCGGCGCGGAGCGGACCAGGGCGGCCGAGTCGCGAGTGGAGAGGGTGTGGACGGGTTCGGCGGCCGTCTTCACTGCGGCCTTGCGGTACGGCACGACGAGGGTGTTCCTCGCCCACTCCGGCACACGGCCGGCGTGGGTGACCAGGCCGTGATGGTTGCCCTGTGCGGTGACTCCGCTCAGCGGATTGGCCGCAGGGCTGGCGGTGGCGTGGTTGCGGAACTCGACGATGAACGGGTCCACCGTCAGGAGTGCTTCGCTCTCCCGGGTGGTGCGAGTGCGAAGCGGCACGTCGACGGGAACGGCGTCGGTGTTCCACGAGCCGCCGGTCGGCACCAGGAGGGCGTCACCCTGCTTGGCCGTGCGTGTCGGCAGGGGCCGGTCCTCGACGGCGTACGCCCGGTCGCCGCCCTCCTTGCCGTGCGTGAGGGTGATCGAGCTGGGCCGGTAGGGGAACTTGAGGAGGCCCGCGCGGATGCGGTCCATCGTGGTGTCCACGAGGGGCTTCTTGCGGTCGCCGATGCGTGTGCCGAGATCGTCCCAGTTGATGATGTCGCTGGCCGGTCGGACATACGGCTCGACCATGGCGTGGCGGCAACGGCTCTTGGGGCAGCGGTAGATGTAGTCGCGCCGGTACTTCCCGATCCGTACGCCCGCCACGTTCCACGACTGGACGGCGTGCACGTCCTCGCCGCAGTCCACGCACGGCGCGAGGGGCCTGGGCTCCAGGTCAGGCTTCCGCATGGTCTTGAGGGTGAAGACCACGTACATCCGGTCGCGCCACTGCGGGGCGCGCAGGTTGACGTCGTCGCCGATGTGGGCGCTGCTGACGCAGACGATCTGGTACTGGTAGCCGAGCAGTTCCATCGCTTCAAGCCACTTCGGGAACAAGATCCAGTCGAGACCGAACTCGACGACGTTCTCCACGACGATGGCCTTGAACCGCTTGGCCTCGGCTGCCCGGACGACGCACCAGCCTGTGACCCGGGTCCGCTCGAAGGCGTCCTTGGTCAGAGCCTCCCAGTCGTCGCCCTCCTCGATGAGGTCGAGCAGATCCATCTGGTGGGTCTCGCGCCGCCGCCCGCCCGCGGGGCTGATCTCCGTGCAGATGACCGACGCCCACAGGACGTCGGCGTTGGGCAGATAGCGCATCGGGAATCCGGAGATGTCGATGCAGGCGTGGTCCGCGTTGCGGTGGTTGGCGGCGTGCGTGTCGATCGCGAGTTGCCAGTGGTTGATCCCGAGGATCAGTTCGTACCCGGCTTCGACAAGCCCTGTGCTGCTGCCTCCTGCGCCGCACAGCAGGTCGATGACTTTGGCCATGGTGGTGGTTCGTTCTCCAAGAGGTCTACGGAGCCCGGCCCCGCAGCGCGGGGCCGGGCAGCGGCCGGGATCAGTAGGTGCGCAGGCCGCCGTGCGTCCGGGCGCGGCGCAGAAATGCCGTCCACGCGCGCCATGTCGAGTCGCCCATGGGCATCTCGGCGATGTCCACGTGAGGGTGAGCCTCGTAGGTGGTCAGGGCGGCGCTGATCTCGGCGACGGTGACGAGGAAACCGCCGTTGACCTGGAGCTTGTAGGACGGGATGCCGGTCGGCTTCGGCTCGGCGGCGTCCAGGGCGGCCTGGTACGCGGCGCGGAACTCGGCGATACGGTTGGCCGTCGCCTGGTCCGGCTGGGTGCCAGGCTGGAAGTCCTCGATGGCCAGTCCGTACGCGGACAGGGTCGGGACGGAGGGAACGGGCAGCTCGGTGAGCATCCCGAAGTTGGCCATCGCGTCGAGCGTTCGCGGCATCGCCGTCCAGGCGAAGCGGAAGTAGTTCTCGTCGCCTTCGGCCAGCGTGCCGTCAGCGGTCTGGATGTAGATGTCGTATCCCACGGGGGTGTTTCTCCAAGAGGTCTGCGGCTGTCCGGCCCGGGTGAGCGGGCCGGACAGCGTTCAGCGGTGGGCGGCGTGTCGGGGGTGCTGCTCGCCGCAGGTGGTGCACCTCGGGACCCGGTTGCGGGCCTCCCAGCGCAGTTCCTCGACGACGAGCACGGCCAGGCCGGCGGCGACGCCGAGAGCGAGCGCGAGCAGCGCGAGCGAGACGGTCATCGCGCCACCGGCTCGTCGCGGGCCGGGCAGGGCTGCATGAGCTGCATGCAGGCGACCAGAACGGCCTGGGCGTCGTTCGTCCTCAGCGCGTTGTCCAGCGCGGCTTGCACGCGGGCTCGCTCCTCGTCGTTCTGCACGTGGGCGATCACGCAGGTGCACGGGCGCTTGGTGGTCTCTTCGACCGCGCTGGGCCGGTCCGCTTCCGCGCCGGGCATCAGGCGCTCACCAGGCCGACGTGGGCGAGGTAGATGGTGACGATCTCGCCCTTCAACTCCCAGATGGTCAGGGGCCAGTCCGTGCCGCCCTGTTCGTGGATGCACCGCCAGCCGCGCTCCATCAGCTCGTGGGTGGCGTAGCCGTACTCCTTGACCGCCGCGTTGCGGTCATCGAAGGGTCCCTGGACGAGCTTGCTGATGCGCCTGTGGTCTTTCGTCACGCCGTCGAGCTGGACGGACATGAGGTCGATCAGCTTGGGCGCGAGGCCCCGCTCGGCGACGAAGGCGGCGATGGCTTGGACGAGGGGGACGACGTTGTTGGCGTTCTGCGAGTGCTCGCCGTCCTCGGTGGAGTTGTAGACCAGCTCGTCAACGGTCGGGTTGTCCTCATGGGCCCGCCTGACGTGCCAGCCCTCGACCTCCGTGGGGTCCAGGGGCAGTTCCTCGACCGAGGAGATCCACAGGTGCGATCCGTCGGTGAGCTGCGCGGTGATGCCGAACATGCCGCCGCAGATCTCGACGTCGGCGACGAGCGGGATGCGCCGCAGCGCGGTGATGACCGGCTCGTAGGCGTTCCACAGCTTGCGCCACAGCGGGTCGTCGGTGTTGCCGTGCACGGGCATCGGGGCCATCTGCGCGAGGTGGTTGCTCACGGGTTTCTCTCCAAGAGGTCTTGTGCCGCCCAACAGTACAGAGTTGGGATCTATTTCGGAATCGATTGAAACGCCTGCCCTAGCAGACGGGGGGCCTCCTGCGCTCCTCGCGCGCACCTCGGGCGACGGCGGTCAGGACCGCCAGCTCGTCGGCGCGCTGCTGGGCCGCGTCAGCGATGCGCCGGGCCTGGTGGGCGAGGCTGCGCGCCTGCATGAGGGCGTGGTGGTTGTCGCGGGGGTCGAGGTAGATCTCCGCGCCACCGATCTCATTGAGCAGTTCGGTCACGATGTCGTCCCGCACGTGCTCGGCGTGACCGAGGCCGTCGAGGTCGCGTTCACGTTCGGCCTGGTCCTTGAGGTCGGCGATCTGGATGAGCATGTCGCCGACGCCCTCAGGGTCTTCGCGGTAGAGGTCGGCAAGGGTGCGGATCTGCTCATGGGCGGCGGCGCTGCCGTCGAGCACGATCGCGCCCTTGTGCGCGCGGCGAAGGGTGGGCAGGTAGCTCATGTTGTCCTTCCGGGTTCGAGGGGGCCTTCCCCCCTCTTTCTGGTTCTATTCTATATGCAATACCAGGGATGTCCAGATTCCTGGCGAAAAATTCCTTTGGGGGCCTAAGTTTTTTGCTGTCTGCGCGCCTTGGATTCGCGCAGTGCCTCACGCACGGCCCGGCGGGCGGACTCCACCGACTCCGGCCGCTCCTCGACCTGCTGGCGGCGGCTGGCCGCCTCCTCGTGCCACTCGTCCCAGAAGCGCCCGTGCTCCTGATGCTCCGCCGCCTTCGCCTCCTCCCGCTCCCTCTCGCGCCCTGCGCGCGGGTTGGTGCCGCACCCACGGCAGGAGGCAGCAGGACGGCCCTGGTGCCGCGCACAGCCCTTCTGCGGCACCTCGCGGTCCGGCGTCGGGGTCTCTGTCGGAGCGGGCTCAGGCTCCCCTACGGCGTCAGCCGTGGGGGTAGGGGGGAAAGGAAGGACAGAGGAAGAACCAGGAAAGGAAGGGGTTTCACCGCTGGAACCCAGTGGGTTCCCCCCGTGAAACTCATCGGGTTCCACCGGTGGAACCCGGCCCTCTGTCCCCTCCGGGTTCCCCCCGTGGAACCCTGCCTCTCCTTCTGGGTTCCCCTGGTGGAACCCTGCCTCCACCTGCGGCTTCTCAGCCCGCTGTTGCCGTTCGGCCTCGCGGGCTTCGACGTCCTGATAGGTCATCGCGGGCTTGGCCGGAGCCGAGCGCACCACCCCCGAGCGGGCCTTGCGGGGGTTCTTCGGGGCGGCCTTGCGGGCCTCCGCAGCCTCCTTGAGCTCCGGCGTGGTCGGCGTGGGAGGTACGCCGAGCGGGAAGACCCGGTAGACGGCGGATCGACCCGCCTTGCCGGTCTCGACCCGTTCGACGAGGCCCTTGGCTATCAGCTCCGTGACGATGGTGATGGCGCGTTTGTCGGTCACGCCGACCCAGGCAGCGAGGCGGGTCAGGCCGGGCCGCGCGAGACGCGTCTCGTCGTCGGCGCTATCCGCGATCTTCATGAGGGCGAGCTTCTGGCTCTGGCTGAGCACATCAGGCGGCAGATACGCCGCGGCGATCATCAGTTGGATGGACACGGTTCCCCTTGGGCGGTGCAGGTGTGGCGGCAGGACGGGCGCCCCGCCCGTGGCTCACGGGCGGGGCTGAGGAGTTCGGGGTTCCGGGTCAGGCCGGCGCGACGTTGATGACCGGAGCCGTCTTCTTGCCGGTCTTTCGCCGCGGGACGGGCAGCCCGGCCGCCTTGAGGTTCTTCACCATGCGATCCGCGTCCGGCTTCATCGGTACGGGGATGCCAGCGACCTCGTGGAGGTCGACCATCGCCTCCACGTCGTCCTTCTCCTCGTCGTTCCCGCCGCGCCAGGAGAGCTTGTTGGGCCCGTAGATGCCGGCCGGGGACTGGTCCAGCTTCTTGCGCGCGAACGTCTTGATCCGGTTGCCTTCGCTAGCGAGTTCGTGTCCCTTCACGTAGTCGATGAGCGCCTGTTCGCGGTCGGCGTCGTTGTGGATGAGGGCCGTCTGCTCCGGGACCCCCGGGGCTGTCCCCGGCCAGCACAGGGAGCGGAAGGGGCAGTAGTCGCAGATGGCGTCGAGACCCGGTCCGTTGAAGTCACGCGGCATCTCTTCGGGGTCGCTGGTCTCGCGCACGCGCTCCACCCACCACTGGGCCTCGGCGGCCCGCTGCGGGTCGAAGTCGATCTCCTGGATGTGCTCGGCGCCGCTGTCGCGGTTGATGAACCGGAAGCGGATGCGGCCGATGTCCAGCGGTCCAAGTCGAGACAGGTACCGCTGGCCCGGTACGTCTTCGAACCCGACCTCGTGCAGTGCGCCCGCGTACAGGTGGACCTGGCGCAGCTCGGCCTCCGTAGCCCCGTACCGAAGGACGCGGTCCCACATGTAGGTGGACTTCGTCTTCACGTCCTCCACGGTGAGCACGTCAGCGGGTATCACCGGTCTGTGCCGGGCGGGCAGGCGGGCGGCGGTCGGCGCATCGAGCTGGACGACGTCGACGTGACCCCGGATCAGGTCATCCTGGACGCTGCGCTCCACCAGCCATCCGTACTCCGTGCGCGCCGACTCCAGCAGGCCGAAGTGGATGAACGTGCCGAGGATCGCCGCGCGCTTGTCGGCGTGGTCGGTCGGGGTGACGCCGTGCAGGATGTAGGCGGCGCGTCGGCCGCACACGGTGTCGGAGGCCCCGAGCTGGGTCTGTCGGGAGCGGGGGCGGCGGGCGTCGACGTAGTGGGCGGCGTCCCAGATGGAAGGGGCGACGCCGTCAACGATGGTGGCTACGGACATGGGAGTTCTCCAAGAGGTGCGTGCGGGCCGGTCACTGCTCGGCGTCCTCGTCCTGCTCGGCGGCCTTCCGCTTGGCGGCGGCGCGAAGCTTGTCGGCGTCGGTCAGTGGGCCCTCGCCCATCTCCGAGCGCGGGTTGTCCAGCTCGGCCGCCCTCTGCTCGGCGGCGGCCCGGACGGTGGCGATCTCGTCCCGGCTAAGGCGATTGGCCGGGTCGGGGACGGAGCGCCACAGCGCGCCGAGGGCTTCCTTGTCCTTCAGCTCGGCGATGCGGGTCAGCCACGGCTGCACCAGGTCACCGGCGAGCGCGGGCATCACGCGCGGCTGGGATTCGATGGAGCAGCCGAGCCCGTTGAAGACCAGGTCCTCGATGCTGAAGTCCCGCAGCGTCAGGGGCTTCCTCTGCTCCACGCGCATGCGCAGGGACCGCACCTTGATGATCTGGGGGTCGGCGTCACGCTTCATCCGCACCCAGCAGGTCGAGTCGAAGCCAAGGTCCTTCTGGGCCGAGACCTTCCACTCTGTCTGGTTCTGGATCGGCTGGCCGTTGTCGTCCGTGGCACTGACCTGCTTGCCGCGGGCCAGGACGATGGCAATGCCGGGGAGGGTGCGCAGCAGGTAGATGATCCTGTTCCACCGCTCCAGCGCGTCGTTCCACAGGTTCCGGCCGATGTCGTAGGCGGCATCGGGGTCCTCCTGGAGCAGCTTGCGGTTCTTCCGCGTCCTGCGGCCCCGCTCGTACGTCCAGTTGGTCAGCATCCGCCACAGGGCCGAGCCCGAGTCGATGGTCAGGACGACCGGCGGCTCCCCGGCCGCTGCGGCACGCCGAGCTTCGGCGTGCACGGCCTCGACCTGCTCAAGGATGTCCCTGTAGGTGCCGTCGTGCTCGATGATCAGGTAGTTCGCGCCCTCGATCGCCGCGTACTCGTCGGCCGATCCCTCATCGAGGTCGATCCAGTACATCTGGCCGATGCGCTCAGAGGCGGAGAACTGGGCGGCCGAGTAGGTCTTGCCGGCGCCCTCCTCCCCCTCGATGAGGATCAGCGGCCACGGCACGATGCCGGTCGGCTTGCGGGTCTTGAGCTTGATGGCGGGCGGCTTGGCGGCGCCCGCTGGTGCGTTCACGATCTGGCTCCAAGAGGTCGTGGTCAGTCCGTGCGCAGGGCTCGGACTTCGAATAGCGGGGACCACTCCGGGTGTTCGGCCAGCAGGAGCCGGACGTACCGGGAGCGGTAGTCGTTGTTCAGCGCGAACTCGTCGCCGCGGGTGGCCGCGCCGTACTGGTAGCGCAGGAGCTCGAAGAGCATCCCGATGCCGATGCGGCCGAACCCCTTCTCCGCGCAGTCGGCGGTCATCCGGGCCAGCGCCCTGAGGACCCAGGGGTTGAGCGCGTGGAATGCCTCGAACCGCTGCTGGATGGTCAGGTTGCCGACGTCGGCGGGGTGGCGAACGGGCTGGATGGTGCCGAACAACGGCGGCTGTTCGATCAGCAAGGCTCTCCCCCTCAGAGATAGTACGAACACCCTGGAGTGTTGGAATCTATCTTCGGGCAGGAGGAATGTCGATCGACAACATCATCGACCCACACCTGGCGGCCCTCTCGGACTGGACACTCAACCCCCCACCGAATGAAGCGCACCCCCGACCGGGTACGCTTCTATTCTATATGCAAATAGGGGTTGGATCAAGAACAAGTGGCCTTCTTTGCAGGCTAGTTGGGGTTCTTGCTGGCCGCCTTGCCTCGCGGCACGATCCTGGCGCCGGGACCGTCATACGTACCGTCGCGCAGCGCGGCCAGGACGCGTTCGTCGACCGCCCAGTCCACACCGCGGGCCCCGGCCTGGAGCGCGGGAACGTCCTCCACGACCGGCTCCAGGAGCCAGATCGGTGAGCCGGACAGGGTGTAGTCGGCAGCACGGAAGCGGCCCGTGCTGACCGCCTTCCTCAGCAGAGCCCCGGAGGGCAACTGGAACAGCGCCACCAGCTCGGCTTGTCCGACCAGAGGCGGAAGCTGGTCCACCTCGCCGACCCAGTATCCCGGGTCCTGCTCCTTGACCAGCCGCGCAAGCTCGACCTCGTTGACGTACTTCGTACGCGGAGTGGTCTGCCCGAAGCCCTTCACGAACTGGAGAAGCCAGTAGGGCGAGCCGCTGATGATCTTGGCGTACCGGTAGTCGAGCGTGTGGTCACGGCTGATCCACTGACTCACCTGGAGCCGCTTCACGTCGTACAGCGCGGCGAACTCCGCCCCGCCGGCCAGGTACGGCTTCCTCGCCGATGGCCTCTGGTCCTCTGGCACTCCATCGCCTCCCGCTCGCGGTACGTCTGCATATAGATTGTAACCAGTGCGGGAGCGGAGTCCGTGTCCCCCCGAAACCCGGGTAGTGTGGGGGCTTCCAAGAGGTCGAAGGCCCCCGTCGCGAGACGGGGGCCTTCTTCCTTGCTTACTCGAGCGGCGCTCGGCGTCACGCCGACCGGGTCAGGTCCTCGGCAGCGAGAGCTGCGGGTCCTCGTACTTCGGCGGCCGGGCGTAGCCCAGCAGCCAGCCGAATCGGGGCGACACGTGCTCCTCGGCGAAACGGAAGACTCCGTAGTAGACGAAGATCACGGCGGGAGTGAGGACACCGGACACGGCGGTCGCGTCCAGGTCGAGGCCGTGCCGCAGGGCCACCGCGACGAGCCAGCCGACCGCGGCAGGCACCCCGGTGCGCAGAAGAGATGCGTACAGGTTCATGGATTGTGCTCCTTGATGGGATCGAGGGTCAGCCGAAGAGGCGAGCCCAGGTCTGGGGGCCGGGGAAGCCGTCGGCGTCGGAACCGCTCCACTTCTGCGCGAGCTGGAAGTCCCTGACGTTCAGACGGTCGGCCTCGCCCCAGTCGCGGGTCGGGCCCACGCGGTAGTGCTTGCCGAAACCGCGCCGGACGAGCTGCTGGCCCAGGAGGAGGATCGAGGCGTTCGACTTGCCGGGGCCGAAGGCGCTACGGCCGGGGAACGGCGGCGGTCCCGGCTTGGGCGCCGGACTCGCCCCAGTGGGCCACTTCGGCATCGGGCCCGGGTCGGTGTGCTGGTTCTCGGGCACCTGGCCATGCCCGTAGTGCCCGCCCTTCGTCTCCCACGTGTGCTCGCTGCGGTTCGCGTTCCAAGTGGGCGTGCCCATCGGCCAGACGTCGGGCACGCCCCAGCTCCTGGCCCAGGTCAGGATCTTGTCGAGACCCTTGGCCGGGGTGTCCCGGACGGTCGCGTACGCCTTCCCGCCCACACGGCAGTAGGGGAAGAACAGCGTCTCGACCTGGAGGCACACCTTCCCCGTGCGGTTCGTCCGCGTGCCGCCGGCGGCGTCGACGACCGACTTGGAACGGCTGTTGGCCGGGTAGAACTGGGCGGTCCGTCCCGTGAACGGGTCCCACAGGAGGTGCGGAGCGGCCCCGCTGCCTCCGCCCGTGAAGTACCGGACGAGCTGGTCGAAGGGCACGAGGTCGGCGGGCTTGGCCGCCGTGCCGTTCTTGTCCCAGGTGATGTGCCAGATCACGCGCGGGGCGTACTTGGTGTCGGTGGGTGCCGTGTCACTGAGCGGGTGCCGCTCGGCTCCGGGCAGCCAGAGATCGGGCATGAGGCGCGTCCTGCTTCTCCCCCGCGCCATGAGCGATCTTGAGGGGCGTTCCTTCGTGCGCTACGGGCTGCCGCGGGCGGCGAGCAGCAGTTGCAGCACCGTGAGGAGTACCGGGGCGATGAACGCGGAGATGATCAGACGCCGGTTGGTGCTCGCCTGCTCGCGGTCCTGGTCCCGCTCGACCTTCACGGTCTCCAGTTCGCGTTCGAGGGTGTCGATGCGCAGAGCTAGGTTGCGCTGGTCGGCGCGGTAGACGTCCACGGTGACCACCTGGTTGAGACGGTTCGCCAGAGCAGCGATGTCGCTGCGCAGATCGTCGCGGAGCTGTGCGAGATCGTCGCGCTGGTCCTCGCGCAACTGAACGACGGCGCGGTGCAGTTCCCACAGCGTGGGTTCCGCGCCCGGCGGCGGGATGCTCACCGCGTGCTCCTTCGGCGATCGGTGGCCCCGCGCCACGCCTTGATCATACGGCCGCACGGGACGCCACCAGATCTCGAAGGCACACCCCCTACTTCGTGTAGGTCACGCGTAGCTGAGGAGGGTAGGTCTGCCCGACTCCCTGAGCGCGCCCGTAGTAGTTGAGGTCGGAGTTGTTCGGGTCCAGCGCGATTCCACGCCAACTTGTGCTGTCGAACACCGCAGTGATGTCGACCCATTTTCCGACGTTCTTTCCCCAACTGATTGTCTGCGACTCACTGTCGGAGCTGAACGTCGACGGCCGCGAGGTGAATTTGTGCGCCTTGATGACCGCCTTGCCGCCGCTGTTGTAATACCAGTGATCGAAGTAGAGGAATACTTCCGCTTTCTGAATGGCGGCACCGGACAGGTCGGTTCCGAGCGATGCGGGGAATCCGATCAGACTCGCCTGCATTCCATTGGTCGAGCTGTAATAGCCCTGGAGACACTGATTTCCGTAGTACGAGTTGTAGGCGCCACGATTCGCATAGCTGCCGGACCAGGAGGCCGCGTAGGTCTTGGTGTAGGTCTTCTTCGGCGGAGTCGTCGTTCCTCCGCCCACGTTGTATACGCCGGTCTCGGGGACGTACGGCCCCACATCCTCGACGTACATCACGCCCTGGTAGGTGGTGCCGCCGAAGAGGCGCACGGTCTGACCGCTGGGGCCGCTCTGGCATCGGAAGGTCGTCAGCAGGCGGTGCAGGCCCGTCTTGAACGCTGCGCCGGACCGGATGGTCTCCAAGTGAATGCGCTGGTACCCGGCCGTGGGCATGGGGTAGGTCACGGACTGAATCTGAGGCGAAGAGATCGACGGGGTCTGCGCGCCGCCGTCCCGAAGGGTCACAACGAGTTCGCCGCCGGCTGCGGACGGATCGGCGTAGCAGTCCAGGACTATGCGATACATACGGCTGGCATCGGCGTCAAAGGACAGCTCGACAAATCCGTATTCACTGCTCCCCGCCGTGACGGAGCTTGCCTGATAATCGACGGCCACGAGACCGCGGGCGAAGCTGGCCAAGTACGTCTCGAACGGGTCGCCGCCGATGGTGAGAGTGCCAGCTACGGCCAGGTCCGCAACACCGGTATTGCCGTCCTGGTCGATGGTGGCAACCGCAGTGCCATCGTTCGTCAGCGTCACATAGTTCGGTGTGCCGGTGGTCAGCGAGACGGCCTCTCCCCCGGACTCGTCGTACAGGCGCAGTCCCTCCGGAGAGAGCTCGGCGCGGGCACCGCTCCCCGGGGTGGAGAGAACGGCGCGGCATTCGAGGTTGTCGAAGTAGGCGCTGCCGACGGTGGTCGTGCTGCCGGTGCCGTCGACCCCGATCCGCATGTTGGCCTGGGTGGAGTTGGCCGGGACGGTGACGACCTTGGAGATACGCTGCCACGTGCCGTCGGTGACTGGGGCAGTGACGACAATTCCGTCCGAGCCGAGGCGCGTACCGGCCTCGTCGTAGAAGCCGAGGAACAGCTTCACGCTGGCCCCGGTGAAGTCCGCAGTGGTCTTGTAGTCGGCGGCGATCCAGTAGCGGTCTCCGGGCAGGACCGGGGACGTGGCGTGCTGGACCCAGCGGTACGCCCCAGCAGCCGAGGTGATGCGCAGCCGCTTGGCGGAGTTGTTGCCCCCGTCTTCGACGGCGAAGACCGCCGGGTCCTGACCGGCCAGACCAGCCGCGACGACGCCGGTCTCGTAGGAGGGGTCTCCGACCAGGTTGCCGTTGGTGCCGATCGCCAGCCGAGACGCTGAGAGCGAGCCCGCGGCGATGTTGCGGGCGGTCAGCGTGTTGGTGGCGATCTCGTCGCCGGTGAGGGACAGCGCCTTGACCTCGCGGGCGGTAAGGGTCTTGGCGACGACCTTCTCGCCGGTAACGGACTGTGCGGCCAGTTCCAGCGTCCCGATGGACTCGGCCAGGACCATGCCCGCGCCGATGACGGTTCGGATCTCGGCATTGTCGAAGTCGGCCGTGCCGACGGTGGCCTGGAAGTCTTGCAGCCAGACGGTGGCGGTTACGGTCCCGGCGGGGGCTTGCACCTGCTGACTCACGCGCGCCCATACGGCGCCGGGGGTGGGTGTCGCGATGGCGGTGCCGTAGCCGAGTACTGCGCCTGTGGCGTCCTGCCAGCGCAGGTAGAACCGGACGGAGTTCCCCGCCCAGTCGGCGGAGACCCGGTAGTCGAAGGCGAGGAAGAAGCGGTTGCCGGGCGAGACGGGCAACTCGGTGATGCGGAGACTGGGAGAAGCGGCCGTGGCGCTGGTGCCGTTGACCCGCAGGGCCTTCGGCGAGCCGTTGCCGTCGACAAGCGCCCACTGGCTGTTCGCGGCGACGAGCTGTTCGGTGAACGCTCCCTCGAACGACGGGTCCGGCATCAGGTTGCCTGTGCCGATGGCGAGCTGGTTGTGACCGACTGCACCGATTTGCAGCTTGGCGCGGGACACGGCGCCCTCGGCGAGCGCGGTCTCGCCAACGATGCCGTCCAGGACCTCTTGGGCGACGACCGGCCCCGGGGTGACCGGGCCGCTCTGGACTGACGGGGGCGACGCGACGCCCGAAGAACTGCGCGTCAGCAGGCGGACGTACAGCGCCTGCTCGGCGGGGATGGTCAGCGTGCCGCCGCGCGGGGATTCGAGTGTGCCGCGCAGGGTGGCGGCGCCGGGTGTGAAGTTGTCGAGGCCGGCCGCGTGGACCTCGACGCGGGCGAAGTCCAGCGGCGCGGCGACGGCGTCGGCGAAGGTTCCCTCCCAGGTGGCGGCCACGCCGCCCGGTATCGCTGTGACGGTGGGCTGGCTCGGGGTCGGAGGCGTCGGGCCGTTGACGACGTTGACTCCGGTGGTGCCGTCGGGTTGCTGGCCTATGACCGCGCGCAGGGACCCGTCGTCGTCGAAGACGTTGATCGCGCCGTCCTCGATGGAGGAGTACGCGAGCTGGGCCGTGCGGCTGGTGCTTTCGAGGCGCCGTTCGACGGCGGCCAGGCGGGCGGCGAGGCTGGCGATCTGGTTGGTCATGCTCAGGCTCCGTAGGTGTAGCGGTCCGCCCGCGCCAGTTGGACTGTGACCTGCTCCGGCTCGTCGTCGGCCGGTGGCTTGAGGGTCCAGCCGGTGATGCGCGACCAGCCGTCGTACTGGGTCCACTCGTCGTTCAGGCGTACGCGTACGTCGTCGCCGATCTGGAAGGCTCCGATGCGGGCCGCCGGGTGGTCGCGGAGCACTACTTCGGTGACCTCGCCGATGACCGACTGGTTGACGCGCTCGGTGCGGGTGCGGGCGGCGAGCCGGTCGTTGGCCTTCTCGGTAGGAACTTCGAGGACCTGCTCCAGGCGCAGGCGCCCGTTGCGGGCTGCGTCCACGACGCGGCGCCGGGAGCGGCCTTCGCCTGCGCCGAGGCCGATGACGACCTGGGCGTAGCTGTCGGCGTCGTACTCCACGGGAACGGTGGAGGTGACGTTGATGCCCGACGTGAAGCTGATGTCCTGCCGCCGCGTGCCCAGGCGGGGCCATCCGATCCGGATGCGCTGCGTCGGCGTGTCACCCGACCAAGCGACGGTCTCGGTCCACTCGGGTCCGCCGGCCACGGCCACCATGTCGTCCACGACCGTGTTGAGCGTCGGCGCCTCCCACCAGGACGTGGAGTAGGGCTCGGCAGGAGTGCCGACCTTGGCGTTGGATGTCGTCCCGTCGACCGCGACACGGAGGTTCCCATCCGGCTGGGCCTGGCAGTACGCCCAGGCGTCGCGGATCACGCGGCAGGGGTCGGCGTTCACCCACGGCCCGCGCCCGTCGAGGTTGCCGTGGAGGTCGGTGCGCTTGGTGAGGTACGAGCCGAATCCGCTGGCCTCGATCCGCAGCTTCTGTCCTTCGGGCTCCGCGCGCCAGATGATGCCGCCCCACAGCAGGGTGCGGTCGCGCTCGGCGAAGATCAACGTGGTACCCGGGTCGACCTGGGCAGGGGTGAGGTTGGCCAACCTCGGCTCGATGACGCCGGTGAAGTTGCCTGGCCCGCACAGTTCCGGGCCGAACTCGACGCCGGTCAGCGGAAGGTCCCAGGCTAGGGTGTCACCGGTGAGGGCGTGCGTGGTCAGGTAGCGGTACGACATCGTCAGATGACGCCCTCGTTGAACTCCACGTCACAGACGATCGAGGTGGAGCCGTCCACGCCGAGGTTGCCGGTCTCGCTCTTGGACATGTAGGTCTGCACGTACAGCGTCTGGTTGGTGCCGCGCATGGCCGCCGTGATGCCGATGTTGTCGGCCAGGACGATGGTGGATCGGCGGACGTTCTTGCCCTGGTCATCGTCGATGACCGTGTTCTGGCCCTGCACGGTGCCGATGACCTGCTGCATGGAAGCGAAGACGTCCGCGTCGGACATGCGCAGGCCCGCGAAGGTCGTGACGGCCTTGAGGTTCACGGCCCAGTCCGGCACCGGGATGGTCCAGCGCGCGGCGGCGGGCCACGTGTGCCACTTGTTGTCCTGGTAGACGAGGGTGGACAGGCTTCCTGGGAAGGACGTGTAGAGGCGGCGTTCCCGCCGCGGGTTGGCGATCTTCCGCAGGTCCTTGATCATCGCGTCGGTGATGGTCGCGGTGTTCGACGGGATGTCGAGGCGGGCCAGGGGAATGGCCGTCATCCCCGCCGGCACCGCCGTGGCGGTGGCCGACACGTTGGGGATCACCTGGAAGTAGCCGATGTCGTCCTTGGCCGGGTCGCGGTTTCCCTCGTACTCGGGGTCCTCGATGCGCTGGACCAGCAGGTCGGATCGGCCGGAGGCACCGGTGGGCGCTACTGGCACGATGGCGTCGCCGACGTTGTACTGCGTGTACGACCCCTGCCCCCATGCAGCACCACGTATGACGGAGGAACCGTCTCCGACTCGTACGCCGGCGCCGGGCGTAGAGAGCTGCCGGACCTTGAGGTCGTTGGCCTCGGTCACGCCCTGGTTGCCGCGGGCGAGGTCTCTGACCATCATCCGGAAGGCGCGGGCGGGGTGAGTGCCGCCGTGGGTGAGCATGGGCGGCTGGACGAGCGTCACAGCAGGGTCCTCCTTCTTACAGGGCGGTCCACGCCGACCGCCACGAGACGGTCAGGCGGGTGGTGTTGGTGTAGTCGGCGGCCGTCCAGCGGATCTCGCTGCGGCCCGGCGGGATCTGGAAGAGGTCCAGGCGTGATGCGCCGGACAGCGCCGAGGCGGCGTTCCCGCTGCCGTTGCGCAGGACCCACCGCGTGCCGGGCCGGGTCTCGATGTCGATGCGCTCGCCGACCCCGAGAGTGATGTCGAGGTCCAGGACGCGCCCGGAGTCGACGTGCAGGATGCGGGGGTTGGCCACCGGCCCGGTGATCCGGATGGTCGGCCACGCGCCGGTGTTGCCGTCGTTGATCACCCAGCCCGGTCTGGTCTCCGGGGTGGCGATGCCGGTGGTGATGGGGGCGACGAGCGGTGCCGTGAAGCCCTCGGAGCTGTTGGAGATGTCCAGGGGCAGAGTGACGCTGGATATCTCGTCATCGTGCAGACGAGGGTCGAGGGCGGTGAACTCCAGGTCCAGGGGTATCCAGCCGTGGATGGCCTGCGCGGTGGAGACCGCTTCGGCGCGTCGGATGCGGCCGAAGAGGACCCTGGTGCCGCGTCCGGGCCAGCGCAGTCGTAGCTGTGCGAGCGCGCCCGCGGTGCGACGGATCGCCGCGTTCGCGGCGACAGCCTCTATCTCGGCGAGCTTGTCCAGGGCAGCGGCCGGATCGCCCGCGGTCCGGATTCCCGCTTCGATCCGCACCGTGCGCGGCGCGTAGAGATCGACTCCGGGGAACGCCCCGTCGTCGGCGGGGTTCAGCACGTCCTGTGTGCGCAGCTCGGCAGCCCCGAGTCCTTCGACGTCGGAGATGGACACGGCCGTCTTGTGGCCGATGAGGACCCCGCCGAAGTCGATCTGCCATTCGCTGAGGGAGAGCATCAGATCCGCCCCCCGCGCTGGGCGTTCCGCAGACGGCGCATGATCTCCCCGGACAGCTCCTGCGGCGAGCTGTCGCGGCCTTGGACGGTGATCGGCATGTTCTCCACGAGGGCCTTCGGCTGCTGCTGGACGACGGTGACCTTGATGGCGGTCGGCGGCCGGGCGTCAACGAGCCGCATGGCAGGTGGGGCGGCGCCGCTGGCCAGGCGCATCCCGAAGCGCGTGGCGACGTCGTTCAGGACGGACAGGGCGCTGCTGCGCTTGGCGGCGCCGAGCGGGATGAACGCCTCGCCCCCGGTGCTCGGTTCGGCGAACTTGATCAGGCCGCCGGAGGTGGCGTAGAGACCGGGCGTGAGGATGCCGCCGTTCGCGTACGACAAGCCCTTGTTCGCGCGGCTGAGGTCGGAGAAGAACTTGGCGCCCTTCGAGCCCAGCGCGCTCTTGAGCCGGGACAGGCCGAGGTTGGCGATCTCGATGATGTGGTCCTCGTCGAGCCCGGTGGCGTCGGCCACCGCGTGCAGGCCGGTCGTCTTGCTCTTGATCGCGCCGATGATCGCGACCAGGTCCGGCAGGTCGTCACTGGGCACGGTCTTGTCGGCGCTGCGGGCAGCGTCGTTCGCCGCCTTCGCCTTCTTCTTGTCCTTCACGGCCTGGGCGGCGAGGTCGGCCGCGTCCTGGTCTCCCTGTTCGGCCAGGCGCTTGGCCAAGTCGCCGAAGCCGCTGGCCGCGAGCTTCGCCAAGTTCTTCTCGAAGCCGGTCTGGTCTTTCACCGCCTGGCGTAGCTGCCCGGTGTACTCGCCGAGGCTCGCCTTGGAAGCTTCGGCCAGTTCCCGCAGGTCCTTTGCCATCGACTTGACGTAGCGTGAGCTGCCGGTCGCCATCTTGCGGGTGAGCGAAACTCCCTCCTCACCCATCTCCGCCAGAGCGTCGGCCACGTCCTGGCCGGCGCGGCGCGCAACCGTGTCGAGGTCGTGTCGCCACCGCTTGGCCGTCGCCACCGAGGAGTGCAGCTTCTTCGCGAACAGGGCGAGGCTGAAGTTCCCCTTCTTGTCCTGCGAATCGCTGGCGATTCCGGAGAGGGAGTACAGCGTCTGCGGCTGGTAGGTGAAGCCCGACAGGCCCCCGTCGGCGTGATAGCTGACCTCTCCCCCGAAGCGGCGGGCTACCTCATCCAAGATCCGCTTGGATCGGGCCCGCTTGGCTCCGGCCAGCGGGATGTATGCCTCCCCCTGTGTCTCCGGCTCAGCCCAAACCCGCCACGCGCCGGCCGGGGCGATCTGGGCCGTGTGCTCCTCGCGGCGGGAGCGCACGCCACCGTCAGCGTAGAAGTCGATCAGACCGCCGTTCGCCTGCTTCTTCGGCGCCTGGATCGAGTCGGGGACGCCGTTGCCGTCCCTGTCCCACGAGCTGGGCTGCACCTTGGCAAAGAACGGGATGGTCACCGCGGCGGGCTTGTTGACGGTGACGGTGATGGTCTTGGTCCCGGGGATGCGTCCCACGGACGCGCCGATGCCGTCGAGCTGGGTCTGCACCGCCGCCATGTCACCCGAGAGGAGCGCGGTGGTCAGGGCCGAAGCTGCTGCCGTTCCCTTCTTCTGGGCCACGGCGACGATGAGGCTGAGCATCCCGGACCACTCGGAGTTCGACTGGACCCCGGCCGCCTTGAAGGCTCCTACGACCCCCGTCAGGTCGGGTGCCTTGATCGGCAGGTCCGCGCCGTACAGGGCGTTGAGCTGCGAGCGGATCTCCGTGATATCGCCCTTGAGGAAGGACTGCGCCAGCGAAGTGGACGCCTCCTTGCCGAACTTGGCAGATACATCCGCCAGGAGCCCCATGCCCTGTTGGAGCTGTGCGGCTGCTGCTTTGGGCAGCTTCTTCGCAGCCTTCTCCATGTCGGCCACGGTCATGTCCTGCATGACGCGGGCGAGCTTGCTGGGGTCGTTGGTGGCTGCCGCGTCCGCCCAGGCTTCGGCTACTTTCTTGCCGTACTTCGCCGAAATCGCGGGCAACTGCTCCAGGCCAGCGCGGAAAGCGGGGGTCGAGCGGGCGGACGACTCCTGGATGATCGATTCCAGCTCGTCGGCGACCTTGCCCTTGCCCTTCTTGAGCTGGTTGACCAGCTCGTCGAGGATCGGCGCGGAGTCAGGGCCGAGGTCGGAAAAGTGGTCCGCCAGGTCGAGGCGACCGGCGGCGGCCAGCTCGCCCAGGTTCTTCTGGAACTCGCGCTGCGCCTTGAGCTGCTTACGCAGCTCCGCGACGTAGTCCGACAGGGATGCCTTCGACGCATCGGCCGACCGGCCCGCTTTGCGGTTCGCCTCGGCCACCTTGTCCTGAGCGGCCTTCCACGCCTTCGCCGGATCGACGATCGAGCCGAGAGACTTGGCCATCGCCTCCATCTGATCGGTGAACTGCGGCGCCCCGTTCTTGTCCGTCGGCAGGGACTGCGTGAGGTCCCAGGCCCCGAGCATCTCGCGCCGGTTGTTCTTGATCTTGTTGTTGACGATCGCCATGTTCGCGGCAAGCTGGCTCTCCTGCTTGACCGCGTTGCTCCAGATCTTGTGCTGCTTGTCCAAGACCTTCTTGGCGGCGTCCCACTCCGGCTCCGGCGCATACGAGCCGATCTTCCAGGTCGACGCCTTCTGCAAGTCCAGCTCGTCCTTGAGCTTCTTGAGCTTCGCGCCGCCGGAGGTGATCGCGTCGATGGCGGTCGCGACGTCGATCCCGGCGTCCTTCAGCTTCTTGACGTCGTCGCTGTTCGTGAGCTGTTCCGTCAGGGTCCGCAGTCCGGCCCCCTGCTCGCCCTCCTCCCGCTCCTTGCGGAGGGCGTCGACCAGCTCCTCGGTCGCGGCCTTGGCCTTCTGCTTGCTGGCGGAGTAGGCGGCGTATACGCCGATACCGATCGTCATCAGCGCCGTCAGGCCGGCCACCGCGATGCCCGCTCCACTGAGGACGGCGGGGAGGGCGGAGCCTCCTGCGCGGGCCGCCGCGAGTTCGGTCCGGAACACGGTGAGCTGGGCGCCGAACCGCAGGAAGGCAGCCTTGGCGAGCAGTGCCGCGGCCGAGAGCGCCAGCACGACGCCCATGACCGACTTCACCGGACCCGGCAGATCGTTGATGGCCCCGGCCAGCACGTTCAGGTACTCCCCGACCCCTTGCAGGGCGGGCAGCAGCACGCGCGCCATGTCGATGCCGAGGGCCTGGGCCTGGTTCTGGAACAGACTCCATTGGCCCGCAGTCGTGTCCATCTGGATCGCGTACGCCTTCTGCGTCGCGCCGGCGCGCTCGACCTCCTGGCTGATGCCCTGGTACGTCGCGGCGTAGTTCTCGCCGTCGGCGGCCGACAGGGCCAGGGCGGCGCGGACCGCCCGGATGTCGCGCAGCAGGGGAACCAACTGGTCGGCGCTGCCGCCGGTGGCGTTGCGCACCTTCTGCATGACGACATACAGGCCGTCCTGCTGGAGGGCGGCGGCGGCCGACTCGTAGCCGAAGCCCTTGATCATGTTGGACAGCTCTTGGGTGGGCTTCATCATGCGCGTCAGCAGCATGTTGAGCGCCGTGACACCCTCGGCGGCCGGGATGCCCGAGAGCGTGACGGCTGCGAGCGCCGAGCTGATGTCCTCGAACTTCACGCCCGCTGCGGCGGCCATCGGGACGACGTCGCCGAGCTGCTGCGCCAGCTCGGCGAACGACACGACGCCGTAGTTGACGGTCTGGAACATGACGTCCATGACGTCGCTGGCCTGTGAGGCGTCCATCCCGTACGCCTTGAGGACGCCGAGCAGGGCTCGGGCGGACGTCTCGGTCGTCGTGAGGCCAGCGGCGGCACCGCGGGCTGCCACCCGGAGGATCGTCATCGCGTCGGCGCCGTCGAAGCCCGTCGAGACGACCTGGTACAGGCCCTCGGCAAGCTGGTCGGCGGACTGCGGGAGCTGCGTGCTCAGCTCAACGATCTGGTCCGTGAAATGGCTGATGTTGGTGGCGTTGATCTCCTTTGAGATCGTCATGACGTTCGCCATGTGCTTCTCAAGCTCGATGGCGCTGCGCACGCCCATGACGAACGCGCCGCCGAGCGCGACACCCATCACGGTGAACCCGGTGGCCATCGCCCGGCGGGTCCGATCCGACCGTGCCGCGAGAGCGTTGAGGTCGCCGTCGAGGCGGCGTATCTGACCGCCGAATGCGGTGACTTGGCCTGCCGCTGTGCGCAGACCGCCGACCAGGCCGGACACGCCGGCCTGGACTTGGACGTACAGGGTGTAGGCCCCAGCCACTGGCTACGCCTTCTTCCTGGGCCAAAGCCCGACCTTCACCCCACGCCCCTCCGGACCCTCCGGGACCTGCTCCTGCTCCATGGCGATCAGCTCGCAGCCGATGCACCGGTGCGTCTCGGTGACGTACGCGAAGCGGTCACCGCCCGCCTGCTCGTCCCACTCCTCCGGCCTGGTCCCGCACGACTCGCACACGGTTCGCGAGTAGGCGAGGTAGGCGATGGCCTTCGCGCGGTCGAGTGCCGACCACCGGCCGTCCCCTGCACCGGTGAACTGTGAGTGCGGGATCCCGTACGAGGCGCAGACCTCCATCTCCGCGCGGAAGCCCGGGTCGGAGGTCAGCCTTTTCCCAGGTCAGCCCTCAGCGTCTGGTTGACCAGGAGGGCGCATGTGAACAACGCCTTGGCCTCGCTGTCCGGCCAGGCGTCCAGGAGTTCCTGCGCCTCCTGCTCGCTCATACCGGGGACTTCAACGCCCGACTCGTCACGCTCGATGTGGCAGGCGGCGATGAGCGCGGCGGGGTAGGTCTCGACGTTGTACTCCATGCCCTGATCGGCCTGGGCCTCCGTCGGCGGGTGGTCGCGCAGGAGCTGTTCCCACGCGGGCCGCGGCAGGGCGCGGAAGGTAAGGACGATCGTCGCGTTCTCCAGGGCGCGTTCGGCGTCGTCGAGTCGGAGCTGCGCGGCGACTACGTCCGGCCGCGCGAGCATCCACTCTTCGCGGTCGGCCTCGGCGATGCCCTGCTCGACGGATTCGGCTCGGGCGGTAGTACGGGCCTTGGCCAGTTCCAGGGCGGCGTCGGTGGCGTTCTTCTTCGCCTCGTCGTCATCGCACACCCGCAGGCTGCGTTCTGGGAGGGTGCGGGCCTTGAGCCTGGCCATCTTGGCGGCCCAGTGGGCGTCCCGGGCGACCGCGGCGGCGGGCGGTTCGGTGATCGCGGCGGTGGTCATGCGGCACCCCCAGTCAGACCGTCTTCGCCGGTACGGCGGCGTCGAGGGTCGGTTCGTCGGTGATGCCGAAGGTGACCTTGAACTTGGCGGGCTCGCTGGCGGTGCTGTATGACGGGCTGCGACTGCCGACTCGGACGGGGAAGACGTCCATCGCCTTGGACTGAGGCACATCGCCCTTGCGCAGGATGACGATGAAGCCGATGACACCCTTCGAGAGCAGGGTCTCGATGGTGTCGCTGACCTTGTCCTCGTAGAACGTCAGCGAGCTGTTGTCGGCCTTGTCCTCACCGGGAATGGTGGTGGCGAACGTCGACCCCATGTCCGGGGTGTCGATGGGGGTGTTCTCCAGCGACCATCCTTCGACGTCGGAGATGGTGTCCGACAGGTTGGTGGCGTTGGCGGGCGCCAGCTCGGCGCGCGTGGGAATGTTGTCGTCAGAGGCGATCTTCTGCAGGAAGTAGAAGAGGGTGGTGCCTCGGCGCATGAAACGCTGCTGCGTGGTGGACACGCGACTCTCACTCTCCGGGGACGCTGACGGCCCCGGAATGCGGCAGGCCCGTCCCCAACAGATCAAGCTGGGAGTCGGCCCGTACCGAGTGGCCGGGCGTCCGCGATGGGCCTCCGCGGTGAGGTGAGGCGGTCAGCTACCGAGGGTGGTGACCTCGATCGCGAACCGCTGAACGTAACTGTATACGCCGCTGGCGACAGTCACGCCTTCTTCCTTGTCCAGCTCACGGGACATGACCACGTAGCCGGCGGCGGCGATGGGGTAGGTGTAGCCGAGTGTCGTGCGGGCCAGCATGCCTGCCCGGACCTTGTCCGCCATCCACTCGGCCTGCTCGGCCGTCGTGGCAACTGACGTGATCTGGTAGACGATCCGCGCGTCTGCGCTCGCATCGCCGAAGGGTGGCCCGTCGCTGGTGGAGCCGACCGGATAGAGCACGCTGTACGGCGTCGCGGCTCCGGTCGGCAAGCTGCTGGCGGTTGGCGCCGTGCCGTACCCACAGGATCGGCCCGTCGCCGTACCGAGCATCGTCTGAACGGCAAGGCTGAGCACTCGTCCCGATACGGCCATCAGTCACCCACCGCCGCTCCGACGGCCGCCAGGAATGCAGGGCGGATCTGCTCAACGGCTGGGCCGACGTGGGGAAACGGCGGCTGGTTGTAGATCCGCTCGAGGCTGTCGGCTCCGACGAAGCCGTACTCAAGACGTCTGCTCTGCGGCTTGTTCGTCCCGACGACCGCCTCGACGTTCATGCCGCTGGTGCTGAACTCGTGTGTCCAGGAACGGCGGTAGTCGCCCGTTGGCGCGTTTGGGCCCGGCCTGCCGCTGGCGTTGGCCTTGATCGCGGTCTCCAGCAGCATGGCGTAGTGCTGCACGACGGTGGCAACCGCGGGCAGCGCCGCTGCCGCGCGGGCGTTCAATCGCGCTGCGATCTGGGTAGCGTTGCTGTACGCCCCGGCCATTGGGTGCGCGTTCGGGTGCGGGTTCTGCGGGGATGCCATCAGTTCACCTCCGGGTTCGGGTCGAACTCTCCCCGCGCCCACTGCTGGAGCTGTGCGAGCACCGCCTTGGTGAATCCGTACTGGCCGCCTTCGAGGTCAGGGCGGGCCAGAGCCGCCTTCTCCAGAAGTCCTGCGTCCATGGCCGACAGGAATGCAGCTGCCGCAGGTCCCGGTTCGTAGGGGACGCCGACGGCGACTCGGGCGAAGCCGTCGAAGTCGGAGCCGGACCTGCCCCTTGCAAGCTGGATCACCAAGTCCACTGGTTGCCCGGCTTGTTGATGGATGGTGTAACCGGAGACGACACGCGAGTAGTCGACTCCGCCTATCTGTATCGATGCCTTGGTTCCGTACGCCGTGACCCTCACCTGCTGAAGGTCGGCGGCCGGAGTGTCCGTGATCTCCATACGTCGAGCGTAGGACGGTTCTCGAACACTCCGATTCGCCTTACGACGGCGGCGTGATCTCGTCCAGCCGCGTCACGCGGACCAGTTCGACGGTTGACGCTTCGGCCGGGTCGAGAACCTGCCAAACACGGCCGTCCGTCGCCGCACTGCCCGAATGCGCGACGGTCACCTCAACTCGGTCGTACCGGGCTGGCACCGGTGCACCGAGAGGGGTCAACAGCCGGTACCAGGACACCGTGTCGTCGAGCCACTGCTTCCCAATGATCCCCTCGGCGGTGACCTGCCCGTGCCCGGAGAGCATGGCGCCCGGCCCTTCATAGACCAGGTCGGCAGGCACCTCCCCGAGAAGCCCCGTCTCCGGGTCGAGTGCCGGCGTACCCGTCGGCCTGGTAACGCGCACTGTGTCCAGAAGGAGCTTGGCTTCCAGCTCCTTGCGAACTTCCTCCGGGTCGATGGCGGTGGCCACGTCACGTTCCCGTCTTCTGCGTGTTCTGGTCCACCCACGTCGTGCGAACGACGCTCAGGGTGGAGGTCTCCCCGATGTCGATCACTCGCCACGTTCGCCCAACGGCCGATGCGTCGTCAGCCTCCACGACAGTCACGGTGTCCTCGCGGGAAGCCACGGGCGCCGACAGCGGAGTCAGGAGGCGGTACCGGGACGGGGTGTCGTCCACGTACGCCTGCCCGGCGAGGTGCAGCACGACCGATGGCCCGCTCGCGGGGAAGATCGCCCCCGGGCCTTCGTAGACGGTGACGGGCGGGCCGGGTTCGTACTGGCCCGTGTCCGGGTTGAACACCGGCTCGCCAGGCCGATAGATCCGGATCTTGTTGGTGAGAATCTTCTTCTCGACGATCGCGCTGACGGCCCCCAGAGTCAGCCCTTCAGTAGGCACGCTCATGTGTTCGAGCGTAGCCGCGTCGGCTGACAGCCCGGATTCTCTCGGGCGCCTGGGGTGCCGCTCAGCTGCTCAGCGCGGCGCCCATCGAATGGACCGTGACCGTCTTCGAGCCGAGTCGTTTACGGCGCCTGACGGGTCGTACATGCTGAGCCGGGTGAAGAACATTGACGAGGCGCGCCAGGCGCTGTGCGAGGGAAGGCCCGAGGCGCTGCTGGGGTTGGAAGAATCTGGCTGGCTGGACGTGAAGAGCGGCCCTTACCAGCTCGACAAACCGTCGGGGAAAGAGGAACTCGCCAAGGACGTGGCGGGTTTCGCCAACACCTCGACTGGTGGTCTTGTGCTCATCGGCTTTGGGACGAAGCAGGCGGACAGCGTGGAGACGGTCTCGACGCTGGTTCCCGTACCTCGCAACCAGGTAGACGTGGACCGGTACCGGAAGGTTATCGACGAGCGCGTCGTGCCAGTAGTGCGGGACCTGTCGGTGCATTGGCTCGACTGCGGCGGCGGGAAGGGCATTCTGGTCATCGACATCCCAAAGCAGCCAGCGAACTCGCTGCCGTTCGTGATTCCCGGGCCGACCAGCCCGGACAGTAGGTTGAAGAAGACTGTTGCTGTTCCCATGCGGCGGGGCGACCGCATTCCGCAGCTACCGATCGAGGAACTGCAGCGCCTGCTTGCAGCCGGGTGGGCGGCCACCGGCGGGCCAGCAGAGGAATTCCGGTCAGACCGGGTCAAGGCGGGGCGTGTCCTCACGGCCGTGCCCTCCGATGCCCCCTGGATCAGAGTCCTGGCGCAGCAGGCGCCGATGCGGCGCGTTTCGGTCGAGGTCGTGCACGCTGTTGGCGAGGCCTTGGACGAGATCAAGAGCGACAGCATTGACTTCCTAGACGACGAGTTGGTGACCGCGTACTCGCGTTTCCTAGGGGCACTCAATGACCTGCACGACGAGCTTGAGGGAATGTTCGAGTCCGAGGGGAGTGCCGACGCCCCCGCCTACTTCGAGGTACCGCCGGAGTGGAAGAGGACCGAGCCTGAACAATACAGAGCAACGCTTGAGCGTCTGTCGAGGACCCGGGACGCGTTCCTTGAAGAGCGCACGAAGCTGCTTAACGCCATGAACCGCAAGGGCCTGCTGGCCTGAGCATGTCGTTCCTCGACTGCGCCGGCGTTCCGCCAAGCCAGTCGTGGGGCCGCTCAGCCTTCGACGGCACGTGCTCAAGGATCGCTGTCACAGGACAGCAAGGCCCGGCTGGACGGCAGAGAGCAGTTCAGCCGAGCTTGACGAACACGGTCAACGTCAGTTCGGTCTCCGCGCACCGCCTCTGCGTGAACGGCCGAGCCGCCGGGTCCTCGTTGGACTCGGCCGTTCGCTCATGAGCCCACGAGCTGGGCAGCCGGGAGGAGACAGAACTGCCGAGCCCCGCGCAGTGTGGTGCGCAGTTTCCGCTGGGTCGCCCGGCTGTCGAGGCGCACGTCGAGGGCGCCGGGAAATGGGCTGTCGGCACGCAGGCCCGTGGGCAGCCGGGAGGCGTCGAGACCGTCACGCCTGGCGATGAGGATGCCGAGCTCGTGACGGCTCAGAGCGTCGGGCCCTGCAAGATGGTGGATGCCAGCTGCGTCGCTCGACGCCAGTTCCAAAAGGGCGGCGGCCAGGTCGGCGACGTGCACAGGACAGCGGATGTCGTCGGTGAACAGGACGCCGTCGCGGGTGCCGGCGGCGAGTTCGTGCACGAGGTGCTCGTGTACGGAACGCGCGTGGCCGATGATCAGCGACGTGCGGGCGACAACGGCCTCCGGATGCACGGCGAGGACTGCGGTCTCCGCCGCCGCCTTTGCTGCTCCGTACGGGGTCACGGGGTCAGGGAGGCACGACTCGTCGTAGTGCGCTCGGAGAATCCCGGAGAACACCGCGTCGCTGGACACGTGGACCAGGCGGCTTCCGTATTTCGCCGCGGCCATCGCGAGCCGGGCTGGACCCTCCGCTGTAACCGCCCAGTCGGCGCCGCCGCTCGATGCGTTGACGACGAGATGCGGGCGAACCTCGGCCATGATGGCGTCTACTCGTCCCGCATCCCGCAGATCAAGGGGGTACCAGGCGACCTGGGAGGGATCGCGGGGCTTGGTCGCGTACGTCGCGGCCGTTGTGTGCCCGGCCGCTGTCGCCTGTCGGATTAGCTCGGCCCCCAGGAAGCCGCTGCCGCCGATGATCAGAGCTGTCATGGGCGACACGGTAGACCGGACCCGGTGGGCGCTTGCGAAGGTCCCGCTGTACTCGCCGCGAGGATGGCACTCCGAACACCATTCGGCGGCTGACCCATTGTCTCTTCGGCCGAGTGGCTATGGGCTCCGAAGTCCTCTCAAAACGACCGGAAGCGTACCTCAGCCGTGTCGGCGCGGAGCTTGATCATCGGCGCCCGCAGTGGCAGGTGAGAAGTCGTACAGGGCGAAAGCGGCGACGGGACGGTAGCCGATCCGTTGGACGAGGGCGTTGCTGGTGGGGTTGGCCTGGTTCGTGAAGAGGAGTACCTCCTGCGGGCTGGCGGCCAGTGCGCCCCGTGTCACCTCGGTGATCGCCGCTCCGGCGTAGCCGCGGCCTCGGAGGTGTTTCGGGGTGTAGGCGATGGACAAGCGGATCTGGGCAGCGACCATCGGGTTCGTACCGGCCATGGCGACGGGGGTGCCGTCCGGGGCTTCCCACAGCGTGATTCCTCCGAAGGCGATGCGCGTGTCCGCCCATGCTTTGGGATCCCTGGAGGGGGGTTCTCCGATGGAAGCGGCGAAGTCCCGATACAGGCGTGCGACTTCCTCGCGGTCACGCTTGCTCGCGACGCGGGCGCGGCCTTCCGGGAGCTGCCGTGGTGGGTTGAAGGTGTCCAAGCGGTACAGGCACTGCCGCTCGTGGAGCGTCGGTAGCGCGCCTGTGTGGCGATGCCAGGCCGCGGCGAAGGTCGCGGCGGTGTCCTGGTCTGCGTAGACGCCGGGGAGCTGGTGGTCGAGGCCAGCCAGGTGGACGGCGAGGGCTTCCGCTTCCTCGACGGTGAGGGAAGTGAGGTTGAGACGGTGAGGGCGGGCATGGAAGAGGGTGGCGCGAATCTCGCCTGCCCGCTCCAGCAACCCCAGGACGGGGGTCTCGGGTCCGTACGCGTGCGGCCCGCAGGTCCGCACTGTCTCAGTCAGCGTCAGCGGGAGGGTGTGCAGCACAGGCCGCGAGTGCAGGAAGGATCCGGCCCGGGTGAGGAAGTGGTTCAGATCGTCGGTGAGATGCCAACCAGCCGGGTCGCTGGGGCCGTGGCCCGGGTTGCTGGTGGTCATGGTCGACTCCGTTCGAGGTCGCGTTTGGGTGGGACACCCGCAGTGGTGTCCCACCCACACGGTGTTCGGCTACTTCCCGGGCCGTCCGAGCTGGTGGACGGTCCAGCCCGCTGTGCGCCAGGGCTCGGGGTCGAGGGTGGTGCGGCAGTCGACCAGCAGGGGGGTGGCGGGCCGGTCCACGAAGGCGTGGGGGGCGACCTGCTGGTACTCGGGCCACTCGGTGGCCAGGACCACGATGTCGGCGCCGTCGAGGGAAGCGGACAGGTCGTCCGTGTAGTGGAGTTCGGGGTTGCGCGTCATTGCCGTGGCCACGGCCTGCGGGTCGTGAACGGTGACGGTGGCACCGGCCTGCTGGAGGGCGCGGGCCAGAGCAAGGGCCGGGGATTCGCGGACGTCGTTGGTGCCCGGCTTGAACGCGGCACCCCACACGGTGACCCGGGCGCCCTCGACGGGGCGGTTGCCCAGGGCGCGGGCGATGAGAGTCAAAGCAACGTCGGTGCGGGTCTCGTTGATCTTTTCGGCAGCGCGCAGGAGGGTGGCGGCCTGTTCGGCGCCGAGCTGCCGGGCGGAGGCGGTGAAGGCGCGGACGTCCTTGGGGAGGCAGCCGCCGCCGTAGCCGATGCCGGGCCTCATGCCGCCGCTGCCGATGCGGGGGTCGACACCGAGGATCTCCACGATCTGGGAGATGTCGGCGCCGGCAGCCTCACACATGTCGGCGACCGCGTTGATGAAGCTGATCTTCAGGCCGAGGAAGGTGTTCGCTGCACCTTTGGCGAGTTCAGCGGTTTGCGGGTCGGTGACGAAGATCGGGACGCCGGCGTCCAGGATGGGGGCGTAGACGGCGCGGATGGCCTTCTCGCCCTCGGCGGTGGTGACACCAGCGATGATGCGATCCGGGCGCAAGGTGTCCTCCACCGCGTGCCCCTCGCGGAGGAACTCCGGGTTCCACACGACTTCAACGCCTTCACCGGCGGGGGCCAGGCGCTGAGCGAGAGCGGCGACTTGACGCGTCGTGCCGGTGGTGACGGTGCTCTTGCCGACGATCGTGCACGGTCGGTCGAGGTGGGGCGCGAGCTGCCGGATGGCGCCGTAGACCTGTCCGGTGTCGTAGGAGCGGCCGTCGGCGTCGATGGGGGTGCCGACGCCGATGAAGTGCAGCTCGGCGAAGTCGGCGGCCTCGCGGAGGTCGGTGGTGAACCGCAGGCGCCCGCTCTCGGTGTGGCGGGCGAGCAGCTCGGGAAGCCCGATCTCGAAGATGGGGCACTCGCCCGCGTTGAGCCGGTCGACCTTGGCCTGATCGACGTCCACGCCGATGACCTCGTGGCCCAGTTCGGCCATCGCCGCCGCGTGCGGGATGCCGAGGTGGCCACAGCCGATTACTGAAATACGCATCCGTCACTCTCACTCTTGGGAGGGGCCCGCGTGCGGGGCCGAGGACAAGCTCAGAGGCTACTGCCGTCCCCGGCCCCGCAGTTCAGCTGTTGTCGGTGCCGAGGTTCAGCATCCGTTCGAGGTCACCGATCGCTTCGGCGGCCGTCTTCCGTACAACGACATCGCCGGTCTGCGGTGCTTCCAGCGGGTAGTCGAACCAGGACCCGTCCGGGCGCGGAAATCCCTCCGGGTCGACGTGGAACACCTTGAGCCCGGCCTCACGGGCCCGCTTAGCCACCCACCGCCGGTCGGCGTGCAGCCCGATCACGACCAGGGCCTTCGCGTCGGGGTTGAAGGTGACCGGAGGAATCCGCTGGTCGTAGCGGCGCATGAACACCTCCTCGAACCCGGCGCGGGCGCCGAGCGCGTCGAAGTTGTTGGTGATGAACGGTCCGACCATGTGCCCGGCCGTCTCCATGCGCTTGAGCGCGTGCAGGGCCGGGGTGACCTCGGCGTTGAAGCACGCCCGGTACATCTCCGACAGCTCGCCGACCTTGTCCTCAGTGTTGAGGAGCATCTCCGCGAGCAGCGGGTCCCGGCCTGGCGCCAGGACGAACGTGAAGCCCTTGCGGAGCTGCTCGTCCTCGATCTCGTTGACGTGGTACATCTCGTGGAGCCGGTGCAGCGGCGGAATCCCGGCCTCGTAGGAGACGCCGCAGCCGACTTCGACCTGGAACGGCAGGAAGTCTGTGAGCTGTGCAAGGTCGTCGGCGTAGATCGGTTCCCCAGGGGTGTCCTTGACTCGGACCCCGTGGGTCAGGACCTCCCACGGCCTGCGCCGGATGGCCCTCGGCGGGAACGTGTTGACGGAGGTGAACGTGGTGTCGATGACCTCGTAGTCCTTCGGAAGTCGGCGGCCCGCCCGCAGATCCTCCGGGTGCTCCTCGACGCGCATCACGTGGACGCGCAGGTCGCCCAGCTCGAACCTGCCCGGCCCGACCTGCTTCCAGCCGCCTTCGGTCAGCATGGCGTGGTTCTGCTCCCACGCCACGTCGATCTCGGCCTGCGGCGCCGCCACCGAGTGGTACAGGTACATCTGCTGCATGGCCAGCGATGGCGCCGCGGTGGTGTCCACCAGCCCGTACTGGTGCCAGTAGTGGACGATGCGGCGGCGCGCGTCGCTCTCGCCCGTCCAGCCGGAGTTGGCGGCGGTCTCCTCCTGCTGGGTGCGCCGCCAGATGCCCTCCTCCTCGAAGCGGGGCCGGTCCGCGTTCACCCCGTAATAGTCGTGCCACTTGCGGAGCTGCGCCTCGTCGAGCTGGTCGATGACCGTGACAGGAAACTGCATGTCGTGTCCTCGCTCTCTGGTTCGAAACGGTCCGCCCCTTTGGAGGAGGAGCGGCGGGTGGGCTAGCTGACGGCGGCCACCGCGTCGATGAGCGCGGAGGTCAGGAAGTCGATGTCCTCGTCGCTGGAGTTCAGCGGGGGCGCGACGACCAAGCCCTCGCTGCGCGGGTCACCGGCTCCTGTGAACGGGTAGAAGAAGACGCCTCGCCGCTCGCACTCCTCCATCAGGGGCCAGAGCAGGCCAGGCGTGACCTCCACCCCGTAGAGGTGGCCGACGCCACGGACATCCCGCACCGGCGCCCAGCCGGTCAGGGACCGCAGAGACGTTCCGAGGAGCTCTCCGCGAGCCGTGAAGGCGCGGAAGTCCAGGGACTCCAGCTCGTCCAGGACCCCGAGGCAGGCCGCCGCCATGAGGGGGTGGGTGGCCATGGTGCCCATCGCGGGCAGCGGGTCCACGTCCTTGTGCTGCAGCATCGGCGCGATCTCCGGCGACACCAGCACCGCGCCCACACCGACGTAGCCGGCGCCCAAGCCCTTGGACAGGATGACCAGGTCGGGCTCGCACCCGTCCCAGTGATGACTCGCCAGAGGCGTGCCGGTGCGCCACAGCCCGGTCAAGACCTCGTCGTGGATGACCAGGACGTTCCGCTCCCGGCAGATCTCCGACACTCGCCGTAGGTAGCCACTCGGGGGCACGAAGGCGCCGCCCGTGGTCCCGTTGACGGGCTCGATCAGGACCGCGGCGATGTTGTCCGCGCCCCTGTTGTCGATCGCCCGCGCCACCTCGTTGGCACATGAGGCATCGCACCCGTGCCCTTCATGGGCGTGGCCGTGCGTCGGAGGGTAGGGCGCCGGAAAGGCGGGGCCGAGGTCGAACCGGTCTTCCGGACGGGGGTTCCGGATCTGGTTGCCTGCGATCCCAAGGGTGAACACGCTGTTGCCGTGGTAGCTCAGGTTGGACGTCAGGATGTCCCCGCGCCGCTTTCCGTTGCGGACCCGCGTTATGTTCCGCGCCAGTCCCACCGCGACCTCCACGCCGAGCGTCCCGCACGTGGTCAGCGCGACGGAGTCCTCCGGGCGGCCCACGATGCGGCACAGGCGGTCCATCAGCTCCATCTGGATATGGGGCTGGACTACGGCCGCGCCCCCGAACGAGTAGCGGGGGAACTGCTGCTCGATACGGGCGAAGACCTTGGGACTGCTCTGCCCCACGTTCGCGCATAGGAGCCCGCTCGATCCGTCGAAGATCCGTCGGCCGTCAGCTCGGTGTAGCCAAGGCCCGCTCGCAGCCACGACTTCGAAGTCCGGCATGGGCCTGGATGACGTCAGCAGCCGTTTGCGACGGGGTAAGTATCGATCCACAAAGAGTCCCTTCTTGGGTGTGCTCACTGGGCGCACGAGAGCACGACGGCATGTCCCTACTTGGTCACGTCCGGGTTGGTACGAGACCACCACCGGTGCGCTGTAGCTGGTGATCGACGGTCAGGTCGCGCATGCGATGTGCAGGTTCTGCACGCGCGGTTTGGTGGCTCTGCGGTGGGACTTTGGGACGGCCGTCACGGGGTGATTCCCCGCAGGTACTGGGCGAGTTCCAGTGGGTCTGGCCGGTTCGCAGCGGGGGATTCGAGCACCGCCCGCAGCACTTCCTCCAGTTGAGGCCAGCGATCGATGTGGCCGAGCGGGGCGCGATTGCGCAAGATCACCTTGCTCAGCTCGATCGGGGTGAAAGCGGCCGGGTCTATGGCCAACGCGCGGTAATCGCGAGGCCATTGGCCCGTTGCCGCCCACCAGATCGACGCGGCCAACGTCCAGACCTCGTCGGGTTGGGAGGTATGCACGGGCCGCTGCCCGGATTGAGCGCGGGCGATCAGTTCGTAGCTGGCCAGGTGCACGAGACAGCCGTTGTAGGCATTCGAGGCAGGGAGGTCGCTGCCCGGGGACCACCCCCATGCCCAATCGATGAGCCGCGCCCCGCCCGGCATGAGGATGATGTGGTGCGGCTGGAGGTCTCCATGGACCCATTGCGCCTGGTGGACGGCGGCGATCGCCATGCACGCTTCGATAGCGCCGGCCAGGGCCTCTGCGTGTTCGCCCGTGCGCTCCCTGACCGGGTAGAAGACCTCCCACAGTGACTTGCCGCGCAGCCATGGAGTGGCCAGCCAGGCAGAGCCCTCGCCACGGCCGTGCTGAGCGCGTTTGCCGTACGAAGTGGCGGGGACCATCCCGGCGATTCGCAACCACACGGCGGCCTCCCTGGCGACCTCCGCCGCGCCCTCGCTCCGGCCGACCTTCAGCGCCCACTCGCCGTGCGGGCCGGACACCTTCCATACCTCGACGCCGTACCGGCCAACAACGGGCTTCCACTGGGTCGGGCTGCCGGCCAGCTCCTCCATTTCCATGCGGCCTTCCACCGGCCGCCGATCGACGGTCTCGGGTCGAGGTGCTGCCTGGGTCACTTCATTGCCCTCACGATCATCATGTTCGGTCCAAGCCGGGGAGTGGGAGACACGGCTGCGCAGGCATCTGTCCGGCGGCCAGTCGCATACCGGCATCGGGGAGTTTGTTCTGGCCACCCTGACCGTGTGCTTCCCGATCGGTTTGCCAGGGGACGGGAGTTATCAGCGCGGGCCGCGCAGCACGATCCCGATGAGGCTGTCGCCTGCGTCCAAGCCGTACGTCGTCATGTACCGCCAGCCCTTGCGCAGGCCCTCGATCTCCTCGTCGCGCAGGCCCTGGTGCGCGGCCGTCGGCGGCATCCGCCTCGCCCGGTGCGTCGTGATCTGCAGTACGCCCGAGCGAGTGAGCCAGCGCCGCGCGTCAGTGATGAACCGGGCCTGGTCCAGGAACTCGAAGCTGTGCCGACACGAGATGATGTCCACCGTGCCAGGCACCAGCTCGGGCGGGATCGCATCACCGTCGAAGTCGTGCCGAACGAAAGACAACTGGTCGCCGAAGTCCTCGTGGCTGGCGCGTGCGTCCTCGATCGCCACGACGCTGAAGTCGTAGGCAAGGACCATCAAACCCCACTTGGCCATGTGCGCGGACATCTGGCCCCGGCCGCAGCCCACGTCGACCGCCAGCATCCCGGACTTCACCATCGCGTAGTTCCGGAACATCTCCCGCTCGAACGCCTCGGGCTCCTTCACCCGATACCCGGCCTTGTAGAGCCGGTTCCAGTACTCCGGAGTCTGCCGCTCATGCACCACATTCAGCGCCTTCATGCCGCCGGCTCCGGGTCATTCGCGCCGCCGTGCACCGGGCGGAGGTAGGCGAGCCGGAGCGGGTCAGAGGCCCGGACCTCACCGGCCGGGACGCCGAACAGGTTCACGCCACCAGACGGAACGGGCTTGGCCTCGTGTATGGCGCGCAGCGCCGCTCCCGGTTCGCGGTCCGGCAGCTCGGTCATCGTGCTTCCTCTCAGTGGTCGGCGTACAGCAGGGCGGAGACGACTCCGGCGGCGACGGATATGACGAACAGGACCTGGGCGAGGATCTGCCGCCATCCGATCTGCCGCTCATCGAGCCAGCGGCCTAACTCCCTTCAAGGGGCGGCCTCGTGAATGACGAGCAGCAGCAGCGCCGGACGCTCGCCAAGCCAGCGGAGTTCTTCCTCGTACTCGTTGTCGTCGACGCTGATGGCCTCCCGGTTCAGGACCGCGATGCCGTCGGCGAATCCGGTGCTGACGAGCCGCCGGGCCTTCTCCCAGCCGCGCCGGGTGAGCGGCGCGTGGGGGGCGTGTACGTCGGTCAGCTCGTGCACCACGTCGTAGCCCTGCTCCTCGATGAGGCGCCGTACAGAGGCCAACGTGTGGTCGATCTGGCCGCCGGCACTCCGCAGTCCGTAGGCGATGATCCGACGCTTCCGCGGGACCGGGGTCTCCAGGGCGGATTCGTTGCCCTGCTCCCGCTGCTTCTTCAGGTACAGGCCGCGGTTGTCCAGCGGGCGCATCGTGATGCCGCGCACCCACGGCTGCTGCTCTTTGTCCCTGTCCATCCTCGCCGCTTCAGGGCGGGTTTGTGCCATCTTCGGTGACATGGGGGTGCCTCCGTCCGGTCCTGCTCAGGGTTCCGTTCTCGGGCCCGTAGCTCGGGGCTCGTTCCGTACGGCCGTGGCCATCAGTCGCCGGGGCCGTACGGAGCAAGGCGCAGAAGGGGGGCCTGCGCCCACGCGTCTTCCTGGAAAGAGGTGCCTCGGTCGGCGCGCTCAACTACCGTGCTGCATGTGCGATTTACTGTGCAAGGGCAATCGCGAGAGCACTCAAATTGGCAAATGCCCGAACACAGGCAAGGGGTTGTTCAACGGGGCACAGGGGGTGGCACACTCAGGGACACGACCCGCTACGACACCGGACACAGGGCACGCTGAGCACCAACAGGGCTGGGGAAAGGGTTACGCAGTGGCAGCAAAGCGCGGGGCGACCTTCCGACGTAGGGAGCTGGGCAAGGAGCTGCGGAAGCTCCGGGAAAAGAAGGGCGAGACGCTTCAGGAGGTGGCGAAGGCTCTGCGCTTCTCCCACACGAAGCTCGCGCGTGTGGAGATCGGCGAGAACGACTTGCCGCGCGTAGGCGACCTCGAGAAGCTGATTGACCATCTCGACGGGAACCTTCCGAAGGAAGATCTGGAGACCCTGCTCCAGCTTCACCGAGAGTCCCTGAGCAAGGAGCCGTGGACGCCGTACAAGGCGTACATGCCGTCGAAGATGCCAACGTTCCGCGGCTTGGAAGAGGATGCCGCGGCTATGCGCGCCTGGCAGCCCGCCTTCGTGTACGGCCTGTTGCAGACGGAGGGCTATGCGAGAGCTCTGTACCAGATCGCTAAGCCGGTGGACGAGACGACGACCGAGTACACCGAGCAGAACGTCAGGCTGCGGCTGGAGCGAAAGGAACTGATCACCCGTTCGGAAGATCCGCTGGAGCTGCGCGTGATCATGGACGAGGCAGCTGTCCGACGGATGGTCGGCGGCCCCGAGGTGATGCGCGCCCAGTACGAGGAGATCGTGCAGCTGGGCGAACTGGAAAACGTGACCATCCAGATCCTGCCGCACGATGTCGTGACGTATCGCTCGGAAAGCAACTTCACGGTCCTCGTCTTCTCCGAAACCCTGGACCCTGTCGTGCAGGTCGACATGCCCAACACGATCAGCGTCACCGACGAGCGGCAGGAGGTCCAACGGAATGTCCGCCGCTTCGACGCCATGCGCGACAGTGCCCTGCCCCCGGCTCGAACGGCCGGGTTCCTGCAACAACTAGCACGGGAGTGGAAGTAGCCATCAATACCAAGATCACGGCCCCTGATGTGGCCTCCGAGTCCGCCTGGTTCAAGTCCTCGTACAGCAACGACACAGGCGGTAACTGCGTTGAGGTCGCTGATCTGACCCCCCAGGTCGGCATCCGCGACTCGAAGAAGAAGAGCGGCCCCGCGCTCGTCGTGCCGGCCGCTGCCTGGTGCTCGTTCATCGGCCTGGTGCGCTCCGGCGACGTCGACTTCGGCGTAGTCGACCAGTAGCTTCACGAGCTTGCCCGGAAACATGGCGGCCCCCCTCAAACGCGGTGAGGGGGGCCTCCATCGTCTTTCTACCCATCACCCCGTTCAACGGGTGACAGCACGTTGCACAGTGTAGAGCCAGCGCAACTCAGATGTTCGAGGCTCGCGCGGTTCCGACCCCGCGTATGCAGATCCTGCACACGCCCTCGACGCGGGCGGCAGGTCTCCGTACGGTTGAGGGCCCCCGGTTCTCTGACCGCGCGGGAGGGCGCTCATGCTCGCCACCCAGTTAGGTATCTGGACCTCTGTTGAGGCACGCGACCTGGTTGAGCGCCGCAACCCAGGGGGGCTGATCCGTCTTGGCCGCCGCTACCTGGGGTGGAGGCAGGGGGATTTGGGAGCGCGGATCGGGTGTTCGGCATCGACCGTGTCACGGCTCGAAGCGAGCAAGCGGATTACAGACGTGGCGCTGTTACGAGCGGCGGCTGCCGCAGTCGGGCTTCCGTCACCCGTCCTTGCGGCAGCCTGCGGTTTCACCGCCACCGCGACGGCTGCCCCCACTAGAGTGGCGCCGGACGCTTCGCGTGACGCCGAGGAGGACCCGATGCGCCGCCGTACTCTGCTCGCCGCCGCGGGGACGGCCGTGCCCGCCTCCCTGCTCCTGGGTGTCGATGATGCACTCGCCGGCACGCCTGTCCCCTCAGGGAACCCCGCCCAGCCCGACGCGCGGCTCGCCCGCGCCCGCCGCATGTTCGACGCCGGGCAGCACGCGGCCTTGCTCCGTGACCTTCCCGGCCTCCTTGGGGATGCCCACCACGCCGCGCGATCTCGCTCCGACCTCGATTACGCGCGTCTCTCCGCCTGTTACACCCTGGCAACCCAGGTATTGGTGAAGATCGGCCGGTATGACCGCGCTCGGATCACCGCTGACCGAGCCACGACGTACGCCTCCTTGTCCGGCTCACCGCTGGCAGCGGCAGCAGCCGCTCGCGAACTCTCCATCGTCCTCCGCCACCAGGACCAAGCCCCCACCGCGCAGCGCCTCATCCTGAACGCCGCCGCCGAGGTGGAGGCCACCGGCCTGCACACCGATGCGCAGGCCGCGGCGTACGCCCAGATGCTGTGCACCACCTCGTACACCGCAGCGCGCGCGGGCGACCGCGGACAGGCTCTCGCGATGATCGAGGAGGCGCGGCGAGCCGCCCGGCGCCTGCCCCCCTTCCCGCCCGACGGCCGCCTGTTCCGTATCTCCCCGGCCGCGGTTGATCTCTACGCGGTGGGCGTGCACTGGGCCCTGGGAGACGCCGGGGCGGCGCTGGAAGCCGGACGTGATCTGCGTGCTGAGCTGTTCCCCACAGCCGAGCGGAAGAGCCGGATGCACACGGACCTCGCCCGTGCATGGTGGCAGTGGGGGAAGCCCGAGCAGACTGCCCAGGAACTGCTCGCCGCGATGCGTGTCAGCCCCGGGGAGGTCCGTGACCGACCAGCGATTCGAGAGATGGTCGGCTCTCTTCGCTCACGCCACCCGCGTGCGGCGGGTGTCCGGGAACTGGCTATTGCAGTTGGCTCCTGAGGCGGTTGACCACCTCAGACCGGCTCCCTGACATCCGGGCGTGGCCCGAACGCACGGCGGCAGCGCGGGTGGGAGATTGGCCAGTCAGCGGCGTCGTCGACAGTACGCACTGTGCGGTTGGCCTTGTCTGGGTCTTGGTGTGTGGTCCAGCCGCAGTCGGCTCCATCGAAGACCTCCACCCTGGTCACGCCAGCCTGGCGGGTTCGGTTGAGAGTTCCCGCGTTGTAGGCGACCGCCGACTTCGCGAGCGTGGCGGCCTCGGCCCACGCGCGCACCGGTACTCGCGCTCCGTTTCGGTAGACGACGTGTGTCAGCTTGTGCTGGGCGGCCAGCCGTCTGGCGAGATTCTTCGCTGCCTGCATCGCAGTCATGTTGCCCGCGGCCAGCAGCGGCACTTCGCGGCGCGCAGCTTCTCGCACGGCGCGGTAGAACTGGCTGGCCATCCGCTCGGCTTCCTCGGAGCGGCGTAGAAAGTCGGCGTAGGAGTCTGCTGCGAGCGACTGGAGCGCGTCGCGGTGGAATGTGGTCCAGGTGAAGGTCACGCCCAGGGCCTCGGCGGCCGTCCGCCCGCCGTCTTCGTACAGGTGAGGGAGCTGCCGCTGTACGAATTGCTGAGCCTCCTGGTCCACGCGCTGACGGAACTCGCCGATGGCCTGCTTGAACTCCTCCAGCGTGGCGAGCGTGTACGGCGTACGTGGATTGTCGGCGAACCTGGCGAGCACTTCCTGCTGTTTGCTCGCCAGGCGTTGCCAGGCTTCCTCGAGTACGGCCGCAACACGGCGCGCGATCTCGTCAGGATCTCCCGGCACCAGCGGCGGCCACTCGTACGGCATGGCCGCTCTACCTCGTGCGCCGGGACGGCACGAGCGCCGCAGTCACCAGGTCGACGCTCGCCTCCCCCGCCACCGGGTCATCTGGGGCCACGAGTTCGGCAAGTCCCGCAATCTGGCGTTCCAGTCCGGCGAGGTTGTTGCTCTGGTCGACGGTGACCACGCCGTCGACCGTCATACGCAGTGGCTCGGCGAGGAGCTTGGCGCGGCGTTCAGCCAGGACTTCGGCAGCGACTGCGCGGGCCCGGCCGAGGCGGGCGTAGCGTGCGGTGAGGTCCTGTTCGTCCGTGGCGGTGCCGAGCTGCGCCCGCAGCCAGGCGAGGAGGATCGGGTCCATCATTGCTCCTGGATGGCCATCGCCCGCCCCCACCCGGACGGGGCGGGGACGGGCTGACGTATCTCGTGTGCTTACTCGTCGGTGTCGGTGGTCTTCCGGCGCCGCCGCGGCGCCGGCTGCGCGGGCTCGGCCTCGGCCTCGGGCTGCCCGGCGAAGCCGAAGGGCGGCGACTCCTCCTGCTTGGGCCCGTCGGGCTCGGGCTCGTCCTGGTCGGCCGTCGGCTCGTCGTCCTCCCACGCATGCGGGTTCGTGATCTCAGCGGCCAGTTCGTCGTCGGGTTCGTCGCCGGGCTCCAGCACCACCCACTCGCGGGTCGTCGGGTGCTCGACATGCACGGCGGTTGCGAGGCGGCGGCCCATCAGATCACCTTCGCCACGATGTGAGCGTCCGGGGTGTGCAGCACCGGCATGCCGACCGCTGCGCCCTTAGTCCAGATCTGAACGGGGTCGTCCTGGGCACCACGGGTGATGATGATGCCCGGCCGGTCCTCCTTGGTGATCTCCGGGTTCGTGCCGCGCGACAGCGCCAGTCCCTCGGCCGTCACGCCGAAGATCGTCTGCCCCCACTTCGCACGGTCCGGCGGCAGCATGATCCACCGGTCCTCCGGAAGCACCTTGGTCTGGACGCCGTCGACGCGCACCTGCCCCTTGTAGAAGGTGATCGGGGGCAGGCCGTAGTTGTCTCGCACGACGTTGATCTGCTGCGGAGTGAGCGTGGCCGTCGGGGTGTTGGAGGGGTTCACCGAGCCGTAGTACGCCGCCCTGTAGGCGTTGTTGGCTGCCAGGAACGAGAACGCCTTGCGGCTGGTGACCACCAGCTCCGGGAAGGGAGCGCCCCGGTCGTCGAGGTACTGAATCCAGCCCAGCTCGTCCTTGATCGGGTCGGAGGTGGGGTCCGACCACAGCTTCGGCACGGTCGGCAGGTTGCCCGCCGGCACGCCCCAGTCGACCTCCGTGGTCAGACCGTTCTCCGCGACGAGCGAGAACTTGCCGTCGACCAGGACGTCACCCCAAGCCAGCTCGACTCGGGAACGGATCGCCTCGACGTGCCGCTCGGTGTCGTCGTACAGCAGCTCGATCAGCCGGTCCTCGTCCGCGCCTCGGGACGCCTCCAGCAGGATCTGCTCCTGCTCACCCACGAGGAGCTTCTGACCCAGCGGCGGCAGCATGCCCTCACGGGTGGTCTGCCACGCCTCGCGGGACGCGAACGGCACGCTCGCGTCGAAGGCCCGGTACTTCGCGACGTTGACGTACCGGCCGTTGTCCTTGACCCGCCACTTCACCTCGTCCTGCTCGAAGGTCGGGATGATCCCGCCGTCCTTGGTGAACAGGTGATCCGCAGGCGAGGGGATCGCGCGGGCGAAGGTCGTGAGGTCGCGTGCGGCGACGTTCTTGATCAGGTCCTGAATGGTCATCGTCGGCCGCCTCTCACACGTACCGGATCTGCGGACCGGTCACCGAGGGGGTGACCTTGGTGGGGTCGATGCCGCCGGGGACCTTCGCGGCGACGACGACGCCGTGCCAGAGCAGGGCGGCGGGCACCTTCGTGGCGGTCGGCGCGAACAGCGCCTCGGCGAAGACGTGACCGGCGAGGTTCTGGCGGCCGTCGGTCGCCGTCGGGTCGAACGCCCCGTACAGACCGCTCGCGGTGATCTTGCCGACGGGTACGCCGGACAGGACCCGGCTGTAGGGCTGGGCGGTGTCGGTCGACGCGGCGGTATGCGTGCCCGCGGTCAGCTTCGACAGGTCGAGCGTGATGGTCTCGGTGGAGTCGGTGCCGTGCAGCGACGCGAGCCAGGCCCGGTCGGCGGTGTACGACGTCGACGTGGTGATGGGCTGAAGTGTCACAGCCGTCCTCCCGTGGACGTGAAGCGAATCGGATTCGCGCACTCACCTGGTGGTGGTGCCGTCCACGGGAGGTGTGAGGGGCGTGGTCCCCATGTCCGGCTGTCCCGCCGGTGGGGTCATGGTGTGCGCCATGACGTCGCTGGGCTTGGTCAGCCGGAGATGAATCCCCGGCGCCGCGCCATCTCCAGTCCGGCCGCACCCGGCTTGGGCGGTACGCCGCCACGCGACGGCGGTCCGCCTGCGGGGGAACCGCCGGGGGCGGGCGGTGTGGCCTCGCGGGTTTGGCCGAACAGCTCCGGCCGCCGCTCCTTCAACTGCTCGGCGGCCGTGGCGACCGCCTCCTCGTCGGCGTCGGGCTGATCGGCCAGGGCTCGGTCGATGAGGAGTACCGCGTCGTTGAGGTCGTCCCCGGCCGCGCCAAGTCCGGCGAGGGCGGAGCGCCGGACGGCCGCTCGCTCCTTGGCGGCGGCCTGCGCTTCTCGCGCCTCGGCGGCCCTCAGCTTCTCCTCGGCAGCCTGCTCCCGGCGTTCGACCTCGGACAGGGCGGCCTGCTCGGCTTCGCGCTTGGTGGTGATGAACTCGGTCAGGGCCTCGGAGTTGTCGAAGCCGAGATCGCCGAGCAGCTTCTTCACGGCCGCGCGTCCGCCTTGCGTCTTCTCGCGGGCCAGCAGCCGCGACAGGTCCTCCTGCGTGACCGTGCCGCCGGCCGCGCCGCCGTCGCCTTCGGGCTTGGAGTCGTCCTCGGGAGACGCACCGAGGATCGGGTAGATCGGCCGCCCGTCACGGCGGTGCCCGACCGGTTCGAGCGGGTTGGGGAGCGAGGGGCGCGTCATGCGTGAACCATCCACAGGTCTCCAGCGCCCCCGCGCCGATGATCAGTGTAGCTGCGGCGTGGATCGGTCCGCCCGTCCCTCTGCCCCGGATGGACGTCTCCAGGTCGCCCATCCCTCCTCAACGATGCAGCGTATCGGATATGGCGGAGCTGTACGCATTGACCTTCGAAGTTGGCAGAAGGACTCCTGTGGGCGTCCTTACCGGCCTCCTCGACGATATCGAAATTGTGACGCAAAGCTCGCTCGAATTGGCGACTCACGTGGCACAAGGCGAAGCTGACAACTGGCTTGTTACCACACTCCGAAAAGGAGGAGTCCGTGGGCTTGTACAAGAGGCTCGCCGACGGGAACTCCCGGGGGTTTTCGAGCGTGAAGGTCGAGAATTGGAGGAGATTGAGCGATACCTGGAAGAGTGGATGCACTTCCCCCTGGGGCGCCGCGCCGAAGGGTTCCTCCTAACCCTGATGGCCCCGGGTAGGGGCTATCTCCCCTGGTCAAGGCTCCTAGACCAGCTTCGCGCTGACGAGACGTCGAGGCGCCTACCTACGGGGCCCTACCGCTTCCGGTCGATCAATTATCGAAATCCCCTAATTGTAGAAATTCTGGCCGAAATTGGCGCAACCGGGGTCGCCCTGGGAACACTGCTGAAGATCCTTCGGGGCTGGGGGCCCTACAGGCGGCAGCAAAACGCAATCGCCAGTGATCTTGAAGATCAGGTCCAATGCCGTATCAAGCTACGACAAATGCTCCTCGCCAAGGTTGGGGCAGAGGGACTGTCAATCTCTCCAGATGCTATCAATGAACTGGTATCTGGCAGCCTCCCTGGCGCTATTAGCCGACTCGCGGAGAATCAGCCCGAGATTCATGAATCCGATGAAACAGACGAGGACGAAGACGCCGAAGAAGGATCCGACGAGTAGCCGCGCATGTCGTTACACAGGTTCCGGCGCGGCCGTCGCAGCACCGTATCGCCGGGCCTCCAGCCCCGCCAGCGGACCTACAGCTAGATATGTCATTGGGCTTATCCACGACGATCTTCGGGGAGTGGGATGGAGCCAATTTCGGGGTCGGCTGCGGGCAGCCCGAGGTATTGCCGCACAGCCGCATTGTCGCCAGTGGCGTCGGCGAGACGAGCTGCGGCCTCGAAGGCGCGGGACTGGATGCGCTCGACCTCCGCCTGTGCGTCGTCAATGGGGTATCCGGCATCGATCAGCATCCGTATACCGGTCTCCACCGACAGGACCCCGGCGCCGACGGCCTTGACCACCTCGTCCAGGACGGCGGCGCGGTCGGTCGGAGTGTGCGGCCCCCACATGAGGCGGGCAGGAAGGGACTCACCCGCGGGCCAGCCCTCCGCCTGCCCCGCCTGGTGGAGGCGTTGCACCATGCGCAGCAGGACGGCGTACTTGTGCGTCCGGGCCAGGCGCATGGCGGCGACGAGCGAGTCCAGCGGGCCGAGCGCGAGTTGCAGGGCGTAGCCGGACGGTAGGGCGGTCGGGTCCAGCGTGCCCAGGCCGGCGGCGGTGAGGCGGCTGTTCGCGGCGATGCGGTCGAGGATGTGGTCCACGCGGGCGCGCAGTTCAGCGAGCTGGGCGGAGGTGTCGAGGACGTCCATGCGTCCGTTGTCGTTGAGCTGCCATACCGTCCCGGCCCGGACCTTGACGGGGAGGGGCTGTCCGGTGGCGCGGTCGATGGGTAGTCGTGCCCCGGCAAGGCCGATGATCGGTGAACCGGTGGTGGCTGAGGCGCCGGAGCTGTCGGTGTCGGTGGCAGACAGCTCGTCCAGGGCCTGGAGGACGGTGGCCACGGTGGGCTTGCCCCAGTGCTCGCCGCTGGCCGGGATGGAGTTGGTGACCTGTACGAGGGGGATGAAGTCCACCATCAAGTCGAGGCGGTCGAGGACTTCGCCGTCTGACCGGACTCGGTAGGTGGCCTTGTCCATGGGCAGGTCGTAGAGGAAGTCGGCGTACTTGAGGTCGTCCAGCTCCCATTCGGCGTCGGTGAGGTAGCACGTCCACGGGGTCGGCCGTCCTGGCGCCCAGGGGTAGGTTCGCGTGATCGCGCCGGTCTCGCTGTTGAGGGAGTCGCCTGTGCTCAGGACCGGTGCGCCGTCGTCGGCGTAGATGTACTCGCGTACCGCGTTGCCGTTCTTCGCGGTGCCGCGTCGGCTGGCGGGAGCGATCGGCCCGAGTTCGTAGGTGATGCGGCGGAGCCTGGCCTTCAGGCCGCGCCGCTTGTCCTCGGGCAGCTCCCAAGCCAGGTGCACCCGCATGGGGAACTCGGCGCCGTCCTGCTCCCCGTCCTCCGGCCACTCCGGGAAGTACAGGCCCGGGTCCCAGGTGCGCAGCAGAACGCGGCCCTTGGCCGGTTCCCAGGCGAGGCTGTAGACCGCGTCGCCCAGCAGGATCGCCGTCCGCTCCGCCTGCTGGATGCGCAGCGGCAGCAGCTCTTTCTCCGCCCAGGCCCGCAGCTTGTCCTGAACGGCCAGCGCCATGGCGGCCTCGCTCGTCGGCTCGTCGTCGGCGTGCTCCGCGCCCGCGACCGTGATGGTCTGCTCGGAGCCGAGGAGGTAGCCGAGTGCGGTGTCGACGAGTTTCGAGGCGTCACCGAGTTCACGCCGCTCGGCCCCCGCTTCGTCGTCACCGGTGATCGCGGCGACCTGGCCGGCCTGGTTGGAGTCGTACGCCGCGAGCAGACGGTAGGCAGCCAGACGGCGCAGGTCCTCGTCAGGAACCCAGGACGAGGTCAGCTCTGCCCAGGCGTTCCGGCCCGGACGGCGTGGGTCCGCCATGACCGGCTTGTAGTCCAGCCAGCTCCAGACGTCGGTGATCAGCTCGCGCAGGCCCACAGTGCCCCTCCAGGCAGTCGGCCCCGCGCCGCAAGATCAGGTTACGGCCTTGGCTCGGGGGCGCTGACCTCTGCCACCGCCTCGTCGTATCCGGGCATCCCCGGCGCGGGGAAGGAGGAGCACGCGGCGAGGAAGCCGCCGCGGTCGCCCGCGCTCTGCTGGCGCTCGCCGAGCTGGTCCCACCGGTCCTTGCACTCCTGTTCGCTCGGACTGGAGTAGGCGGGTGGTGCGCCGCTGGCGATCTTCTGCCGCTGCAGAGCCAGCCCTTCGCTGCGCCCGAGCCGGTACGTCTCGCGTACACGGTCGAGGTGCGCGGCGCGCTGCTCCTCAGCCGTCGGCTTCTCCGCTCCGGACGAACAGCCCGTGAGGCACGCGACCGCGAGCGCGGCGGTGCACAGGGCTGTGGTCCAACTCCCCCTGCTCCCCATGATCGTGAGGCTAGCAGCGGTCCGAGGCTCCCGAGCGGGCTGGGCCGTTTCCTCTTGGGGCCGTTTCCGGTGCTGGCGGAGCTGGGTGTCAGCGGCGACCGTCGAAGCGGTCGTCGTCAATGTCTGTTGGCAGCGTGTCGAGTTGGTCCGGGTCGGCGAGTTCGGTCAGCCCGTGCACGGCGGCGTCCATACGGTCCGGGCTGTCCATTCCTTCGACCCAGGTGACCATCTGGTCCTCCAGCTCGGTGTACTCGCCGACGTGGTGAACGAGCTGCTGCTCGTAGAGCTGGGCCACGGGCGCGGCGCGGAGGCGCTTGCCTACCTTGGCGGTGACCTCCAGGATCATCGGCATGAGCAGGCCCTTGGTGACGCCTTCACGGCGTAGCTGCTCCCATGCCTGCGTGACGATCTGCCTTGCCATGTCGCCGCCGTAGTTCTTCTCCACCACGATGGCGTCGGCCTTGAGTTCGAGGGCGAGTCGGCAGGCGGCAAGGCCCCAGTCGTTGGCGCCCATGGAGCCTGACCGGTCGGCGAGGACGTAGAGCTGCCGGTCGAAGTCCCGGCCCACGCCGATGACGCCGGTCTCGTCGCCGACGGTGGACTCTCCGCCGGCGGGGTCGACGGCCACGACGATGCGCGCCATGTCGATGCCGGAGAACTGGACGGCGTTGATCCTGGCGGTGTCGATCCACTCGCGCTTCCAGACGCCTCCCTCCGGCGGACGCGGCTTCTGCATGTAGAGGGCGCCCCAGACCCGTTCGCCGACACGCTTGCGGGTTCGGGCGTGGTGGGCTGCGTCGAACCGCTGAGGCCACAACGGCTCGCCGGGTTCCCGGCCGAGCGGGTCGTCGGGGCTGTCGGCGAGAGCTGGTAGGTCGATGACGCGCCACGCGTCGCGCTCGGTGGCGAGGATGCGTCCGGCGAGGTCGTCTTCGTGCCAGCGGGTCTGGATCAGGCAGATGGCGCCGGTCGGTTCGAGTCGGGTCTGTATGACGGAGGTCCACCAGTCCCAGGCGCGCTTGCGCATGGTCGGAGAGTCCGCGTCGGCCATGTCCTTGACCGGGTCGTCCACGATGGCGATGTGGGCGCCGCGTCCGGTGAGGCCACCTCCGATGCCCGCAGCGAGGAGCCCGCCTTCGCCGCCGACGATGTCGAAGCGGTTGGCGGCCTTGCTGCCGGGCGCGAGCTGGATGCCGAGGTCGTCGCCCCAGGTGTAGATGGCGTCCCTGATCCAGCGGCCGTGGTCGTCGGCCAGGTCGGCGGAGTAGCTGGCGATCATCATGCGGTGGCCGGGGTTGCGCCGGAGGTACCAGAGCGGTGCCCAGCGAGAGGCGCGTCGGCTCTTGCCGTGCCGCGGGGGCATGGTGAGCATGACGCGGTCGCACCGGCCCTCGGCCATGTCGATGAAGGCGCGGTCGATCAGGTCCAGGTGCGGCGCCTGCATCTCCCGCCCGCCGGTGAGGACGGCGGCGAGGGCTCCCGGCGATCGGTCCATGGCCAACTGCCGTTCCGCGCGTGCCAGCTCGGCCCGCAGCGTCGGGGAGGCGGACCGAGCGATGGCGCGGCGCTGGGCTGGGGGGAGCGTCTTGTAGTGGGCGATGACGCTCTCGTTGTCGCGGGGCCTCATTCGGCGTCCGGGTCGGTGAGGGCGATCAGGGCGTCGAGTTCGTCGGCGGTGACGTTCTCGATCTGCACCGGTCCGCCGTCGGGGCCGGACAGCTCCGTTCGGACGGGCATGTCGAGGCCGAGTAGCCGGGCGCGCCGCTCCATGATCCGCAGGGTTCGGTCGATGGCTGCGAGGTCTTGGTCGCGGACCGCCTTCTTGTACGCCACGAAGAACAGCCGGTCGAGACGGTCGGCCTCCAGTGCGCGCAGCTCGTCGACGTCGTCGTTCAGCTCGGCACGGCGGTCGGCGAGGGCAGTGCGGACATCGCGGCAGGCAGCGTGGATCAGGGCCTCGTCAGTGGGCGGGTCCTGGTTCTTGCGGTACCGCTCGATGCCGTAGCCCTGGGGGTAGGCGATGCCGTCGGAGTTGGCGGTCGGATCTGCGGCGAGCTTGCGAGCGATCGTGAGCCAGTCCACGCCGGCGAGTCGTAGGTCGATGGCGTCCGAGCGGCGGCGCGCGATGGCCGCACGCGCGGCTTTGTCGGGGCGTCCCACGGCGGGGGTCCTCCACAGCTCGGGTGCGCCCCCGCGCCCAGGTCCATGATCCCATTTCCTTGCCGAGAGCCGCCCTCTGCACCGCCTCGGTGACGTTCTCGCCGAACTCCTCATTTGATAGAGGGGAGTTGCGGACAAGACGGAGCGGGACCGGACGGTGATCGTCCGGCCCCGCTCCGGGGGGAATCACATCAGCGACATCTGTTCACCCTCGCCTGGCCTCTTCGGCGGGATGAACTCGGGCGGTGCGTCCGGCGCGTTCCGCTGGGTGCGGAGCCACCAGGCGAACTGGTAGTTGCGGCAGGTGCGGTAGCGGACGGAGTTCCGGCGTGGTTCGTCAGCGGGAATGCTGTGCTCGCCCCATCCGGTGATCGGGCGGGCGTTGTCGAGGTGTACGTACAGCCCTGGCACGAGGGCGGGGCCATCCCACTGTTCTCCCGGCGCACCCTCGAAGGCCAGGTGGGCGTTCTGACTCCAGTTCCATGGGTTGGGCAGAGCGCACAGGTACCAGGCCAGCGGCGGATTGTCCTGCGGGAGTTCGAGGGTCTGGTGCCGCCGGCGGACGTCCACTCGGGGGCGGTCGGGCTGGCCGAAGCTGCGCAGGCAGTGCTGGTCGAGGGCGACGTGCCGCACGCCAGCCAGCCACATGATGTAGTACCGACTTCGCGATTCAATCTGTATCTGTATTCGCTGCGACATGCGCTCCCCAATTGTGTTTCCTAATTGGCGAGAGATTCATTTCTCTCTACTACCAATTTTATCAAATTTCCCACCAATTCCAGATGCCTGTCATGACGGAAGCCATTCGGGTAAGGCATGTTGAATTCCTCTTCGAATGCCTTCTCGTATTCCTCTTTGGGGAGCGGGATGGGACGACGGCATGTCGCCTTGAGGTTGGACCCGCTGAGGTCAGTGACTTTCACGTCCTTGAAGTAGCGCCGGAGCATGGGCTCCAGCGTCTCGGGCGTGTGGAAACGGAGCTTCTGCCACTTCCCCTTGACGAAGTTCATCTCCACGTTGTCGTCGTCGAGGAAGCTCATCTTCGTGGTCGCGGTCTGCGAGGTGACCCGCTTGGCCTGCTCGTCGCGCAGTTCGCGTGCAAGGCTCCGCGTGCCGAGGCACACCACCCCGTCAGCAGCGCACAGGGCGTTGACGGTGGTCATCACCCAATGCTGGTAGTCGAGCGAGGTGGTGGCGTTGATGACGGAGTCCAGGACAACGACGTCGTACAGGCCGTTGGCCCGGATGTCCTTGTCGATGTCGCGGATCATGCCGACGACGGCCCGGATGTCGACGGCGTAAGAGCCGTCCCGGCACCGGTAGGGCTCGTAGTCGTGGATGTTGAAGCCCTTGGCCCTCAGATGCTTGGCGTAGTCGCCGTATCCGGCGCCGAAGTCCACGACGCGCTGAGTGGGCTTGAGCCAGGGCGTGACGAGCTGGTCCCATGTCTCGGAGCCGTATGCGAGCTTCCCCGCCTTGGCTTTGGAGGAGAACTGTCGCAGCCGCTTGGGCTGGACGATGTGCTGGTTCCAGACCGGGGCCTTGTCTTCGATCGCGCTCCAGTCGTAGACGCCGTACTCGCCGGTGAGATCGGCGTGGAGCTGGGCGGCGTCGGCCGAGGCCACGGTCCAGGCCAGGAGGTCGAAGCGCGAGAAGGAGGCGACGACGGCGTACTCGGCGTTGAGGACGATGCGGCCCTGGTCGTCGATGACGACGCTGCCCCAGGGGCCGTGGCCGGCGGTCATGTGGCCGATGGCGTTGACGAAGGAGAGGTTCTTCCGCTCGGCGACGCGGATGGACTGCCACGGAATCCAGGACCAGGCGCCGATCTCGCCGGGCTCGGCGTAGACGACGCTGGCCTCGGTCTCCACACGGTTGTGCAGCAGGTTGAACTGGATCTCGTCCTGGAGGCGGACCTTCGTGCCGAGCATGACCGCGGGGGTGTGGGTCATGCCGATGGCCTTGAGACCCTTCGTCCTCTGGTGGCCTGCGACCAGCGTGCCGTCCGCGTTGAGGATCACCGGCTTGACGACTCCGTGGCGGCGCAGCGATGCCTGGAGCCGGACGAAGGCCGTCTCGCTGAGGCGGCGCGGGTTGTAGTCGGCGGGGCGCAGTTGATCGAGCGGGTACGACTCGTAGAACGTCGTCGTGGGTGCCTTGCTCATGCGGCGTCGCCCTCCTGGTGGGCTTCCTGGAGGACGTGCCAGCCGAAGCCGAGGTCGCTGTTGGTGTCGTCGACGAACTTCGTGTAGATGGCGTTGAGGGCTTCAACCTCTTCGGAGGTGATCCGAACCCGCTTGGACTCCCACTGGAGGTAGCCCCACTGGAGGTAGTCCACTGTGGCAGCGGCTCCGGTGCCCGCGCCGTCGGAGGTCAGCTCCAGCGTCTCGGGGAGCGAGGTGTCGTCAAGGAGCCGGTCGACGCTTTCGCGGTCGTATCCGGTACCGGCGAGGTCGGGGATCTCGGAGAGGACTTCGGCCAGCAGGGCGGTGTCGTATCCCGCGAGGTCGTTGGTCCGGTTGTCGACGATGACGATGCGTGCTGCGGCTTCGTCATCGACGTCGATCCAGGTGGCCGCGATGCGCTCCCAGCCGAGCTGCTGGGCGGCAGCCACGGTGTGGTTGCCTGCCAGGATCTCGTTGGGCCGTCCGGTGTGGGTGCCCTTGTTGACCACGACGGGCCGGTATTGGCCGTTGACCGTCAGCGACTCGGCGATGGCCGGGAGGTCGCCGGTGCGGGGGTTGCGGTGGTACGGGGCCAGGTCGCCGATCGGAACGGCGAGCGGCAGGAGCTGTTCGGGGATGTTGGCGAGCGTGGTCACGGGCGTCCCTTGTGTAGGCCGTTCCCCGCGCCCTACGCACGCCAACACTAGACGATCAGCCGAGCTGTCGGCTCGGTTCAGCCGGGAGGCTGGCGGCCGGCGCGGCCCGCCCGTTTGCTGGCGGAGTGCCGTCAGTGGTCGCGGCGTTGGCCCTCTCGTCTCTGTCCCGGTAGTGCCGGAGTTCGGCGCGGATGGCGTCGAGGTGGTTGTCGGTGATGGTGCTGGCGGTGAGCGGGTCGAGGTCGATGCGCTCACCGGTGTACTGGCGCGACGTCGTCATGCGCCCGACGCTACTGAGTCGACCGTCTCTCGGCCCGGCTGGGTGACGACTACCGGCTGGCCCTTGCCTGCGGCGACAAGGGCCTGCGTGATGGCGCCGGTGACCGCCGTGACGTAGGACGTGAAGACGTCCGTCACGTTCCCGCGGTTGGCGCGGGACAGGTCGCCGTTGAGGAAGAACGCCTTCCGCTGGGCGGTGCTGATCTCCAGTTGCACGCCCATGCCGCGTACGCCGCGGTTGCAGATGTTCCTGACGTCGTTGCCGTTGACCTCCTCGTTGGCGACCTGAACGGCGAACCCTGCCTGCGCCAGGGACTGTCCGATGCGGTCACGCAAGGGGTAGTCGAGCCCGCCGAGGTTCGTCATGGGCGTCGCGCCGGCGGCTCCGTGCCAGGAGACGATGTGGGTGGCGCCCTGGGCGAGTGCCAGCGCCTGGGGGTCATCGAAGCTGGTCGAGGTGATGTGCAGGTCACCGTTGTCGGCCTGCTTGATCCCGTCGAACGTGTAGAAGTCGTGCACGTCGCCTGCGGCTGCACTGGCGAGTTCACTCGTCCCCTGCTCGATCCCCCCGCCGTGGATGGCCAGGTGGAGCAGCGTGGAGATCGGGGAGGAGCGCCAGGAGCGTTGGTAGTCGATGCCTTCGATCTGGGCGCTGGCGAGTGCGGAGAAGGAATTGTAGAGACCGGTGGTCATAAAGCACTTCCTTGAGTCGGGATGACCGCTGGGGCGGTGACCACGGCCACCGCCCCAGCGTCTAGCGGTTGTTGCAGCGGCAGATGCCTGGCGGCAGGCACCACGACTCGCAGGAGTTGCACCACTCCGCGCCGGGAACGGGGGGTTCGCCGTGCCCGTTCCGCCCCGGTGTCTGGTCCTCGGTCATGCCGCTGTTCTCCTGGGTGGTCGTCTGGTCGAAATGGCTGCTTCGAGTTCCGCGCTGCGCCGTTCGACGTCCCGGTCGGGGGCCTTGTGGATGCGTCGGCCCGGGTCCCGCTCGTCGGCGGCCTTGTCCGGGGGCCCGTCTCGTTCGATGAGGAGACGTAGGTACAGCTCACGGTCCTCGGGATTTCCGTTGAAGTCCTCTGCGCTCATGTCGCTCCGGAGTGCACGGGACCCGCCCCCGGCGTGGCGGGGGCGGGTCCGGTCGTGTTCGTGGCGTCGCGGTCCCGGCGGCTTCGCTTCGGCGCGGAGCCGGTGCCTGGCGGGTAGGGCGCGGGGGATTGGCCACCCGCCAGGCACCGAAGGGGATGCCGCATGCCACGGCGTGCTGGTGGGCCGGTTCCTCGGCTGTGGCCGTTCCCACCAACGAGATAGACCGTATCACCCTTGAGTGTTGGGATCTATTTCGCGCGCGTGATCCCACCGGTCAGGCGGAGCCCCGTAGCCGAACCCCTCGAAGGGCGCCGTTCCGTGCTCGGTCGGTCCGTCCGTGAAGAACAGGTCCTGCTGCACGGCCCGGGGCCGAGCGGTGAAGTCCTCGGGCCTGAGCGTGATCTGCTTGAGGCTCGCGGGAGGCGCCACGTCGCGAACCGGGATGACAGCGATCACCGTCGCCACGCCCACCGCCGGAAAGGCGTCGGCGGGCAGCTCCCAGAGGGTTCCCCGCGCCTCCCATATCCGAGCGAGGAAGTCCTTCGTCCTTCTGTCGTCCCGGTAGGTGAGGCTCCCGTACATGATCGCGACGAGAAGGCCACCGGGCTGGATGAAGCGCAACGCCCGCTCCACGTGCCGGATGTCCTGCCGCCCCGCGAACGGGGGGTTCATGATGACCCGTTGGTAGCGGCGCTCCACCTTGACCGTGAAGAAGTCGGCGGTGGTGACCTGCCGGGCGTACCCGCCGGCGCGGATGTGCTCCGCGCGAGCGGCGTCGAGTTCGACACAGTCCACGACGGCCCCGCGGGCGGCGACGGCTTCGGCGATGGCGCCGCGCCCCGCAGAGGGCTCCAGCACCTCGCATCCGGGTTCGAGCTCGGCGAGGTCCAGGAGGCGTTCGACCGTGGGCTTGGGCGTCGCGTAGAACCCTCGGTCGGCGTCGGTGAGCACCTCGCCGGTAGCGAGCAGTCCGGCTACGGCGTCGGCGGCATCGACGGTGAAGACGTGGGCCTTCCTGTAGCGGTGCCACCGGCCGCCGACTGCGTGCAGGGCGAGGTTGACGCGCTCGTACAGCTTGCGGTCGAGCTGGCCGTTCAGCCGGAGCTCCGGGCCGTCGACCGAGGCCACACGGAGCACTTCAAGAACGTCGGGATCTATCTTCATGGTGAACTCCAAGGTCAGGCGTACTCGGTGCAGTTGACGGCGAGCGGGTGGCCCTTGTGGTCGGCGCAGACGGCGTCGCCCGTGGCGGGGTCCGTGCCGCCGTCGCACAGCTCGCAGATCCAGTAGCCGCAGACGACACAGATCGCGGAGGCAACCTGGTTGCAGGTGTCCGCCAGGTCGGCGTCACAGAGACGGCAGACTTCGGGCGGCAGCGTGCCGTCGTCGGGCCAGGTCTTGAGGCCGTCGATGCGTGCGGGCCGCTTCACGCCGTCCGCTCCTCCGCCCCGCCGTCGCTCTGGGCGTTGGCGGTGAGGAGCGCCGCTTCGAGTTCGACCAGGCGCGCCGCGACCATGATGGGGAACCGGACGTAGACGGAGCGCCCTGCCTGGTTGAGGAGTTCGGCGGCAGCGAGGAAGGTCGCGTTGCTGGCTTCGTTCAGAGCCTCCGTGTTGTTGTCGCGGCGGGCCTTGACCAGGTGCTGGGCGGCCTCGCGGACGAGCCGGGCCGCGTCGGAGTCGTACTCCTCAAGGGCGTTGGCCGTGGCCGGCACTCCCTCGAACAGGTTGCGGTTGATGTTGCGCATGGCGCGGATGTCGTTCATCACTGGGGGCTCCCAAGGGAAGAGAGGGGGCGGCCCGCTGGGGGCCGCCCGCGGTGGATGGTCAGGCGGTGACTGGGGGAACCGGCCTCGTCGCCGAGGCCGGTGCCGCCCGGGTGGATGGTCAGGCTGCGATGGCGACGGGCTGCGCGTCGGCGTCGGCGTCCTTCTCCTCCGAGTCCGGGGCGGGCTGGTGCCCCGGCTCGTCGGCGGCCTCGGTCTGCGGGGTGGCGGCAGGCTCCGCCTCCGTCTCCGAGCTGTCGTCGGCGGCGGGCTCCAGGCGGGCCAGCGCGGCGTCGGCCTCCGCGACCAGGTCGGGGGCAGCCGCCGCGGGGTTGACCATGATCTCGCTGGCGTCGGCGTGCGCCTTGGCCTGGCGGAGGTTGAAGCGGGCCTTCTGCACGAAGGCGGCGACCCTGTCCATCTGCTCCAGCCGCTTGCCCACCTGCCCCTCCAGTGCGCGGGCCAGCTCCATCGGGTCGGCCTTGCCGACGCTGTCCAGCAGCTCGCACATGCGCTCGATCTCGTCGAGGTCGCTCTTGGTCTTGGCCTGGGCGCGGGTGCGCTGGGCCTTCTCCTCGGGCGTCATCTCCTCGACGTCGACCATGGAGTCCTGCTGAGCCGCCTTCTCCTGCTTGCGCATGGCGTAGGCGATGTGAACGAGCTGGTTGTCGCTCTTGTCGCCCTTCTTCCAGTCCTCGAAGACGGCCTTCTGGTTGTCCCGCGAGAGGGCGGCGATCTGGACGGCGGCCTGGGTGCCGATGTGCCCGAGGTCGACGGCCGTCTGGATCTCCGGGCGGAGGGCGAGCAGGGCCAGGCGCTGGTTGACGTACTGGACCGACTTGGAGAAGGTCTTCGCGACGCTGGCGGGGTCGGCACCCTCCTCCTCGTCAAGGACCTTCTTGAAGCCGCGCGCCTCCTCCAGCGGGAGCATGTCCTCGCGGTTCAGGTTCTCGGCCATGGCCTTCTTGAAGGAGTCCATGTCGCTGATCTCGGCGTCACCCTCGGTCAGGAGGATCTTCGTCTCGATGGTGATGTTGCCCGCCAGCTCGTTGGCGCGGAAGCGGCGCTCGCCGGCGACCAGCTCGTAGCCGCCCTCGGCGATCTTGCGGACGACGATCGGCTGGAGGAGACCGTGCTCCTTGATGGAGTTGGCCAGCTCGGTCAGCGCCTCCTCGTTGAAGGTCTCGCGGGGCTGGTTCGGGTTGCGGCGGATCTGGCGCATCTTCAGGGTGGCGAACTTGTGCGGCATTTCGGACTCCAAGAGGTCGGCGGGGGCTTCTCTTTCCCCCTTCCTTCTGGTTCTATTCTATATGCATTGCGGGGAGGGGTCCACATTTTTCGAGAAGTTTTTGCAGGTCAAACGCGTGGACGCGGGCCCCGAGCGGGGTCCCGCGTCCCGTAACCATCTCAGTGCATCAGCTTGCGACGGCGCCGCTAAGACACTCCACCCCGCGCTCGACACGCTTCGGGTCGACGATCGACAGGGCCCCCAGCACCTCGTGAGCCGACTCGTCATCCAGGGCGACGTTCTCCACACCTTCGGACTCCTCCAACCGGGCCAGCACTCGTCCCAGTTCGATCCCCACCCGTTCCTCCCCGCGTTGCAGCGTTCCGCCTCCTCAACGAGCGGCGACCGCTTAGATCCCCACACAGCAAATCTCGCGGCACACATCGAGCGGTTGGGGGGCGCCGGTCACAATCTCGCAGCCTGGAGAGCGGAAGAAGCGTGGGGGCCCGCATGCTGTGTAACGCGATGTACTGATGGTCTAACAGATCTTGCTTCGCAGCTCAGCCTAATGTCAACCAACATAGACATTAAGCTGTACTGAGAGTCTCGCTCGTCACACCGCCCGACCTGCCCGCCCCCCTTCCGGGCCTCCCGCACCGCCGAAGGAGCACCCAGCACCATGCCATCCGGCCCGGATGTCCCCCTCGCCAGCAAGCTCGCCCTGCTGCTGCGCCGCAAGGCCGAGGCGGAGGGCAAGACCCCGAGCACCCGCGCGCTGGCCGCCGCGACAGCTGAGGGGCCCGGAGAGCGGCCTGCGATGACCCACCAGGTTGTGAACGACCTACTGAACGGCGTCAAGTCGAACCCTTCACTCTCGCAACTGCGGGGACTCGCACGAGCATTCGACTGTCCGGTAGCTTTCCTACTGCCCGGTTACAACGGTTTGACCTCTCTGTCGGTCTATGAGGAGCAACAAGACGTCCGTGAGGCGCTTCGGCTGGTCCACGACCTGGGCGAGGCTGGGGCCGCTGAACTCCTTGAGGCCGCTCGTGAGATTCGACTACGTCACGGACGTACCGATCTCACCGTCCCCGAGGTTCCCGAACCGATGCCGCCTGCCGCTGAACCACCGCGGCCAGGCCGGCGACGGCGGCTCAGCTTCACCGAAGCGGCAGAACGGGCGGTCTCTGATCTGGAAGGAACGTGAATGGACGGCATCGTCTTCGGCTTGTGCGCGCTCTTTGGCATAGCGGGCACAGTGCTCTCCGCCAGGGAAGCCTGGCGCCAGCGCAGCCGGAACGACTACCGCATCGCCCGCTTCGCCCGCACCGTGGCATTCGGCGTCTGCACAGTCGGGGTCATCTTCGCCATACCCCCGGTCGAAGATCTCGTCGAGTCCATGACCGGCATGAACAACGCTGCCAAGCTCGGAGCACATTTCTGCGCCGTGCTCTGGTGCGGCAGCCTTCAGCTCATGCTCGTCGACTGGTCGTACAACCACGAGGTGCTGAAAGCCAGCCTGTACGCACGCATCGCGTTCGCTGTCTGCGTACTCACCGCGATGCTGCCGCTGTTCGTCGAGACCACGGGCGAGAGCATTGAGTTCACGACGGAGTACGCCACAGTTCCAGGCGTCACCGTCTACCTCATGGTCTACCTCGCCTACGTGGCGATCACGTGCGGCGAGATCGCGTTCCTCTGCTCCGGTATGGCTCTGTCCGCGAGACGGAGCGGACACGTCTGGTCGGCGCGTGGCCTGGGCATGTCGGCCGCAGCAGCCATCCTGGGTGTCGCGTACGCGGCCAGCAAGGGCTCATACCTGGTGACCCACTACCTCGGCCACCCGTGGTCGCTGGGCGCAGAGGAGATCGTCTCGCCCGCCCTCGCCGGTCTCGCCACCATCGCGCTCATCTCGGGCCTGACCATGGCGATGGTCGGTAGGCGCATCGCACTGCGCAAGGCGTCCGTTTCAGCGGGCGTCTGACAGGCCAGGCAGCTTGCGCCAGTGCAGGACCACCCTGCCAGGCTCAACGGTGCGCACTCCTCGGGCCCTCGCGGGGAACACTTCGATGTTCTCCAGGAACAACCTCACGATGGCTCTCTTGGACGCGGACGGCGCCGTGTTCCACCACCGCACCAGGTCCTTGGCGTTGCCGAGGGAGAAGTCCGCCATCTGCTCGGCGTACCGCAGGCGCGATCGGGTGTCCTTGAGGTTGGCCGTGATCTCGCGATCGGCGGCCACGAACGCATCGCTGCTGATCTGCCGCTGACCGTAGAGGGTCGCCGCTTCACCGCGGCGGCCCTCCAAGTCTTCGATGGTTGCCTTCATCTTCTCGATCTGGGCGCGGACGGCAGCCTGAGCCTTGAGGATCTGGTCGCGGATGCCGGGCTTGAGAAGCTCGGCCACGACGTACTCGCCGACGTAGTTCTCCAGGAGTTCGCCATCGATGCGGACTTCACCGCAGCCACCGCGGCCATCCTTGTCCTTTGGACGGCAGCGGTACCCGGGCGTCCCGGCGTTCGTGCGTGCCCCCTGAAGCGCCCAGGTGCACTTGCCGCACGTGCTGGCGCCATCCACCAGGAGGTAGTCGTAGGGCGGGGCAGCGTCACCCGTCTTGCGGCGCTGGTCCCGCTCTTGGAGGGCCTTGAACTCTTCCGGAGTGATGGCGCCTGGGTGGCCGGCGTCGACGAGTTCACCATCGTCGTCATAGCGCAGTCCGGCAATCGCCGGGTTCCGGAAGAGGCGTCCGACCGACGCGTCCTTCCACTCTCCCCCGAGCGTGCCCCTGTAGCCCTCACCATTCGCCCACACGGCGACGTCCGCGTTGGACTGGCCGCCCTGCAACGCTCGGCTCACCATCTGGCGAAGCGGGCCCACCTCGTCATCACGCAGCCGACGACGCGACGCGTCGTCGAAACCGTAGAGCCGTGGCATGCGGTCGTCCGTTCTTCTCTCATGCGCCTCCTGCGACCGCCTGATCCTAGGTCACGGCCCTGTGAGTAGGGCCGTGACCAAGGAATCGATATGTGAAAGCTACGGATGATCACTGCGCGGCGGCGTCACTCCGAGCACTCGCCAGAGCGCAGCCGTAGGGACCCTCACCGTGCTGCCCAGAGTGAGCGTCTGCACGGGGAAAGATCCCTCCTTGATCAAGTTGTAAGCCTTGTGCACACCGATACCCAGGACCCGAGCAGCCGTCGTGACGTTCACAGTCGGCGGCAGCGCGAGCAGTTCCTCCAGGGTCATTGGGCTGGTCCCGGAGGCCGTACCTACGGAGGCGTCCTTCGTTGTCATTCCCGTTGTCGCGTTCTCCCCCGCGCCAACGTCACTTAAGGATACGCCAACACTGGAGTGTTGGGGCAAGATAGAGCATCGGTTCGACAAGGACCGGCACAGAAGATCCACAACCGAAAGCCACGAAGGGGATGTTCGTGTTCGATCCCAGCTACTACCGGCGCTGCGCGTGCAAGGCACCGGCCGTCGACGAGGACGGCGCTCCCATACTCAACGCCAACGGGCAGCCCAAAATGCGCATGCTTGACGCAAACTGCCCGAAGCTCCCGCAGAAGGGGCACGGCACCTGGTACTTCTACTTCGAGCTGGAAGCCGGGGAGGGCGGCAAGCGTCGGCGCGTACGGCGAGGGGGATTCGCCACCAAGAACGACGCGAAGGCCAAGGCAGAGGAGATCTACCGCGACGCCATCGGAGGCGCTGACGTGCTCAGCGACGCCACCGTGGGCGAGGACCTGAATAGCTGGCTCAAGAGGAAGAGGGGCCTGGCCCGCACCACCCGGCACGGGTATGAGGAGCACATCACCCTCTACCTCGAACCGCACCTCGGGCACATCAAGCGGCGGGACCTCAAGCTGCGCCACGTCGAGGCGATGTACGACGCGATCGAGCGAGAGAACTCCGAGCGGCTGCTTCACCACGCCAGGGTGGTGGAGTTGGAGGAGGCGCGCGACGCCGCCCACACGGCGTGGGTTCGCGCCGCGGGCAAGAAGGAGGAGCGCCGCGCCACGCGCCGGGCCTACCTGGCTGCCAACGCCGCTCTCCGTGAGGGACGCAAGGGCAAGCGGAAGATCACCAGCGCCGCGACGATGCACCGCATCAACGCCACCCTCAGCTCGTTCCTGGGCAGCGGCATCAAGCGCGGCGAGTACGCGACCAACTGGGCGGCCATGGTCGAGCTGCCGGCGGTCAGGCGCCCCAAGGCTCTGGTCTGGACGCCCGAACGGGTCGAAGAGTGGAAGCGGACCGGCCAGAAGCCCAGCCCCGTCATGGTCTGGACCCCGGAGCAGACCGGCCAGTTCCTCGACTTCATCTCCGACGACCGACTCTGCGGCATGTGGCACGGGTTCATCTTCCGTGGCCCGCGACGCGGCGAGATGTGCGCGCTGCCCTGGACGGAGGTCAGCCTCTCCGGTTCGTGGTTCCGGATCTCCGCCCAGATCGTGGAGATCGCGTACCGGCAGTACGACGAGGCGCCGAAGCAGGACAGCGTCCGCACCGTCACCCTCGACTCCCAGACGCGCGGGAAGTGGGAGGAGTGGCAGGTCACCCAGGACAAGGAGCGTGAGCAGTGGTCCGGCGAAGCCGCCTGGGTTGAGAGCAACCGGGTCTGGACGCACGAGAACGGCGAGCCCCTGCACCCCGACTGGATCAGCCGACGCTTCAACCGGCTCGTGGAGCTGTCGGGACTCCCGCCGATCCGCCTGCACGACACGCGGCACCTGTCGGCCACGCTCGCGCTTCTCGGCAAGGCCGACATCAAGGTGGTCCAGGAGCGGCTTGGCCACAGCTCCCGCCAGATCACCTCGGACACGTACACGAGCGTCCTGCCTCAGCTTCTGACCGCCGAGGCGGAGTCGACGAGCGCAGTCGTGCCCCGGTCCCCGCAGAAGAAGACCCCTCCGAAAGAGGAGCAGGACGAGCCCCAGAGCCAGGCCGAGGAGGGCGCCGACGAGGCTCCCGAGGCCGACGAGGATGGGCCGGACGAGGGATTGCGTCCCGCCGCGTGACCTGCGTCCTCAATTTGTCCTCACGATCATGAAACCATGATCGAGAAGGGCCGCCAAGATCCTTCCGTACTCGCTCCCGACCAGCGAAGACGCTGGTCAGAACGATTTTTCGAACCACGTGAGTGGTGGGGCGGGTGGGACTCGAACCCACGGCCGACGGATTATGAGTCCGCTGCTCTAACCGGCTGAGCTACCGCCCCATAGCGGCGTGTCGCGTACAAGTGTGCGCGCCGTCTGCCGCAGCATAGCCGCTCATACGATCTCCTGCTTCGGATGGTCGGCTTCTGTGCTGCTTCATGACCTTGAGGACATCGCCGCAGGCGCGGCGGTTCCGGCGGGCATGAAACGGACATGAAAAAGGACCCCCAAGGGGCCCTCGTTCAATGCGCTCCCCCGACTGGACTCGAACCAGTAACCTGCCGGTTAACAGCCGGCTGCTCTGCCAATTGAGCTACGGAGGACCGAAGCTCCCCCGACTGGACTCGAACCAGTAACCTGCCGGTTAACAGCCGGCTGCTCTGCCAATTGAGCTACGGAGGATCGCCTCGTTTGCATCGAACGCACCTACCTGGGTATTCGCCAGGGGGCGTGCGCTCGCTGCGACACATACATTAGCGCAAGCAGGGGGGTGCTCCGCCAATCGGTTCCCCTCGGCTCGACGCCGCACCAGAGACCTACACAAGGGAAGGGTGGCCGCCATGCGCTACCGGCTCACGTTCGTCGCCGGACTCGCCCTCGGTTACGTGCTCGGCACGCGGGCCGGACGCGAGCGCTACGAGCAGCTGAAGAAGTGCGCTCACCAGATCGCGCAGAACCCCGCCGTCCGCAACACCGCCGAGACCGCCGCCCAGCAGGGCCGCGTCTACGCCGGCAAGGCCTTCCACACGGTCAGCCACAAGGTCGGCGACCGAGTCCCCGCATCGGTGACCCAGCGTGTCCGCTCCCTGCGCGAGCGCAACCTCGACGGCACCCCCGAGGACGACTGGGGCACGAGCAACACCTGACACCGGACCCACACCCGCCCAACGGCAGGAAACCCCACGACGATGCTGCAAAATTCTCGTTATGGGGATAGTCGCCGGGTTGGACAGCTCGCCCGATTTCACTCGCATCGTGGTCTGTGACACGGACACCGGTGCCGTCATACGGCAGGGATACGCGCCGCATCCGATCGAGGCGCCGGACGGCGAGAAGCGTCCCAGCGACGTGGACCCGCAGGCCTGGCTGCTGTCCCTGGGCGAGGCCGCCGGGGGCGGACTGCTGGAGGGTGTGCAGGCCATCGGCGTCTCCGCGCAGCAGAACGCACTGATCCCGCTCGACGCCCAGGGCGCCACTGTGCGCCCGGCGCTCGTCGGCGGTGACAAGCGGGCGCAGGTCGCCGCGGCCGACCTGGTCGAGGCGCTCGGCGGGCGGGAGGCCTGGGCGCAGGCCGTGGGCTGTGTGCCGCAGGCCGCGCAGCCCGTGACCAAGCTGCGCTGGCTCGCCAAGAACGAGCCCGAGAACGCGCTGCGCACCGCGACCCTGCTACAGGCCCACGACTGGCTGGTCTGGCAGCTGCTGGGCCGGCCCGTGCGCCGGACCACCGACCGCGGCGGCGCCTCCGGCACCGGGTACTGGTCCGCGGCCACCGGCTCCTACCGGCCCGACCTGGTCGAGCTGGCGCTCGGGCACCAGTCGCTGCTGCCGGAGGTGATCGGCCCGTCGGAGGCGGCCGGTACGACCCCGGAGGGGCTGCTGATCTCGGCCGGGACCGGGGAGACCATGGCCGCAGCCTTCGGGCTCGGGCTCGGGCTGGGCGACGCGGTCGTGTCCCTCGGCGCCTCGGGCTCCGTGATGGCCGTCCACCCGGAGGCGCTGGCCGACCAGTCCGGGATGATCACGTCCCTCGCCGACGCCACCGGCATGCACCTGCCGGTCGTGACGACCCTCAACGCCGTACGGACCCTGCGCGGCACCGCCGAACTGCTCGGGCTGCCCGATCTGGAGAGCCTGTCCGAGCTGGCGATGAAGTCCACGCCGGGCGCCCACGGGCTCGTCCTCCTCCCCTATCTGGAGGGTGAGCGCACGCCGAATCTGCCGCACACCGCCGGGACGATCGCGGGGCTGCGGCGGGAGTCGATGAAGCCGGAGCATCTGGCGCGGGCCGCGTTCGAGGGCATGCTGTGCGGGCTCGCGGACGCGCTGGACGTGCTGCGCGGGCGGGGTGTGGAGGTACGGCGGATCTTCCTGCTGGGCCCGGCCGCCGAGCTGTCCGCCGTGCAGGCCGCGGCGCCCTCGCTGTTCGGCGCCCAGGTCGTCGTACCGCAGCCCGCGGACTACGCGGCGATCGGCGCGGCCCGGCAGGCGGCGTGGGCGCTCGGGGTGTCGCAGGGCGCCCTCGACCCGCGTACCCCGCCGGCCTGGCAGGGCGCGGCGGCGCAGGTCCTGGATCCGGGCGACGACCTGCCCGTCGGGCAGGCGGTGCGGCAGCAGTTCGTCTCGGTGCGCGAGCAGACCCATCCGGGGGCGTTCCGTCTCTGAAACCCCTGATCACCCGGGGGTTGGGTACACCGATTGGGTTAATCGGTTGAGGTAACGCCGGTGGAGTGTTCGACGATAGGGGCCAGGGGCAGTCGACCAGCCCCTACCGCCGACTCCGAGAGACGTAGCGTGCTCATACGACTTCTGCGGACCTATCTCAGGCCCTACAAGAAACCTATAGCCGTCCTGGTGGCGCTGCAGTTCCTGCAGACCTGCGCCACCCTCTACCTGCCCACCCTCAATGCCGACATCATCGACAACGGTGTCGTGAAGGGCGACACGGGTTACATCCTGTCCTTGGGCGCCTTGATGATCGGCATCTCGCTGGCCCAGGTTGTGTGCAACATCGGCGCCGTCTACTACGGCGCCCGGACCGCCTCGGCGCTCGGCCGGGACGTGCGCGGGGCCGTCTTCGACCGGGTCCAGTCCTTCTCCGCACGTGAGATCGGTCACTTCGGGGCGCCCTCCCTCATCACCCGTACGACCAACGACGTACAGCAGGTCCAGATGCTGGCCCTGATGACGTTCACGCTGATGGTGTCGGCGCCCATCATGTGTGTGGGCGGCATCGTGCTGGCCCTCGGCCTGGACGTGCCGCTGTCGGCGGTGCTCGTCGCCGTCGTCCCCGTGCTCGGCATCTCGGTGACGCTGATCGTGCGCCGGCTGCGCCCGCTGTTCCGGTCCATGCAGGTCCGCCTGGACACCGTGAACCGGGTGCTGCGCGAGCAGATCACCGGCAACCGGGTGATCCGCGCCTTCGTCCGGGACGAGTACGAGCAGAGGCGGTTCGGGAAGGCCAACGCCGACCTGACCGAGATGCAGCTGGCCACCGGCCGGATGCTCGCGCTGATGTTCCCGATCGTGATGACGGTGGTGAACCTGTCGTCCGTCGCGGTGGTGTGGTTCGGCGCGCACCGCATCGACAGCGGCGGGATGCAGATCGGTGACCTGACCGCGTTCCTCGCCTATCTGATGCAGATCGTCATGTCCGTGATGATGGCCACCTTCATGTTCATGATGGTGCCGCGCGCCGAGGTGTGCGCCGAGCGCATCCAGGAGGTCCTGGGGACCGATTCGAGCGTCGTACCGCCGCTCGCGCCCGTCACCGAGCTGCGCGGGCACGGGCACCTGGAGATCCGGGGCGCGGGCTTCCGCTATCCGGGCGCCGAGGAGCCGGTGCTGAAGTCCATCGACCTGGCCGCCCGGCCGGGCGAGACGACCGCCGTGATCGGCTCCACGGGCAGCGGCAAGTCGACGCTGCTGGGCCTCGTCCCGCGGCTGTTCGACGCCACCGAGGGCCAGGTGCTGGTGGACGGCGTCGACGTCTCGGAGGTCGACCCGAAGCTGCTGGCCAAAACCGTCGGGATGGTGCCGCAGAAGCCGTACCTGTTCGCGGGCACGGTGGCCACCAACCTGCGCTACGGCAACCCGGACGCCACCGACGAGGAGCTGTGGCACGCGCTGGAGGTGGCGCAGGCCAAGGACTTCGTGAGCAAGCTGGAGGGCGGGCTGAACGCGCCCATCGCGCAGGGCGGCACCAACGTCTCCGGCGGCCAGCGCCAGCGGCTCGCCATCGCCCGCACACTGGTGCAGCGCCCGGAGATCTACCTCTTCGACGACTCCTTCTCCGCCCTCGACTACGCGACGGACGCGGCACTGCGTGCGGCCCTCGCCGAGGAGACCGCCGAGGCGACCGTCGTCATCGTCGCGCAGCGCGTGGCGACCATCCGGGACGCCGACCGGATCATCGTGCTGGACGAGGGCCTCGTGGTCGGCTCCGGCCGGCACCACGAGCTGATGACGACGAACGAGACCTACCGGGAGATCGTGCTCTCCCAGCTGACGGAAGCGGAGGCCGCCTGATGGCCGGGCCCATGGGACGCATGATGGCCGGAGGCGGCCCGGACCAGCGCTCGATGGACTTCAAGGGGTCGGGCAAGCGGCTCCTCTCCCACTTCAAGCCCGAACGGCTCACCCTGTACACGCTGCTGCTGTGCCTGGTGGTCAGCGTGGCGCTGAGCGTGGTCGGCCCGAAGATCCTCGGCAGGGCGACCGACCTGGTCTTCGCCGGCATCATCGGCCGGCAGATGCCCGCCGGCTCCAGCAAGGAGCAGGTGCTCGACTCCATGCGGGCACATGGCCGCGGCTCGATCGCGGACATGCTGCAGAGCACGGACTTCACGCCCGGCAAGGGCATCGACTTCGGTGCCGTCGGCAGCGTGCTGCTGCTCGCCACGGGAACGTTCCTGCTGGCCGGTCTGCTGACGGCGATCGCGACCCGGCTGGTCAACCGGACCGTCAACCGCACGATGTTCCGGATGCGGGAGGACGTGCAGACGAAGCTGTCCCGGCTGCCGCTGTCGTACTTCGACAAGCGCCAGCGCGGCGAGGTGCTCTCCCGCGCGACCAACGACATCGACAACATCGGGCAGACGCTCCAGCAGTCGATGGGACAGCTGATCAACGCGGTGCTCACCATCATCGGCGTGCTCGCGATGATGTTCTGGGTCTCCTGGATCCTCGCGCTGGTCGCGCTGGTGACCGTGCCGCTGTCGGTCTTCGTGGCCGCCCGCGTCGGCAAGCGGTCGCAGCCGCACTTCGTGCAGCAGTGGCGCACCACCGGCAAGCTGAACGCGCACGTCGAGGAGATGTACACCGGGCACACCCTGGTGAAGGTGTTCGGGCGCCAGGAGGAGTCGGCGCAGCAGTTCGCCGAGCAGAACGAGGCGCTGTACCAGGCCGCGTTCAAGGCGCAGTTCAACAGCGGCATCATGCAGCCGCTGATGATGTTCGTGTCGAACCTGAACTACATCCTGGTGGCGGTCGTCGGCGGCCTGCGGGTGGCCTCGGGCTCGCTCTCCATCGGTGACGTGCAGGCCTTCATCCAGTACTCGCGGCAGTTCTCGATGCCGCTGACGCAGGTCGCGTCGATGGCGAACCTGGTGCAGTCGGGTGTGGCGTCGGCGGAGCGGATCTTCGAACTCCTGGACGCGGAGGAGCAGGAGGCGGACCCGGTGCCGGGCGAGCGGCCGGCCGAGCTGCGCGGGCTGGTGGACCTGGAGCAGGTGGCGTTCCGCTACGACCCCGACAAGCCGCTGATCGAGGACCTGTCGCTGACGGTGCGGCCGGGCCAGACGGTGGCCATCGTCGGCCCGACCGGCGCGGGCAAGACCACGCTGGTCAACCTGCTGATGCGGTTCTACGACGTGTCGGGCGGCCGGATCACTCTCGACGGGGTGGACATCCGGAAGATGTCCCGCGACGAACTGCGGTCCGGCATCGGCATGGTGCTCCAGGACACCTGGCTGTTCGGCGGCACCATCGCGGAGAACATCGCGTACGGCGCCTCGCGGGAGGTCACCCGGGGCGAGATCGAGGAGGCGGCACGGGCGGCGCACGCCGACCGGTTCATCCGCACCCTCCCCGACGGCTACGACACCGTGATCGACGACGAGGGCACCGGGGTCAGCGCCGGTGAGAAGCAGCTCATCACGATCGCGCGGGCGTTCCTGTCCGACCCCGTGATCCTGGTGCTGGACGAGGCGACCAGCTCCGTCGACACCCGTACCGAGGTGCTGATCCAGAAGGCGATGGCCAAACTCGCGCACGGCCGTACGTCGTTCGTGATCGCGCACCGGCTCTCCACCATCCGGGACGCCGACACGATCCTGGTGATGGAGAACGGCTCGATCGTGGAACAGGGCGCGCACACGGACCTGTTGGAGGCGGACGGGGCGTACGCGCGGCTGTACAAGGCCCAGTTCGCGCAGGCGCTGGCGGAAGTCGACTAGGCCCAGAGAAGCCGACCAGCAGGCAGGGGCCGCCACGCGACTGTGGCGGCCCCTGCCTGCTTTTCAGTCCAGGTAACCCCGCAACTGGTCCGCGAAGGCGTGGTCCCGGAGCTTGTTGAGGGTCTTGGACTCGATCTGGCGTATGCGCTCCCGGGTCACGCCGAACAGCCGGCCGATCTCCTCCAGGGTGCGGGGGCGGCCGTCGATCAGTCCGTAGCGGAGCTGGACGACCTTGCGCTCGCGCTCGCCGAGCGTGGACAGCACCGCTTCCAGGTGCTCGCGCAGCAGCAGGAACGCGGCGGACTCCACGGGGCTGGCCGCGTCGCCGTCCTCGATGAGGTCGCCGAGGGCCACGTCGTCCTCCTCCCCCACGGGCGCGTGCAGGGAGACCGGTTCCTGGGCGAGCCGCAGGACCTCGCCGACCCGCTCGGGCGCAAGGTCGAGGTGGGCGGCGACCTCGTCCGGGGTGGGCTCGTAGCCGCGTTCCTGGAGCATCCGCCGCTGCACCCGTACGACGCGGTTGATCAGCTCGACGACGTGCACGGGGACGCGGATGGTGCGGGCCTGGTCGGCGAGGGCGCGGGACATGGCCTGCCGGATCCACCAGGTGGCGTACGTGGAGAACTTGTAGCCGCGGGCGTAGTCGAACTTCTCCACGGCCCGGATGAGCCCGAGGTTGCCCTCCTGGACGAGGTCGAGCATGGTCAGCCCGCGGCCGACGTACCGCTTGGCGACCGAGACCACGAGCCGCAGGTTGGCCTCGATGAGCCGCCGCTTGGCCATCCGGCCCAGCACGACGAGCCGGTCCAGGTCCATGGCGAGCTGGGTGTCCAGGTCGGGGGTGCTGCTCAGCTTCTCCTCGGCGAACAGGCCGGCCTCCACCCGGCGGGCGAGTTCGACCTCCTCGGCGGCGGTGAGCAGCGGGATACGGCCGATCTCGCGCAGGTACTGGCGGAACAGGTCGGCGGAGGGACCCCCGCTCTCGGCCCGGGCGGCGACCGGCGCCTCGGCAGGCTCCTCGGCGGGCTCCTCCGCGGGCTCCTCCGCGGGCTCCTCGGCGTCCTCCGCGAGCGCGTCGGCGGGCGGCTCCGTCGGCTCCGCGGCCGTCTCGGCGGTCTCCGGGTGATGCGCGCCACGGCTCTGTGGCGGCACGGCCGCGACGACGCCGGTCTCCTCGTCCGGCTCGCCGGGGGTGGCACCGGTGCTGCTGTCGGTCTGAGTGAGGGTCTGGGTCTGCACGGGGGCGACCTCCAGGATGTTCGCTGCTCAAGGAGTACGGCAGCGGTACTTCGGGAGCAGAGTCGACGGCCTGCGCTCCGAGGACTCGGACACCGCCCCCAGTGTGGAGTACGACACATCCCCGCTACGAGGGGCGTGCGGTGACTTTTTGCGTCCGGTCCGTGACCCGTTGGTGACCCTGGTGCTCAGAGAGCCGAGGGACCCTCGTCCTGCAGCGCCCTGTCGTACCTGGTGAGGACCATCATCTCGTTCTGGACGGCGGCCGACTGCGCCGGATCCGAGTGCCCGAGCCGGGTCAAGGTGCCCTGGAGATCGGTGAGTCGACGGGTCACGGCCCGGCGCCGGACCGTGACGAGCTGTTCGCCGGCGTAGGCCTCGTCGACCGTGCGGCGCAGGATCGCCTCCACCGCCAGCTCCGTCACCATCGCCCGGACCGTGTCGTCGGGGGCCGCGTCCCGGACGCGGACCAGGTACTCCTGCGGGTCCTGGCCGCCGTACTCGGCGCCGCCCGCCTCCGCGATCGCCTGGCGTACGGCCGCGTAGGGAGGGGCGGTGAACTCGTCGACGCCGTACGCGTCGAACGCGGGCGACACCAGCTCGGGCCGCTGCAGGGCGAGTTTGAGCAGTTCGCGCTCGGTGGCGTAGACGGGGTTGCGCAGGGTGAGAGCCGGGCCGGAGTTCGCCGGGCGGGATGCTCCCTCCCACTGCTGCTGCGGGGCGCGGGGCTGCTGCTGCGGGCCGCCCTTGCCGCCGCGTTCGCGGGCCCAGCGGGCCAGCTGGGCCACTCGCTTGACCACGAACTGGGTGTCGAGGATGCCGAGCATGCCGGCCAGTTCGACGGCGACCTCGTGCTGGGCGCCGCTGTTCTTGATGCGGGCGACGATCGGGGCGGCCTCGTCCAGGGCTGCGGCGCGGCCGGCCGGGGTGTCGAGGTCGTAGCGGGCCACGATCTGGCGGAGCGCGAACTCGAAGAGCGGGGTGCGGGGCTCGACCAGGTCGGCGACCGCCTCGTCGCCCTTGGCCAGGCGCAGCTCGCAGGGGTCCATGCCGTCCGGGGCGACGGCGATGTATGTCTCGGCGGCGAACTTCTGGTCGTCCTCGAAGGCGCGCAGGGCCGCCTTCTGGCCGGCCGCGTCGCCGTCGAAGGTGAAGATCACGCGGGCCGAGCCGTTGTCCATCAGCAGCCGGCGGAGGATCTTGATGTGGTCGCCGCCGAAGGCGGTACCGCAGGTGGCGATCGCGGTCGTGACGCCGGCGAGGTGGCAGGCCATGACGTCCGTGTAGCCCTCGACGACGACGGCCCGGCTGGCCTTGGCGATGTTCTGCTTCGCAAGGTCGATGCCGTACAGGACCTGGGACTTCTTGTAGATCGCCGTCTCGGGCGTGTTCAGGTACTTCGGGCCGTTGTCCGCCTCGTACAGCTTGCGGGCGCCGAAGCCGACGACCTCGCCGCCGATGTCCCGGATGGGCCACATCAGGCGGCCCCGGAAGCGGTCGATGGGGCCGCGGCGGCCCTCCTGGGAGAGGCCGGAGAGGATCAGTTCCTTGTCGGTGAAGCCCTTCCCGCGCAGGTAGCGGGTGAGGTGGTCCCAGCCCTGGGGGCTGTAGCCGACGCTGAAGTGGACGGCGGCGGCCTGGTCGAAGCCGCGCTCGGCGAGGAAGAGCCGGCCGGTCTCGGCCTCGGGGCTGGTGGCGAGCTGCTCGGCGTACCACTGGGCGGCGACCTTGTGCGCCTCGACCAGCCGGATGCGCTCGCCGCGCTGGTGGGCGGGGTTGTACCCGCCCTCCTCGTAACGCAGCGTGATGCCGGCCTGGGCGGCCAGCCGCTCGACCGCCTCCGAGAAGGAGAGGTGGTCCACCTTCATGACGAAGGTGATGGTGTCGCCACCCTCCTGGCAGCCGAAGCAGTGGAAGAGTCCCTTGCTCGGGCTGACCTGGAAGGACGGCGACTTCTCGTCGTGGAAGGGGCACAGGCCCTTGAGGTTGCCGCCGCCCGCGTTGCGCAGCTGGAGGTACTCGGAGACCACGGCGTCGATCGGGACCGCGTCCCGTACCGCCTTCACGTCCTCGTCGTTGATCCGTCCTGCCACGTGTGAATTCTACGGGGCTGAACTGACACTCCTGGGGCGCGCTTGCCGACCTCCGGCCGGGGGTCCGGGGGATGCCCCCCGGGAATTGCAGCACGGGGCCGGACCGACACCCCCGGTGTTCAGGAGGCCAGGCTGCCGAGCGGCACGTGCGGGTCCGCCAGGGCCTCCGTGTCCACCTGGGCCCTGGAGCGGATCAGCTTCTGGATCGGCTCTGTGACATCCCACACGTTCACGTTCATCCCGGCCAGGACGCGCCCCTCCTTGATCCAGAACGCGATGAACTCCCGCTTGCCCGCGTCGCCCCGGATCACCACCTCGTCGTACGACCCGGGCGGCGCCCAGCCGCTGTACTCCATCCCCAGGTCGTACTGGTCGGTGAAGAAGTAGGGCACCCGGTCGTGGACGACGTCCTGGCCCAGCATCGAGCGCGCCGCCGCCGGTCCGCCGTTCAGGGCGTTGGCCCAGTGCTCCACGCGGATCCTGGTGCCGAAGAGGTCGAGCGGGAAGGCCGCGACGTCACCGGCCGCGTAGATGTCGGGGTCGGTGGTGCGCAGGCGTTCGTCGACCGCGACGCCGCCGCCGTGCGCCCGGTCGGCCAGCTCAAGGCCCGCCGCCTCGGCCAGGCCGGTGCGCGGTGCCGCGCCGATCGCCGCGAGGACCTCGTGCGCCGGGTGCTCCTCGCCGTCGTCGGTGCGGACCGCGAAGACCATGCCGTCCTGGCCGACGATCTCGGTGAGCCGCACGCCGAAGTGGAAGCGCACGCCGTGCTCGCGGTGCAGCTGCGCGAAGACGTTGCCCAGCTCGGGGCCGAGGACGCTGTGCAGCGGGGTGGGCAGCGGCTCGATCACCGTCACCTCGGCGCCGTACTCGCGGGCCGCCGCCGCGACCTCCAGGCCGATCCAGCCGGCGCCCGCGATCACGAGGTGCCCGTTGTCCCGGCCGAGGGAGGCGAGGACGTGTTTGAGCCGCTCGGCGTGGGCGAGGCGGCGCAGATGGTGGACGCCCACCAGGTCGGTGCCGGGGATGTCCAGGCGGCGCGGCTCGGCGCCGGTCGCGAGGAGCAGCTTGTCGTAGCGGATGACGGTGCCGTCGCCCAGGCGGACGGTCTTCGCGGAGCGGTCGATCGCGACGACGGTCTGGCCGAGGTGCAGTTCGACGTCGTGCTGCGCGTACCAGCCGGGCTCGTGCACGAAGACGCTGTCCCGCTCCTCCTTGCCGAGCAGGAAGCCCTTGGACAGCGGCGGCCGTTCGTAGGGGTGGTCGCGTTCGTCGCTGATCAGTATCACCCGGCCGGTGAAGCCCTCCGCACGGAGCGTCTCGGCCGCCTTCGCTCCGGCGAGGCCGCCTCCGACGATGACGAATGTCTGATCCGCGTCGACCACTTGATGCCTCCTCTTAAGGGTGCCGCCACATGCGAGCGTCCCGCACGCAGCGTGCTGCGGGAAGAGGGAGTGACCCGATCAGGCCACGGTGGGTCACTTTCCTCTCACATATGCCCCGTAAGTCTCGCGTGCAGCGAGCGGGCCGAGGCGTCGGTGAGAGATGCGATCTGGTCGACGATCACCCGCTTGCGCGCGTGGTCGTCGCCTGCCCCGTCGAACAGCGCCCGAAACTGCGGATCCAGACCGTCGGGAGCGCGGGCCGTGAGCGCCTCCGCCAGCTCCGCCACGACCACCCGCTGATCGGCGCGCAGCCGCTCCTGCTCGGCGCGCTGCATCACATACCGGTCCGCGACCGCCTTGAGCACCGCGCACTCCATCCGCGTCTCGCGGGGTACGACGAGTTCGGCGTCGTAGCGGGTGAGCCGGCCGCTGCCGTACGCGGCGCGTGTGGCGCCCTCGGCGGCCAGGCAGAACCGGCCGATGAGCTGGCTGGTGGCGTCCTTCAGGCGGGCCTGGGCGACCGCCGTGCCGTCGTAGCCGTGCGGCCACCACTCCTGGTCCTGGAGGCGGTCGAGGGCAGCGGCGAGTTCCTCGGGGTCCGTGTCCGCGGGGACGTAGCGGCCGATGGCGACCTCGAACACCGCCTGCCGTTCGGGCTCGGCGTGCAGGCAGTTGGGGTCGATGTGGCCGGCGTGCAGGCCGTCCTCGACGTCGTGCACCGAGTAGGCCACGTCGTCCGCCCAGTCCATGACCTGTGCCTCGAAGCAGGTGCGGGTGCCGGGGGCGGTCTTGCGGACCCAGTCGAACACCGGGCGGTCGTCCTCGTACACGCCGAACTTCTTCGACGCCGGGTCGGTGGGGTGCGCGCCGCGCTGCCAGGGGTACTTGGTGGCGGCGTCCAGGGCGGCGCGGGTGAGGTTGAGGCCGACGGAGCCCTCCGGGGTGAACCGCTTGGGCTCGATCCGGGTGAGGAGTCTGAGGGACTGGGCGTTGCCCTCGAAACCGCCGCAGTCGTCGGCGAACTCGTTCAGCGCCTGTTCGCCGTTGTGGCCGAAGGGCGGGTGGCCGAGGTCGTGGGAGAGGCAGGCGGCTTCGACCAGGTCGGGGTCACAGCCGAGGGCTGCGCCCAGCTCGCGGCCGACCTGGGCGCACTCCAGGGAGTGGGTGAGGCGGGTGCGGGGGCTCGCGTCCCAGGCGAGGCTGCGTGTACCGGGCGTGACCACTTGGGTCTTGCCGGCCAGGCGGCGGAGCGCTGCGCTGTGCAGGATGCGGGCGCGGTCGCGCTGGAAGGCGGTGCGGCCTGGGCGCTTGTCGGGTTCGGGGGCCCAGCGTTCGACTGACGTCGGGTCGTAAGCGTTCTCGGGTGCGGTGCCTTCCATGCTTTGACAGTAAGCGGCGGCAGTGACAATTGGGGGGTGCCGGGCGCCCGGTGATCTGCCGGGTGCGGAATTCGGGCGGCTGCGGATGGTCCCTCAGGCAGCTGCGATCGACCGTGCTGCCAAGGCCTCCTCGTATCGGTGCACCACCAAGCGGGCCATCGCCTCGTGCGCCCCCAATGGAGCCGCCGCTATCCATGGCGCCTGGTCCGCGCACTGTGTCGCGAAGCGGCCCGGGGCCGTGAAGTACGACGCGATCGCCACCCGGTGGCGGCCCCGGGCCGTCAGGGCGCGCACCGCTGACTGCACCGTGGGGGTCGCGGCCGAGGCGTACGCCGGGACGACCGGGACTCCGAGGCGGTCGGCGAGGAGGCGGGCCGTGCGGCGGGTGTCCGTCGCGGAGTCGGGGTCGCGGGAGCCTGCCGCGGCGAGGACCACCGCGGTCGAGCGGCGGGCGACGTCGCCCTCGGGCGTGTGCCAGCCGGCCTCGGTCAGGCGGTCGTAGAGGGTCTCCACGAGGAGCGGGTGCGGGCCGAGCGGGGCGGCCAGGCTGGCCCGGGCGGACGCGGCGGCGGCCATCTCGGGGATGTCCTGCTTGACGTGGTAGCCGCGGCCGAGCAGGAGCGGTACGAGGACGGCGGGGGCGCTGCCGAGGGCTGCGAGGGTGTCGGGCAGCAGCGGCTCGTTCAGCTCGATGTGGCCCAGCCGGACGGGCAGCGCGGGGCGCAGCTCGCGTACCCGCTCCATGAGCGTGCGTACGGTGTCCAGCGCGCGCGGGTCCCGGCTGCCGTGGGCCACCAGTACGAGGGCGGGCGCGGCGCGGCGGGGCCCGCCGCTCGGCGAGACGAGCCTGAGCCGGTCGGCGAGCCGACTGCTGATGGCGCTCATGAGGTCCGCCGTGCTGTCCAGGTGGACGCTGGGCCCGTCGGGGAGAGGATGCGACGCCGTCATACGGAGATCCTGACGGCCGGAGGTTGCGTCGCCGTTGCACGGTCGTCACGAGTGTTTTCCATGGGTTCACGGCGCACGGCGGCGGGATGTGAGGCGAACCGGAGCGCCGTCCCGCGCGTCCTCCATGGTCGGAACCGATCAACCGTTCACATGGGACCGGGTCAATGGGGGGACGCATGAAGATCCGTCGATCGCGGCTGCCGCGCACCCGCCGAGGGCAGCGGCGGCTGGTGCAGGCCGTGATGGCCGTGTGCGTGCTGGCGCTGCTGCCGGCGGCCTGGCTGTTCGTGTCGACGGCGGACCGGCTGCGGACGACCGCGGACGCGCCGCGCGCCGAGGTCGCCATGGTCTTCGGGGCCGGTCTGTGGAACGGCGAACCCTCGCCGTACCTGGCGCACCGGCTGGACGCGGCGGCGCAGCTGTACCGGGCGGGCCGGGTCGAGGTGGTGCTGGTCACCGGGGACAACAGCCGCAAGGACTACGACGAGCCGGACGCCATGCGCGCGTACCTGAAGAAGCACGGCGTGCCGGACCGGCGGATCGTCAGCGACTACGCCGGTTTCGACACCTGGGACTCGTGCGTGCGGGCCAAGAAGATCTTCGGGGTGGACCGGGCGGTGCTCATCAGCCAGGGCTTCCACATCCGGCGGGCGGTCGCGCTGTGCGAGGCGGCGGGGGTCGACTCGTACGGCGTCGGGGTCCAGGACAAGCACGACGCGACCTGGTACTACGGCGGCACCCGGGAGATCTTCGCGGCGGGCAAGGCGGCGCTGGACGCGGTGTTCCATCCGGATCCGACCTTCCTGGGGCCGCGGGAGCAGGGGATCACGAAGGCGCTGGCGGGGGCGCGGGGCTGAGCATGGAGATCACGGACCTGACGCCGGCCGAGCGCCGCGTCCGGGACGCCTTCCCGCTCGGCGAGGGTGTCGACTTCCGGGAGGGCGACGACGAGGACCCCGGGCAGGGCGGCTCGTGGGGTCCCGAGCGCACCCTGCGGGCGGAGGTGCTGCGGGAGCTGCTGCTGGACGGGCCGGTGCGGGAGGGCCGGATAGCCGGGCTGAGGGTGACGGGCGCGCGGATCACCGGGAAGCTGAACCTCATGTACGGCACGGTCGGCCATTCCGTCCGCCTGCGCTCCTGCCACTTCGAGGAGGAGCCCAATCTGTACGGGGCTCAGGTCGTCGCCCTGATTCTGAGCGACTCGGTGCTGCCGGGGCTGATGGCCGGAAATCTGCGCGCCGAGGGGGTCGTACGGATCACCCGCTGCCGGGTCACGGGGCCGGTGCGGTTCCAGGGGGCGAAGCTGTCCGGAGCGCTGTTCGCCGACGGGGCGCGGCTCGGCAGGCCCGGCGAGGTCCCCGAGGAGCCCGTGCTCCAGCTCAACCACGCCGAGGTGGGCACGGACGTGTGGGCCCCGGATCTGGTCGTGCACGGCAAGGTCCACTTGAACGGGGCGGTCGTCCGCAATCAGGTGAACCTCAACGACGCGGAGCTGAACGCCCCCGGAGAGACCGCGTTGCACGCCGAGGTGCTGACGGTCGGCACCGACCTGAACGCCATGCGGCTGCGGGCCCGTGGCCGGGTCAATCTGGGCGGTGCCCGGATTCCCCGTCAGCTCAATCTCGCCTACGCCCGGCTGTCCAACCCGGACGGCCAGGCCCTGCGCGCCAGCAGCTGTGTCGTCGGCGAGCTGTGGCTGCGGGAGGCCGCGCCCATCGAGGGAGCCGTCAATCTGCGCCGTGCCCAGCTCGACCTGTTGCACGTGCCGCCCGAGGTGTGGCCCCGGCAGGTGCAGACCGACGGGCTCAGCTACCGCGTCCTGACCCCGCACCTCCCGGCCGAGCAGCGTCTTCCGCTGCTGGAAGGCGAGCCGGCCGGGTACCTTCCCCACCCGTACGAGCAGCTGACCACGGCGTACCGCACGGTGGGCGACGACGCCGCCGCGCGCACCGTCCAGCTGGCCAAGCTCCGTCGCCACCGCCGCACCCTGCCGCCGTACGCCCGGCTGTGGGGCTACCTCCAGGACGCGGCCGTCGGCTACGGCTTCCGCCCGATGCGGGCCGCGGGCTGGCTGCTGTTGCTGCTGTGCACCGGCACGCTCACCTTCGCCCTGCACCATCCGCCCGCGCTCAAGCCGGCCGAGGCGCCCGCGTTCAACCCGCTCTTCTACACGCTGGACCTGCTGCTGCCGATCATCGACTTCGGCCAGGAGGCGGCGTTCGCGCCGCGCGCCGGGTACCAGTGGCTGTCGTATCTGCTGATCGCCACCGGCTGGGTGCTGGCGACGACGATCGCGGCGGGCGTCACCCGCTCCCTGAACCGGCAGTAGACACGGAACCGCGACCTCACGCCCCGCCCGGCCCGGCGGGGAGGTCGCCGTCCCGGCGGCGTAACAGGAGCAGCCCGGGGCCGTAACACGCCCGACGCACGCTGGGCTGCATGGACTCCACCTCGACGCCCACCCACTGCCCGTACTGCGCTCTGCAATGCGGGATGAACATCCTGTCCCTGCCACAGGGGGGCGTCGAGGTGGCCGAGCGTGCGGACTTCCCGGTGAACCGGGGCGCGCTGTGCGGCAAGGGCCGTACGGCCGCCGAGGTGCTGGCGCCGGGGGCGCGGCTGACCTCGCCGCTCGTGCGGTCCGGGGGCCGGCTGGTGCCGGTGTCCTGGACACAGGCGCTGGACCTGGTCGCCGAGCGGCTCGGGGCGACGCGGGAGCGGTACGGGGCCGACGCGCTCGGGGTGTTCGGCGGGGGCGGGCTGACGAACGAGAAGGCGTACGCGCTCGGCAAGTTCGCGCGGGTGGTGCTGGGCACCTCGCAGATCGACTACAACGGCCGCTTCTGCATGTCGTCGGCCGCCGCCGCCGGGACGAAGGCGTTCGGGCTGGACCGGGGGCTGCCGTTCCCGCTGGAGGACATCCCGAGGACCGGGTGCGTGATCCTGGTCGGCTCGAACCTCGCCGAGACGATGCCGCCGTCGCTGCGCTACTTCCGTGAACTACGGGAGAACGGCGGCACGTTGATCGTGGTCGATCCGCGCCGGACGAAGACCGCCGAGCAGGCCGACCTGCACCTTTCGCCCCGCCCCGGCACCGATCTCGCCCTGGCGCTCGGCCTGTTGCACCTGGTGGTGGCCGAGGGGCGGACGGACGAGGAGTACATCCGGGAGCGGACGACCGGCTGGGAGGAGGCGCGCGCGGCGGCGATGGCGCACTGGCCGGAGTACGTGGAACGGATCACAGGGGTGTCCGTTCCCCAACTGCGCGAAGTGGTAAGGCTGTTCTGCGAGCCGGAGGCCGCGATGGTGCTGACGGCCCGCGGGCCGGAGCAGCAGTCCAAGGGCACGGACACGGTGGGCGCGTGGATCAACCTGTGCCTGGCGACGGGCCGGGCGGGCCGCCCGCTGTCCGGGTACGGCTGTCTGACCGGGCAGGGCAACGGCCAGGGCGGACGCGAACACGGCCAGAAGGCCGACCAGTTGCCCGGCTACCGCAAGCTGGACGACCCGGCGGCCCGCCGCCATGTGGCCGAGGTGTGGGGCGTCAACCCGGACAGCCTGCCCGGCCCCGGGCGCAGCGCCTACGAGCTGCTGGACGCGCTCGGCACGGACATCCGGGCGCTGCTGCTGATGGGCTCCAACCCGGTGGTGTCGGCGCCGCGGGCCGCGCATGTGGAGGAGCGCGTCAAGGCGCTGGACTTCCTGGCCGTCTGCGATGTCGTCCTGTCGGAGACGGCGGAGCTCGCGGACGTCGTCCTGCCGGTGACGCAGTGGGCCGAGGAGTCGGGTACGACGACGAACCTGGAGGGCAGGGTGCTGCTGCGCCGCCGGGCGGTCCCCCCGCCCTCCGGCGTCCGCAGCGACCTGGACGTCCTGCACGGTCTGGCCGCCCGCCTGGGCGTGGAGAAGGGCTTCCCGACCGACCCCGAGGAGGTCTTCGGCGAACTCCGCCGGGCCAGCGCCGGCGGCCCTGCGGACTACTCCGGCATCACCTACCGGCGGCTGGCGGAGGAGAACGGCGTGTTCTGGCCGTGCCCGCAGACCGCGGAGGAGACGGCACAGGGCGGCGACGAGGCGGTCCACCCGGGCACGCCCCGCCTCTTCCTGGACCGGTTCGCCACCGAGGACGGGCGGGCCCGGTTCGCGGTCGTGACGCACCGGCCCACGGCGGAGGAGCCGGACGAGGAGTACCCGCTGCTGCTGACCACCGGCCGGGTGGTGTCGCAGTACCAGTCGGGCGCGCAGACCCGGCGGGTCGCCGAGCTGAACGCCGCCGCGCCCGGCCCGTTCGTGGAGCTGCACCCGCGGCTCGCGGCCCGTATCGGCGCGGGCGAGGGGGATCCGGTGACGGTGGTCTCCCGGCGCGGCCGGGCCGTGGCGCCCGCCCGCATCACCGACGGCATCCGCCCGGACACGGTCTTCATGCCCTTCCACTGGCCGGGCGAGGGCCGCGCCAACAACCTCACCAACCCGGCCCTCGACCCGACCTCCCGGATGCCGGAGTTCAAGTCGTGCGCGGTGCGGGTGGAGGTGGTGAAGTCCGTAGCGGTTCCGTCATGAGTTGGGTTCAACTCCTGGACACCGTCCCCACCGTTGACCGTAGTCTCGCTAGTCTCGCTAAGGTCGCCGGATCACGAGTGACGGTGACATTCGTACGGGGGAGATCCACATGGCATGGGACGAATGGGAGCAGCTCAAGGCTCAGGCGCAGCAACGCGGCGCGGCCAGTATGCAGCTCAACCACGTCGACGACCCGGGAGGCGGCGGGGGTGACGTCCCGCACGGCGACCTGACGGTCGACCACCAGGACCTGAAGGCCGTGGGCGATGCCGCGAACTCGCTGTACAAGGACTTCAGCCAGGCCGGCGACCTCGCGCGTATGTCGTCGCTGAAGGCCGCCGGCGGGCTCACGGACCAGGGTTTCCTCCTCGGCGAGGCCCTCGACCACGTGGCCGTGCGGTGGGTGGACCAGCAGCAGAACCTGCTCGACGCGTGTGTGCACATCTACACGCACCTCGACTTCACGCAGGCCGTCCACAAGGGCGACGACGCCAGGGTCTACGCCACGCTCAGCAGCATCTCCATGCTGGACGAGGGCTTCGACCAGCACCGGGGGTACTGATGGACCTGAACGTGCTGCTGAAGGGCGACTTCTCGCAACTCGGCCAGGCGATCACCGACTGGGAGACCATGACGAAGCGCCTGGAGACGCTCGAACGGGATGCGCGGGACAACCTCAAGGCCAAGGCCATGCAGGCGCGCTGGACGGGCATCAACGCGACCGTCACCCGGGAGTTCGTGTCGAAGACGGCCGACGAGTTCACGGACGCCCACACCCAGGCGCAGAGCATCACCAACATCCTGCGCGACACCCGCGAGGAACTGATCTCCTACCGCCAGCACCTCCAGGAGACCATCGACGACGCGCGGAAGAAGAACCTGACGGTCGTGGACGACGGCTGCGGGCAGTTCCACGTGCAGATGATCATCCACCCCGACCGGGCCGCGAAGGGCACGACGGTGCCCGAGCACACCGACACCGACGAGGAGTTGCTCCGCGACGAGGTGCAGCGGACCCTCAGCAAGGCGACGGAGAGCGACAGCTCCGCGGCCCGGGTGCTCAAGTCCCTCGTGGACAGTGTCAAGGAGGGCTTCGCGGACTCCGCCTACGGTGACCGCGACCAGGCCGTCGACGCGGAGAAGAAGGCCGCCCAGGACACGAAGGACGCCAAGGAGGCCGCGGGGCTGTACTCCCGGCTCGACGGGCTCAGCGACAAGGAGATGAAGCGTCTCCTGGAGCTGACCCAGAACGGGAAGAACTCCCCGGTCTTCTCCAGCGAGCTGATGAAGGACCTGGACTTCCGCGGCCGGGACGGGCAGGAGGGCCTGCTGCTGCTCGCCGAGAACCTGCAGGGCGGCGGCCGGGACGGGCAGGTGTCGGACACCGAGCGCAAGCTGCGCGACGCCCTGTCCGCCAACCTCGCCACCGCGACCCGCCCCGGCTCGCCCCTCGGCCCGAGCGGCGGCGACCCCTCGGACTGGACCAAGCAGCTCCTCAAGGTCGCCCGCGAGGGCAACGGCCTGCCTCAGCAGCATCCGGGCACCCTGCCGGGCGGCGGCACGGGCCTGAGCATGCTCACCAAGCTCATGGCGGACGGGGACGCGGTCTACGACGGCAGCGTCCTGTCGGCCACCGGCGACACGATCCGCGACTACGAGACGCACACCAAGCATCCGTACGAGGGGATCTCCGACAACTGGCAGGGCACCCAGGAAGACCCCATGGGCGGCCTGATGAAGGCCATGAGCCGCAATCCGCAGGCGGCGGAGTCCTACTTCGACCCGCACCAGAACGACAACCTCCACTACTTCCTCAAGGACCGGCACTGGCCGGGAGGCGACGTCGAGAACAAGATGCCGCAGGACCTGATCGACTCCTCCGCGCGGCACTACTTCGGCGATGCTCTGGAGGCGGCCAGCACCGGGCATCCGCCGGGTGTCCCGACCCCGGTGATCCCGGCCCACCATGACCCGGCACAGGCGGCGATCTTCTCCGACGTGGTCAAGGCGTACGGCCGGGACATCGCGGGCGACCCGGTGGGCGGCATGCCGGCGGGGCTGCGGCACTCGATGGGCGGCATGATGTCCGACTACATCGGTGACGTCCACCAGATCCTCGGCCAGGAACGCGACACGCCCACGGACTACAGCGGCCTGAGCATCGAGAACAAGGACCTGGTTCCCGTCATGCGGGCGATGGCGGAGGACGGGCACGCCTTCGCGCAGGTGCACGACGCCGAGACGTCGTACGTCGCCCAGGAGATCAACAAGTACGACGGCCGGGCCTTCGTGGACGCGCACGCGCCGGGCGCCGACAAACTCCAGGCGTTCGTGGGGCAGTCCAACATGGCGCTCGGCCAGATGGACTCGGTGCGCGCGGACGTCATCTACCAGATGGGCGAGGACAAGAAGAGCATCAACAACTGGAACAAGATGATGCAGTACCACCTCATCGGCGCCCCGATCACCGGCATACCGCTGGCGGGCGACACCCTTCAGCGCATAGTCGACGTGGGTACCAGCGAGTACCTGAACAACCTCAACTCCCAGGTCGACCAGGAGACCCGGCAGCATCTCGCCGACCACTTCTCAGCCGGTCACCAGCAGATGGACAAGATGCTGGAGCAGGCGGTGAAGAGCAAACTTCCGCAGGATCAGTGGAGCTTGATGGACCAGGACCCGGGTCAGTTCGAGAGCAACCTCCAGAACGGGGGTCTGACCCGCTACCAGAACGGCCTGACCAACGGCGTCGGCTACATGGGGAAGCCTGCGGGCTGATGAACGGGCGCAAGGCAGGAATTGTGGTGGCCGTGGCGGCGGCGGTGGCTGTGGTGGCCGTGGCGGCCGTCACCGTACTGTGGCCGGACGGGAACGGGAACGGCTCGAAGGCACAGCAGAGCGCCTTCTGCTGGGGCACGCTGAAGCGCGACGACGTCGCCGCGCTGAGCGTGCGCCCGCTTTCGCGGTACGCCTCCGACGAGGGTGACCTCCACGGGAGTACACGGGCGGACTGCCAGGTGGGGGCGGGACTCGACGCCCACGGCGTGATGAAGCGGCTCCAGTTCCGGCTGACCGTGGGCGGTTCGCCCGAGAACGGTGTCTGGGCCACGGCGGACGACGTGGCCGGGGTCTCCCCCTTCCGGGCGCCGATCGCGGGGGTGCCCGGCTGGGTGAACCGGAGCATGGCGGGGGTGCTGCTGCCCGCGTCGTGCTCCGACCGACTTCGGTTCGGCGGCGCAGCCTACGTGCAGGTGAAGGCGGAGGGCGACCAGGACGCGACATGGCGCGACGGCGCGCTCCAGAAGCGGATGACGGACGTACTGATGACGGCCGCGACCGGACTCGCACGTCAACTCGGCTGCTCGGAGCCGTCGTTCAAGGCACCGGCCGCGGCTCCGCGGCTGCTCGCCCGGCACTCCCCGGCCGCCGGGAAGGCGTGCGGTCTGCCGGGCTTCCGCGCGCCCGCGAAGTACACCGAGGAGTACGTGACCGAGGACGGCTTCCGGCTGTGGAGCTGCTCCCTCGGCACCGGCACCAGCACCGGCACCGGTGGCGACGAGGTGCACTTCACCGTCACGCAGGATCCGCACCTGGTCCGGCTGAACGACTCGGGGGCCGGCCCCTGGTCGACGACCCTGAAGTGCGCGGGCAAGCAGACCCTCGTGCAGGCCGGGACGGACGACAAGGCCCTCGCCCAGGAGTTCCGTACGGCCGTGGCCCGCAAGGGGAGTTGCCCGTGACGGCGTTCCGCTGACGTAGCTTTGCCGCATGGCTGATATCGAACAGTTCGACCTCGACTCCTACCTGCGGCGGATCAGGTGGGAGGGCGGCCGGCGGGCCGACCTCGCGACGCTGCGGGGTGTGCATCTGGCGCACGCCCGGAGCATCCCCTTCGAGAACCTGGACGCCCTGCGCGGCACGGTCCCGTCGCTGGCTCCGGGCGACCTTTCGGCCAAGCTCGTCCACGGTGGCAGGGGCGGCTACTGCTACGAGCAGAACACGCTCATATGGCTCGCCCTGGAGGCGCTCGGGTTCCGGGTGAGCGGGCTGGCCGCGCGGGTGGTGATCGGGGCCGAGACGCCGATGAGCCGGCCGCGCACGCACATGCTGCTTCGGGTCGAGGTGCCGGGCGAACCGCAGCCGTACCTGGTGGATGTGGGCTTCGGTGCCGCCGGTGCGCTGCTGGCTCCGATGCCGTTGGTGACCGGAGCCGAGTCCGAGGGCGGCGGGCGACGGCACCGGCTGGTGTCCGTACCGCACGACGGGCCGCTGGAGCTGCGGGTCCTGGAGCTGTACGACCGGGCGGCAAACGCGTGGGTCGGGCAGTACGCGTTCACGCTGGAGCCGTTCACCGCGGGCGACTACGCGGTCTACAACTGGCACATGGCGACCAACCCCCGGTCCCCCTTCTCCCGGCGGCTCTACGTCCAGCTGACCGTCGGCGAGCGTCATCTCTCCCTGGACGGCGACCGGTTGACTCGGACCCTGGCCGACGGCACCGCCACCGAGCGCAAGCTCACGGACGAGGCGGAGGCGCGGCGCGTGGTCGAGGAGGAGTTCGGCATCAGCCTGCCCGACGGGGTCACGCTGCTGGGCTGAGCGTCAACGCCGGCCGCGGGTCCGCCAGTCGCCGCTCTCGATGCGCGTGCCGCGGACCCGCAGCCGGGCGGCGACGGCGGGGGCGGCCAGGTACACCCAGGCGCGGACCGGGGTGCCGTCGGCGGTCAGGACGTCCAGGGCTTGCCGTTCGTAGAGGTTGCGGGGGTCGCCCGGCGCGTACTCCTCCAGGCGGTCCAGCTCGGCCAGCAGCCGCTCGTACTCCGCGGGGAGCGGGGTGATCAGGTCTCCGGCGACGGCACCGCCGGGTTCCGGCACGGCGTAGGGATAGCCGGGGCCGTCGTAGAGCACGGCGTCCGGGAGGCGGCCGGGCCGCTCCGACTCGGTCCGGCCGCGCAGGAACGCGTCGTGGTTGGGTTCGCCGGGGCGGAGGGTGCCATAGACGAAGAAGGGGAGGCGCTGCGGGTCCGGAGTGATCACAGAAACGATTCTGTACCTGCCACGGCTCGTCACACATCTCCATGAAGCGGCTATGGACATGACATGTCAGGGCCTTTTAAATCTCTGTCAACAGCCGCGCCACCCCCACGCCTCGCAGGCGTCTCCCTCAAGGAGAGCAGATGAGTCGGATACGGCCGCACGTCCGAGGTTCCCGTCGCCTCGCCACCGCCGGCATCGCCGTCACCACCGCGACCCTGATGGCCGCCGCCCTCTCCCCCGCCGCGCACGCCGACGCCAGACCGACCCGGGCCACCGCGATCCAGAACGCGGCGTCCGCGCTCCTGGCGCACGCCGCGAACCTGGGCCTGACCTCCGCGCAGGACACCAGCGTCCGGGACGTCATCGTCGACAAGGACGGCACCCAGCACGTCCGTTACGACCGCACCTACCACCAACTCCCGGTGCTAGGTGGTGACTTCGTCGTCCACCTGGCCAAGAACGGCAGCTACCGCAGCGCCGACCGGGCAACCCGGCAGGCGATCTCGCTCACCTCGATCGTGCCGAAGCTGTCGGCCCCCAAGGCCGCCGGCCTCGCGGTGAACGCGCTGCGCGCCGCCAACCTCGGCGACAGGCTGAGCCAGGTCAAGGCCAGGCCGGAGCTGGTCGTCGACGCCCTGCACGGCACCCCCAGGCTGGCCTGGCGGACCAACGCCGTCGGCCGGGACTCGCTCGGCAACCCGGTCGCCCGCACGGTGCTGACCGACGCCCGCACCGGTGCGCAGATCGACGCCTGGGACAGCATCGAGACGGCCACCGGCGACGGCAAGTCGCTGTACGGCGGGACCGTGCCGCTGGAGACGACCCTGTCCGGCTCGTCGTACCAGCTCAAGGACCCGACCCGCGGCAACACCTACACCGGTGACGCGCAGAACAAGACCGACCTGTGCTTCTTCGGCATCTGCTTCAGCCGGGCCCCCGCAGTGCTGTTCACCGACGCCGACAACCACTGGGGCACGGGCAGCAACAGCGACCGCTCCTCGGCCGCCGTGGACGCCCAGTACGGCACGAACGAGACCTGGGACTACTACAAGAACGTCCAGGGCCGCAACGGCATCGCGGGCGACGGCAAGGGCTCGTACAACCGCGTCCACTACGGCAGCAGCTACAACAACGCCTTCTGGGACGACAGTTGCTTCTGCATGACGTACGGCGACGGTGACGGCAGCACCTTCGGGCCGCTGGTGGCGCTCGACGTCGCGGGGCACGAGATGACCCACGGCGTCACCTCCAAGACCGCCGCGCTGACCTACTCGGGCGAGTCCGGCGGCCTGAACGAGGCCACCTCCGACATCCTCGGCACGATGGTCGAGTGGTACGCCAACAACCCCTCCGACCCCGGTGACTACCTCATCGGCGAGAAGATCGTGAAGTCCGGCTTCGGCAAGCCCGCCCTGCGCTTCATGGACAAGCCGTCCAAGGACGGCAACTCGGCGGACTACTGGAGCAGTTCGGTCGGCAACCTCGACGTCCACTACTCCTCGGGCGTCGCCAACCACTTCGCGTACCTCCTCGCCGAGGGCAGCGGCGCGAAGACCATCAACGGCGTCAGCTACAACTCGCCCACGTCCAACGGCTCGACGGTCACCGGTATCGGCCGGGACAAGGTCGGCAAGATCTGGTACCGCGCGCTGACGGTCTACATGACGTCCTCCACGAACTACAAGGGCGCCCGCACGGCCACCCTCAACGCGGCCAAGGACCTCTACGGCGCGGGGAGCACGGAGTACAACGCGGTGGCGGCGGCCTGGAGCGCAGTGAACGTCAACTGACGTTCCCGGAAGGCCGGAAGGCCGGTGCCCGTCTGTCGGGCACCGGCCTTCTGCGTCTGCTCCGGTCAGGCGGTCAGCTCGGCCTCCTGCTCCTGGGCCGGGGCCTCGGCCGGCTGCTCCGGCTGGGCCGGCTTCGTGTCCCGCATGACCGCCGTCGCGACGACCGCCGCGGCCAGGACGCCGAGGGCGCTGAGCGTGAACGTCGTCGCCATCGAGGAGGTGAAGGCCTCGCGGGCCGTGTGCAGCAGGCCCGGCCGGCCGGCGAGGAAGGCTCCGGCGATGGAGTGGCGGGCCTCGGCGGGGGCGTGGGCCGGCATCTTGTCGGTGTAGCCGCTGGAGAGCAGGGAGCCGAGGATCGCGATGCCGAGGGCGGTGCCCGCCTGCTGGATGGTGTCGTTCAGGGCCGAGCCGACGCCCGCCTTGTCCGCCGGGATGGTGGCCATCAGGGCGCCCACCGCGGCCGGCATGGCCAGACCCGCGCCGAGGCCGAGCAGGCCGAGGGCGATGGCCGGGACGGTGAAGCCGGAGCCGGCGTCGACCGTGGTGAGCAGGGCGAAGCAGGCGACCATGACCAGCATCCCGGAGAGGATCACGAAGCGGTTGCCGATCTTCGCGACCAGCTTCACACCCGCCGTGTTGCCGATCAGCGCGGTGACGGCCAGCGGCAGGAAGGCCAGGCCCGCCTTGATGGGCGAGTAGCCGAGGACGAACTGCAGGTACTGGGTGAGGACCAGCAGCAGACCGCCGTTGCCGATCTGGACCAGCGCCAGGGAGAGCGAACCGCCGCTGAAGTTGCGGTGCTTGAACAGCATCAGCGGGACCATCGGGGACTCGGTGGCGTTCTCCCAGACCACGAACCCGGCGAGGGTGAGCACCGCGGCGGCGAGCACGACCAGCTGGCGGCCCGCAAAGGCGCCGTGCTGCGGGATCTCGATGATCCACCAGATCAGCGCGGTCATCCCGGCCGCCGACAGCACCGCGCCGAGCGGGTCGGCCTTCTGCCAGGGGGCCTTGGACTCCGGCATCAGGGTCAGGCCCGCGACGACGGCCAGCGCGACCACGGGGACGTTGAGGAAGAAGATCGAGTGCCAGGAGAAGTGGTCGATCAGCAGACCGCCCAGAACCGGGCTGCCCACCAGGCCGAGCATCGACACCGAGCCCCAGGCCGCCATCGCCTTGCCGCGCTCCTCCTCGTCGAAGACGGTGATGAGGATGGAGAGGGTGGAGGGCATGATCAGCGCTCCGCCGACACCCATCGCGATCCGCAGAGCGATGACCTCGCCCGGGTTGCCGGCGTACGTCCCCGCCAGTGACGCGACTCCGAAGAGCAGCAGGCCGACCAGCATCACCTTCCGGCGGCCGAAGCGGTCACCGAGACTGCCGGAGGTGAGCAGCAGGCCGGCGAAGACCAGGACGTAGGAGTCGAGGATCCACTGGACGTCCTGGGCGCTCGCACCGAGGTCCTCGGTCATCGAGGGCACCGCCACGGTGAGCGCCATGCTGTCGATCACCAGGACCAGCGTGCTCAGGCAGAGCACGACGAGGATCCACCAGCGTCGGGGATTGCGGCTTTCCATGGGGTTCCCTCCCTGTTGCGCACAGCGTTCCGACTGTGCGTACACCGTTCCGGTGCGATGCGAACACTGTACGCAGCCCGGAACAGTGTGCGCAAGCCTTTAACGCTGTACGCTGGCCGCGAACGATGTACGCCCACACCAGGAGCCCGCCATGGCAGCCAGGACCGAGCAGAACCGGATCCCCTCCGTCTGGGCCCGGCAGCGCAGCGAACCCGACCAGCCCGCGCTCAGCCGGGAGGCGATCGTGCGCGAGGCCATCGCCATGCTGGACGCGGACGGCGTCGAGGCGCTCAGCATGCGCAAGCTGGGCGCCCGTCTGAACGCCGGTGCGACCTCCCTGTACCGGCACGTCGCCACCAAGGACGAGCTGATGGAACTGGCCGTGGACGAGGTCGCCGCCGAGATCCACGTGCCGCCGTCCGACAGCCCGGACTGGCGCGCCGCCGTCACCGAGGCCGCGCACTCCTTCCGCGCGACGGCCCTGCGGCACCCCTGGCTGTCGGCCGTCCTCGGGCAGGCCGGCCTCGCCTATCTCGGCCCCAACCTCATGGCCTTCTCCGAGCGGCTCGCCGCGCTGTTCACCGCCATCGGCTTCCCCGACCCCAGGGGCGCGATCGACGCGGTGCTGTCGTTCACTATCGGCACGAGCACCACGGAGACCGCCTGGCTCACCACGGTCGCCCGCTCCGGCGAGAGCGAGGCCGAGTTCATCACCCGTCTGCTGCCCGCCGCCCAGCAGGCCGCGTCCGGCCACGCCCACCTCGCCGACTCCTACGCGGAGGCCGTCGCGACGACAGAGGATCCCGCCAAGATCCGCGACGACAGATTCGCGTACGCCCTGGAAATTGTCCTGGACGGCCTGGCCGGACGACTGGCGTGACGACCGGCAGGAGGCCGTAGCACCGCCTCACCCGTTCACAGGTGCCGACCGCTCCATTCGTGTGCTCTTCCCCTCGCGTTCTCGCGCGCCCGCACGCACGCCCACGACCTGCCGAAACCTCCCGCCCTCTAGCCCGTGCGGGGGTCGCGGACGACACCCGTTCACCGCATTCCTGACAGATCTTCAGGAAGCGGTCCGGGCCCGGAGCCACTTACCTCGGTAGAGCACGAGTCGGACAGGCTTCGGACCAGCTCTGGGGAGCACCATGCGACGCACCACCCGTCTGCTGACCGGTACCGCGCTCGCCATGGCGGCGGCAGGTCTCACCGCCGCGCCGGCGTACGGCGACGGCAGCGACGCGGGCAGCCTGCAGGTGTACCCCTCCACCGTGGTGCCGGGCAGCCAGGTCACCGTGAACACCGCCGCGTGCGGGGACAGGGGCACGGCGGCCGGGGACGCGGGCGCGGTCGGCGCCGGGACCTTCACGCTGGCGCCCAGCACCCACGAGGGCGAGGCGATCGGGCAGTTCCGGGTGCCGCCGAGCGCGCAGCCGGGGACGTACGAGATCGTCGCGAAGTGCGCGGCAGGCGACCGGCAGGTGAAGGGCGACCTGGTGGTGGCCCTGAGCGTGGCGCACGAACAGGTGCAGCCGCGAGGAAGTGTGAAGACGGGGGTCGGTGGCGCACTCGGCACCGACCCCGTGCAGACCACGGTTGGCGTGGCGGCTCTGGCCGTCGCCGCCGTGGGCGGTACCTGGCTCCTGCATCGCCGGGCGAGAGGCGACGGGATCTGACGGACGCCCTCCGCTGTCCGTCCGCCGGTACCGCAAGTCCCGCCCCCTCCGGGTCCGATGCCCCTCGTGGCCCGGAGGGGGCAGGGGGTCCACCTCGACGAGGGGGTACGCATGCGTAGCATCGGGGACACCGCCATAACCGCCGTCACCGTCGTCGCCCTCGGTTCGGGGGTGTGGCTGCTCGCCAGCACCGCGGAGACGCACGCGCCACCGCAGCCGCCGGCCGCCGAGGGCCGGTTCGAACCGGGCGGGCAGAAGCTCTCGGCCCCCGCGCTGCCGCCCTCCCCGCCCACCCGCATACGCATACCCACGATCCGGGTGAACGCTCCCCTGATGGGCCTGGCCCTCACCCGCACCGGCAGCCTGGACGCGCCGCCGGCCGGCAACAAGAACCTCGCCGGCTGGTACGAGGCCGGCACCACCCCCGGCGAGACGGGCACCGCGATCGTCGCGGGCCACGTCGACAACACGGACGGCCCCGCCGTCTTCTACGACCTGGGCGCGCTGAAGCGGGGCGCCGTCATCGAGGTGGACCGCCGGGACCGCTCGGTGGCCTACTTCACCGTGGACGCCGTCGAGGTCTACGCGGCCCGGAACTTCCCCGACGAGAAGGTCTACGGCGCCGCCTCCCGCCCCGAACTCCGGGTCATCACCTGCGGCGGCGGCTACTCGCGCTCCACCGGCTACCAGGGCAACGTGGTCGTCTTCGCCCACCTGACGGGCAGCCGCTGAGGCTCAGTGCGCCGGCACCTCGCCGCCCAGCACGTGCTCCCTCCCCCACGCGCCCAGCGGTGCCAGCGCCTCGTTCAGCAGCGCGCCCCGCTCGGTGAGCGAGTACTCGACGCGGGGCGGCACCTCGTCGTACTCCTCGCGGTGCACGATGCCGTCGGTCTCCAGTTCCCGCAGCTGCGCGGCGAGCACCTTCTCGGTGACGCCCGGCAGTTGCCGGCGCAGTTCGCCGAAGCGGTGCGGGCGCATGTGCAGCGCCCACAGGATCAGCACCTTCCATTTGCCGCCGATCACGTCCATCGCGGCGTCGATCCCGCAGACGTACGCCCCCGGCCGTCGTCCGATCGGCATGTCCTCCCCCTTCGCCACCTGGACCCTTCCCTGCGGGTAACCACCCACTTCGAAGTAGGTACTTACGCCGGGCGGCTCCCCGGGCGAGCCTAGTCGCCATGACCGACAACTCCCTTTCCCGCAGCCCCCGTACGTCTCTCACTCTCCTCGGCACCGGTGCCATGGGCACCGCGCTCGGCCGGGCCTGGCTCGCCGCCGGGCATCCGCTGACCGTCTGGAACCGCACGCCCGAGCGGACGCGGGCGCTGGCCGCCGAGGGTGCGGTGGTCGCCGGGAGCGCGGCGGAGGCGGTGGCGGCGAACCGGCTGGCCGTGGCGTGCCTGCTGGACGACGCCTCGGTGGGCGAAGCGCTGGCGGAGGCCGAGCTCAGCGGCCGGGATCTCGTGAACCTCACCACCGGCACCCCGGCCGAGGCCCGGGCGCGGGCCGCCTGGGCCGAGGAGCGCGGCGCCCGTTTCCTGGACGGGGGGATCATGGCTGTACCGCCGATGATCGGCGCACCCGGCGCGTATGTGTTCTACAGCGGCGACCGCGGCCTGTTCGAGGAGCACCGGGAGACGCTCGCCGTCCCGGCCGGCACGGAGTACGTCGGCGCCGACGCGGGGCTGGCCGCGCTGCACGACGTGGCCCTGCTGAGCGGGATGTACGGCATGTTCGCCGGGATCACGCACGCCTTCGCGCTGGTGCGCGGGGAGGACGTGGCACTCAAGGAGTTCGCCGCGCTGCTCGTGCCCTGGCTGAACGCGATGGCCGGTATGGCACACGACACGGCCGAGCGGCTGGAGTCCGGCGACTACACCACCGGGGTGGTCTCCAACCTGGCGATGCAGGCGGGCAACGACACCCTGCTGCGCACCGCCGCGGAACAGGGCGTGAGCAGCGAGCTGCTCGCCCCTTTCGTGGAGCTGATGCGCCGCCGCCTGGCCGAGGGCCACGGCGATGAGGACACCACCGGTCTGGTCGACCTGCTGCGGGCGCGCCCTTGAGCCACCGCACCTCACAGCGACCTCTCGCGCCCGTTCGGGACCCTCACACCCGGGTTGTGCTCCCGCTGAGGGCAGCGTTCCTCGTGGGAAACAGAGGTGATGCGGCCGGGTAACCTCGGCGAAGCACGCTGAGTTGCATGACCTCGAATACGCGTGTGGTGGTGATCGGCGCCGGCCTCGCGGGCGTGCGGCTCGCCCGGCGGCTCGGCGAGCTGGGCACGCCCGCGCTGCTCGTCGGCGAGGAGGAGCACCCGCCGTACAACCGGGTGCTGCTCGCCGAGGTGCTGGCCGGGCGGTACGCCCCGGAGGTGATCGCCCTTCCGGCGCCCGCCGGGCTCGTACGCGCCCGGGTCACCGGCATCGACCGGGCCGCGCGGACGATCGGCTGTGCCGACGGCTCGTCGATCGCATACGACAGACTGGTCCTGGCCACCGGCTCCAACCCCGTGCTCCCGCCGCTGCGCGGCCTGTTCCCCCGCGGGTGCGAACTCCCCGAGGGCGTCCACGCGTTCCGCACCATGGACGACTGCCTGGGCCTGGCCAAGGCGGTACGACCGGGGGTGCGGGCGGTGGTCGTCGGCGGCGGGCTGCTCGGCGTGTCCGCGGCCCGCGCGCTCGCCGTGCGCGGGGCGCAGGTGGTGCTGGCCCAGCAGTCCGAGCGGCTCATGGAGCGCCAGCTCGACCCGGACGCCTCCGGGCTGGTGCTGCGGCACCTGCGGGACCTGGGCGTCGAGGTGCACACCGAGTGCCATGTGCGGGACGTGCGCTGTGTCGGCGGTGCGGTGCGCTCGGTGGAGATGGCCGACGGCTACGCCCTCGACGCCGACCTCGTGGTCATCGCCTGCGGGGTGCGCCCGCGCGCGGGACTCGCCGAGGAGGCGGGGCTCGCCGTCCGCAAGGGCATCCTCGTCGACGACGAGCTGCGCACCTCCGACCCGTACATCCACGCCATCGGCGACTGCGCCCAGCACGACGGCACGGTGTACGGCCTCGCCGCACCGGCCCTCGAACAGGCCGACGTACTGGCCGAGTTGCTGGCCGGGCGGGCGGACGCCCGCTACACCGGAACCCGTTCCCTGACCCGGCTGACGCTCACCGGTCCGCAGTCCCCCTTCGACCTCGCCGCGTTCGGCGAGCCGGAGGCCCGGCCCGGTGACGACGTCGTGCGGATCGCCGACGCCACCCGGGGCACCTATCGCAAGGTCGTCGTGCGCGGCGACCGCCTCGTCGGCGGGGTCCTCGTCGGCGAACTCGGCACCGTCGGCGCCCTCGCCCGCGCCTGGGAGGGAGCAGAGCCGCTCCTCGACGACGGTCCGCTGCTTCACCTGCTCACCACTGACGGAGGCTCCTGATGTCCACGACCGCCCTCACCGGGGACAGCCCCCGCCCCACGATCGTGCTCGTCGGCCACGGCATGATCGGCCAGCGCTTCCTCGAAGCGCTCGCCGAACGCGGCCTGACCGGCACGCACCGCGTGGTCGTGCTGTGCGAGGAGCCCCGCCCGGCCTACGACCGGATGCACCTCACCTCGTACTTCTCGGGCACCTCGCCCGAGGAACTCTCCATGACCGACATGGAGTTCATCGAGCAGCACGGCATCGAGCTGCACACCGGCGACCCGGCGCAGAGCGTCGACCGCGAGGCGCGCACGGTGACGGCCCGCTCCGGTCTGACCGTCGGCTACGACATCCTCGTCCTCGCCACCGGCTCCTACCCGTTCGTGCCGCCGGTGCCCGGCAAGGACGCCGAGGGCTGCTTCGTGTACCGCACCATCGATGACGTCCTCGCCATCGAGGCGTACGCGAAGAGTGGGGCGACCACGGGCGCCGTGGTCGGCGGCGGTCTGCTCGGCCTGGAGGCGGCGGGCGCCCTGCAGGGGCTCGGACTGACCACGCACATCGTGGAGTTCGCGCCGCGCCTGATGCCGGTGCAGGTGGACGACGGCGGTGGCGCGGCCCTGCTGCGCACCATCACGGGCATGGGCATGTCCGTGCACACGGGCACCGGCACCCAGGAGATCCTCGCCGGTTCCGAGGGTTTTGTGACCGGCATGAAGCTGTCCGACGGCTCCGAACTCTCCGTCGACCTGGTCGTGTTCAGCGCCGGTGTCCGCCCCCGCGACCAGCTGGCCCGCGACTGCGGTCTGGCGGTCGGCGAGCGCGGCGGCATCACCGTGGACGAGCAGTGCCGTTCGGTCACCGACCCGCACGTCTTCGCGATCGGCGAGTGCGCGCTGGCGGCGGACGGCCGGGTGTACGGCCTGGTGGCCCCCGGCAACGAGCAGGCGGTGACGGCCGCCGCGACCATCGCCGCGGACGAGGCCGCCTTCACGGGCGCCGACCTGTCCACCAAGCTCAAGCTGCTCGGCGTGGACGTGGCCTCCTTCGGCGACGCCCACGGCACCGCCGAGGACTGCCTCGACGTGGTCTACTCGGACTCCCGCTCCGGCCTGTACAAGAAGCTGGTCATCGGCCGGGACGGCACGCTGCTCGGCGGCATCCTGGTCGGCGACGCGGAGGAGTACGGCACGCTGCGCGCGCTGACCGGCTCGGTGCCGCCCGTCGCGCCGGAGTCGCTGGTGCTGCCCGCCGGGGTCGGCGGCCCGACCCAGCTCGGCCCGGGGGCGCTGCCGGACGACGCGATCATCTGCTCCTGCAACAACGTCACCAAGGCCACCATCCGGGGCGCCGTCACCGAGCACAGCTGCACCAGCGTGCCCGAGGTGAAGAAGTGCACCAAGGCCGGTACGAGCTGCGGCAGTTGCGAGAAGGTGCTGGGCCAGCTGCTCAAGCTCGAACTGGAGGCGAGCGGCGTCGAGGTCGACAAGGGGATGTGCGGCTGCTTCGCACAGACCCGCGAGGAGCTGTACGAGATCATCTCCGCGCTGCGCATCACGTCGTACCAGGAGCTGCTGGACCGCCACGGCCGTGAGGCGGCGCGGGGCGGCGAGGGCTGCGAGACCTGCAAGCCGGCGGTGGCCTCGATCTTCGCCTCCCTCGCCCCGACGATCGGCGCGAGCGGCTACGTCCTCGACGGCGAGCAGGCGGCCCTGCAGGACACCAACGACCACTTCCTCGCCAACCTCCAGAAGAACGGCTCGTACTCGGTGGTGCCGCGCATCCCCGGCGGCGAGATCTCGCCCGAGAAGCTGATCGTGATCGGCGAGATCGCCCGCGACTTCGGCCTCTACACGAAGATCACCGGCGGCCAGCGGATCGACCTCTTCGGCGCCCGCGTCGAACAACTCCCCATGATCTGGACTCGGTTGGTGGACGCCGGCTTCGAGTCCGGGCACGCCTACGGCAAGTCACTGCGCACGGTGAAGTCCTGCGTCGGGCAGACCTGGTGCCGCTACGGCGTCCAGGACTCCGTCCGGATGGCGATCGACCTGGAGCTGCGCTACCGGGGGCTGCGCTCGCCGCACAAGCTCAAGGCCGCCGTCTCCGGCTGCGCGCGCGAGTGCGCGGAGGCCCAGTCGAAGGACTTCGGGGTGATCGCCACCTCGAACGGCTGGAACCTGTACGTCGGCGGCAACGGCGGCGCCACCCCGCGCCACGCGGACCTGCTGGCGCAGGACCTGTCCGACGCCGAACTGGTCCGCCTGATCGACCGGTTCCTGATGTTCTACATCCGTACGGCCGACCGCCTGGAGCGTACGAGCGTCTGGCTGGACCGGATCCCGGGCGGCCTGGGGCACGTCCAGGACGTCGTGGTGCACGACTCGCTCGGCATCTGCGACGAACTGGAGGCGCTGATGGCGGCCCACGTCTCGAACTACCGGGACGAGTGGGCGGAGACCGTCAACGACCCCGAGAAGCTGGCCCGGTTCGTGTCCTTCGTGAACGCGCCGGACACCCCGGACCCGGTCGTCGCCTTCGTCCCCGAGCGGGACCAGATGAAGCCCGACCTGCCCCTGCTCGACATCGGCCCCCGTCCCCTGGAAGACGCACTGGAAGGAAGCGCGCAGCGATGACCCTGGCACCCGAGACGACCGACCTGAAGGTCCAGGTCCAGCTGGACCCGGACACCTGGTTCACGGTCTGTGACCTGCACCGGCTGGTACCCGGCCGCGGGGTCGCGGCCCTGCTGCCGGACGGCCGCCAGGTGGCCCTGTTCCGGGACCGGGCGGGCCGGCTCTACGCCATCGACAACCGCGACCCGTTCGCCGGCGCGGCCGTCCTCTCCCGCGGCCTGACCGGCACCCACCAGGGCCGCCCCTTCGTCTCCTCTCCGCTGCTCAAGCAGCGCTTCGACCTCGCCACCGGGGAGTGCCTGGACGACGAGACGGTGCGGGTGGCGACGTATGTGGTGAGGACCGCCCAGGCCATTCTTGACTGATCGTTCCGGAAACTTCTAGGCTGCACCACGTGGCCAGAACCAAGGAATTCGACCCGGAAGCCGCGCTGCAGGCAGCCATGGAGCTGTTCTGGCGGCGCGGCTACGAGGCCACGTCGATGGCCGACCTGGTCGAACACCTGGGGATCGGCCGGGCGAGCCTGTACGCGACGTTCGGCAGCAAGCATGAGCTGTATCTGCGGGCCATGGACCGGTACGGCCGGACGCAGCACCCCCGGATCACCCGGGAGCTGTCCGCACCGGGGCCGGTCCTGCCCGCCGTACGGGCTCTGGTCCGGCGGTTCGCCACGGAGGCCACGGGGGCGGAGACCCGCGAGTACGGCTGCCTGGTGACCAACACGGCGGTCGAACTGGCCCCGCACGACACGTCGGCGGCCCGCCGGGTCGAGCACAGCTGGGACAACCTGGAGACTCTGCTGCACTCCGCGCTGGTCCGCGCACAGGCACAGGGCGAGCTGGCCGGGAACCGGGATCCACAGGCCCTCGCGCGCATGCTGCTCGTCCTGCTCCAGGGCGTGCGGGTGGTGGGCAAGGCGTCCCCGGACCCGGTCCGGGTCCGGGACGCGACGGAGCAGGCACTGGCACTTCTGGACTGACAACGCGCACCTCTGCGGAGGTGTGCTTTACACACCCTCATACTGAACCGATTGGTCAAGAAAAAGGGGAGATCATGACCAGCACTCGTTTCACCGGAAGGACCGCCCTCGTCACCGGCGCCGGCTCCGGCATCGGACGCGCCATCGCGCTCGCCTTCGCGGTGGAAGGCGCCCAGGTGGTCGTGGCCGGGCGCCGGGCGGAGCCGCTGGACGAGACGGTCCGGCTGATCGAGGAGCGGGGCGGCAAGGGCCTCGCGGTGACCGCCGACGTCTCACGGGCCGCCGACGCCGAAGCGCTGGTCCGGGCCGCCGTCGAAGGCTTCGGCTCGCTCGACGTGGCCGTCAACAACGCCGGTGTCTTCCGTGGCGGGCAGCCGCTCGCGGAGCTGTCGGAGGACGACTGGCACACCCAGCTCGCCATCAACGTCACCGGCGTACACCTGGCCCTCCAGGCCCAGATCCGCCAGATGCGCACCCAGCCCGCGGGCGGCGCGATCGTCAACGTGTCCTCCACGTTCGGCCGGCACACCACCTCCGCCGGAGCCGCCGCCTACTCCGCCACCAAGGCGGCCGTGACCGCGCTCAGCCGGGGCGCCGCCCTGGACCACATCGCCGACGGCGTCCGTATCAACGTGGTCAGCCCCGGCGCCACCGCGACCTCGATGTCGCTCCGGCCGGGCGAGTCGGAGAACGACCGGACGGCACGCGCGAAGACCACGCTCCCGCTCGGCCGGATCTCCGCCACCGAGGAGGTCGCCGCCGCCGTCCTCTACCTGGCCTCCGACGACGCGGCCTCGCTCGTCGGCACCGACCTGGTGGTGGACAGCGGCGGCTCCCTGTGAGCACGCGGGTTCACGGGCCGGAGCTGTCGGACACCCCGTAGTGGTGCGACTGGGCTCCTTCGACATCGGCCAGGTCATCGGCCACCGCGTCCAGCTGCTGCCGGTCGTACTCGTCGAGGAACGGAAACAGGGCTCCGCAGTCCCGGCAGGCCCGTGCGAGTCCGGCGTCGAACACCGGCCGGGGTTTCAGGATTCCCGGGCGGCGGAACTTGAGCTGAAGGCGTTCGCCCCATCGCTCACCCGAGGTGAGCTCCCCGACCGGACTCAGCCGATCCGAGCCGCATATCCAGCAACGCATGCCGGGAACCATACTGGTTCTAGTCGATCCCCGACCGCTCCGCGCCCGCCACGATCCACCGCTGGAAGCACAGGAAGACCAGCAGCAGCGGCAGGACCGAGAACGCGGCGGCCACGAACAGCTCGTGCAGCCGCACGACCTGGGACGTGGTGAACGAGGACAGCGCCACCTGCACGGTCCAGGCGCTGCGGTCCTGCCCGATCACCAGCGGCCACAGGAAGGAGTTCCACGCGCCGAGGAACACGATCGTCCCGACGGCCGCGAACACCGGCCGGGCGTTCGGCACGACCACCAGCCAGTACGTGCGCCCGTACCCGAGCCCGTCGACCTGGGCCGCATCCTCCAGCTCCCTCGGGAGACCGAGGAAGTACTGCCGGAAGACGAAGCAGGCGAAGGCCGGGAAGAGCGTCGGGACGATCAGCCCCCGGAGCGTGGAGATCCAGCCCAGCGACGACACGAGCACGAAGCTCGGCACGAAGGTGACGGCGGCCGGGACCAGCAGGGTGCCGAGAATGCCGTAGAAGACCTTGTCCGCGTGCCGGTAGGGGATGCGGGCGAGGCCGTAGCCCGCGAGGGAGGCGAGCAGGAGCGTGCCGAGCGTCGTCGCGACGGCGATCAGCGCCGAGTTGAGGAGGGAGCGCGCGAAGGGGACGGAGGAGTCGTCGAACAGCTCCCGGACATTGCCCCACCTCAACTCCCCTGGCAGGAAGGTCCATTCGGGCGAGGTCAGCTCCTGCTCGCTCGACAGCCCGTTGCGGACCAGCAGATAGAAGGGGATCAGGAACAGCAGGGCGAGCGCGATCAGCAGCACCAGCCGGAGCGCCCGCCCGGCCCGCACCAGGGCGTCATCCACCGGCGACCGCCTTCCCCAGCCGCAGCCACCGCGTCTGCGCGACGGTGACGACGGCGATGACCAGCGCGAGGATCACGGCGCCCGCGCTGCCCAGCCCGAGGTTCTGCCCCTGCCCGAGGGCGGTGTAGTAGAGGTAGACGAGCGGCGGGCGGGCGTAGGGCGGGTATCCCCTGGCGTCGGACAGCAGGTTGTAGAACTCGTCGAAGGCCTGGAAGGCGCCCACGACGAGCAGCAGCACCACCGCGACCGAGGTGGCCCGCAGCTGGGGCAGGGTGATGTGCCGCAGCACGGTCCAGCCGGGCCGGGCCCCGTCCACGGCCGCCGCCTCGTACAGCACCGGGTCGATCCGCTGGAGCCCGGCGAGGAAAAGGATCATGTAGAAACCGGCCTGGAGCCACAGCCGTACGGTGCCGACGACCAGCCAGTACCAGGGCGGGTCGGTGGTGGCCAGCCAGGCGACGGAGTCCCCGCCGAACCACCCCAGCACGGTGTTGGCCAGCCCGAACCGCACCCCGTTGAAGAGGGACATCTTCCAGATCAGGGCGGCTACGACGTAACTGCACGCCGCGGGCAGGAAGAACACGGACCGGAAGAAGGCCCGGGCGCGTCCGAGGCGGTTGACCATCAGGGCGAGGGAGAGGGAGAGGACGTAGGTGGCGGGGACGATGAACGCGGTGAAGACGAGAAAGGTCCGCAGGCTGCCGGTGAACGCGCCGTCCTCCAGCATCGCCGTGTAGTTGTCGAGGCCGACGAAGCGCGTGGGCGTGACGGTGTTGTGCGCGTCGAAGAAGCTCAGGCCGAGGCTCCACAGCAGCGGGACGTACGTGAACAGGGCGAGGCCGAGGGCGAAGGGCCCGACGAAGCCCCAGAACCAGAGGGCTGTTCGTCTGCGCCTCACGACTTCACCCTCACGCGCTTCACGCGCTTCACGCGGTCGAGTTCGGCCGACACCTTTCGTACGACCGCCCGCAGCTCGCTCTCCGGAGGGGCACCGTCCTTGATGATCCGGCTGAGCGCGTCCTGGTAGGCGGTCCGGCTCGCGGGGGTCCACAGCAGGGGCTGGGCATGGCCGTGATCGGTGGCGAGGCGGACGGCCTCGGCGGCGGGACCCGACCCGAGCCGGCCCGCCTTCTGGACGAGGGACTTCCGGGCGGGGAGGTGGAAGCCGTAGGAGAGGGCGAAGTCCTGCTGATAGTCGGTGCGTTGGACCCAGAGCCACTTCACGTACTCCTTGGCGGCGTCCTTGTTCCGGCTGCGTGCGCTGACGGCGGCGCCGAACGCACCCACGGGGACGCAGGGTTGGCCGTGCGCACCGTCCTTCGGGAAGGGAAGGACCCCGAAGTCGTCCCCGAGTTCGCTGCGCACCTGGGGCAGCGCCCACAGCCCGGACCACTGCATGGCGGTCAGCCCCTGGAGGAAGGCGGACGGGGCGGACCAGTCGGCCGGGGCGCCGAGCAGGAGGGAGTCATCGGCGTACAGCCGGTGCAGCTTGCCGAGGGTACGGGCGGCGGCGGGGTCGTCGAAGCCGACCTTGCCGTCATCCGTGACGAGCTGAAGTCCGGCCGCATGGAGTGGAGTTCCACCGAGGACACCGGCACCCCCGTCGTTTCCGAGGAAGAGGCCTTTGACGTCGCCGCTGGTGAGCTTCCGGGCAGCGTCGACCAGGGCGTCGAGGGTGCCGGGCGGCTCGACGCCGGCGTCTTCCAGCAAGCTCTTCCGGTAGTAGAGGAGCTGCGTGTCGACGACCTGCGGGATGCCCCAGACCCTTCCGTCGTACGTCTTCGACCTGAGGACGGCGGAATGGAAATCGTCCGTCACCCCGTCGAGCAGCTCGGTGAGGTCGACGACCTGACCGCCCTGGATCTGGTCGAGGGTAGGCCCGTCGACCTCGAAGACGTCCGGTCCGGAGTCGGTGAGCAGGGCGGCGGCGGTCTGCTGGTCGTAGTTCCCGGGCCGCCACTGCACGCTGACGTCGGCCTTGCCGTACGCGGCGGCATACCGCTCGACGGCCTGCTCGGCACCGGCCTCGCCGTACTGGTGGTACCACTGCGACAGCGCGAGCCGGGAAGAGCCTCCGCCGCGTCCGGTGTTGTTCCCGCACGCCGTGAGCAGACCGGCGCCCGCGCCCGCCGCCAGCACAGTCCTACGGTTGATGCTCCTCATGGTGTGCCCCTTGACGTTGGTCATCGACGCACGGCCCAACGATCAACAACGCGTCGGGATTACGAAGGGGGCCGCTGTGACGGCGTGTCACACCTTGAGCCCGCCGTATTCCACGCCGCTGAGCTGCACGGAGGCATCCCAGAGCCGCTCGGCCACCGCGTCGTCGACGGCCCAGGGGGCCCGCCAGGACGGCGCCGGCGCACCTCGCCACATCGCGAACGACGGCCCGAAGAAGGAGTCGGGGCGCACGCCGTGCGCGGTGGCGGCGTACAACGAGGGCAGCGCGCCCGCCTCGGCGCTCTGCGCGAAGAGCCGGTTGGCGGCCTCCATCAGCCGCTCGGCACCCCGCCGCCCCTCGGCACGCGGACCGGCGGTCTGGAGGTTGGTCGCGGCGTACCCGGGATGCGCGGCGGCAGCGACGACGTCGGAGCCGTGCGCGCCCAGCCGGCGGGCCAGCTCGTGGGTGAAGAGCAGATTGGCGGTCTTTGACCGGGAGTAGGCGATCCAACGCCGGTACTTCTGCTGGCTGTCGAGGTCCCGGAGATCGATGTTGGCCAGGGCGTGCATCAGGCTGGAGACGGTGACGATCCGGGCGCCCGGGGTCGCGAGCAGCCTGGGCAGCAGCAGCCCGGTGAGCGCGAAGTGCCCGAGGTGATTGACGCCGAACTGCGTCTCGAACCCGTCGGCGGTGACCCCGTACGGCAAGGCCATCACGCCGGCGTTGTTCACGAGCAGGTCGAGCCGGTCGTACGACAGCCCGTCCGCGAACTCCCGCACGGACGCCAGGTCCCCGAGATCCAGCCGCCCGAACTCGACCGCCGCCTGCGCCACCTCCTCCCGCAGCCGCCGGACAGCCTCGCTCCCCCGCGTCTCACTGCGGCACGCGAGCACCACCCGTGCCCCCTTCCGGGCGAGCTCCCGCGCGGTGACGTACCCGAGCCCGCTGTTCGCACCGGTGACGACGGCGGTGCGGCCGGTGAGGTCGGGCATGTCGGCGGTGTTCCAGCCGGGCATGGGAACGCTCCCTTTCTTGGCGGGTCTTTCCTGAAGCAGAGCGCAACTTTTCCGGTCCGGGAGGCATCCAACCATGTGACTTTGATTTACCCATTCGTCCTATGGAGGGGGATGCACCATGTCCTTGCACACTCGATTCTTCTCCCGGCGCGGCGCGGCTGCCGCGCTGACCGCCTGCGCGGCGGCGCTCGCGACGGCGGGGGTCGCCTGGAGCGCCACCAACCCGACGACGGCCACCGCGACGGCATCGGCCACGAAGGTGACCCGGGCGTCGGCCGCCCCGCGCACCTGTGGCGTGCACGACCTGTATCTGTCCCTGGGGCACAAGGGCGTTGCGGCGGGGTCGGCATACTGGGAGATCCGGTTCACGAACACCAGCACGACCAGCTGTGTCCTGCGCGGCTACCCGGGCGTCAGCGCGCTGGACACCGCGCACCACCAGATCGGCCCGGCCGCCAAACACAGCGGACGGTCGTACTCCACGGTCACGCTCACCCCGGCCCACTCGGCCTCCGCGGTGATCCGTACGACGAACGGCCCGCTCGGCGGCCCTTGCCTGCGCACCAGCTCCTACCTGCGCGTGTACCCGCCGGCCTCGTACGACGCCGTGCTCGTCCCGGCTTCCTGGAAGATCTGCTCCAGCCAGTTCGACGTCGGCCCGGTCAACACCGAGGGCGCCTTCTGAGAACAGCGCGAGAGGGCGGCAGGCTCGGGGACGGCGTCGGATCCCGCCGGCCTTCAGACACCTGCCGCGTCTCCCGCCGCACCGTAGCGGTGGTCAGTGCCAGTTGGTGTCGTGGGTGAGTCGGTTGTCGTGGGTGTCGTACTGGTCGACCGCTGTGATGGTCTGTCCGTTGGGGATGGGTGCGGCCCAGGCGCGGTACGTGGTGCCGGGGACGGCGACCGTGGTGGCCTTGACCTGGGTTCCGTCGGAGAGGGAAATCACGCCGTAGGCGACGCCGGCTTCCGGGTTGGAGACCATGAGCCGGCTGCCGCTCAGACCCTTGTCATGCAGGCCCCACAGTCCCATTTCGCCTGAGGCGTGGGGGTCCTGCGTGCCGGTGACGGGCTGGCAGTCGGCCCAAGGGCCGCCTTGGTGGTCGATACGGACGCCACCGATGTACATGCGCTGGCACAGCAGCGATGTGCCCGGTGCCATGGTTCCGCCGGAGGGCGTGGGCAGGGTGTAGCCCTTGGGCAGTGTCCGGTGGAACTCCAGCGCCACCGACCAACTGTGCCCGTCTGTCGTCCCCTCGGCCACCCGGACACTGACCGTGCCGGGAGTCGGGGTGACGGGTGAGCTTGCGACGGGTGAGGACCGGTGCGCAGGGTCGACGGCACCAGTCGGTGGCTTCAGGAACGCAACCGTCAGGCCGAGGCCGAGGACGCAGGCGGCACTCGCCACGGCAGCCGCGGCACGGCGGCGCTTCCTGCGGGCGCGCGCGGCGGTCAGGATCCGGTCGACGGGGGCCGGGGACGAGGGGTAGGCCTCGCGTGACCGGGCGAAGGCGGCGCGCGCCCAGTCTTCTTGGCCGTGGTCTGGAGTCATAGTGCCTCTGCAGGGCGGCTGTGCGGGTAGGTGGAGGCGAGGGCCGACCGGCTGCGCAGTTTGGCCAGGGCCCGGGACGCCTGGCTCTTCACGGTGCCGACCGAACAGCCGAGGACGTCCGCCACTTCCTCGACGGACAGATCGTCGCAGTAGCGCAGCACCACGACTGCCCGCTGCCGCTCGGGCAGGGCCGCGAGCTCGCGAGCCAGGGCGTCGTACACGTCCACGCCTCCGAAACCGGCCCCGTCGTCGTGGACGGAGCCGGTTTCGGGCAGCGACGGGAGAAGGAGGTGGGTGATCCTGCGGCGGCGGTACCGGCTGCGGTTGGTGTTGACCAGTGCGCGGCGAACGTAGTGTTCGGCGCGCTCCGGATCCAGCCGCTGCCAGTGCGGGTACACCTTCGTCAGCGTCGTCTGGACCAGGTCTTCCGCTTCGTGGAAGTCGCCGGTGAGCAGATACGCGGTGTGGGTCAGGGCCCGCCAACGGGCGGCGACGAACCGGGTGAACTCCGAGTCCGGTCCGCTGTCCGCGGCCTTGCGGTCACTTGGCTGCACAGCAGGAGGTGCCCGTCCTTCGTCTGACTGGTCAGCGCCAGTTGGTGTCGTGGGTGAGCCGGTTGTGGTGGGTGTCGTACTGGTCGACCGCGGTGATGGTGCGTCCGTTGGGGATGGGTGCGGCCCAGGCGCGGTAGGTGGTGCCGGGGACGGTGACGGTGGTGGCTTTGACCTGGGTGCCGTCGGAGAGGGAGAGGACGCCGTAGGCGACGTCGGCTTCGGGGTTGGAGACCATGAGCCGGCTGCCGCTCAGGCCCTTGTCGTGCAGGCCCCACAGTCCCATTTCGCCTGAGGCGTGGGGGTCCTGCGTGCCGGTGACGGGCTGGCAGTCGGCCCAGGGACCGCCTTGGTGGTCGATACGGACGCCGCCGATGTACATGCGCTGGCACAGCAGCGATGTGCCCGGTGCCGTGGTTCCGCCGGGGAATTTGGGCAGGGTGTAGCCCTTGGGCAGTGTCCGGTGGAACTCCAGCGCCACCGACCAACTGTGCCCGTCCACTCGGCCCTTGCCGATCACCTGCGTGACCACCTGCGGCACCTGCCGGTGAGCCGAAGCAGACCGCTTGGCGACGACGGAGGCGGGTGCGGACGCCGGGTGGACGGCCGGGCCCGACGCCGCCTCGCTCGCGGAGGCGGCGAACGAGACCCCTCCGAGCGCGGCGACCGCGACGGCCGCCATGGCTGCCTTCCTGGCAAAACTGAGAGCCACGGAGCATTTCTCCTTCAAAGCTGCCGCCCGACACCACGCCGGGCGGTCCTCGACGGCCGGCGCGCTGGGCCCGCGTGCCGACCTGCAGCGACCACCAGGAGCGGTGGCCGCGGCTTGGACGTCCGCCCGTAGGTACTCTCAAACACCCACGGCGGGTTGCACGCCGCGCGACATCGATTCGCAGCATCACAAAACGCAGATGATGCGCAGAGGGGCGGCACCCCCGCACAGGGTGCCGCCCTCTCTTTCGTGGGCCGGGGCCGTCGCCGATCGGTCTTGAGGGTCGGGGACCGACGACGGCTCCGGGGTCGGGGGAGGCCAGGCTTCACCGGCCAGGGCCTCCGCGGGGATCAGCGGTGGTCGCTGCCCTCCGACTGGGTGGCCGCGCGGCCGGCCTCGAGGCGGGCGACCGGGATGCGGAACGGGGAGCAGGAGACGTAGTCCAGGCCGACCTCGTGGAAGAAGTGCACGGACTCCGGGTCGCCGCCGTGCTCGCCGCAGACGCCGAGCTTGAGGTCGGGACGGGTCTCGCGGCCCGCCTTCGCCGCCGCCTTCACCAGGGAGCCGACGCCGTCCTTGTCGATCGTCTCGAACGGGGAGACTCCGAAGATGCCCTTCTCCAGGTAGGCCGTGAAGAACGAGGCCTCGACGTCGTCGCGGGAGAAGCCCCACACCGTCTGGGTCAGGTCGTTGGTGCCGAAGGAGAAGAACTCCGCGGCCTCGGCGATCTGGCCGGCCGTGAGGGCGGCGCGCGGCAGCTCGATCATCGTGCCGATCGCCAGCTTCAGCTGGGTGCCGGTGGCCGCCTGGACCTCCGCGATGACCTGGTCGGCCTCCTCGCGGACGATCTCCAGCTCCTGGACGGTGCCGACGAGCGGGATCATGATCTCGGCGCGCGGGTCGCCCTTGGCGTTCTTGCGCTCGGCCGCGGCCTCGGCGATCGCCCGGACCTGCATGGTGAACAGGCCGGGGATGACCAGGCCGAGGCGGACGCCGCGCAGACCCAGCATCGGGTTCTGCTCGTGCAGGCGGTGGACCGCCTGGAGCAGGCGCAGGTCGTTCTCGTGCGGCTCCTGGCGGGACTCCGCCAGGGCCACGCGGACCGACAGCTCCGTGATGTCGGGCAGGAACTCGTGCAGCGGCGGGTCGAGGAGGCGGATCGTGACCGGCAGGCCGTCCATCGCCTCGAACAGCTCGACGAAGTCCTTCTTCTGCAGCGGCAGCAGCTCGCGCAGGGCGGCCTCGCGCTCCTCCTCGGTGTCCGCGAGGATCAGCTTCTCGACCATCTCACGGCGCTCGCCGAGGAACATGTGCTCCGTGCGGCACAGGCCGATGCCCTGGGCGCCGAAGCGGCGGGCGCGCAGCGCGTCCTCGGCGTTGTCGGCGTTGGCGCGCACCCGCAGGCGGCGCTTGCGGTCGGCGAAGGCCATCATGCGGTGCACGGCCTCGACCAGCTCGTCGGCGTCGTCCGCACCCGGGTGCATCCGGCCCTCGAAGTACTCCACGACGGGGGACGGGACGACCGGGACCTCACCGAGGTACACCTTGCCGCTCGAACCGTCGATGGAGATCAGGTCGCCCTCTTCGACGACGTGGCCGCCGGGGACCGTCATACGGCGGCGCTTGGTGTCGACCTCCAGCTCCTCGGCACCGCAGACACAGGTCTTGCCCATGCCGCGCGCGACCACGGCCGCGTGGGAGGTCTTGCCGCCGCGCGAGGTCAGGATGCCCTCGGCCGCGATCATGCCGTCGAGGTCGTCGGGGTTGGTCTCACGGCGGACGAGGATGACCTTCTCGCCCGAGCGGGACCACTTCACGGCGGTGTACGAGTCGAAGACGGCCTTGCCGACGGCCGCGCCCGGCGAGGCGGCGATGCCCCGGCCGACCTGCTCGACCTTCGCGCTGTCGTCGAAGCGCGGGAACATCAGCTGCGCGAGCTGGGCGCCGGAGACGCGCTGGAGCGCCTCGGTCTCGTCGATCAGGCCCTGGTCCACCAGCTGGGTCGCGATGCGGAAGGCCGCGCCCGCCGTGCGCTTGCCGACACGCGTCTGGAGCATCCAGAGCTGGCCGCGCTCGATGGTGAACTCGATGTCACAGAGATCCTTGTAGTGGTTCTCCAGGGTCTCCATGATCTGCATGAGCTGGTCGTACGACTTCTTGTCGATCGACTCCAGCTCCGCGAGCGGGACCGTGTTGCGGATACCCGCGACGACGTCCTCGCCCTGCGCGTTCTGCAGGTAGTCGCCGTAGACGCCCTGGTGGCCGGAGGCGGGGTCACGGGTGAAGGCGACGCCGGTGCCGGAGTCCGGGCCCAGGTTGCCGAAGACCATCGAGCAGACGTTGACGGCGGTGCCGAGGTCGTGCGGGATGCGCTCCTGGCGGCGGTACAGCTTGGCGCGGTCGCCGTTCCACGAGTCGAAGACCGCCTTGATGGCGAGGTCCATCTGCTCGCGCGGGTCCTGCGGGAAGTCCCGGCCGGCCTCCGCCTTGACGATCTTCTTGAACTTGGTGACCAGCTTCTTCAGGTCGGCCGCTTCGAGGTCCGTGTCGACGGTGACCTTCTTGGCCTCCTTGGCGGCCTCGAGGGCCTCCTCGAAGAGGTCGCCCTCGACGCCGAGGACGGTCTTGCCGAACATCTGGATCAGACGGCGGTAGGAGTCCCAGGCGAACCGGTCGTCGCCGGCCTGCTTGGCCAGGCCCTGCACCGACTTGTCGGAGAGGCCGATGTTCAGGACGGTGTCCATCATGCCGGGCATCGAGAACTTGGCACCGGAACGGACCGACACGAGGAGGGGGTTGTCGGCCTGGCCGAGCTTCTTGCCCATCCGCTGCTCGAGGGCGTCGAGGTGCGCACTCACCTCGTCACGCAGTGCCACCGGCTCCTCGCCGCTCTCCAGGTAGACCTTGCAGGCCTCCGTGGTGATGGTGAAGCCCGGAGGGACCGGGAGACCCAGGTTGGTCATCTCGGCGAGGTTGGCACCCTTGCCGCCGAGGAGGTCCTTGAGGTCCTTGTTGCCCTCGGTGAAGTCGTAAACGAACTTCGCTACGTGGGGTTCTTTGTTTTCCGACACGGGTCTCGACTCCTTGAGGCCGCGGTGGCTGCCCTGACGGCCAGGAACATACCCAGATCGAAGGCCAATGGGTACGTCCACTTGTGCGTCATGAGCCTGTAACCGGTCGTCTGCCAGCAGATCGAAAGTCAAAGCTTGGCAAGCCGCGACCGCCAAATGTGTTCACTTCTTGAACGCACACCGGTCCGTAGGGGCTGATTTTCGCTCAGATGAGCGGCCAGTAAGCACATCTGAGTTCGATCGATGAACGATCAAGGGGTGGCACCCAGTGCCACCCCTTGGAGAAGTGCAGCCGCGCCCGAACTGCTCATCTGAGCGCAGCCCCTATCAAGGGTGGCGAGAATCACGCTGCCACAGGGCACCGGATTTCACCATGCGGACGTCCCTTCGGGACAGAAACGGCACAGAAACGCCGATGTCACACCCGCATCAACAGCGACCTCACACGCCCAGCGCGAGCAGCCGCTCCTCCACCCGCTCCGGCGCGTACAGGTGCTCCACCACCAGCGCCGCCGCCCCCAGCAGCCCCGCCCGCTCGCCGAGCCGCGAGGTGACGACGTCCAGGTGGGCCGTGGAGCGGGGCAGTGCCCGCTGGTAGAGCAGCTCGCGCACGCCGGTCAAGAAGGGAGTTCCGGCCAGATCCCCGGCGATCATCAGCACGCCCGGATTGAGCAGGGTCACCACCGTCGCCAGTACGTCCCCGACCCGGCGCCCGGCCTCCCGGGCCAGCGCGGCGGCCTCCGGGTGCCCGGCGGCCAGCAGGTCCCGCACGTCCGAGCCGGAGGCGGCCGGCACCCCGGACTCGGCCAGCCGCCGGGCCACGGCGCCGCCGCTGGCGACGGCGGCGAGACAGCCGTAGGAGCCACACCGGCACAGCGCGTCCGCGCCCACCCGGATGTGCCCGATGTCGCCCGCGCCGCCGTCGACGCCCCGGTAGATCGAGCCGCCGACCACGACCCCGGCGCCGATGCCCGTGGACACCTTGACCAGGACGAAGGCCGCGCAGTCGGGATGGCCGGTGCGCTGCTCGCCATAGGCCATCAGGTTGGCGTCGTTGTCGACCAGGACCGGGACCGCCGGGGCACCGGTGTGCTCGGTGAAGGCACGGGCGAGGCGGCCGGTTATGTCGTAGCCGTCCCAGCCCGGCATGATCGGCGGCTGCACCACCCGGCCGGTCGCGCTGTCCACCGGGCCCGGCACGGCGAGCCCGATCCCGCAGACCTCCTCGGCCCGGTGCCCGGCCTTGGTCAGCAACTCCGCGAACCAGCGGCCGAGTTCGCCGAGCACGGCCTCGGGTCCGTCCTCCACGACCAGCGTGCCGGCGTGCTCCGCGAGGAGGTCGCCGGTCAGGGTGAGGACGGCCGCCCGGGCGTGCCGGGTGTCGAGGTCGGCGGCGAGGACCACCGCATGGGAGTCGTCGAATTCCAGGGTGATGGAGGGGCGTCCGCCGAGCGGCGAGTCGACCGGGCCGCCGGCGCCCTCGCGCAGCCAGCCGGCCCGGAACAGCCGGTCGAGGCGCTGGCCGACGGTGGCCCGGGACAGACCGGTGGCCTGCTGAAGCGCGCCGCGCGTCACGGCCCGCCCGCTGCGCACCAGTTCGAGCAGTTCGCCGGCGCTCGCCTGGCTCGTGCCCCTTCCCGTCCTGACGGGCCGTCCGGTCATGCGCACCCCCTTGTGTTTCTCAAGCTTGCCTTACATATTGGGTTTTGCGTGTTAAATAGACGTAACCTCATGGACGTCACAACCAAACCCGGTCGGCCGTACGTCTTCTGGGAGCCCCGAGTGGACCGCACCGCCCAGCTCACCGCCCGTCTCGCGGAGCGCGAGATCGCATACGATCCGCCTGCCCCGGAGACGCTCCGGGACGCGCCCCTGCACGTCAGAGCGGCCCAGGTGCTGGACGCCAACTGGACGGGCGCCTCGACGGTCCCCTCCCGCAGCCTGTATCCCCACCAGTGGTCCTGGGACTCGGCGTTCATCGCGATCGGCCTGCGGCACCTCTCGCCGCTGCGGGCGCAGACGGAGCTGGAGACCCTGTTCGGCGCCCAGTGGGCCGACGGGCGCGTCCCGCACATCGTCTTCAACCCCTCCGTACCGCTCGACGCGTACTTCCCGAGCCCCGACTTCTGGCGCTCCTCGACCGCCGGGCGCGCCGCGGGCGCCCCGCGCACCGTACAGACCTCCGGCATCGTGCAGCCACCGGTGCACGCGCTCGCGGCCTGGCTCGTGCACCGCGCCGACCCGGGCCTTTCGCTGGCGCGCGGCTTCCTGGCCCGGATGTACCCGCGGCTGGCCGCCTGGCACCGGTATCTGCTGCACCGGCGGGACCTGGGCGGGGGCGGTCTGGTGTCCGTCGTGCACCCCTGGGAACAGGGTATGGACAACAGCCCCTGCTGGGACGCCCCGCTCGCCCGGATCACGCCGGCCCCGGCCCGCTCCTTCCGCCGCGCCGACCTCGACCACGGCGCGGCGGAGGACCGCCCGACGGATCTGGACTACGGGCGGTACGTGCGGCTGGCCGCCGACTACCGCGACTTGGGGTACGCCGACGGAGAATACAAAGGGGCGGCCCGCAGGGCCTCGGTTGAGGGCGGTGGTGGGAGACGGGCGGGCGCGTTCGCCGTCGAGGACCCGGCGTTCAACGCCCTGCTGATCGCCTCCGAGCACGCGCTGGCCCGGATCGCCGGGGAGCTGGGCGCGCCCGGCACCGCTCGGCACGCGCGCGCCGAGCGGCTGACGGCCGCCCTGGTGGAGCGGCTGTGGGACCCGGCGAGCGGGATGTTCCTCTGCCGGGACCTGCGCGGCGGCGGGCACGGCGCGCCGATCGAGGAGCGCGGCGTCTCCGGCCTGGTCCCGCTGCTGCTGCCGGACCTGCCCCGGGAGACCGCCGCCGCCCTCGTGCGCACGCTGTGCGGCCCGCACTTCGGCCTCGGGGACAGCACGGCGCTGGTGCCGAGCTACGACCTGCTCGGCGAGGCCTTCGACCCGCACCGGTACTGGCGCGGCCCGGCCTGGTTCAACACGAACTGGCTGCTGGAGCGGGGGCTGCGCACGCACGGCGAGCCGGCGCTGGCCGACGCGCTGCGGGAGGCGGTCCTGCGCACCGCCGACACCTCCGGCTTCGCCGAGTACGTCGACCCGTACACCGGCGAGGCCTGCGGTGCGACCGGCTTCGGCTGGACCGCCGCGCTCGCGCTGGACCTGCTCCATGAACGCCCCGCGGCCACCGTGTCCCGCACGGCCACCGGCGCGTTCGACACGAGAGACAGCGAAACCAAGGGCATACAGGACACGAAGAACAAGAGCACCAACGACATGGGCACGAGTGACACGGGAGGGGACCGGGCATGACGGACCGGCATCATCTGCTCGTGCACGGGGCGACGTTCGCCGCCGTGGGCGACCGGGGCGACATCAGCGGGGTGCGGGGCGGCAGTTCCCCGGACGGTTTATTCGTACGGGACGCCCGGCACCTGAGCCGCTGGCAGCTCACCGTCGACGGTGCGCTGCCCGAGGTGCTCACCCCGGTCGCGGACGGGGACGCGGCGCGCTGCGTGCTCGTGCCGCGCGGCGGCCGGCAGGAGCCGCCCGCGCACACGCTCTTCCGTGAACAGGCCGTCGGCGACAGCTCGTTCGTGGAGTCGCTGCGCATCACCAGCAACCGCCCAGTACCCACCACGGTCCGGCTCGCCATCACCGCCGACGCCGACTTCACCGACCAGTTCGAACTCCGCTCCGACCACCGCACCTACGGCAAGCCCGGCGCCGTACGCACCCGCCAAGTCCTGGACCACGGCATCGAGTTCACCTACCAGCGGGCCGACTGGCGGTCCCGTACGACCATCACGGCCGACCCCGCTCCGGACGGCGTCGAGGAGACCGGCACCGGCGCCCGCCGCCTGGTCTGGAAGCTGGAGCTGGACCCGCACGGCACGACCGAGCTGGTGCTGCGGGTGATCGCCCGCCCGCACGGCGAGAAGCGCGCCCTGCGCGTGCCCCGTGACCCGGCCGCCGTGCACGAACAACTCCTCTCGCTGGAAGGACGGTTCGTGGAGGGCGTGGCCTTCCCGACCGGCTGGCCGGAGCTGGCGGCGGCCTGTGCCCGGGGGCTCGCGGACCTCGCCTCGTTCCAGGTCCCGGCGAACGGGCCGGACGGCGAGGAACTGCGCGTCCCGGCGGGGGGCGCCCCCTGGTTCCTCACCCTGCTCGGCCGGGACGCCCTGCTCACATCCCTGTTCGCGCTGCCGTACCGCCCGCAGCTGGCCGCCGCCACGCTCCCCGCGCTCGCCGCCACCCAGGCCACGGACACCGGCGTCTCCCCGGCCGCCCAGCCCGGCAAGATCGTGCACGAGGTACGGCACGGAGAGCTGGCGCACTTCGGGCAGGTGCCGTTCGCCCGCTACTACGGCTCGGTCGACGCCACCCCGCTGTTCCTGATCCTGCTCGGCGCGTACGTCGAGCAGACCGGGGACACCGGCCTGGCCCGCCGCCTGGAGCCGCACGCCCGCGCGGCGATCCGCTGGATGCTCGACCACGGCGGGCTCACCTCCCGCGGCTACCTCGTCTACCGCGCCGACGAGGGAGGCCTCGCCAACCAGAACTGGAAGGACTCCCCCGGCGCGATCTGCGGCGCCGACGGCACCCGGCCCACCGGCGCGGTGATGGCGGCGGGCGCCCAGGGCTACGCCTACGACGCGCTGCGCCGCACGGCATCGGTGGCGCGCACGGCATGGGCCGACGACACCTACGCCGCCCTGCTGGAACAGGCGGCGGCCGACCTCCGCGACCGCTTCCAGCGGGACTTCTGGATGCGCGAGCACTCCTTCCCGGCGCTCGCGCTGGACGGGGAGGGCCGCCAGGTCGACGCGCTGGCGTCGGACGCCGGGCACCTGCTCTGGTCCGGCCTGCTGGACAAGGAGTACGGGGAGGTCGTCGGCCGGCGGCTGCTGGAACCGGACTTCTTCTCGGGCTGGGGCGTACGCACACTGGCGTCGGGCCAGCCGGCCTACCACCCGCTCTCCTACCACCGGGGCTCGGTCTGGCCGCACGACAACGCGCTGATCACGCTGGGCCTGGCCCGCTACGGCCTGCACGACGAGGCCCGTACGGTCGCCCACGCCCTGGTCGACGCGGCGCGGGCCACCGGGCACCGGCTCCCGGAGGTGCTGGCGGGCTACGGCCGCGACACCCACCCCGAGCCGGTCCCCTACCCGCACGCGTGCGTGCGCGAGTCCCGCTCGGCGGCGGCCCCGCTCGCGCTGCTCACGGCGGTCGGGGGCGCCTGACGGGAGCCGTGACAAGGGGTTTGCCCGGTGTTTGCCGACGGCCGTGAACAGTGGCCGTCGGCGAGCCGTACGTGATGAAGGCGGGCCAGGCGGATCGCAGTTCGGGTCCGTCCAGCCACCCCCGCACGGCCCGCCGCTCCCGTCACGGGTCTCGTACGGAACGGAAGGACCTCCGGCTTGCCTCAGCACACGAGCACACGCCCGTCACCGGACACGGGCGAGGAGACAGTGGCGACAGCCACGGAGGCCGAGGTCCCTGAGGTTGCGGAAGCCGCGGTCCCTGAGACCGCGGAGGCCAAGGTCCCTGAGACCGCGGAGGCCAAGGTCCTTGAGGCCGGGGAGGCCAAGGTCCTTGAGGCCGGGGTAGCCGAAGCCCCCGAGACCACGGAGGCCACGGAGGCCACGGAGGCCCCGGAGGCCCCGGAGGCCCCGGAGGTCGAGGCCGGGATACCTGAGCCCCGTACGCCCGAGGCGGAAGTCCCCGACGCCGAAGCCCCCGACGCTGAAGTCCCCGAGCCTCGCGTCCCCGCCGCCCTGCGCCCCTTGCTCTCGCTCCGGGCCCTCGTCCGGCGCCGGCGGGAGGCGCACCCCGGCGCCGCTCAGGCCCTGTCCTGGACCGTGACCGCTCTCGCCACCGCCCTCGTCGTCGGCGCGATGGTGCTGCCCAACACGGTCGTCGGGCTCGGCCCCGCGCAGTTCCTGCGCATACCGGCGGAGGCCGTCGTCGGGGCCGCGGTGCTGCTCGCGCTGCCGCGCCGGCCGCGGGTGGCGCTGGCGGCCGTGTTCGGGGTCGTCCTCGCCGCGATGACCGTGCTGAACCTGCTCGACATGGGCTTCAAGCAGTACCTCGGCCGCGGCTTCAACCCCGTCCTCGACTGGATGCTGCTCAGCGACGCCCAGTCGTACCTGGAGGACTCGCTGGGCCGGACGACCACCCTCGTCGCCACGGCCGCGGTCATCGTCCTCGTCCTGCTGCTGTTCGTGCTGCTGGCCCTGTCCACGGTCCGGCTGGGCAACCTGCTCGCCCGGCACAAGGGCCCGGCGACCCGGGGCACGCTGGTCGCCGGGGTCGTGTGGATCACCTGCTCCGCCCTCGGCCTCCAGGTCTCCGGCGCGCCGCTCGCCTCCACCCGCACCACCGACGCGCTGAAGTTGCAGGTCCAGCAGGTGCGGAACACCCTGCGGGACGAGGCGGAGTTCGCGAAGGTGGCCAAGGTGGACGCCTTCGGGAACACCCCGGGCAGCGAGCTGGTCCCCGACCTGCGCGGCAAGGACATGATCTTCACGTTCATCGAGAGCTACGGCCGCAGCGCCGTCGAGGACCCGATCGAGGCGCCCGGCGTGGACAGCACGCTGGCCGCGCGCACCAAGGCCCTCGCGAAGGCGGGCTACCACGCCAAGAGCGGCTGGCTGACGTCCGCGACCTACGGCGGCGGCAGCTGGCTCGGCCACTCCACCACCATGTCGGGCCTGTGGATCAGCAACCAGCAGCGCTACCGCACCGTCATGGCCAGCGACCACCTCAGCCTGACCGAGGCGTTCAAGAAGACCGGCGCCTGGGACACGGTCGGTGTGATGCCGGGCGTGCAGAAGGGCTGGCCGGAGCAGAAGTACTACGGCCTCGACAAGGTCTACAACGCCTTCCAGGTCGGCTACAAGGGCCCGAAGTTCAGCTGGTCGACCATGCCGGACCAGTACGCCCTCGAACAGTTCCAGCAGCGGGTGCACAGCAAGAAGCGCGCCGATGGCAAGGATCTGATGTCGTTCGTGATCCTGACCTCGAGTCACCAGCCGTGGGCGCCCATCCCGAAGATGGTCGACTGGGACCGGCTCGGCGACGGGTCGGGCTTCAAGAGCATGGAGGAGGCGGGCAACAAGCCGGCGGACGTCATCGCCGACACCACCAAGTCCCGTCAGGAGTACGGCAAGTCGATCCAGTACTCGGTGACGGCCCTCACCGAGTGGCTGACGCGCTACGGCAAGGACAACACCGTGCTCGTCTTCCTCGGCGACCACCAGCCCAACGCCCGGGTCAGCGGCAACCACGCGAGCCGTGACGTACCGATCTCGATCGTCGCCAAGGACCCGAAGGTCCTGGACAGGATCGCCGGCTGGGGCTGGAGCGACGGTCTGCGCCCGGCCCACGACGCCCCGGTGTGGAAGATGAGCTGGTTCCGCGACCGCTTCCTGCGGGCGTACGGCTCGACACCGCACCCGAAGAAGGGCTGACACGGCCGGAGTTCAGCCGCCCGAGGTATCGAGCTCCGCGTCCTCGCTCACGCCCGCGCAGTCGTACGGGTCCTTCAGCCAGCCGTCCGGCAGCACCACCCGGTTGTTGCCGGACGTACGGCCACGGGGGCCGTCGGCGCCCGCCGGCCACGGCTGGTCGAGCTCCAACTCGTCCAGCCCGGCCCGGAGTTCCTCCAGCGAGGACGTGATCGCGAGCCGCCCCCGCATCTCGGAGCCGACCGCGAAGCCCTTCAGGTACCAGGCCACATGCTTGCGGAAGTCGACCACGCCCTTGGACTCGTCGCCGATCCACTCGCCGAGGAGGCGGGCGTGGCGGACCATGATCTCGGCCACTTCGCGGAGGGTGGGCCGCGCGACGTCGACCGTACGCCCCTCGAACGCCGCCACCAGGTCCGCGAACAGCCACGGCCGTCCCAGGCAGCCGCGTCCCACGACCACCCCGTCGCAGCCGGTCTCGCGCACCATCCGCAGCGCGTCCTCGGCCGACCAGATGTCGCCGTTGCCGAGCACGGGGATCTCCGGGACGTGCTCCTTCAGCCGGGCGATGGCGTCCCAGTCGGCGGTGCCGCCGTAGTGCTGGGCGGCCGTGCGGCCGTGCAGCGCGATCGCGGTGACGCCCTCCTCGACGGCGATGCGGCCGGCGTCGAGGTAGGTGATGTGGTCGTCGTCGATGCCCTTGCGCATCTTCATCGTCACCGGGAGATCACCGGCGCCGGTGACCGCCTCCCGCAGGATGGCCCGCAGCAGGTTGCGCTTGTACGGCAGCGCGGAGCCGCCGCCCTTCCTGGTCACCTTCGGGACCGGGCAGCCGAAGTTCAGGTCGATGTGGTCGGCCAGGTCCTCCTCCGCGATCATGCGGACGGCCTTGCCGACGGTGGCCGGGTCGACGCCGTACAGCTGGATCGAGCGCGGCTGCTCGCTCGCGTCGAACTTGATGAGCTGCATGGTCTTCTCGTTGCGCTCGACCAACGCCCGGGTCGTGATCATCTCGCTCACGAAGAGCCCCTTGCCCCCGCTGAACTCCCGGCACAGGGTGCGGAAGGGCGCGTTGGTGATCCCTGCCATGGGTGCGAGCACGACGGGCGGCGTCACGGCGTGCGAGCCGATCTGGAGGGGGTTCTCGGGCATGGGCATTGCCCCATTGTCACCCATGGACAATGATCATGTACCACTCATTAGTTAGACGCACTTTTAGTTAGACGCACTATAGAAACCGCCGTACGATGGGCCGCATGCCTGAGCTGAGTCACCGTCGACGCCTGCTCGTGCTCGCGATCTGCTGCCTGAGCCTGCTGATCGTGGGTCTGGACGTCACCATCCTGAACGTCGCCCTGCCGTCGGTCCGGCGGGAGTTCCACGCCGACACCTCCGGCATGCAGTGGACGATCGACGCCTACACCCTCGTCCTCGCCTCGCTGCTGATGCTCTCGGGCTCGACGGCCGACCGGATCGGCCGCAAGAAGGTCTTCATGGCGGGCCTGACCGCCTTCAGCCTCGGCTCGCTGCTGTGCTCCCTCGCGCCGAGCCTGGAGCTGCTCGTCGCGTTCCGGATGGTGCAGGCGGTCGGCGGCTCCATGCTCAACCCGGTCGCCATGTCGATCATCACCAACACCTTCACCGACCCCCGCGAGCGGGCCCGGGCGATCGGCGTCTGGGGCGCGGTCGTCGGCATATCCATGGCCGCCGGCCCCCTGGTCGGCGGTCTGCTGGTGGAGTCGGTCGGCTGGCGCTCGATCTTCTGGATCAACCTTCCCGTCGGCCTCGCGGCCCTGCTCCTCACCCTGCGCTTCGTCCCCGAGTCCCGCGCGCCCAGGGGCCGCCGCTTCGACCCGGTCGGCCAGTTGCTGGTGATGACCCTGTTCGGCTCGCTGACGTACGCGATCATCGAGGCGCCGGACTCCGGCTTCGCGGCGGTGGCCCCCTTCGCCGCGCTCGCGCTCGCGGCCCTGCTCGCCCTGCTCCGCTACGAGCCCCGGCGCCCCGAACCCCTCGTCGACCTGCGGTTCTTCCGGTCGGCGCCGTTCAGCGGGGCGACGGTGATCGCGGTCTGCGCGTTCGCCGCGCTGGGCGGCTTCCTGTTCCTGTCGACGCTGTACCTGCAGAACGTACGGGGGCTGGACGCGCTGCACGCGGGCCTGTGGATGCTGCCGATGGCCGGGTCCATGTTCGTGTGCGCCCCGCTGTCCGGCCGACTGATCGCCAGTCGGGGCCCGCGCCTGCCGCTCCTCGTGGCCGGGGCCGGGATGGCCGCGAGCGGGCTGCTGTTCGCGGCCTTCGAGGCGGAGACGTCGAACGCCACGCTGCTCCTCGGGTACGTCCTCTTCGGCATCGGCTTCGGCTTCGTCAACACGCCGATCACGAACACGGCGGTCTCGGGCATGCCGAGGGCCCAGGCCGGTGTCGCGGCGGCCGTGGCCTCCACGAGCAGGCAGGTGGGCCAGACCCTGGGGGTGGCGGTGATCGGTGCGGTGCTGTCCTCGGGGATCGGCTCGTCGTCGTACCGGCAGGCGTTCGTGTCGGCGGCCCGCCCCGGCTGGTGGATCATCGCCGCCTGCGGCCTGGCCGTGCTCGTCCTCGGGACGGTGACCAGCGGGCGATGGGCTCGCGGGACCGCCGAACGCACGGCCGAGCAGCTGGCACCGGCCGAGGCGCGGGAGGCCGTGAAGGCGGGACGCACCTGAGGCCTGTCCGGGACGCCCTCGGTCATACGCCGGCCGGGGCCGGCGCGCCGCCCAGCGCGAGCTCGTACAGCTGCTGCAGCCGCTCCCGCGTCTCCTCGTTCTTCGGGGTGTACGTCACCATCCGCGGACCCGCCTGCGGGCCCAGCCACAGATCGTTGTGCTCCAGGGTCAGGTGGCCCACGTACGGGTTGAGGAACTCCTTGGTCTTGGAGCGGTTGCCGACCACCTCGTAGCGCTCCCAGTTCTCCCGGAACTCGGGGGACTCCGACTCCAGGCGCCTGAGCAGCAGCTTCCAGGCGGGTTCGCCGAGATGGCCGGCGAGGGAGGCGCGCAGGCGGGCGGCCATCAGGCGCTGGGTCTCCTCCAGGTGCACGATCGCCGCCTGCCACTCCTCGTTGGTGTGCACGAGGAGCATGCAGTTGCGGTCCTCCGGCGGGACCGCGTCCAGGTCGCCCAGGAGGCGGGCGTAGGTGCGGTTGTAGGCGAGGATGTCGTAGCGGCTGTTCTGGATGCAGGCCGGGATCGGCTCCAGCTGACGGAGCATCTCGCGCAGGCCCGCGGTGACGCTGGGGCAGTTCGCGGCGGGGGTCGGGTCGGTGGCGCCGGCCAGCTGGAAGAGGTGGGCGCGCTCGCCGGCGTCCAGCATCAGGGTGCGGGCGAGGGCGTCCAGGACCTGGACGGAGACCTGGATGTCGCGGGCCTGTTCGAGCCACGTGTACCAGGTGACGCCGACCGCGGAGAGGTGCGCGACCTCCTCCCGGCGCAGGCCGGGGGTGCGGCGGCGGCTGCCGCGGGGCAGACCCACCTGCTCGGGGGCGATGCGTTCGCGCCGGCTGCGCAGGAACGCGGCCAGCTCGTGCCGCCGGATCTCCGAGCCCCGGGTCGGCTGCGGCGCGGTCTCCTGGGCCATGGTCGTCATGCCTCCAGGGTGCCGCGGGACGGAGCCTGTTTCCAGGTAGTTCTTCTACCAGGATGAGGACACTCTGGTACCCGTCTGAGCTTGGCGGCAGGCTCGATGGCATGACCGACACCGTCACGAGAGGTACGAGTCCGGTTGTCCGTTCGGCGGGGTCGCCGAGCGGGCTGGGCGGGCTGGGTTTGTTCACCGTTCTGCTGGCCGCGGCGCTGCCGCTGGTCGACTTCTTCATCGTCAATGTGGCCCTGCCGGCCATCGGCTCCGATCTCGCCGCGGGCGAGGCCGTGCTGGAGCTGGTCGTGGCGGGGTACGGCGTCGCGTACGCCGTGCTGCTCGTGCTCGGCGGACGGCTCGGGGACCTGTTCGGGCGGCGCAGGCTGTTCCTCGGCGGGATGGCCGCGTTCGGGCTCACCTCGCTGGCCTGCGGGCTCGCCCCGGGCGCCTGGAGTCTCGTCGCGGCGCGGGTCGCGCAGGGCGCCTCGGCCGCCGCGATGCTGCCGCAGGTGCTCGCCACCATCCAGGCCGCCACCAGCGGAGCGCGCCGGGCGAAGGCCATGAGCCTGTACGGCGCCACGGCCGGGCTGGCCATGGTCGCGGGGCAGATCCTGGGCGGGGTGCTGGTCGCGGCGGACATCGCCGGGACCGGCTGGCGGGCGATCTTCCTGGTCAACGTGCCGGTCGTGGTGCTCGGGCTGGTGCTGGCCGTGCGGTTCGTACCGGAGACCCGGTCGCAGCACCCCGAACCCGTCGACGGCCCCGGCACGGCCCTGCTCGCGCTGTCGCTGCTGACGCTGCTCGCTCCGCTGACCGAGGGCCGGGCGGCGGGCTGGCCGCTGTGGACCTGGCTGTCGCTGGCCGCGTTCCCGTTCGTCGCGGGCGCGTTCTACGCCGTGGAGCGGCGGGCCGACCGGGCGGGGCGCACCCCGCTGGTGCCGCCGAGCCTGCTGGGGCTGGCGTCGCTGCGGCGGGGGCTGGCGCTGATCGTGCCGTTCGGCATCGGCTTCAGCGGGTTCATGTTCGTGATCGCGCTGGCCTTGCAGCGGGGGGCGGGGCTCGGCCCGGTCCGGGCGGGGCTCGCGCTCGTGCCGATGGCCCTGACGTACCTGGGCGTCTCCCTCGCCGGGCCGCGTCTGATCGCCCGCTACGGCACCCGCGTGGTCACCGTCGGAGCCGTCCTGCAGGGACTGGGTGTGGCCCTGATCCTCCTGGCCGCCTGGCGGGACTGGCCGCACCTGGGCTTCGCCGCGCTGCTGCCGGGCGCCGCCGTCGCCGGTGCCGGTCAGGCCCTCCAACTGCCCATCGTGATGCGGCTCGTGCTCTCCGAGGTGCCGCCCGCCCGGGCCGGCGTGGGCAGCGGTGTGATGGTCACCACGCAGCAGTCCTCGCTCGCGCTGGGCGTGGCCACCCTCGGCACCCTCTTCCTCACGCTGATCCCGCACCTGGGCATGCGGGACGCGCTGGTCACCACGCTGCTGGTGCAGCTGGCCGGGATCGTCCTGACCGGTCTGCTGAGCCTGCGTCTGCCCCGCACGGTGCACTGAGCCGAAGCGACGCCTTGGCCAACTCGGTGCGAAAGCACCCCCTGTTGATGTTGGTCTTGCTGCACACTCCTTGCGATCGAGGTTGCCGGAACGCGGGGAGGGGTGGCGTCATGCCGCAGAGCAGCACGAGCAAGGTCAGCCGCTGGGACCAGCACGGCCGGGAGCATGTCGTGCGGGTGCAGCGCACGGGCATACAGCGCACGATCCGGTGCGACACCTGCGGCTGGCGGCGCAGCGCCCAGTTCCTGCCGTGGCTGAAGGCGCAGGAGCATCTGGCCGAGGCCCACCAGGCCACGGTCGATCCGGCGGCGGACCGCCAGCCGTCGCGCTGAGGCCCGCCTCCGGTCAGGGGGCGGGTAAGAAACCCGGCTGCCGACCGGCGCCTTGGCCTGTGCTCTTACCCGAATCCAGGGCTGTTCTGTCCTGCCCCGAGTGGCCGCTCGCACGGACCGGCGCAAGCCTGGAGAAGGTCAACAGAGCGACGGGAGACGACCATGACCTTCGTACTCCGCCACCCCTACGGCCGTACGCTCGGCGCCGCCGCGCTCTCCGTGGCGCTGGTCTCCGGCGGGACAGCCGGGGCCTACGCCGCCCAGGGCAAGCCGACCCCGACCACCATGGCCTCGATCACCGTGAAGGCCGACAAGACCAAGGTGAAGGTCGGCGACACGGTGACGTTGAGCGGACGCACCAAGGGGCTGAAGATCGGCACCAAGCTGGTGCTCCAGCACCAGAAGTCCGGCAAGTGGACGGCGCTGAGGGCGACCACCAAGGTCAGGAACGGCAGCACCTACTCGCTGTCGGCCAAGTTCCGCACCAAGGGCATGGAGATGCTGCGGGTCTCGGCCGGCAAGGTCTACTCGCCCACCGTCATGGTGACGGTGAGCTGAGCCCGCGGATCAGCAGGTCCACGACCGCGGTGAACTCCTCCTCGACGCCCGGCCGTTGCCACTCCCGGGCGTAACAGGGGTCGTGGAAGCGGCCGGTGGCCTGGAAGACGGCTCGGGCCGCGGCGGCCGGGTCGGGGGCGGTGAAGGCACCCGACTCGGCCCCGGCCGCGATGATGGTGGCCAGCTGTGCGGTGAGGTCGGCCACGTGCTCGGAGACCGCGCCGACGACTTCCTCGGTGAGCACGGTGTAGGTGGCGAACAGCTCCGGGTCGTCACCCGCCTTGTGCCGCTTGGCCTCGAACAGGGCCGCCAGCCACGCGCGCAGCCGGTCCTCCGGGGCGCTGTCCTCGGCGACGACTGCGGCCAGTTGCTCCGAGGTCCGGTCCAGCCACCGCTTGGTCACGGCCTCCCGCAGCACCGCCTTGGTGCGGAAGTGCCGGTAGACGCTGCCGTGGCTCACGCCGAGCGCGCGGGCCACGTCGACCACGGTGGCCTTGGCCGGGCCGTGACGGCGCAGCACCTCCTCGGTCGCTTCGAGGATGCGCTCGGCGGTCAGGGTCTCGGAGGTCGGTGCCATGACCTAGACCGTACCTCGCACGCCGGTCAGTGCTCGCTGTCGAGGTGTGCCATCTGTGCGCTCGGGTAGCGCTCGCCGGCCGCGGCGTCCGCCGGGACCGCCTCCTCGATCGCGGTCAGGTCGGCCTCGTCCAGGGTGACGTCCAGGGCGCCGAGCGATTCGGCCAGCCGCTCGCGGGTGCGGGCGCCGACGAGCGGGACGATGTCCTCGCCGCGGGAGAGCACCCAGGCGATGGCGATCTGCGCGACGCTGACGCCCTTCTGCTCGGCGATCTTGCGCAGGGCCTCGACGAGGTCCAGGTTGTGCTGGAGGTTCTCGCCCTGGAAGCGGGGCGAGAAGGCGCGGAAGTCGCCCGCTCCGAGCTGCCGGTCCCGGCTGAAGTGGCCGGAGATCAGCCCGCGGGACAGCACGCCGTACGCGGTGATGCCGATGCCCAGCTCGCGGGTGGTCGGCAGGATCTCCTCCTCGATGCCGCGGGAGATGAGGGAGTACTCGATCTGGAGGTCCGCGACGGGTGCCGTGGCGGCGGCCCGGCGGATGGTCTCGGCGCCGACCTCGCTCAGTCCGACGTGCCGGACGTACCCCTTCTCGATCAGTTCCGCGATCGCGCCGACGGTCTCCTCGATCGGCACATCGGGGTCGAGGCGGGCGATCCGGTAGACGTCGATGTGGTCGACGCCGAGGCGCTGGAGGGAGTAGGCGGCGAAGTTCTTCACGGCGGCGGGGCGGCCGTCGTAGCCGCTCCACTCGCCGTCCGGTCCGCGCAGGGCGCCGAACTTCACGCTGACCAGCGCCTTCTCCCGGTGTGCGGCGGGCGCGGCGCGCAGGGCCTCGCCGATCAGCAGCTCGTTGTGGCCCATGCCGTAGAAGTCGCCGGTGTCCAGCAGGGTCACGCCCGCGTCCAGCGCGGCGTGGATGGTGGCGATGGACTCCGCGCGGTCGGCGTCGCCGTACAGCGCGGACATGCCCATGCAGCCGAGACCGAGGGGCGAGACCTGGGGGCCGGTGGTTCCGAGGGTTCGGGTGTGGGTTCGCGTCGTCATGGCTCCACATTGGCATGACAGCTGACAGATTTCAATATCTGTCATTCCAACCGCTGAGTGGTGGTGCCCATCTCGCGCAGGATGTCGAACGCGCGCAGTAGCGGCGCCGGGCCCGAGTCCTCGATGCCCGACGCGCGGCGTGCCCGGCGCGTCCGCAGTACCGCCCGCACCGCCGACAGGGCCCCGCAGGCGATCACGGCCGCCCTGAGGTCGGCGTCGGGCGTGTCCGGCGGCAGGCGGCGCAGCACCAGGGCGATCAGGCGCTCTTCGAAGTCCGAGAAGGCCTGCACGAGCCGTGTCGTGACGACGTTCTCGATGTCCTCCAGCGGATGACTGAGGGCGGTCAGCGTGGACGCGGCGAACGGCTCCGCGGCCGCCAGCAGGGCGTTGCACACCGCGTCCAGCGGATCCTCGTCGGCGGGCCGCTCGGCCAGGGCGCTCTCGACGTAGGCGAACAGTTCGACGCCATCCGGCAGCAGCAGCGCTTCCTTGCTGTCGAAGTAGCGGAAGAACGTCCGCACGGAGACGTTCGCGTATGCGGCGATGTCCGCGACGGTGGTGCCTTCGAAGCCGCGCTCCCTGAACAGGCGCGCACCGCCTTCGAGCAGCAGGCGCCGCGTCTCCTCCTTCTTGCGTTCGCGCAGTCCCGTGGGGGCGATCTCACTCGGCATGCCAGGAAGCCTCCGACACCGTGTCCCGGCTGTCAATTGACACTCGTGCCACGAACGGCCGATGGAGTGCGTACGGGTCACCGGCTCAGATATGTCCATGATGCCAATTGTCATGCGTGCCACTTTGTCTCTACAGTTCGTGTCACTCGTGACACTTTTCTTGGGAGAGCATCGTGCCCCGACCCCAGCAACCATCCCTGGAAGCGGCTGAACCGGGCGCCGACCGGCATCGGCAGACCACCGCGCCTCCCGCTGCCCGATCCGGGCTCGGTCGCCTCGGGGCTCTCTGCGCCCGGCGCCCGGTGACGGTGATCGTCCTCTGGCTGCTGGTCCTGGCCGCCGCCCTCGCCGGACGCCACATCGCCTCGCCCACCTTCAGTGACCAGGTCAGCCTGCCCGGCACCGCCTCCCACACCGGCGCCGACCTGCTCGCCACCTCGATGCCCGGAGCCGGCCGGCCAGGCGGCAAGGTCGTCTTCCACACCGGCTCCGGCACCGTGGCCGGACAGCAGTCCGCACTGGACCGGACGCTGGCGGACCTGCGCGACCTCCCGCACGTCACCTCGGTCTCGGCACCGGCGACCAGCAGCGACGGACGCACGGCCTACACCACCGTCTCCTTCGACCAGCCGCTGAAGGACCTCGGCCACGCCTACACCGCCCAGCTGGACACCGCCACCGAGCCGGCCCGGGCGGCGGGGCTCGGTGTCGCATACGGTGGCGACCTCGAACAGGTCGTCCGCACACCCGCCAACGACAAGCTGAGCGAGATCGTCGGCATAGTCACCGCCCTCGCGATCCTGCTGCTCGCCTTCGGCAGCGTCCTCGCCGCCCTGCTGCCACTGGTGACCGCGCTGATCAGCGTGGGTGTGGGTCTGGGCATCGTCGGTATCGTCGCCGCCGCCATGTCCTTCGCGACGTCCGCCACCACACTGGCCACGATGATCGGACTGGGCGTGGGCATCGACTACGCCCTGTTCCTGACCACCCGCTTCCGACAGGACCTCATCGACGGCCACGGTCCGGTCGAGGCCGCCGCCCGCACCGCACGCACCAGCGGACGCGCCGTCCTCGTGGCGGCCGTGACCGTCGCCGTCGCGATGCTCAGTCTCTACGCGTGCGGACTGAGCTTCATCGGCAAGCTCGGCCTGGCGGCCACCGTCGCCGTAGTCGTCACCGCTGCCGCCGCCCTCACCCTGGTGCCGGCGGCACTGGGCCTGGTCGGCCGGCGCATCGACCGGGTGCGCCTGCGCCGCCGCCCGGTAGCGGAGAGCGCGGGCGAACACGATGGCTGGCACCGCTACGCGGAACTGGTCGCCCGGCGGCCCTGGACGTTCCTCGCTGCCGGCCTTGCCGTGCTCACCGTTTGCGCGGCGCCGCTGGTGTCGATGCGCCTCGGACACGTCGACGCCGGCGCGGACCGGCCGGGCAGCAGCACCCGTACCGCGTACGACTGGATCGCGCATGCGCCGGGTCGGGGCTTCGGACCGGGTGCGAACGGCCAGGTCGTCACCGTCGTCGACCTCCGCCACGCGGGTACGTCGGCCGACCGAATCGCCGACGACGTCACGCGGGCCTTGAAAGACACGCAGGCAGTGGCGTCGTTCACCTCCGTCCAGCCGAGCAGCGACGGCAGGATCCTCGTCACCACCCTGACACCGACCACGGGTCCGCAGGACGCCGCCACCGGCGCCCTGCTCGAGACCCTCTCCGGAAAGACACTGCCGAAAGCCCTCGCCGGTACCGGCGCCCAGGCCTACCTGACCGGCACCGTGGCGGGCCAGGCCGACTTCCGCAGCACCGTCAGCGAGCGGCTGCCGATCATCATCGGCATCGTTCTGGTCCTCGCCTTCCTCCTGCTCATGGCGGTCTTCCGCAGCGTGGTGATTCCGCTCAAGGCCGTCGTCCTGAACCTGTTCACGACCGCCGCGTCCTACGGCGTCCTGGTCGCCGTCTTCCAGTGGGGCTGGGGAGACTCCCTGCTGGGCCTGTCCGAGTCGGTGCCCATCGAGTCGTACGTACCGATGATGATGTTCGCGATCGTCTTCGGGCTCTCCATGGACTACGAGATCTTCCTGCTCTCCCGGATCGCCGAGACCTGGCAGCGCACGGAGGACAACCGGATCGCGGTCGGCGAGGGGCTGTCCGCGACGGCGCGCGTGATCTCCGGCGCGGCCTTCATCATGACGGCGGTGTTCCTGTCCTTCACCGCCTCACCGACCGTGGTCGTGAAGATGCTCGCCCTGGGGCTGGCGATCAGCGTGATCCTGGATGCCACCGTGGTCCGACTGATCCTGGTCCCGTCCGCCATGTTCCTGATGGGGCGGGCCAATTGGTGGATGCCCCGCCGCCTCGACCGCGTCCTCCCGCGCCTGCACGCCTGACCTTGCGGCCTGTCGCCGCGTCACTGCCCGACTGCCGTTGCGGCCCGACCGATCCGGAGTACGTGACCTTGAACCGTCGTAGGAAGACCATCATCGCTGTCGCGGGCGCCGTGGCCGTGGCCGTCGCCGTCTGCGCCACCGATCTCGTGGTCGAGCACCGGGCCGAACAGCGGGTCGCCGAGGTGGCGTCATGCCGTCTGAAGCCGCGGGGGCCGGTACACGCCGACCTCACCACCCCCCTGGCCGGTCTTCGCGCACTCGGCGGTGACATCGGCGACGTCGACGTCCGTGCCGAAGGGGTCCGGCGCCAGGACGTCGTGATGGACGTCGCCGTCTCCCTGAAGGACGTCACGACGGACGGGGCCAGCGACGGCGGCACCGCCGACGCCACCATCGGCTACGACCAACTCGACCGGCGCATGGGTTCGCTGGGCGACGGGCTGACACCGGGCGGCCGGGACGGCGACCTCACCCTCAGTGGAAGCGTCGGCAGCCTGGGCCTGCCCGTCACCGTCGTGGCGAAGCTGTCGACACGGACGAACGCGGTCACCATCACCCCGACGACCGTGACGGTCCTCGGGCGCAGTGTCCCGGTCGGCGATCTGACCGGCCTGCCGACCGCCGCCCGACTGAAGGACAAGCTGAAGCCACGCACCGTCGCGGTGACCGGGCTGCCCCGGGGGGTCGCCCTGACGTCGGCGCACGCCGGGGACGACGGCCTGGTCCTGGATTTCTCGATAGCGCGCCAGACCGCTCTGGGCACGGGCAACCGCTCCGGCACCGGCTGCGCGCCGGCGTGACCCACCCGGCTGGGCGCCGGACGGTGGGCGCGCTGTCGGGAGTGCTCGGCTGGGTGGCGCAAAAAAAGCCCACCCACCCGGCCGACAGTGTCGCGCGGGTGGGTGGGCAGAAACGGCTTGAGCGCCGCAGGCGTCAGCAGCCGAGCAGGCGACCGGCGAGGTAGCCCTCGATCTGGTCGAGGGACACCCGCTCCTGCTTCATCGAGTCACGCTCGCGGACGGTCACCGCGTTGTCCTCGAGCGTGTCGAAGTCGACGGTCACGCAGTACGGCGTACCGATCTCGTCCTGGCGGCGGTAGCGGCGGCCGATCGCGCCGGCGTCGTCGAACTCGATGTTCCAGTGCTGGCGCAGCGCCTGCGCGAGGCCCTTCGCCTTCGGGGACAGCTCGGGGTTGCGGGACAGCGGCAGGACCGCCACCTTCACCGGAGCCAGGCGGTGGTCGAGGCGCAGCACCGTGCGCTTCTCCATCTTGCCCTTGGCGTTCGGCGCCTCGTCCTCGATGTACGCGTCGAGCAGGAAGGCGAGCATCGTACGGCCGACACCGGCCGCCGGCTCGATGACGTACGGCGTCCAGCGCTCGCCGGCCTCCTGGTCGAAGTACGACAGGTCCTGGCCGGAAGCCTTGCCGTGCGCGCCGAGGTCGTAGTCGGTGCGGTTGGCGACACCCTCCAGCTCGCCCCACTCGCTGCCGCCGAACTGGAAGCGGTACTCGATGTCGGCGGTGCGCTTGGAGTAGTGGGAGAGCTTCTCCTTCGGGTGCTCGTACCAGCGCATGTTCTCCTCGCGGAGACCCAGGCCGGTGTACCAGTTCCAGCGCTGCTGCATCCAGTACTCCTGCCACTGCTCGTCCTCGCCCGGCTTGACGAAGAACTCCATCTCCATCTGCTCGAACTCGCGCGTGCGGAAGATGAAGTTGCCCGGCGTGATCTCGTTGCGGAACGACTTGCCCATCTGGGCGATGCCGAACGGCGGCTTGCGGCGCGAGGTGGTCTGCACCTGGGCGAAGTTGGTGAAGATGCCCTGGGCGGTCTCGGGGCGCAGGTACGCGACGGAGCCGGAGTCCTGGGTGGGGCCGAGGTGGGTGGAGAGGAGACCCGAGAACTGCTTGGGCTCGGTGAACTGGCCCTTGTTGCCGCAGTTCGGGCAGTTGATGTCGGCCAGGCCGTTCGCCGGGGCGTGGCCCTTCTTCTCCTCGTACGCCTCTTCCAGGTGGTCGGCGCGGAACCGCTTGTGGCACGAGGTGCACTCGGTCAGCGGGTCCGTGAAGGTGGCGACGTGACCGGAGGCGACCCAGACCTCGGGGGCCAGGATGACGGACGAGTCGATACCGACGACGTCCTCGCGCGACGTCACCATGTAGCGCCACCACTGGCGCTTGATGTTCTCCTTGAGCTCGACACCCAGCGGTCCGTAGTCCCAGGCGGCACGCTGTCCGCCGTAGATCTCACTGCAGGGGAAAACGAAGCCACGGCGCTTGCTCAGGCTGACGATGGTGTCGATCTTGTCGGCGGCCACGGTGCTCTCTTCATTACGACGACGGGCGTTGAAGCGAGATGCTTCCAGCGAATGATTCAGGTTACCGGCGCAGGCTCCCCCTCGGCCAAATCGGCCCCCTGCCAAGGGCCTCCCCCGGCCCCTCACGAGGGCTTGTTGACAACGGTTTCCATGTTTGTTGAAAATGACTGTCATGAACGTACGACGACGCCTCATACCGGCCGCCGCGATCACCGCGGCCGGCGCCCTCGGGATCGGCACGCTCTCCGCCTGCTCCACCAGCGCCGCAGCCGGGAACACCAGCAAGTTCGACGTCGTCACGTCCTTCTACCCGATGGCCTTCCTCGCCGAGCGCATCGGCGGCAGCCACGCGCACGTCACCACACTCACCTCCCCCGGCCAGGAGCCGCACGACCTGGAGCTCAGCCCCCGGCAGATCGGCGGGATCGAGGACTCCGACGCCGTCCTGTACCTGAAGCACCTCCAGCCCTCCGTCGACGACGCGGTGGCCCAGTCCCCGGTGAAGACGAAGATCGACGCGGCCTCCCTGACCACGCTGGAGGAGCACGGCAACGAGGTCGGCGGCCACGCGGCGGCGCACGACACGGGGGACGGCGAGCAGCCCGGCGAGGAGTCGGGGCAGGACTCCGGCGCCAAGGACCCGCACATCTGGCTCGACCCCGTGCGCTACGCCCAGGTCGCCGAGGGCGTGGGCAAGGCCTTCGAGAAGGCCGACCCCAAGAACGCCGCCGACTACAAGAAGAACACCGCCGCCCTGGTCAAGCAGCTGAACGACCTGGACACCCGGTTCCGGGACGGCCTCGCGCACACCAAGACCAAGGTCTTCGTCACCACGCACGCCGCCTTCGGCTACCTCGCCGAGCGCTACGGCCTCACCGAGGAGGCCATCAGCGGCCTCGACCCCGAGTCGGAGCCGAGCGCCATGCGCGTGAAGGACCTGGAGAAGCTGGCCAAGGCGGACGGCGTCAGCACCGTCTTCTACGAAACGCTGGTCAGCGACAAGACCGCGAAGACCGTCGCGGGCGACGCGGGCCTGAGGACGGACGTCCTCGACCCGATCGAGGGCATCACGAAGAAGTCCCGCGGCACCGACTACTTCTCCGTCCAGGCAGCCAACATCAAGGCGCTCCAGCAGGCTCTGGGCGCCAAGTGACGGGAATGGGAGACACGATGGCCGGCGAATCCGTCATAGCCATGCGCGGGGTGACCGCCGAACTCGGCGCGCGCCCCGTCCTGCGCGGCATCGACGTCACCGTCAACCGCGGCGAGGTCGTCGCCCTGCTCGGCGCGAACGGCTCCGGCAAGTCGACGGCCGTGCGCAGCGTCATCGGTCAGGTGCCGATCAGCGGCGGCACGATCGAGCTGTTCGGCACCCCGCGCCGGTCCTTCCGGAACTGGGCGCGCGTGGGCTACGTACCGCAGCGCACCACCGCCGCGGGCGGCGTCCCCGCCACGGTGACGGAGATCGTCTCCTCGGGCCGGCTCTCCCGCACCCGCTTCGGCGTCTTCCGCAAGGCGGACCGCGAGGCCGTGCGCCGGGCCCTGGAGCTGGTCGGCATGGCGGACCGCGCCAAGGACTCGGTGACCGCCCTCTCCGGCGGCCAGCACCAGCGCGTCCTGATCGCCCGCGCGCTCGTCGCCGAGCCCGAACTGCTGATCATGGACGAGCCGATGGCCGGCGTGGACCTGGCCAGCCAGGAGGTGCTCGCCCACACCCTGCGCGAGCAGGTCGCCGCCGGTGCGACGGTCCTGCTGGTCCTGCACGAACTCGGGCCCCTGGAGCCGCTGATCGACCGAGCGGTCGTCCTGCGCGACGGCTGCGTGCTGCACGACGGCCCGCCCCCGCGGGCGCTCGGCCAGCACGCGCTGCCCGGCCACGACCACGTACACCCGCACGCACCCGCGGGCACCGAACCCACCCGCACGGGACTGCTGAGCTGACGGGACGCTTGAGCTGATGGAAATCCTGAACTACGCCTTCATGCAGCGGGCGCTCATCGCGGCCGTCCTGGTCGGCATCACCGCACCGGCGATCGGCATCTACCTCGTCCAGCGCCGCCAGCCCCTGATGGGCGACGGCATCGGGCACGTGGCGATGACCGGCGTCGGCCTCGGCTTCCTGCTGCACACCTCACCGGTGTGGATGGCCACCGCCGTCTCCGCGCTCGGCGCCGTACTGATGGAGCTGATCCGCTGGTACGGCAAGACGCGCGGCGACATCGCCCTCGCGATGCTCTTCTACGGCGGCATGGCCGGCGGCGTGATGCTCGTGAGCATCACGCCGGGCGGCTCCACCGCCAACCTGACCTCATACCTGTTCGGCTCGCTGTCGACGGTCTCCCCGTCCGACGTGAACGCCATCATGATGCTGGCCGCGTTCGTGGCCCTCGTGACCCTCGGGCTGCGCCGCCAGCTGTTCGCGGTCAGCCAGGACGAGGAGTTCGCGCGGGTCACCGGGCTGCCCGTGCGCGCCCTCAACCTGCTCACGGCCGTCACCGCGGCGGTCACCGTCACCGTCGCCATGCGGGTGGTCGGCCTGATCCTCGTCTCGGCGCTCATGGTGGTGCCGGTCGCCGCCGCCCAGCAGCTCACCCGCAGCTTCGCCGCGACCTTCGCGATCGCCGTCGCCATCGGCGTGACCGTGGCGATCAGCGGCACGGTCACCTCGTACTACCAGAACGTCCCGCCCGGCGCGACGATCGTGCTGCTGACCATCGCCGCGTTCGTCGCGCTCACCGCCCTGGCCACTCCCCTGGCCCGGCGACGCGCCCGCGCGGCGGCCTCGGCACAGCCTCCGGGCGACCCCGCCGAGTGCTCGATCCCGGCCACGCGGAAGGCCGCGGACGAGGTCGGCGTCTGACCGCGGACAGCCCGGGCTGGCACAATGGCCCGGGCAGAGGCGAGACGTGTGAGGAGACAACGGTGACGACCGCTGGACCGCCCGTGAAGGGGCGCGCAACCCGCCAGCGTGCCGCTGTGGCTGCGGCCCTCGACGAGGTCGACGAGTTCCGCAGCGCGCAGGAACTGCACGACATGCTCAGGCACAAGGGCGACTCGGTCGGCCTGACCACGGTCTACCGCACCCTCCAGTCCCTCGCCGACGCCGGCGAGGTCGACGTCCTGCGCACCTCCGACGGCGAGTCCGTCTACCGCCGCTGCTCCTCCGGCGAACACCACCACCACCTGGTCTGCCGCGTCTGCGGCAAGGCGGTCGAGGTCGAGGGCCCGGCCGTGGAGAAGTGGGCCGAGGCGATCGCCGAGGAACACGGGTACGTCAACGTGGCGCACACAGTGGAGATCTTCGGTACGTGCGCGGAGTGCGCGGCGGCGAACGACTGATCTGCGGCGAACGACTGATCTAGAGGCGGGTGATATGCCCGTCGAGCAGAGCCCGGAGGGCGTCCACGCCCCCGGGCTCTCGTATGCCCCGCTTGGGCAGCACCGTGAGGCAGGAGGCGTCCTTGTCGCCGCTGAGCAACACGAAGAGATCGGGCGTCTCCGCGTAGCGGGGCGCGGCGGTCCAGTTGAGGTGGCTGGAGCCGCCCGTGTTGGTGACGGTCACACCGTCGTCCCCGGCCACGGCACGGTACTCGCCGTGCCGGGCGGCCAGTTTGTGGAACTGGCGGGCCATGAGCACCGGCCGGAGCACGAACAGCATGGCGACGACGAAGACGCCGGGCACCAACGACCCCATGTCGACGCCGTCTCCCTTGGCCAGCGGCACCACGGAGGCACCGACCAGCGCGGCCACGCTGATCAGCGCCAGGCGCTGCATCCGGCGGGCCGCGGTCGACGCCTTGGCCCGCGCGGCCAGCGCCTGTCTCATGTCCTGCCGGGTCGGCTGGTACACCAGCTCGACCACATCCCGATCCTGATCCTGCGTCGTATCCCGCCCCATGTCCATGAGGCGGGATAGTAGCGCCCGCGATCAGCCGCCCTCGGGCTCGCCCCGCATCGCCGCCTCCATCGCCAGCAGCTCCTCGTTCGGGACGGCCCCGCCGAAGCGCCGGTCGCGGGAAGCGAATTCGACACAGGCCCGCCACAGGTCACGGCGGTCGAAGTCGGGCCACAGCACGTCCTGGAAGACCATCTCGGCGTACGCGCTCTGCCACAGCAGGTAGTTGGAGGTGCGCTGCTCGCCGCTGGGGCGCAGGAACAGGTCGACGTCCGGCATGTCCGGGTAGTACAGGTACTTCGCGAAGGTCTTCTCGTTGACCTTCGACGGGTCCAGGCGCCCCGCCTTCACGTCCTCGGCGAGGGCCTGCGCCGCGTCGGCGATCTCGGCGCGCCCGCCGTAGTTCATGCAGAAGTACAGGGTCAGCAGGTCGTTCCCCTTGGTCTGCTCCTGCGCGATCTGGAGTTCCTTGGCGACCGACCGCCACAGCTTGGGCATACGGCCCGCCCAGCGCACCCGGATGCCGAGTTCGTCGAGCTGGTCGCGGGTCTTGCGGATGAAGTCACGGTTGAAGTTCATCAGGAAGCGGACCTCGTCGGGCGAGCGCTTCCAGTTCTCGGTGGAGAAGGCGTAGAGGGAGATGTTGCGGACGCCGACCTCGATCGCGCCCTGGAGCACGTCCAGCACCTTCTCGGCGCCGACCTTGTGTCCCTCCGTACGCGGCAGCCCGCGGTCCTTGGCCCACCGCCCGTTGCCGTCCATCACGATCGCGACGTGCTCCGGGACCAGCTCGCCGGGGAGCTTCGGCGCGCGGGCACCGGACGGGTGCGGCTCCGGCGCCTTGTACTCGCGCCGCTGGCGCCCCAGGATCCCGCGTACGACCATGGTTCGGTTCTCGCTTCCGTTACTTGCTTACTTTTCCACGTACCGGAGTGAGCGCAGCCCGCGCTCCAGATGCCAGTGCAGGTAGGCGGACACCAGCCCGCTGCCCTCCCGGACGTACCGAGCCTCACACGCGTCCGCCGTCTCCCAGTCTCCCGTAAGCAGCGCACCGAGCAGGACCAGGGTCTGCGGGGACGGTACGACACTGCCCGGCACCCGGCAGTCGACGCAAACCGAGCCCCCGGAGGCGACGGAGAAGAACCGGTTCGGCCCGGGCATCCCGCACTTCGCGCAGTCGGTGAAGCTGGGGGCGTAGCCGTTGACGGCGAGGGAGCGCAGCAGGAAGGCGTCGAGGACGAGGTGGGGCGCGTGCTCGCCACGCGCGAGGGTCCGCAACGCGCCGACGAGCAGCAGATACTGCTGTACGGCCGGCTCGCCCTCATGATCCGTGAACCGCTCGGCGGTCTCCAGCATGGCCGTCCCGGCGGTGTAGCGGGCGTAGTCGGTCACGATCCCGCCACCGTACGGCGCGATGGTCTCACTCTGCGTGCAGAGCGGCAGCCCGCGCCCGACCAGCTCACTTCCCCGCGCGAAGAACTGCACGTCCACGTGGGAGAAGGGTTCGAGGCGGGCGCCGAATTTGGATTTCGTACGCCGGACGCCGCGGGCCACGGCCCGCACCCTCCCGTGCCCCCGGGTGAGCAGCGTGATGATCCGGTCCGCCTCACCCAGCTTCTGGGTGCGCAGCACGATGCCGTCGTCGCGGAACAGACTCATGGGACCATTCTCGCGCACCGGGGACCCTCAGCCGCTCGTCCGGGGTGAAAGCGGCCGATACGCCTGGCCCGGGCCCGCCAGGTCCGTAGCACTCGCATCCAGCACCTCCTCGATCAGCTTGGCCCTGTCGGCAAGCATGCGGAGGTGAATCCACTGCGCTGACGCCTGCACAGCCGTCACGGCACTTCGCCGCGGCTGCGCGCGTTCTCGTACGCCGTGGCCGCGCGCAGCCGCTCGGCCGGGGTGGCGGGACGTGCGGCTTCCGGGGCGCAGTCCCACTCCCGGCCGCCGCCGTACGGCCTCAGCTGTACGTACGGCCCCTCGTACCCCATGACGACCCCGACCCGCCCACTGCGCGTGTCCACGACATGGCTACCGACGGAAGGCTTCACGGCGCGATCACCACCAGGGCCGCCGCGAGCCGGCGCGCGGTCTCCACGGAACACCGGCCCAATTCGACCAGCGGACAGGGCGCCTCCCGCGCGAGACTCACCGGGTCGAGCCCGAGGGAGGGCAGGGTAATCCCGGCCTTTTCCAGTGCCGCCCGCAATTCCGTCAAAGTCTCCTCCGCCTCTTCGACGCAGAGCGCTGAGTGTCGTGCAGCCATGCGGCTTCCCTTTCTTCTTTGATTTCACGCTTCGTGTCTCCAGGGTGACGCTCCGCCAGTAGGCTCGGCAGCAATCTGCGCCCTACAAGTACGAGGCAGGTCAAGGGGGTTGGCTATGGCCAACGGTTCGCGGCAGGCGGCGTGGGAGTTCTTCGGAGCGGAACTGAAGCGGCGCCGGGAGGACGCGGGGATCACCCAGGTGGAGCTGGGGGCACGCGTTTTCGTTTCCGGCGGGTATATCGGGCAGTTCGAGCAGGCCATCAGGAAGCCGCAGTTGGACGTGGCCCAGCGGCTCGACGAGGTTCTACAAACCGACGGCTTTTTCGAGCGGCTTTGGCGAAAGCTCATCAAGGATCAGCCGTATACGGAGTACTTCGCGCATGCAGCTGATCTGGAGCGGCTGGCGACGGAGATCTGCGAGTTCGCGCCAGCGGTGGTCCCCGGGCTCCTCCAGACGCGGGAGTACGCGCGGGCGGTGTTCCTGGCGAGCAACCCACTCGCCGCCGACGAGTACATCGAGGAGTTGCTCAGGGGTCGCATGGACCGCACGCGGCTCATCAAGGACGCTACACGGCCCAAGTATTGGCTGGTCCTCCACGAGACGGTGCTGCGCATCCCTGTCGGCGGCCCGGCTGTCATGGCACAGCAGCTGGAGTACATCGCGACGCTGATGCGGGAGCGCAAGGTGGTGGTGCAAGTGCTGCCGTTCACGCAGGGAGCACACCCGTCCATGGGCAAGCTGATGTGGCTCCTGGAGTTCGAGGACGCCCCACCGACTGTCTATACAGAGGGCGTGTTTTCGGGGAGCCTCCTGGACGAACCGGCGGTGGTGAAGCGCACTCGGGCGTCCTACGATCACATCAGGGCCGCCGCACTGTCGCCGCAGGCGTCCCTGGCCCTGATCGAGTCGGCGTCGGAGGACTACAGACGATGCGCGAGTACGACCTGAGCAACGCCCGCTGGCGCAAGAGCACGTACAGCGGCGGCGATGGCGGCGAAGCCTGCATCGAGGTGGCCGACGGAGTCCCCGGTGTCGTACCCGTCCGGGACAGCAAGGTGCCCGGGGGTGCGGTGCTGGTGATCAGGTCGGCTGCATGGACGGAGTTCATCGGTGCTGTTGGGGCCACTCGCTTCTTGGCCAGTGTCGTGCTTCCGCGAGGCGAGTAAAGGGCGCTCCCGTTCCGCTGCGCTCCACTCCCGCGTCGCCTGCGGCGATGGCCCTTCGGGCCACCCTTGACTCGCCTCGCTCCAGCACGGGTGAGAAGCGAGCGAGCGGCCCGGGGGAGCAGTGGGGGCCCGAGCCATGTTCGCCCTTGAGTCGGCCGCGATCGTGCCGTCGACGGAGGGGACGCGGCCGCGAGTCCGGGCACGCCGGGTGGGTTCAGCGGCTCACGCCGAGTGGGTGGCGAGGGCCGACGGGGCGGGGCGGGGCCTGGTGAGGTGGGCTGACTTCGTGCCGTTGGGGGGAAGGACGCGGGGGCGAGTCCGGGCACGGCGGATGGGTTTGGCGACTTGCGGGCGGTGGGGCTTGGGGGCGGTCGGGGGCTTGCGGACGGTGGGTGGCGGAGCCGTTCGGAGGCGGGAGCCCGTGGGAAGCGGAGGCGTTCGGAGGCGGGAGCCCATGGGAAGCGGAGGCGGGAGCCCGTGGGAAGCGGAGGCGCTCGAAGGCAGGAGCCCGAGGGGGCTGTCGAGGACGGTGGTGGCCCTTGGGGGCGTCACATCCGCCTCTCCCGTCACCGGTTGGGCGGTAATTGGAGGCAATGGGCCGTGATTGGTGGATCTGTTCCACCCTCGCGGCCTGTGGCGGGCCTATGACCTGCGTGTTTCCCCTCGGCTCATGGCCCAAATCCACCAATTACAGCCCATGGCTGCCTGGGTGGGGGCAGGTGAGGCACCTGTGACACACGAGGCCGCCGCCCCAGTTTCGTAGCCCCCGCCCCACTCCTCTTACCGACCGCACGCCGCCAAACCGGCCCGGCGTGCCCCCGACCGCCTGCCCGCGCCCCCACAGCCAACAGCGCCTGGACAACAGGCAGACGGGCCCAACCCCGCCAGGCCCCCCGCTCCTCCCCCGGCCGCTCGCTCGCTTCTTCCCCGTGCTGGAGCGAGGCGTGTCAAGGGTGGCCCGCAGGGCCATCGCCGCAGGCGACGCGGGAGTGGAGCGCAGCGGAACGGGAGCGCCCTTGACTCGCCTCGCGGAAGCACGACACTGCCGAGAAGCGAGTGGCCCAACAGCAACCGATCCAGCACCGGCCCACCCTCACCGCCCTCACCACCCTCAAGGGCCCGACAAGGCTCGCGCCCCCGATGTTCCAGGACCGCACCCGACCTGTGGGATCGGCGGCGAACTCCACGACACCGGCGTCCTGGTCGTCGGCGTTGCTGGGGATCGCCTCAGCTGAGGTCCATCAGGCGGCGACGCGCTGGCCATGTGCCCGGGCCACCGGTGAACTCGGCCCTGTCGCACCGCCCTTGAAGGCCGCCGTTCCTGAAGGGCGGCCTTCAAGGGCCTCAGCCCATGGGGCGGCAGATGACCTCTGCGAGGATGTGCTGCGGGATGTCACTGCCGTTGCAGGCCCGGGCTTCCCAGCCGAAGGGCGAAGCGCAGTTGATTCCCTCGGCCGCCCAGTCATTCCCGTTCGTGATCGAGTCGGTCGCCAAGAACTGGGCGCGGTCGCCGGACAGGAAGTAGCCAAGCCGGTGGGGCTGCTGGTCCCGCTGGCGCTGTCGGACCGGGGAGTGCCGACCGAAATGGACAGGAAGGGGCCGGGCACACCACCGCCGCTGGTGTCGGCGCCGCCTCCGGTCGCGTAGTAGCCCGCGGGGCACTGCACCCATGCCGTCTGTACCTCGCTCGGGCCCATGCCTCTGGTGCGCCAGTGACCATCACGGGCTGGGACAGAGCCGCAGCACGTGCCCGCCCTGGGGCCGGGTGGGGCCGAGTAGCGCCTGCCTCCGAATCAACCAACAGCGTCTTCCAGTGCCGGGGGCGCCTGGCGTTGCCGGCAGGGCTGCCGTTACCCCTCGGACGCGAGTCGGCAGGCTGCCAAGGCCTCCGTTGCGGGGACATAGACCGCCCGCAGTTCGAAGTAGCAGACCTGAATGCTCACCGGGGTGCCTTCGGCTGCGGTGACACAGGCGTTTTCGACGACCTCAAGATTCGCGCCGGGGTGCTTCTCCAGCACCTGGTAGAAGCAGGCCTGCGGGGTCGCGTGGGCCGCCGGGGCCATAGCCACGGTGCCCCCGAGGGCGAGGGCGAGGCCGCCGAGGGCGGCAGCGAGGCGCTTGAGCATCACGGTTCCTTCCGAACGACAGCGTGATTGTGGTGGCTCATTGCAGCCGATTCGTCACGGAGAGTACACGACCTCTGGCGCAGGATGCCTCCGCAACTCACTGAACACGCGCCGCCATTGGCTCGACCTCTGGCGGCTACGCCATTCGCGCGCGGTGCCTTGACCGCCCCCGAGGCCGCTCCTATGGTCGCGCTACCGACCTAGGACGTAGGACGTCGTACCTCCCCTCCTTCCTCCCCCCTCCCCTCCCGACCTCGCTGGAGGAACCGTGCGCGACGACGTGACCGACGTGACCCACGACGTGCCGGCACCGCGCCGCCGGTCGTTCCTGAAGTTCACGGGGATGCTCGGCGTCGCAGCCGCACTGCCCCCCGCCCTGGCCGCCTGCTCCTCCGGGCCGGAGTCCACGAACGACACCGGCGGCGGAGGCAGCGGCAAGGACCGCACGCTGACCGCGGTGATCGGTTACGGCAACGACGGCAGCTGGGATCCGACGCAGACCGCGTCCGCGTTCGGTATGGCCGCCAACAACCACATCTACGAGGGGCTCCTCGACACCGACCCGATCTCCCGGGCGCCGTACCCGGCCCTGGCCACCGCGATCCCGAGCGACGCGAACGCCACCACCTGGCGGTTCACCCTGCGCTCCGGCGCGACCTTCCACGACGGCAAGCCCGTCACCGCCGACGACGTCGCGTTCGTCTTCGACCGGATCCTCGACCCGAACACCCAGACCCTCGCCAAGGGGTTCTTCGCCGGCTGGCTGAAGGAAGCCAACAAGGTCGACTCCCGCACCGTCGAACTCATCCTCAAGTTCCCCTTCCCCGACGGGCTTTCCCGGCTCACGCTCGCCAAGATCATGCCGAAGCACGTCTTCTCGCAGCCCGGTGCCTGGGACGAGGCGATCAAGGGGAAGGCGATCGGCTCGGGGCCGTACCGGCAGACCGCGCACCACCCGAAGTCGAACACCACCTTCGAGGCGTACGCCGCCTACAACGGCCCCCGCCCGCCCGCCTTCAAGCGCATGAACTGGCTGACGATAGTGGACGCCGCTCCCCGCGTGGCCAAGATCTCCGGCAGCGACGCCGGTGCACAGATCGCCGACAACATCCCCTACGCCAATATCCCGCGGCTGGAAAAGGGCGGGCTCACGGTCGCCGGCGGTGCCGGGATGAACAACCTCTTCATGATGTTCAACACCCAGCACAAGCCCTTCGACGACGTACGCGTCCGGCAGGCTCTCCACTACGCCATCGACACCGACAAGATGGTTCAGGTCGCCCTGAAGGGGAACGGCAAGCCCGCGTCCTCGTTCCTCAACGAAGGCAATCCCGGCTACCGGCGGGCCAAGACCGTCTACGACTACGACCCCGAGAAGGCGAAGGCGCTGCTCAAGGCCGCCGGGGTCAGCGAGCTCAAGGTCAACATCCTGTCCAACAACCTCAGTTGGATCGTCGACTGCCTGCCCACCATCAAGTCCTCCTGGGACGCCATCGGTGTCGAGACCACCCTCTCGCCGCAGGAGACCACGGCCGTCTTCACCAAGATGGACCAGAAGCAGGACTACCAAGTCGTCGTCGCCGCATCCAATCCCAACCAGTTCGGGCTCGACGCCGACCTGATCATGCACTACAACTACGGGCCCGAGAACGTCTGGATGCAGTACACCCGCTGGGCCGGCAACCCCGTCGCCAAGCAGCTCTTCAGGGACATGGACCGCGCCACCCAGGAGCCGGACCCGGCGAAGAAGGCCGCGATGATCCAGGACTACATCGACGTCGTTGCCGAGCAGGCCGTGCTCTACCCCGTCGTGCACAACGAGCTGATGACCGCCTGGGACCCGCGCAAGCTCACCGGGATAAGGGCACAGCCGTACCCGGGCATCAACCTCCTCCAGGCCAAGTGGGTCTGATGGCATGACGGCCGTCGTACGGATCCTGCTGCGCCGTATCGCCCTGCTCGTGCCGCTGCTGCTCGGGATCGTGCTGTTCGTCTTCCTGGTGATGCGGTTCTCGGACGTCGACCCGGCGTCCGCGTTCTTCCAGGGAGCCAACCCGACCCCGCAGCAGCTGCACGACTTCCGGGAGCGCAACGGGCTGCTGGACCCGTTGCCCGTGCGGTACGTCCACTTCGTCGGCGATCTGCTCCACGGCGACCTCGGCACCAGCGCCCTGACCCGGGCGCCGGTCGTCGACCAGGTCACCACCGCGCTGCCGCTCACCCTCCAGCTGACCTTCCTGGGTCTCGCCCTCGCGGTCGTACTGGCGCTGGCGGGCGGGGTCACGGCCGCCGTCTACCGGGACCGGCTGCCGGACCAGGTCATCCGGGTCGTCTCGCTCGTCGGAGTCGCCGCTCCCGGGTTCTGGCTGGCGCTGCTGATGATCCAGTACCTGGCGGTGGACCGGGGCTGGTTCCCGACCGGCGGGTACATCAACCCCGCCGACTCCTTCACCGGCTGGCTGAAGACCATGGCCCTGCCCGCGTTCGCCCTCTCCCTGCCGGTGGCCGCCCAGCTCACCCGGGTCGTCCGGACCTCTGTCGTGGAGGAGCTGGACAAGGACTACGTGCGGACCGCGATCGGCAGCGGGCTGCCGCCACGGGTCGTCGTGGGGCGGAACGTCCTCAGAAACGCCCTGATCAACCCGCTGACCGTGCTCGGACTCCGCGTCGGCCATCTCCTCGGCGGTGCCGTCGTCATCGAGACGATCTTCTCGCTGCCCGGCATGGGCAAGCTGATGATCGACGCCGTGAAGAACGGGGATCCGGCGGTGGTGCAGGGGGTCGTGCTCACCACGGCCGCCGGGTTCGTCGTCGTCAATCTCGTCATCGACATCCTGTATCTGCTCGTCAACCCACGTCTCAGGGCGGCCTGATGAGTACACGCGCGAGCCTCACCGAGCGGCTGTCGCGGCCCGGCGGCGTCCGGCTGCGCGGCTGGCGTCGGCTGCCCCCGCTGTCGAAGGCCGCCGTCTGCTTTCTGGCGGTCGTGGTCCTCGTCGCCGTACTTGCCCCACTGCTCGCCCCGGACGACCCGCTCGACCAGCAGGATCCGGTCGACGGCAGCGGGCACCCGTCCTCCGCGCACTGGATGGGGCAGGACAGCCTGGGCCGGGACCTGCTCAGCCGGCTGATGTACGGCGCCCGCTGGTCGCTCGCGATCGGGCTCGGTGCCACCGCGCTCGCCCTGGTCGTGGGCGCGGTCCTCGGCGCGCTCGCCGCCACCTCCCGCAAGGCGGTCGACGAGACGCTGATGCGCTGCCTGGACGTGGTGATGGCCTTCCCGGGGATCGCCCTGGCCGCCGTGCTGGTCGCGGTCTTCGGTGGCGGGATCACCGTCCTGATCTGCGCGATCGCCTTCCTGTTCACCGCGCCCGTGGCGCGGGTGGTGCGGGCCAACGTGCTCGACCAGTACGGGGAGGACTACGTCACCGCGGAACGGGTGATCGGCGCCCGCACCCCGCACATCGTGCTGCGGCATGTCGCCGTCAACTGTGCCGCGCCGGTGCTGGTGTTCTGCACGGTCCAGGTCGCCGAGGCCATCGTGTTCGAGGCTTCGCTGTCCTTCATCGGCGCCGGGGTCCGGCCCCCGGACCCGTCCTGGGGCAGTGTCATCGCCGACGGCAAGAACATGGTGCTGACCGGCGGCTGGTGGGCGACCGTCTTCCCCGGGCTGCTGATCCTGATCACCGTGCTGTCCCTCAATATCCTCTCCGAGGGTGTCTCGGACGCCTGGGCCGCCCCGGCGCCCCGGGAGACGGAAGCTCCCGAGGACCGCCTGGAGACCCCGCAACCCGGCACCGGGCAGGTGGTCAGGCTCCCGGGGCTGACCGAGGCCGCCCGGCGGCTGCGCTCCCGGGCCCGGCCCCGCCCGGCGCCCGGCGGGCAGCCGGTGCTCGCGGTCGAGAACCTCGCCATCGGCTTCCCGGGCCGGCACCGGGGCGTGGACATCGTGGCCGGGGTCGGCTTCGAGGTGCACCCCGGTGAAGTGCTGGGCCTGGTCGGCGAGTCGGGCTGCGGCAAGTCACTGACCGCGCTCACCGTCATGGGGCTCCAGCCGAAGGGGGCCCGGGTGAGCGGCCAGGTGCGCTTCCAGCAGCGGGACCTGCTCGCCGAGCCCATGCGGGTGCGGCGGCGGCTGCTCGGGCACGAGATGGCGATGGTCTACCAGGACGCCCTGTCCTCGCTGAACCCGGCGATGACCATCCGCGCCCAGCTGAAGCAGCTCGTACGGCGCGGTGGCCGCCGCAGCCCGCAGGAGCTGCTGTCGCTGGTCGGCCTCGACCCGGAGCGCACCCTGCGCAGCTATCCGCACGAACTGTCCGGCGGCCAGCGCCAGCGCGTCCTCATCGCCATGGCCCTGTCCCGGGACCCGCGGCTGATCGTCGCCGACGAGCCGACCACCGCCCTGGACGTCACCGTGCAGGCCCAGGTCATGGAGCTGCTGCTGCGGCTGCGCGAGGAACTGGGGTTCGCGCTGATCCTGGTCTCGCACGACCTGGCGCTGATCGCCGACGTCACCGACCGGGTGGCGGTGATGTACGGCGGGCAGATCGTGGAGACCGGGGTGACCGCCGACCTGATCGAGGCACCGGCCCACCACTACACGCGCGGGCTGCTCGGCAGCGTGCTCTCGCTGGAGTCGGCCGAGGAACGGATGACACAGATCAAGGGGGTCGTACCGTCCCCGGCCGACTTCCCGGCGGGCTGCCGGTTCGCCGGCCGCTGCCCGCTCTCGACCGAGGTCTGCCACACGAACGTGCCCGTCCTCGCGGGCACCCCCACGCACACCGCCGCCTGCCACCACCCGGCCGTCGAGCTGACCTCCACGGAGAGCGAGGAGGCCCTTCAGTGACCGCTGTGGTGGAAGTCCGGGACGCCCACGTCGTCCACAAGGCCCGCAGCGGCGGCCTGTTCACGCGGGACCGGGTGTACGCGCTGACCGGCGCCGCGCTCTCGGTCGCACCCGGTGAGACGGTCGGCGTGGTCGGCGAGTCGGGGTGCGGGAAGTCGACGCTGGCGCAGGTGCTGGTGGGCATCCAGCGGCCGACCTCCGGGTCGGTGTCCTTCCACGGGCGCGATCTGTGGGCCATGTCGCCCGCCGAACGCCGGGCCACGGTCGGCGCGGGCACCGGCATGATCTTCCAGGACCCCGCCACCGCCCTGAACCGCCGGCTGACCGTACACCGTGTCCTGCGCGACCCGCTGGACGTCCACCGGCGCGGCACCAAGGCTGAACGGGAGGAGCGGGTGAGGGAGTTGATGGGGCTCGTCGGGCTCCCCGGGGCCCTCGCCGACGCCCTGCCCGGGCAGCTCTCGGGCGGGCAGCGGCAGCGGGTCGCCATCGCCCGCGCGCTCGCCCTGGACCCCGGACTCGTCGTCGCCGACGAGCCGACCAGCGCCCTGGACGTGTCGGTCCGCGCGCAGATCCTCAATCTGCTGCTCGACCTGAAGGAACGCCTCGGTCTCGCACTGGTGTTCGTCTCGCACGACATCCAGACGGTACGGCGGATGAGTGACCGCGTGATCACCATGTACCTGGGCCGGATCGTGGAGGAGACCCCGGCCGACCGGGTGACCGACGGCGCCCGGCACCCGTACACCCGCGCCCTGTTCTCGGCCACGCCCGGCCTGCTGGACCCCATCGAGCCGATCCCGCTGACCGGCCCGGTGCCCTCGGCGACCCGCCCCCCGAGCGGCTGCCCCTTCCGCACCCGCTGCTGGAAGGCGGACGAGTTGTGCGCCGCCGCGATGCCGGACTTCTCGGCCGCGTCACGGCCCGGACACCGCTACCGCTGTCACCATCCTGTGAGGGAGGACCAGTCGACCCGAGATCTAGCCGCCAGGAGTCCTGAATGACCTTCCCCACCCCGCTCACCGGTGTCGTACCGCCCGTCTGCACGCCCCTGACACCGGACCGCGAGGTGGACGTGCCCTCGCTGCTCAGGCTCGTCGACTATCTGCTGGAGGGCGGGGTGCACGGGCTGTTCCTGCTGGGCTCGACCTCGGAGGCGGCCTTTCTGACGGACCGGCAGCGCAAGCGGGTCGTGGAGACCGTCGTGGGCCATGTGGGCCGGCAGCTGCCGGTGCTGGCCGGGGCCATCGACATGACTACCCCGCGCGTCCTCGACCACGTCCGCGCCGTGACGAAGGCGGGCGCGCAGGCCGTCGTCGTCACCGCCCCCTTCTACGCCCGCACCCACCCCTCCGAGATCGTCCACCACTACCGCCGGATCGCCGCCGCCAGCCCGGTCCCGGTCATCGCCTACGACATCCCGGCCGCCGTGCACAGCAAGCTCCCCACCGACGTGGTGCTGGGGCTGGCGGCCGACCGGGTGCTGGCCGGGATCAAGGACTCCAGCGGGGACCTGGGCGCCTTCCGGGGGCTGGTCGCCGGGGCTCGCGCGCTCGCCGGGTTCAGCGTCCTGACCGGCTCCGAGGTGGTCGCGGACGCCGCGCTGGCGCTGGGCGCCGACGGGGCGGTGCCGGGCCTGGCCAACGTCGACCCGCACGGCTACGTCCGCCTCTACCGGCTGAGCCGGGCGGGTGACTGGGCGGGGGCGCGGGCCGAACAGGAGCGGCTGTGCGCGCTGTTCGGGCTGGTCGGCGTCGGGGATCCGGCGCGGATGGGCGGCAGCTCCTCGGCGCTGGGCGCGTTCAAGGCGGCGCTGCACTTGCGCGGGATCATCGACTGCCCGGTGACGGCCGAGCCGCAGGTCCCGCTGTCCGGCGAGGAGGTCGAGAAGGTCGGCAAGTTCCTCGCGGCGGCCGGACTGCTGTGAGCCGCCAGGCCCTGGTCGCCACTGCGCCCGCCGCTCGCCCCGGACCCCCGCGCGCGGGTTCGGGTCGAGGTACGGCGGACGCGGTTCGGGACCTTCGGTTCAGGTGCCGGTCGGCTCAGGGCCGCCGCGCAGCGTCCGGGTGCTGTCCGGGACGCCGTTGGGGCTGCCGCTCGGGCTGGCGTTCCACAGCTCGCCGAAGCGCCTGATCCGCTGCTGCACGTCGTCCTCGCGGGCGTTCACCGTCGTCCAGGAGTTCACGCTCAGCTGGTCGACGCCGATCTCGTAGGACAGCGCCCCGTCGAAGACGATGAAGTCGATCATCTTGCCGCGCTGGACGTACAGCGGGAGCTGGGACAGGGCCACCACCCGCACCTCGATGCGCACGTCCCGCTGTTCCTTGCAGATGTCCGCCAGCTGGGGGATGTCCGCGGGATCCCTGACGATGAACAGGCGCCTGACCTTCACACCTCGCTCGTCGATCGCTTTGCGCTGGGCCTCCAGATAGCGGCCGGCCGGTTCGGTGCTCCAGAAGTTCTGGTCGACGGAGGTGCTGATGGCGTCGATGCTCTTCCTGGCGCACTTGGTCAGGCCCAGCAGCCAGTCGTGGTTCTCCCCGGGGCATTCGGCGCTGAGGTTGGTCAGGTCGTCCATCTGGAGGGCGAGCCGGTTGATCTCCTCGCGTGCGAAGTCGTGCAGGATCTGCGGGCCGATGGAGACCACGTGTGTGGCGCTCTCGGCGAGCCGGGGCACGCCGTCGTCACGGAGCTTCTCCACCTCGTTGAAGAGTTTGGTGGCCCGGCCGATGTCGACGAAGCGTTTCTCGACGGAGCTCTTCAGATCGCCCAGCTGGTGCGCGAAGGTCACCATGAACTGGACGATCAGCACCGCGCCGCCGCACAGCACGGACAGGACCAGCTGCCACATGTCGTCGGCCGTCGGGGCCAGTACCGTGCTCAGCACGTACACCACGCCGCCCGCCACCGCTGTGACGAGCAGCTTCTGTATCAGCTTCCACGCGACATCCTCCCTGCCGCGGTCGTCCCTGTCGTCGTACGCGGTGTGGCCGCGTGGTGTGATCGTTCCGGTCATCTCGCTTTCTCCCCCCGTCGGGACCGTGTGGGTGAGGGTTGTTCGGTCAGCGGGCCGCCAGCGCCTCGTCGCTGCGGGGCAGCAGCGCTCTCAGGGCCATCTGGTCGCGGACGCGCTGCACCAGGTTCTGCCACTGGCGGGTGAAGCCGGGGCGCTGCTCCAGCGTCTGCCACAGCGGTGCGAGCGCCGGGTCGACGCGGGCCCTGGGCATCCAGACGTGCAGCAGGTGTTCGACGAGGGGGCGCAGCACCTTCAGGGCGGCGGCCCCGTCCGCCGTTGCGAGCGGCAGGCCGTCGAGCTTGTGTCCGACGGTCGTGAGCAGCCAGTCGTGCAGGGCCAGGTCCTCGCAGAGTGCGGCGACGGTGTCGGGCGTGATGTCCTCGGGTACGCGCAGTTCGGCGGTGCGCAGGCTGTCCTCGTCGTCGACGGTGAAACTCACCAGGCGGGCCGGTGTCCCGGCGGGTGCGGGCAGGGCGGCCCAGCGCAGCCGGGTGCCGGAGGTCCGCAGCGGGGGGTTGTGGTCGAGCAGCCGGTGCTGCCGGGAGATCCGGGCCAGCAGACCCTCGGCGATGGAGCCGATGTCGAGCAGCTCCGGGGCGTGGGGGTCGTCCAGGAAGCCTTGGGCGACCGCCTCGCGCGGCAGGCGGCCCACGGGGACCAGCACGCCGGGGCGGACCAGGTAGTACCCCCACGGGCGGCGCCGGTCGGGTCCGGTGGCCGGAGCGGAGAAGTACGCCGTGGCCTGGAGCACCCGGCCCTCGGTGAGGGCGGCGCGGGCCGCCACGGTGCCGATCGCGCGGACCTTGGCGCCGCTCGCGGTGGGCAGCCGGCAGTCCACGCCGGTGAGGAGGTCCGGGGAGAGCGCGTGCAGGTTGGGGCGCCGGGAGAGGCGGACTCGTTCGTCGGGGCGCAGTTGCAGCAGCCGTTCCGCGGCGCGGGCGCCGACGGCGTCGCGGGTGGGCAGCAGGCAGGTGCGGACCTCGCCGCACATCAGGGCCGGCCCCGCCGACCGCGCCTGGGCTCCCATGTCACAGCCCCGGCGGGAAGAGGTAGGAGGTGCGCGCCGCGACGTCCTCCGGCACCGTGAGCTCTTCCCGCTCGGCGCGCTCGACGACCTGGCCGACGGCGCGCGCGTCGACGTGCACCTGTTCCAGCACGACCCGCACGGCGTGCTCCACGGGCAGGAAGCGGGTGGGCAGGACGCTGCACGTGTAGTAGGCGGTGAAGGACGGCGCGGAGGGGTTGAGCCGCAGCAGGGGCGGCAGTGCGTCCCAGTCGTCGGGGAAGGCCTTCTGCTCCCACGGGGTGGGGGTCATCACGGGCCGGCCGTCGTCGCGCAGCAGTCCGAGGCGGGCCAGTTGCCAGACGGCGGCGAGGAACGCGCAGGACCAGGTGCGGTGTTGGCCGGCGTCGTCCCACAGCTCGACGTCGACGAAGACGGAGTGGCCGCGGGCCCCGGTCTCGCTGGGGGGCTGCCAGGCGCCGTCGGCGTCCAGCGCCGAGGAGGTGCGCCGGGTCGGTGCGCGTCTGCCGTTGGTGAGCCATCCGGTGCGGCTGACGGGCGGACGGAAGCCGTTGCTGCCGGGCGGCGGGGACTCCACCAGCCGGTGCATCACGGAGTCGGCGAGGCCGGGCCGGTCCGGGCGGGCGGGGTCGGTCAGGGCGCATCCCGACTCGCGGGCCAGGTAGTCGATGGTCAGCCCGGCCCGCTCGGCCGCTCCCAGCAGGATCGGTAACAGCTCGGCGGGGGTGGACAGCCGGCTGAAGTAGTCGTCGATCAGGAAGCAGGTGCTGATCCGGGGCCGGTTGCCCGTCGGCAGAGCGGCGGTCCAGGCGCGGGCGGTCTCGGCCCAGGGGCGTACGGCGGTGAAGTGGCGCACCAGCCGTTCGGTGCCCTCGGCGAAGTCCTCCATGTACAGGTGGCCCAGTTCCAGGGAGAGATGGGAGAAGGGGAGGGACGCGGTGACCGGGTCGGCGCTGGTCTCCCGGAAGGCGGCGGCTTCCGTCACAGTTGCCCCCAGTACTTGTCGTCGGTCAGCCGCTCCGCCAGTTCCACCAGCGCCTGCCGGGTCTTGAAGTTGGCGATCTTGCTGTCGAGCACGTCGTCGTCGGTGATGAGCTGTTCGCGCATCTGGAGCACGGGTTCCAGGGGGACCGATCCGAGGACGCGGGACTTGCCGATGTCCAGGGTGGCCGCCAGTTCCTCCAGCTTCTTGGTGCACTGGCGCATCCAGGCGTACTGGGCCGCCGGCATCTGCGCCCACTGCGGTGACTCCAGATCGGGCACGGCGGCCCGGACGAAGCGGACGGCGCCGAGAAGTGCCGTCCGGTCGTGCCCCATGGCCATGCCGTGGGACACGATGCCCTGCCGGCCGAAGACCAGTTCGGCGGCGGCCATGACGTGCTGCCGGGTCCAGCGGTGGTAGAGGAGCCAGCGGGCGGGGATGCGGCGCAGTTCGTCGCGGGCGGTGGCGGCCAGTGCCAGGTCCATGGCGTAGCTGCGTCCGGCGCTCAGGTCCACCACGATCAGGTCGAACTCGCGGTGCAGGCGCAGGAAGAGGTCGACGCAGCGGTGCAGGTTCTCCTCGTCGGTGACGAACTCCCCGCCGCCACGGTCGCCGGGCAGCAGGACCAGGCGTCCGGAGCCGCTGGGGCGGTCGCTGAGGACGGGGTGCTCGGTACGGCTCCACACGTCGACGCGCAGCGGTTCGCCGGTCTTGCCCTTCAGGTAGGAGTGCAGGCCCCGGCTCTCGGCCTCCGCCTTGACGTTCGGGGTGTCGAAGACGGCGGTGGCGGTGGGTGAGCCGAAGTCGAAGTCCAGGTAGCAGACGTCGTCGCCGTCGAGGGCACGGCGGTAGGCGAGATTGGCGCTGGTGACCGAACGGCCGGTGCCTCCCTTGTCGGAGGCGGCGAAGACGAGCACGGCTCACACTCCCTGGCGCCCGGCGGCCCTGGCGCGGGCCAGGGCGTCGAGCCTGCCGAGCACGCTCAGGGCGAGTGCGCAGGACGTACCGGGCTGGGTGTCGAGCAGGGCGCGGGCGCGGCGCAGGTCGGCCTCGATGCCCTTGAGTTCCGCGCCCTCCTGGCTCTTGGCGATGGGGGCGGGCTGTTCCATCTGCTCGGTGCCGAGGAGGTGGGTCGCCTCGCTGAGCAGGGAGCGGGCCAGCGCCGCCGGTTCGGGGCTGCGGATCGGTGCCTGGGTGTAGAGCTGCTGGGCGGCGACCATGCACTCGGTGACGCGTTCGGTGATGCTCCAGGACAGCGATCCCGGGCGGGCCGGTGAGTCCGGGTAGGCCGCGTGCACGTTGTCCCACAGGCCGACGCCCTCGCCGTCGGGGATGCGCCGTGCCCACAGGTGGTCGAGGGTCTGTTCGGCGAGCCGGAGCAGCCGGTCGTGCGCGGCGATGTTCCGGGACAGGGCGCACAACTGGATCACCCGCTTGAGCAGTTGGGCCGAGAAGTCGGTCATCGTCCACCGCATGGGCGGGCCGAGGGGGTCGTCGGACTGGAGGGGCAGCGCGACGCCCGGGTTGTGCAGCAGGACCGCCGGGTCCTGGCGGGTGGTGCTGGAGGTGATCCGGCCGCGTTCGGCGAGGCGTTGCATGACGCCGACGGTTCGGGTGAGGTCGTCGTCGGTGGCGCGGCGCCGTACCAGGTCGTGGACGAGGATGGAGGCTACGGAGAGGGAGAAGTACTCCGATTCCAGTTGCTGGCCCGTGGTCCGCCAGGGGATGTCCTCCAGCGGCCATCTGTCGTCGTCGAAACGCGCGATGCCCGACCAGTACTGCTGGGTGATGGTCCAGCGCAGGCGCAGCGCGTCGGCGAGCTTCTGCTGCTCGGGGTTGAGCAGGCCGAGGACGAGGGTGCGGTCGGAGAACAGGTCCTGGATGCCGTCGAGGGCGACCACGGTGAAGTACAGGTACGGCACCCCGCGGGCCACGCCGTCGGGCTGGTCCCCGATCGTCTCGGCGGTCTCCACCTGGGGTGCGCCCTTGACCAGGCTCCAGGCCCAGCCGCATTCGAAGAGCCGGTTCTCGTTGCCGAGTTGCTCCTCCACGTCGACGCCGAGGACGACGCTCTCGCGGATGACGGCGCGCAGCGCCCGGAAGCGTTCCTGGAACTGCTGGAGGACCATCCGGTCCGGTGTGCGGCCCTGGCCGATGAGTCGGCACAGCGCCTGGCCCTGCGGTGACTCGACCTCGTAGACGTCGACGGTGAAGGATCTCAGCAGGCTGACCATGGCCGCGGTGAGGCGGTCGCTGGTCGCGCTGCGCAGTCTCTCGATGAGCTGGAGCGTGCCGGACCGCTCGGTCTTGGTCTGGTAGACCTTGAGGAATCCGAGGGTGGCCAGGCACAGGGTGACGGACAGGCTGAAGGAGTCGACGACGCCGAGGGCCCGCTGTTCTTTGGTCAGTTCCTGATCGGGGTCTTCGGCGGTGAAATAGTGTCCGCCGGAGAAGGTGGGGGTGTCGCCGGACCGGTGTTTCTCCATGAACTCGGTGAGCGCCCGGACCAGGCTCTCCGGGATCTCCGTGGCGTCGCCGACAGCCTTCAGGGATTTCTCGACGTCCGGCTGTGTGGTGTCGGGCGCGTCCAGCCGGAACGCGGGAACCTCGGTCGCGGGGTACAGCAGGCACAGCAGCCGTTCGGCGTCGGCCACGCTGCTGAGGCCACCCCATTCCCCCCAGTCCCATACGCCGTCCGGATACAAGTGACGAGCGATCGACTGCCAAATGGACAGAAGATTCTGTCTGGGTTTGATCTGCATCCCCATGCCCCTCACACAGGTATGTCACCCGGACGGCGAATTGGTATGAACATTTCTCAGGCGCCCCGGTGGCCACAGGCGACGATCATTCCCGTGTACCCCTCGCGCAGCAGGCCCCCGGGCTTGCCGAGACGATGGATCTCGATTTTCGACGCGTATTTGCCGAGAGTGTCCCGGACTTCCTGCTCGTCGATGTCGAGCGCGGGGAAATTGCTCTCCCCCACCCAGTAGCCCCGGGAGTGCTCCATGAAGGCGGCGGCGAACGGAGCCTCCCGCTCCAGGGCGTTCATGAAACAGCCGATGCCGCGCCGGAACTCCTCCAGCGAGGTGGTGATCGACTCGGCGACGAAGAACATGGTGCCCATCGCCCAGCGCTCGTCGCTCCCAGAGAGGTCGAAGAGGTTGCCGGGCCGGGGGCGGACCCTCTGCGCGAAGCATGCCCGGGGGTCCGCGCAGCGCCGACCGTAGGCCTCGTCCCGGCGCAGGACGCCCCAGAACTTGTCCCACTGACGCGCGTAGGAATCGCGCTGACCGTTGAGGTACGCCACGTTCGCCGGCGAGCGCTCCAGGAGCGTGATCTTGTCGCACCAGGGGAGCATGCTGAGGGCGGGGTAGAGGTTGGGCCCTGCTCCGACGTCGATACCGGAAGCCACACCACCGGAAGCGCCGAAATGGCCGCTGAAATGATCGCGAACGATGCCGATGATCGCCTCGTCATCGGGATGCAGGACGAGGTAATTGTGCTTGATGTACTCCTGGGGATCGAAATCCTCCCAGGCGACATCATCGTTCAGCTTCTCCGCGCCGATCGGCGATCCCGAGGTCATTAACGCAGGGTAGCAGAGCAGTCGCACAGTGAACCCGCGCCACGCAGGATTCACCGGAGATGATCATTGAATTACGCCGCACGAACGTACACTTTCGGCCGCCCGACACACTTAACCACAATTGGCCCGAATCTCTCCTTGAACGGCCAGAATCAGTGGATCACGATGGGCGGAGCCGCGCCGATCGCGGGTTGAGCGATCAAATGCATACCGTCACATCAATATGCGTGGGGGACGGAATGATTCCTCTTCCCGGGGACCAGCGGATCAGAAAGATCGTGGAGTCCGACCTGCCCGAGGTGCTGCGCCTCGATCAGGAGGCGTTCCCGGAGGGGCCGTATCCGTACTTCGCCCTGCGCCAGTTCCATGACGCCCTCGGGGACCATCTGCTCGTCGTGGACGGCGGCGACGGGCTGCGCGGCTATGTACTCGCCACCCCGCCGCACCGCGCCCGCAGCTGGATACTGAGCCTGATCGTCGGCCACGAACTGCGCCGCAACGGCGTGGGCCGCGCGCTCATGACCGAGATGCTCCAGCAGCTGCGCAAGGAGGGCGCGAGCGAGGTCCTGCTCACCGTGGACCCAGCCAACGAATCCGCCGTGACGCTCTACCGCCACCTGGGTTTCGCGCCCTGGGGCCTCCCCCAGGAGGACTACTTCGGCCCAGGAGAACCGCGGCTGCGCATGCGCCTGGCATGGTGATCAGGTCCGGGGCAGGCGCACCCGGCGGAACGCGATCGTCTCGTACGGCCCCGCCGTCCCCGTCTCGTAGAGGAGCCCGACCGTGGTGGGGCCCAGCTGGACCAGGTCGGAGTAGGCGGCCCGCCGGTCCGACACGGTGAGCAGCCTGGTGAAGGTGTGGCCCGCGTCCGAGCTGGACCACAGGGCCATGGCGCGGCGCGCCGTCGGCACGGAGGGGGCCGAGAACAGCAGCGGGGCCACGGGGCCCCGCAGTTGCAGCACGCTGCCCTCGACCACCGGGACGTCGTTCAGCGTGGGCTGGACGGCGTAGGGCCGGTCGAGGGTCGTGCCGCCGTCGCTGCTGTAGGTGTCCAGGCGGTTGCCGCGGGCCGTGCCCCCCTGGTCGCGGGCGTTGAAGTACAGGCGGCCGTCGGGTAGTTGGGCGGCGCTGGTCTCGTTGACGTTGGTCACGCCGTCGTGGGTGTCGGTCACGCAGCCGAGCCGCCAGGTGCGGCCGCTGTCGTCGCTGTACAGGGCCTGGCCGCCGTGGTGGCCGGGCTCGTGGCCGGTGTCCGGGGAGCCCGGGGGCGGGGCGGTGGAGTGGTCGGCGGGGACCAGGAGGCGGCTGGGGGTCCCCCCTCTGGGGGAGTGCGGGCCCCGGGTCAGGGCGACGGCGTGGCCGGGGCCGGTGGCGTACCAGCGCCAGCCGGGGCGCTTCACCTCGGCCGTGATCTCCCTCGGGGGTGTGAAGCGGCGGCCGTCGTCACCGCTGCGCTGCACGAACACCCGGCGGCTCTGCCCGGGACCGACCTCGCCACGCATGATCTGCGCCTCCGTGACGGTCCCGCCGTTGTACGAGGTGACGAGGACGACGTCGCCGGTGCGCGGGTCGACGACGGGCGCCGGGTTGCCCCGGGTGTCCCCCTTCCCCGCGGCCACCACCCCGAGCGGGCCCCAGGTGCAGCCGCCGTCGGTGGAGCGGCGCAGGACGACGTCGATGTCACCGCTGTCGCCCCAGCCGTCGCGCCGGCCTTCGGCGAAGGCGAGGACCGTGCCGCGCCGGGTGACGACGGTGGCGGGGATGCGGTAGGCGGTGTAGCCGCCCGCGCCCGACACGTACGGCACCGAGGCCGTGCAGTCGCCGGTCGCGTGGACCGGCCGGCCGGCCGTGAGTGAGGCGAGCGGGGTGAGCAGGGCGAGGCCGGTGAGGAGAGCACGGCTGGGCGGGGTCATCCGCTCATGTTCTCCGCAACCGTCCGCCCCGACGCGCAGCCCACGCCCGAGCCGGTACTGCGGCCCGCTTCCCGGGGCCGGTCAGCGGGGCCGGTCAGCGGGCCGTCGCGGAGAGGCGCAGGCGTCCGTCATGGACTTCGGCGATCCGGTCGACGGCAGTCAGATGGGTGCGGTCGTGGGTGACCAGCACGGTGGCGGTGGCCCGCTCGTGGGTGAGGCGGGTGATCAGGTCGACGACGGCGGCACCGCGTTCGTGGTCGAGGGCGCTGGTGGGTTCGTCGACCAGGAGGAGGGTGGGGTCGTTCATCAGGGCCCGGGCGATGCCGACCCGCTGGCGCTGGCCGCCGGAGAGCTGGTGGGGACGCCGTCCGGCCTGGGCCGCGAGGCCCACGGCGTCGAGCAGTTCCAGGGCCCGGCCACGGGCCTTGGCCGGTGAGCGCCCGTCGATCGAGGCCATCAGCTGGAGCTGCTCGGCCGCGGTGAGGGAGGGCAGCAGATGGGGCTGCTGGAAGACGATGCCGATCTTGTGGCGGCGCAGTTCGGTCAGTTCCCCGCGGCTCATGCCGGCCGTGGTGACGCCGTCGACGGTGACGGTGCCGGCGTCGGGGGTGACGAGGGTGGCGGCGACGGCGAGGAGGCTGGACTTGCCGGAGCCGGAGGGGCCGGCCACGGCGGTCAGCGTGCCCTTGGGCACCTCCAGGGTGACCTGGTCGAGGGCGGTCAGGCGGCCTTCGCCGTCGGGGTAGGTGAGGGTGATGTCGGACAGGTGCAGGCTCATCGGGCGCTCCCCAGAGCGGTCAGCGGGTCCACGGAGGTGATGCGGCGGACGGACAGGGCGGCCCCGAGCGTGCCGAGCAGGATCATCACGGCGGCGGGGACGAGGACGGTGGTGGGGGTGAGGAGGAACGGCACCGCGTCCGACACGACGGTGGCGCCGAGAACGGCGGCGATGCCGGTGCCGAGGAGGGTGCCGGCGGCGAGCAGGACGGCGGCCTGGCCGAGGGCGTCCCTGAGCAGGTGCGCGGTGGAGGCGCCGAGCGCCTTGAGGACGGCGATGTCACCGCCGCGCTGGATGGTCCAGACGGTGAAGAAGGCGCCGACGACGAGGGCGGAGATGGCGAACAGGAAGCCGCGCATCAGCTGGAGGGAGCCGTTCTCGGAGGTGTAGGAGCCGATCGCGGACAGCGATTCGGCCTTGGTGACGGTCTTCGTGCCGATGCTCCGGTCGGCGGCCGTGACATCGGCGCCGGCGGTGGTGTCCAGGGCGATCACGGTCGCGGTCGGACCGTCGCCGGTCCCACTGGGCGGTGCCGCCTGCCGCCAGGCGGTGAGGCTGGTCCAGATCACGGGGGTGTGGCTGAAGGAGGCGTCCCCCTGTACGGCTGCCACCGTCAGTTTCCGGCCGCCCAGGGTGAAGGTGTCGCCCGGCTTGACGCCCAGGTCCTCGGCGGCCGTGGTGGACAGCACCGCCGTACGCCCGTGGATCGTGCCGCCGTCGGGGGCCAGGCGGGAGCCGGGCTGGACGCCGAAGGCGGAGACCGCGGTGGACCGGGCGCCCGCGGTGGCCTTGGTGGTGGTGATCCCGAGCGGTTCGGCGCGGGTGACTCCGGGCACCCTGGCCCACTGTTCCCACTGCCTGGCGGCGACGGTGGAGTTGGAGTACGACAGGCTCTGCTGCCCGTCGGGCGCGGCGAAGGCGATCCTGTCGACGGGCAGGCCGGTGATCGCGGAGATGTTCTGCCGGCCCAGACCGGCGGTCAGTCCGGACAGCAGCCCGACCAGCAGGGTGATCAGTGTGATGACGGTTCCCATCAGGGCGAACCGGCCCTTGGCGAAGCTCAGATCTCTCCAGGCGACAAACACGGCTTCGGCTGCTCTCTGCGGTGGTGGATGCGGTGTGCCTCCACCGTCGCCGCCCGCACCCCGCCCGGGCATCTGGCGGCGGAGGGCACTTCGCGGATCGAACGGCGGCGCCCGGATTGCAACTTTCGGCAGAGGCCGGGGCGCGGACCGTTTCCTTACCCTGGAAGGACCGTGAACACCGCCGCTCCCACCCTGACCCCGACCACGCGGGCCCTGTCCTGGTGCCTGCACCTGCTGGTCGTCGGCCTCCTCGCGCTGGCCGCCGTACGGGCCGTGACCGGCCCTGGGCCGCATTCCGCGCCGACCGTCGCCGTGGCCGCGGTGTGCGGGCTCGTGTACGCGGCAGGCCCGCTCGTGCCCCGGATCCGGGGCGACCGGCGGAACGCCGCCTGGTGGCTGGCTGCCGTCGGCGCGGTGTGGCTGGTGCTGCTGGCGCTGTCCGCCGACGGGGTGTGGGTCGCCTTCCCGCTGTACTTCCTCCAGCTCCATCTGCTGCCGCGCCGGGCCGGACTGGCCGCCGTGGCCGCGACCGCGCTCGCGGCGATCACGGCATACGCCGCCCATCAGGGCTCCTTCAGCGCGGCGATGGCGATCGGCCCGGCGCTCGGAGCCGCCGTCGCGGTCGCGGTGGTGTGGGGCTACCAGGCGCTGTACCGGGAGAGCGAACAGCGCCGGCGCCTGATCGAGGAACTCACCGCCACCCGCGCGGACCTGGTCGAGGCCCAGCACACCGCGGGTGTGCTGGCCGAACGCGAGCGCCTGGCCCGCGAGATCCACGACACGCTCGCCCAGGGTCTGTCCAGCATCCAGCTGCTGCTGCGCGCCGCCGAACGGACCCTGCCCGCCGCCCCGGAGAACGCCGCACGCTACGTCGGCCAGGCCCGCCAGGCCGCGGTCGACAATCTCGCCGAGGCTCGCCGCTTCGTCGCCGCCCTCTCCCCGCCCGCCCTGGAAGGCAGCACCCTGGTGGACGCGCTGGAGCGCCTGTGCGCCACCACGGGCACCCGGCACCGGCTCACCGCCCGCTTCCGTCTCAGCGGTGATCCGGTTCCCCTGCCGACCGCCCACGAGGTCGCCCTGCTGCGCATCGCCCAGTCCGCACTGGCCAACACCGTCCGCCACGCGCGGGCCGGCGCCGTGGAAGTCACGCTCGGCCATCTCCGCGACCAGGTCACCCTTGCCGTCGTCGACGACGGCGTCGGGTTCGACCCCGGCCGTCTGCCCGCGCCGGACCCCGAGACGGGCGGCTTCGGCCTGGCCGCCATGCACGCCCGCATCCGGGCCCTCGGCGGCACGCTGACCATCGAGTCCGCCCCCGGCCACGGCACCGCCCTGACCGCCCGGCTCCCGCTGACCCCGGCCACCGGGACCGGGACCCGGCCCACCGGGACCGGGATCCGGCCGGCCGAGGGCGAGACCGAGCCCGCCGAGAGCCGGACCCCGCCGACCCCGCATGCCAAGACCGCGCCCCCGCCCGCCGAGACCGAGGCCCGCCCGTGACCGACAACCCCGTCCGCCTCCTTCTCGCCGACGACCACCCCGTGGTGCGGGCCGGGCTGCGAGCCGTTCTGGAGACCGAACCCGGGCTCGTCGTGGTGGCCGAGGCCGCCACCGCCGAGGACGCCGTCGCCCGCGCCGCCGCGGGCGACATCGACGTCGTGCTGATGGACCTGCAGTTCGGCAAGGGGATGGGCGGCGCCGAGGCCACCGCCGCGATCACCGCCCGGCCGGGCGCCCCCCGGGTCGTGATCGTCACCACCTACGACTCCGACGCCGACACCCTCCCGGCCATCGAAGCCGGCGCCACCGGCTATCTCCTCAAGGACGCCCCTCCGGAGGAACTGGCCGCCGCCGTGCGCACGGCGGCCACCGGGCGCACCACCCTGGCGCCCGCGGTCGCGGACCGGCTCATGAACCGGCTGCGCGCTCCCGGCACCTCACTGACCCGGCGGGAGACCGAAGTCCTCGCCCTGGTCGCCGAGGGTCTGTCCAACCAGGCCGTCGCCCGGCGGCTCCACCTCACCGAAGGCACCGTCAAGTCCCATCTGGCCCGCGTCTACGCCAAGCTCGGCGTCGACTCACGCACCGCCGCCGTCGCCGCCGCCACCGACCTCGGTCTCATCCGCCGCTGACGGCCCCCGATCGCCGCGGCCCCCCGGTCAGGAGGGCGTACGGGCGGCGGCGAGCAGCCGGCTGACGTCGTCGGAGCAGATGGTGAGCGCCGCGCCGATGGTGGTGAGGACTTCGCGTTCGGCGGGCGTGTAGGGGCCGTCGGCCAGCGCGATCCGGGCGGCCTGGAGCAGCAGGGACTCGCGTCCGGGGGTGGCCAGGTGCGGGGCGAGCGGGTCCAGGGCCTCGTGCAGCTCTATGGCGAGGCTGGAGCCGCAGGGCCCGCCGAGGACCCGTCCGGTGTCGGCGGCCACGGCCTCGACCAGGGCGGCCAGCTGTTCCTCGGTGCACCCGTCGAAGCCGGCCGCGCGGACCGCTCCGGCGGCGGTCTCCAGGGCCGTACGGGAGCAGGTGCCGCCCGCGGCGAGCACGGCGAGGGCGACGGTGTGCACGGCGTCGCGGAGCATCGCGGCGAAGCGGCGGGTGGTGGGGTGGTCGAGGACGTCGGTGCCGAAGTGGTGGCGGCAGGCCGCGCACTCCACGACCGGTCCGGTCGTCCCGCGCGGCAGCACGGGCATCCCGAAGAGGGTGACGCGGCGGCGGCCGGTGAGCCGCTGGTAGTTGCGGTCCCCGCCGCAGCCGGGGCAGAAGAACTCGCCGTCCCCGACCGGTGTCCACGCGGTGCCGATGCCCAGGATGCGCACAGCCCTGGCGGCGCGGTCTTCTCGTCCCCGTACTGGCAGCACGTCGCACCTCCGTAACCGCGCGGCAACATCGCAGCGCTTGCGTGATGTTAGCCACATCACGGAGGTTCAGTCAGTACCCCGTAAGAGACCTTTCCGTGACCTGCTGGGCGCGCTGGCCGAGAAGCGACGAGCAGCGAACGGGCCCCGGCCGCCGCAAGCAGCGGCCGGGGCCCCGAAATGCCCGGTCAGGAGCGGGTCACCGCCGTCAGCGGGCCGCGCGGTTCACCGCGGAGACGACCGCCTTCAGCGACGCACGCGTCGTGTTCGCGTCGATGCCGATCCCCCACAGAACCTTGCCGTCGATCGCGCATTCGATGTAGGAGGCGGCCTGCGCGGAGGCGCCCTCGCTCATCGTGTGCTCCTGGTAGTCCAGCAGGCGTACGTCCAGGCCAATGGACTCCAGGGCGTCGAAGAACGCCGAGATCGGACCGTTGCCGGAGCCGGACAGGACGGTGTCCTCGCCGTCGACCGTGGCCTCGACGGTCAGCGTGTCGACGCCGTCCGTGTCGGTGGTCGACTGGCCGGTCTTCACCTGGATACGGCCCCAGGGGTTGTCCGGGTTCGGCAGGTACTCGTCCTGGAAGACCGCCCAGATCTCCTTCGGCGTGATCTCGCCGCCATCGGCGTCCGTCTTCGCCTGGATGAGCTTCGAGAACTCGATCTGCATGCGGCGCGGCAGGTCCAGCTTGTGGTCGTTCTTCAGGACGTAGGAGATACCGCCCTTGCCGGACTGCGAGTTGACGCGGATGACGGCCTCGTAGGAGCGGCCGACGTCCTTCGGGTCGATCGGCAGGTACGGGACCGCCCACTCGATGTCGTCGACGGTGACGCCCTTGGCCTTCGCCTCGGCCTCCATGGCGTCGAAGCCCTTCTTGATGGCGTCCTGGTGGGAGCCGGAGAAGGACGTGTAGACCAGGTCGCCCACGTACGGGTGGCGCGGGTGGACCTCCATCTGGTTGCAGTACTCCCACGTACGGCGGATCTCGTCGATGTCGGAGAAGTCGATCTGCGGGTCGACGCCCTGGGAGAACAGGTTCATGCCCAGGGTGACCAGGTCGACGTTGCCGGTGCGCTCGCCCTGCCCGAACAGGCAGCCCTCGACGCGGTCGGCGCCGGCCATCACGGCCAGCTCGGCCGCGGCCACGGCCGTACCGCGGTCGTTGTGCGGGTGGACGGACAGGCAGACGTACTCGCGGCGGGAGAGGTTGCGGTGCATCCACTCGAAGCGGTCCGCGTGCGTGGACGGGGTCGAACGCTCCACGGTGGCGGGCAGGTTGAGGATGATCTCGCGGCCCGGGCCCGGCTGGTAGACGTCCATGACCGCCTCGCAGACCTCCAGTGCGAAGTCCAGCTCGGTGTCGGTGAAGATCTCCGGGCTGTACTGGTAGCCGAAGTCGGTCTCGGGGCCCAGCAGCTTCTCGGCGTACTCCATCACCAGGCGGGTGCCGTCGACGGCGATCTGCTTGATGTCGTCCTTGGAGCCGCGGAAGACGACCCGGCGGAAGACCGGGGCGGTGGCGTTGTACAGGTGGACGGTGGCCCGGCGGGCGCCCTTCAGGGACTCCACCGTCCGCTCGATCAGGTCCTCGCGGGCCTGGGTCAGCACGGAGATGGTCACGTCCTCGGGGATCGCGCCCTCTTCCTCGATGATCGAGCGCACGAAGTCGAAGTCGGTCTGGCCGGAGGCGGGGAAGCCGACCTCGATCTCCTTGTAGCCCATCTTGACCAGCTGGTCGAACATCCGGCGCTTGCGCTCGGGCGACATCGGGTCGATCAGGGCCTGGTTGCCGTCACGCAGGTCGGTGGAGAGCCAGCGGGGGGCGACGGTGACGCGTTGCTCCGGCCAGGTGCGGTCCGGGATGTCGACCTGCTCGTAGCGGCCGTACTTGTGGATCGGCATGGAACTGGGCTGCTGGCGGTTCGCCATGATTGCGTGGGCTCCTCGAGAAGACCGCGGGTCCGCGGGTCCGGTGGACGGCCGACGACGCAACGCCAGAGCTCCGCGGGGAGGGAGTCGGCCTTTGACTACAGGCCCTCGCCGCGGCAGCTAAGAAGAAGCAGCCCGAAACGCATGATGCTGCGCAGCCTAGCCGAGCCGCGCCGGGTGCGCGGGCCTGTATCAGTATGCGGAACCGGGTCGGAAAATAGGACAAAAAGTGCGCCATGCCACTCGCCGGTCGCCGCCCACTACCACTCCGCGACACAGAGTGATGACGAATGTCCGTGTATTTCACCAATCAAGGTCGCTAGTAGTGACATCGACATCACTCAGTGCAAGGGTTCCGGGCATGACGACCAACGGGGGCTTCGAGCCCGTCTTCTGCACGATCGTCCCACCGCACATCCTCGACCACCTCGCGCGGCACGACGACGTCTCCCTCGCCCAGCGCGCGCTCCAGACCCTGGAGCACGACTCCGCACAGCGCACCCGCCGCCGCGTGACCGCGGTCCGCACCGCGGCCACCCTCGCCGCCGCGGCGCCCGACACCAGCAGCCCGAACCGCACGATCTACGACGCCCACCACCGGACCACCCTGCCCGGCAAGAAGGTCCGCGCGGAGGGCCACGACCCGGTCCAGGACGGCTCCGTCAACCGCGCCTACGCGGGCCTGGGCGCCACCTTCGAGCTGTACCTGAAGGCCTACCAGCGCGACTCCATCGACGGCAGCGGACTGCCGCTGAACGCGAGCGTGCACTACGGCGAGAACTACGACAACGCCTTCTGGGACGGCCGGCAGATGGTCTTCGGGGACGGCGACGGCGAGATCTTCGTCGACTTCACCACCTCCGTCGACGTCATCGGCCACGAGCTCACCCACGGGGTCACGCAGTACACCGCGAACCTGGAGTACTACGGCCAGTCCGGCGCCCTGAACGAGTCGGTCTCCGACGTCTTCGGCTCCCTGATCAAGCAGTACTCGCTCGGCCAGACGGCCGACCAGGCCGACTGGCTGATCGGCGAGGGCCTGCTCGCCCCGGCCGTCCACGGCACCGCGCTGCGCTCGATGAAGGCCCCGGGCACGGCGTACGACGACCCCAACCTCGGCAAGGACCCGCAGCCCGCGAGGATGGACGACTACGTCCACACCAGCCGCGACAACGGCGGCGTGCACATCAACTCCGGCATCCCGAACCACGCCTTCTACCTGACCGCCACGGCCCTCGCCGGGCACGCCTGGGAGAAGGCCGGGCAGATCTGGTACGACGTCCTCACCGGCGGCGAGCTGGGATCGGACGCGGACTTCGCGGCCTTCGCCACGCTGACGGTGAAGGCGGCCCGGGAGCGGTACGGCGCCGGGGACGAGCTGCAGGCCGTGCAGAAGGCCTGGGAGCAGGTCGGGGTGCCGTCGGCGTAGTTCCGTACTAGACATGGACCCATGCGGATTCAGGTGAGGCGCACGGGTGGTTTCGCGGGCATCGAACGCTTTGCCGAGGTGGACACCTCGGGGCGCGCCGATGCGGACGAGTGGCAGGCCCTGGCCGGGCAGGCGGTCGCCGACGGCCGGGGCACGCCGCCCGTGGGAGTACCGGACGGCTTCAACTACGAGATCACCGTGGACGGGCACACGGTGTACTGCGCGGACCCGCGGCTGACCGACGAGCAGCGCAAGCTGATCTCGCGGGTGCTGAAGGAAGGCGCGTAACCACCTTTTCCTGCGCGGGCGTTGACTTCCGTTACCGCCGGTAAGGATGATCCCGCGCATGGCGACTGATGCAGGCAATCCGATCCCCCGCTTCCCGGCCGGCTTCCTGTGGGGCGTCTCGACCTCGGCGCACCAGATCGAGGGCGCCGTCGGCGAACGTGAGGCGTCCGTGTGGGACGCGTTCACGGCCGGGCCGGGGCGGGTGAAGGACGGCTCGACGGCGGCGGTGACCTGCGACCACTACCACCGCTACCCGCAGGACGTGGCCCTCCTCGCCGACCTCGGCGTGGACGCCTACCGCTTCTCGATCTCCTGGCCCCGGGTGAACTCCCCCGGCGGCCTCGACTTCTACGACCGCCTGGTGGACGAGCTGTGCGCGGCGGGCGTACGGCCTGTGCCCACCCTCTACCACTGGGACCTGCCGGCCGCGCTGGACTGGCTGGACCGGGACACCGCGGCCCGGTTCGCCGCGTACGTGTCGGTGGTGGCCGAGCGGCTGGGCGACCGCGTACACAAGTGGATCACGCTCAACGAACCCGCCGAACACACCCTGCTGGGGCACGCGCTGGGCGTCCACGCGCCCGGCAAACAGCTCCTGTTCGACGCCCTCCCCGTCGCCCACCACCAGCTCCTCGCCCACGGTCTGGCCGTACGGGCCCTGCGCGCGGCCGGGGCGACGGACATCGGCGTCGCCAACTCGCACGGCCCGACCTGGGCCGCCTCGAAGGAACAGGCCGACGTGGAGGCGGCGGACTTCTACGACGTCCTGCTGAACCGGATGTTCGCCGAGCCGATCCTCCTGGGCGCGTACCCGGAGGGCATCGGGGAGCTGATGCCGGGCGATGTGGCCGCGGATCTGCTGGTCATCGCCGAGCCGGTCGACTTCTACGGCGTCAACTACTACGCACCGACCAGGGTGGGCGCCCCGCAGGGTACGGAGACCGAGTTCGGCGGGATCACCATGCCGGCCGAACTCCCCTTCTCCGTCCAGGAGATCGAGGGGCGCCCGGTCACCGACTTCGGCTGGCCCATCGTCCCGGAGGGGCTGACCGAGCTGCTGACCGGCTTCCGCGACCGCTACGGCGACCGGCTCCCGCCGATCGTCATCACCGAGAACGGCTGCTCGTACGAGGGCATCGACGACCAGGACCGCATCGCCTACCTGGACGCCCACATCCGCGCCCTGCACGCGGCCTCGCAGGCGGGTGTGGACGTGCGCGGCTACTTCGTCTGGTCCCTGATGGACAACTGGGAGTGGGCGGAGGGCTACGCCCGCCGCTTCGGCCTCGTGCACGTCGACTACGCGACCCAGCAGCGCACCCCGAAGGCCTCCTACCACTGGTTCCGGGACGTGCTGCGGGCGCAGAGATGACCACGACCCGCCCGCCGGACCCGGCCCTCGCCCTCGCCGAGCCCGTCGAACCGGTCGGCCGGGGCTGGACGGCGGCCCTGTCGCTGGCCAACGGGGCGATATGGGTGGGCTGGTTCGGGCCGCTGCAGATCCTGCTCGCCTCGCAGGCCAAGGACTTCGCGCCCGGCTCCGGGATGTCGAAGGAGACGATGCTGGCCTGGGTGACGGGGGTCGGCGCGGTGGTGTCGCTGGTGGCGAACCCGGTCTTCGGCGCGCTGTCCGACCGCACGACCTCCCGCCGGGGCCGCCGTACGCCGTGGATCGTGGCCGGCACGGCGGGCGGCGCGCTGTCGCTGCTGCTGCTCGCGGGCGCGGGCGGGGTGTGGACGATGGCGGCGGGCTGGTGCCTGGTCCAGCTGACGCTGAACGCGGCCTTCGCGGCGGTGACGGCGGCGGTGCCGGACCGCGTGCCGCGGCTCCAACGGGGCGCGGTGGGCGGCTGGCTGGGGGCGGCACAGATCCTCGGGGTGGTCGGCGGGACGGGGCTTGCGACCGCGGCGGGCGGGGTCGGGGCCGGGTACGTCGCGTGCGCGGTGTTCACGGCGGTGGGCGTGCTGCCGTACGTCCTGCGCCACGAGGACCTGCGGCTGCCGCCCGAGGCACGTGCGCCCTGGTCCTGGCGGGGCTTTCTCGCGGGCTTCTGGCTGAGCCCGCGCCGCTACCCGGACCTGGGCTGGGCGTGGCTGACCCGGTTCCTGATCAACCTGAGCAACTCGCTCGTCCTGCTGTACCTCCTCTACTACCTGCGGGACCGCGTCCACTACCACGACCCCGACCAGGGTGTGCTGATCCTGACGGCGGTGAACGGGCTGACGCTGCTCGCGACGGTCGTCGTCGGGGGCGTCTGGTCGGACCGGGTGGGCCGGCGCAAGCCGTTCGTGCTGTGGTCGGGTGCGCTGATGGCGGTGGCGACGGCGGCTCTGTCGGGGTGGCAGACCTGGCCGGGCGCGATCGTGGCGGCGGCGGTCCTCGGCATCGGCTTCGGCGTGTTCACGTCGGTCGACTTCGCGCTGATGACGGACGTCCTGCCGAAGGCCGGGGACCGGGGCAAGGACCTCGGCGTCATCAACGTGGCCAACGCCCTGCCCCAGGTCGCGGCACCCGCCCTGGCCGCACCGATCGTCACCTACCTGGGCGGCTACCGGGTGCTGTACCTGGTGGCTGCGGTGATCGGGCTGGCGGGGGCGGGGCTGGTGGGCCGGATCCGGGGAGTGGACTGAGGCGTGGCCGCAGGTGGGGTCAGAGGGCTCCGGCGTCCCGGGCGGTCCAGATCGTGGGGTACTGCGGGTGGAAGCCCAGCTCGCGCCGGATGCGGTCGGTGGAGACGACGCCGTGCCAGGGGTCCTCGTCCACGCGGGTGTGGGCCTCCGCCGGGAGGTCGGCGCCGAGAAGTCGGTGGACGTCCAGGGCGGTGACGGGGGCGTCGTCGGCGATGTTGTAGACGCGGCCGTCGGCACCGGGGGCGTACAGCAGACGCATGAGTCCCTGGGCGACGTCGGCCACGTGGACCAGGTGGAAGCGCTTGGCGGCGGGCCAGTGTGCGAGCCAGCGCAGGGACTGGGCGAGGTGCGGGTCGCCCTCGCCGTAGACGAAGGCGAGGCGGCCGACGCGCACGTCGAGGCCGTCGAGCGCCAGCAACTGCCGCTCGGCCTCGGCCTTCGACTCCGGGTAGGCGCCCCACAGCGGCCCGCCCGGGACGCTCGCGTCGTCCTCCTCGTGCGGGCGGGCACGCCCCTCGCCGTAGACGAGGTTGGTGCTGACCTGCACGAAACGCCGCACACCGGAGGCCACGGCGGCTCGCCCCAGCTCCACGGCGGCGTCACGGTTCACGGCCCGCATCTCCTCGTCCGGCACGCCCCGGAAGGCGGCGGCGATGTTGACCACGGCGTCGGCTCCGGCGAGCGCCTTGCCGAGGGCCTCGCTGTCGCGGAGGTCACCGACGACGACCTGTGCGCCGAGGTCGGCGAGGGCGGCCCCGCGGCTCTCGTCCCGCACCAGGATGCGCACCTGCTCTCCGGGGCGGGCCTGCGCCAGCAGGCGGGTGACGAACGCGCGGCCGACCTGGCCGGTGGTGCCGGTGACGAGTGTCAGCATGATCTGCTCCTCGGGGTGATCTGCTCTGCCGGGTGGATGCATTCAGCTTCGGCGCGAACCGGGCCTGGCGGGAGAGACCTCCCGATCAGGGGATTGGCACTCCCTGGATAAGCCGGACGGGCTCCTTCACTCTTGAGGCGTGAACCGAGCCGAACTCGCCGACTTCCTGCGCCGTGGCCGCGCCCGCCTGGAACCCTCCGACGTGGGCCTCACGGCGGGCGCCCGCCGCCGTACGCCCGGGCTGCGCCGGGAGGAGGTGGCGTCCCTGGCCGGCATGTCCGCCGACTACTACACACGCCTGGAGCAGTCCCGGGGCCCCCGCCCCTCCCGCCAGATGCTGACGGCCCTGGCGCGGGCGCTGCGCCTGACCGACGACCAGCGCGACCACCTGTTCCACCTGGCGGGCGAGGAGCCACCGCGCCGTACGGCGGCGTCGGGGCATGTCGGCCCCGGGCTGCTCCTGGTCCTGGACCGGCTGCACGACACTCCCGCACAGGTGGTGACGGACTGCGGGGACGTGCTGGCCCAGAACGCGCTGGCGAGGGCGCTGACGGGCGACGCGTCCGCCCGCCCGCCGCGGGACCGCAACCTGGTCCGCCGCTACTTCCTGGACCCGACCGCCCGCGAGCTGTTCCCGCCGGAGGACCGGGCGGAGCACGCCCGGCAGCACGTGGCGAACCTGCGGGCGGTGGCGGCGGCCCGCCCCACGGACCCGGAACCGGCGGCGCTGGTGGCCGAACTGCGGGCAGCGAGCGAGGAGTTCACCCGCCTCTGGGACGAGCACGAGGTGGCGGTGCGCCGCGCGTCGACGAAACGCTTCCAGCACCCGCTGGTCGGTCTCCTGGAGCTGGACTGCGAGGTCCTCCTCAACGACGCCCAGCACCACCTGCTCATCATCCACACGGCCCGCCCGGGCACGGAGTCCCACGAACGGCTCCAACTGCTGCGCGTGGTGGGCCTCCAGGACCTGTCACCGAGCCGGCCCTGACCGCACGGACTCCTCCGCCGGCTCCGGGGTGTCCCCGCCTGGCGGCGGCTGATGGTCCCAGCCGACCGAGACCGGCGGGCGGGCATTACCAGCCAACCGAGTCGGGTCGGCGGGTGGGAAACGGGGTCCGGGGGCGGAGCCCCTGGCGGGGTCCGGGGCAGAGCCCCAGTGCCTCAGAAGCCCAGCCTGCGCAGCTGCTTCGGGTCTCGCTGCCAGTCCTTCGCGACCTTGACGTGGAGGTCCAGGCTGCATCGATGTGCGGCTACCGCCGCGCGGCCGGCGTCCCCAGCAGCGCCTCGATGTGCCCGCTGGACCAGATCCCGCCCGCTCCCCCGACCGAGACCCGAAACACACGCCATGGGTCCCGCGGCGAAACCCCGCGTCGGCAAGTCTCCAGCGGACCGAGACGGGCCGGCCGGTGGGAAAGAGGACTCAGAAGCCCAGCCTGCGCAGCTGCTTCGGGTCCCGCTGCCAGTCCTTCGCGACCTTGACGTGGAGGTCCAGGAACACCGGCGTACCCAGCAGCGCTTCGATGTGCTTGCGGGACTTGATGCCGACCTCCTTCAGCCGCTTGCCCTTGGGGCCGATGATGATGCCCTTCTGGCTGGGCCGTTCGATGTAGACGTTGGCATGGATGTCCAGCAACGGCCGGTCCGCCGGACGGTCCTCGCGCGGGAGCATCTCCTCCACGACCACCGCGATGGAGTGCGGCAGCTCGTCGCGCACACCCTCCAGCGCCGCCTCGCGGATGAGTTCCGCGATCATGACCTGCTCGGGCTCGTCCGTGAGGTCACCCTCGGGGTAGAGGGCCGGGCCCTCCGGCAGCAGCGGGACGATCAGGTCGGCCAGCAGGCCCACCTGCTTGTCGCCGACCGCCGACACCGGCACGATCTGAGCCCACTCGAAGCCCAGCTCCTTGCCCAGCTGGTCGATCGCGATCAGCTGCTCGGCGAGGGTCTTGGAGTCGACCAGGTCGGTCTTGGTGACGATGGCGACCTTCGGGGTCTTCCGGATCCCGGCCAGCTCCTTGGCGATGAAGCGGTCGCCGGGGCCGAGCTTCTCGTTCGCGGGAAGGCAGAAGCCGATCACGTCGACCTCGGCCCACGTCGTCCGTACGACGTCGTTGAGCCGCTCGCCGAGCAGGGTGCGCGGCTTGTGGAGCCCCGGGGTGTCCACCAGGATCAGCTGGGCGTCGGACCGGTGCACGATGCCGCGCACCGTGTGCCGCGTCGTCTGCGGCTGGTTCGCGGTGATCGCCACCTTCTGCCCGACCAGAGCGTTCGTGAGGGTGGACTTGCCCGCGTTGGGACGGCCCACGAAGCAGGCGAAGCCGGCGCGGTGGGCGGTCTCGGCCGGCTGCTCGGATGACTGGGTGCGAACGCTCATGCCGTTCATTGTCCCTGATCCACGAGGCCCGGCCGCACCGTGAGGATTTGTAACCCTCAGGCAATGAAACGTCACGGAAATATACCCGTATACACACTGCGGCCACCCGGCCACCCCGCGTCGCCGCACTCCAACCACCAGCTTCGTAGTCACCGAACGTAACAGAGCACCACAACCCCGTCATCGGCATTGCCGATCGGCCTGCTCGCCGAGAAGGCGATGACCGGCGGCACGGAGGACCTCTTCTACGGCGGCGGACTCGCCCCGCTCGGCAAGCAGCTGGTCGCCGTGGTGGTCGTGGCCGCGTACGCCTTCGCGGTGACGTACGGCCTCGGCAAGCTGCTCGACAAGGCGCTGGGCTTCCGGGCGAGCGAGGAGCAGGAGCACACCGGCCTGGACCTTACGGTGCGCACCGAGGCGGCATACGATCACGGCGTCCTGGGCCGCGGCGCCCCGGTCTCCCACTCCGTCCCCAGCGCGCGCCCAGAAGGTCACCCAGGCTTGGCTTCCTCCCCCCTCGTGAACGAGGGGGATTCCTACGGCTCGCGCCGTGGGGGTTCCTGCTTCATCACCGACTGCCCGCCCGGAGTGCTCCGTTGAGGTCTTACACCGGCTCCACAGGCCGACACCGCCAGCCCGGCGGCCTTGAGGTTGCGTGCCGCGTTCACGTCGCGGTCGTGCGTGGTGCCGCAGTCGCACGTCCACGCGCGCACGTTCAGCGGCATCTTCTCTTGCATGGTGCCGCAGTGGGAGCACAGCCTGGAGGAAGGGAAGAAGCGGTCGACCGCGATCACTTCCCGCCCGTACCAGGCGGCCTTGTACTCCAGCATGCTGCGGAACTCGCTCCATGCCGCGTCCGAGATGGCGCGGGCCAGGCTCCGGTTCCTGACCATGTTCCGCACGGTCAGGTCCTCGATCACGATCGTTTGGTTTTCACGAACGAGACGAGTGGTCAGCTTGTGCAGGCCGTCGCGACGCCGGTCGGTGATCCGGGCATGGATCTTCGCGACCCTGCGCCGGGCCCTGGCCCGGTTGGTGCCGTCGCCCTTGGCCTTGCGGGCAAGCTCCCGCTGGGCCTTGGCGAGGCGGGCGCGGTCGCGGCGCTCGTGCCTCGGGTTGGCGATCTTCTCGCCGGTGGAGAGGGTCAGCAGGTGGTGCAGTCCGACATCGACGCCGATCGCCGCGTCCGTGGCCGGGAGCGGCATGACGGACGGGTCCTCGCACAGCAGGGACACGAACCAGCGCCCCGCACTGTCCTGGGACACGGTCACCGTCGACGGGACCGCGCCCTTTGGCAGGGGACGCGACCACACGATGTCCAGCGGCTCGCTCATCTTCGCCAGCGTCAGCCTGCCGTCCCGGAAACGGAAACCGCTGGTGGTGTACTCGGCGGACCTCCGCGACCTCTTCCGGGACTTGAACCGCGGATACTTCGCCCGCTTCTCCCAGAAAGCGACGAAAGCCCCTTGCAGATGCCGAAGGCACTGCTGGAGCGGGACCGACGACACCTCGCCCAGGAACGCGAGTTCCTCGGTCTTCTTCCACGCGGTCAGCATCGCCGAGGTGGCGTTGTAGTTGATCCGCTCCTGACGCGCCCACGCCTCGGTACGGGCCGCGAGCGCCATGTTGTAGACCTTGCGCACGCATCCGAACGTGCGCGACAGCTCCGCTGCCTGCGCATCGGTCGGATAGAAGCGGTACTTGAACGCCCGCTTCACGCGAGTGGGCATGCTCACAAACTAGGCCAGCAATCGGTAAAGACCAAACCTGCGGGTCAGAGCACTGCGATCCGCCCTGACCGCGAATCGCAGTCCTTTGCCCTGCTCCGCAGGAGTCCGTTTCCCCTCCGCCCTGAAGGGCGGAGTATCCACGGAGGAATCAGATGAAGCTCATCACCGCGATCGTCAAGCCGTACCGCCTCGATGCGGTCAAGACCGCCCTGCAGGAGCTGGGTGTGCACGGGCTGACCGTGACCGAGGCGAGCGGCTACGGCCGTCAGCGCGGCCACACGGAGGTGTACCGGGGGGCCGAGTACCGGGTCGACCTGGTGCCGAAGGCGCGGATCGAGGTCGTGGTCGAGGACGCGGTCGCCGACGACGTGATCGACGCGGTGGTCAGGGCCGCGCAGACGGGGAAGATCGGGGACGGGAAGGTGTGGTCCGTCCCCGTCGAGACGGTCGTACGGGTACGGACCGGCGAGCGCGGCCCCGACGCGCTCTGACCAGCAGCACCCCGCCCACCGCGCCCGCGCCCAGGACCAGCGAGGCCGGCAGCCAGGGCAGGGCGAGGAAGGACGCGCCCGCGCAGTCGCGGGTGCCCTGGGCGCTCGCGGTCAGCGTGATGCGGCCCCGGTCCAGCTGGGGTGCCCCGGACCAGCGTTCGGTGAGCCGGACCCGCTGGCCGGGCAGCAGCTCGGAGGGGACGCGGGTGAGGTCCCGGTCGAGCAGCGTACGGCCGAACAGCCCGCGCGCCTTCAGCTCCACCTTCGGGTCGAGGGTGACGTTCCCGGTGTTGTGCAGGGTGTAGGAGACGGTCGCCGTACTGTCGCCGAGGCCCGGCACGAGCGGCTGGTGGTGGCTGATGCGCACCTGCCCGACGGAGAGCGCGGGGAGTGCGGGTCCGCTGACCCGGAGGTAGATACGGGCGCCGACGGCCCGCTGGACACCGAGCGCCAGTGAACCGCTGCCGGGGTCGATCCGCTCGTCGAGGGCGACGATCGCGCCCGGGTGGTCGCCGGGTTCGGCGCCCTGGGGCACGCGCAGGGTGAAGGGCACGGTGACGGTCCTGTGCCCGGGCACGGTGACCCGCGTCCTCGCGATCCGCGCCCACGCGCCCACCCCCAGCATCCGCTCCTTCAGGGTGCGTACCGCGAACCCGCCGTCGCGGGCGGTGTTGTAGGCGTCGGCCGCGTAGAGCCGGAAGGTGAGCGGACGCCCGGTCTTGTTCTGGACGGCGACCTTGTCGGTGAGGGTCTGGCCGGGGTCGGCGGAGAGGTAGAAGTACGGCCGCGCGGCGACCTTCGAGGCGAGCGGGTACACGGACCAGCTGCCGTTGTCGGCGGCGTGCGCGGGCGTGGCCTGCCATGCCAGCAGGAGGCCCAGGAGGACGACGTACAGCTTGCGCATGAGTGCGGACCCCCAGGGACGGAAGACAGGGGAACGGGCGGGTGCGGACGCCCGCACGCTCAGGTGAGCGTCAGCGTGAGCACGCCGGAGTACGAGCCCGGAGGCGTGAACGCCGGTACGTCCAGGGAGAGTCCGGCATCGACGGTGAACTCACCGCCGGTGACCGTGGCGTCGGAGGTCGACGCGAGGGTCGCTCCCGAGGTGCCCACCGTGCCCGCCGAACCGGCCTTGCAGGTGCTGGGGCTGCCCGGCTTGGTCGCGCAGGCCGGGGTCCAGCTCAGCTTCCCGGCATCGACCTTGGCGCCGGGGCCGGTGAAGTCGGTGACCTTGCCGGTCAGCGACCAGCCCGCGGGCCCGCCGCGGAAGTCCTTGACGGTCACCGTCTGCAGGGACCCGGTCGAGGCCCCGCCCTTGCCGAAGTCGACCGCCGACAGCGCGACGGCGTCCCCGGCCTGGGACATGGACAGGGTGCCCGCCTTGACCGTGGTGGTCAGCTTCTGGCTGCCGGGCGGGACGGGCGTGTTGTCGTTGACGACGTAGGCCGCGGGGCCCGCGCCCTTGTCCGCGTTCCAGGAGGCGCCCTCGTACGCCACGATCCCGGTCGTCGTCTTGTCGTTGACGACCAGCGAACCACTGAAGGAGCCCTGGGCGTTCGCGGTCACGGTGGCGGTGTCCGCGGTCTGGTTGCCCCCGGACCGCCCGGCCAGGGTGACGGTGGCGCCCGGCGTGAAGTTGCTGCCGCTGACGGTGACACTGGCACCCGGGTCACCGGAGGCCGAACCGAGCGAGATGGCACGGGTGTTGGCCGGTGTGCCGTCGCTCGCCGTGATGGTCTGCGACACCGGTGCGGGCGGGTTGATGACCGTGCACGGGGTGTCCAGCTCCATGATGTAGCTGGTGTGGATGTTGTAGTCGCCCGGCGAGAGGGTGATCTGGCCGGGCTTGGTGACGGTGAACGACCCGGTCATGGAGAAGGACGGGAAGGCCGCCTTCCCCGGCACCGGGGGGTTCTTCTTCGGTCCGGCGACGGTGACGCCGCCGGTCTGGGCGCCACCGAGGGTGACCTTGCCGGTCGGGGTCATGATGTCGGCCGGCAGGGCCAGCTCGGTGGGGTTGCTGGCGGCGGCCGTGACGACCGTGTAGGTCACGTTGACCGTGTCGCCGACCTTCGGACTGGTCTTGTCCACCGACACACTGGCGGTGGTGGTGCCGTCGATCGGCGGGATGCCGGCGACGGCGGGCGGGATGCAGTGTGTGGCGAAGTCCACGTTCGCGCCGGCGGCGCCGGCCGGATAGGCCAGCGCGCCGCCCGCGGTGACCGCGAGCGCGGTCGCCCCGAACAGTGACGCCCAGCGCCACCGTCGGGATCTGTGGGGTGTCGGACCCATGGGCCCCCTCCTGAGGGTTGCGGGCGCAGCGGCTCGTCTGCGCCGACAGGGGGCATTGATGTGGAGCCGGGGTGAGAAGTCAATGGAGATGCCGCAGAAATCTGACGGATCATCAGTTTCTGCGGCATCCGGAACAGATCGCTCAGTTCACCGGGTCGGTCATGACTCAGCTGAAGACGAACGGGCCGGGCGACTGCTTGGCGGTCGCCGTGCAGGTGATGGTGATCCCGAAGACGGTCATCTTCAGCGAGCCGCCGTACGCCTCCAGGCTGTCACCGGAGGCCACGGTGCCGCTGAGCGGACCGACGGTGACGTGGGCACCCGCGGCCATGGCCGGGTTCTTCCTGCCGCTGAAGACGCTCGTGCCGCCGCTCCCCTTCACGAGGGTGAGGGCGGACGAGACCGAGTCCTGCGACACCGCGATCGGCACGGTGATGGCGGAGGACGTGATGGTGATGGTGGCCGAGGTGCCGCTCTGGGTGGCGGTGAGCGTGGCCGCTCCGCCGCCGTAGATACCGCAGTTCGCGTTGATGGTCGCCGACTGTGGGGTGACGGCGACCGCGGTGGGCGCGAAGGCGAGCCCGAGAGCCGCGAGGGCCCCGGCCGCCAACGCCGCACTTGTTGCCGTGCGCTTGCCTCTCATGGTGATCCGCTTCCCTTCCCTGGTGGGGAATGCCATGTGGGGATGGACTGGGAGGTACGCCGACGAGCGGCAGGCCGGCACAGGCGGATGCGGGCACGCTGCGGCGGCGGTGCGGATCTGACGGGTCGTCGGAACTTACGGCTCCATTGATGCGCGAGAGGCAGGCGACGGCAAGGATGAAATCCGGACTACTCTGCGGCGCCCGCCGGGACCGTCAGCTTCACGGCTCCGTCGGGCCCGGCGAGCAGCACCGGCGTCCCGGCGCCACCGAGGTCGGCCACAGCGGCCCGGTCCCCGGCAGCGACCTCCGCCGCCTCACTCACCACGGCCGCCGCCTCCAGCGACTGCGCCCCCGACGCCACCGCCATGGCCACGGCGGTCTGCAGCGCGGTCAGCTGAAGATGCTCGAGCTGCACCGACCCGGCGACATACGTACGCCCGGTCTCGTCCCGTACGGCCGCCCCCTCGGGCACGCCGTTGCGGGCCCGCGCCGAGCGGGCCAGGGTCACGATCTTGCGGTCCTCGGGGTCAAGCGCGTTGCTCTCGGTCATGCCCCGAGCATACGGAGCCACGGGCCGCTCACCCCGCCACGGGGTACATCGTTCCGCGCCTGCCCTCCGGGGAGGCCAGCCACTCCAGCTTCGCGGCGGTGTTCGCCTCGGCCAGCGGGGTGTGCAGCACGATCGACAGATCGGGCCGGGCGGGCACCGTCAGCACCGTCGCCTCCACCGCCAGCAGCCCGACCACAGGATGGTGCAGCTCCTTGCGGACCTGTCCGGCGTCCTCGATGCCCTGCTCGGCCCACAGCTCCAGGAACTCCGGGCTCGCCTCGCTCACCTCGGCGAGCACCGCCCGGTACCCCTCGTCGTCCGGCCGGGCGGCACAGGCGGCCCGGAACTGAGCGACGACCGTACGCGCGTTCCGCTCCCAGCTCCTGCTCCGCGACCGGTACAGCGGATCGGTGAAGAAGTCGACGAGACAGTTCTGGGTGATGCCGGGCCGCATGCCGAGCACCAGCGCGGCGGATTCGTTGTACATCACGCAGTTGTAGTACCGGTCCATGATGTGCGCCGGATACGGCATCCAGGTGTCGATCAGCCGCCGCAGCCCGTCGCACATGTCCCGCTTCTCGGGCGCCACTTCGGGCGCGGGCGGGTTCAGCCCGGCGAGCAGGTACAGGTGCCGCCGCTCGGCGTTGCTCAGCCGCAGCACCCGGGCCACCGAGTCGAGGACCTGCGGGGAGACGGAGATGTCCCGCCCCTGCTCCAGCCACTGGTACCAGGAGGCGCCCACGCCGGCGAGCACGGCGACCTCCTCGCGGCGCAGGCCGGGCGTACGGCGCCGGCCGCCGCCGACCGGCAGTCCGGCATCCTCGGGACTGACCCGGGCCCGCCGGCTCATCAGGAACTCGCGCAGCTCGTTCCGCCGGTGGTTCTTCATCGCCTCCGCAGCAGGCACGTACCCGCTCCTCCCCCGTCGCGTCTGGTGGTGCCACCACCACCATAAGTTCCGACTCCCCACCCGTATTCCGCGGGCCCGAAGCTCGTGACATGGCGATCGACACCACCACCCAACCCACCACCTCCGTAGGCGAACCGCTCGGCGCCCCCCGGCTGTCGACGCGCGACAAACTCGTCCTCTTCGTCCTGTGCGCGGCCCAGTTCATGGTCGCCCTGGACTTCTCCGTCCTGAACGTGGCGCTGCCCGACCTCGGCACCGACCTCGGCATGAGCCGCTCCGCCCTGCAGTGGGCGGTCACGGCGTTCGCGCTCCCGTCCGGCGGCTTCCTGCTCCTGTTCGGCCGGATCGGCGACCTGTACGGCCGCCGCAGGCTGTTCCTCGCCGGCCTGGGCCTGTTCGGCGCGGCCTCGCTGCTGGCGACCCTGGCCTGGGACCCGGCGGTGTTCCTCGCCGGGCGTGCCCTGCAGGGCCTCGCGGCGGCGGCGATCGTCCCGACGGGCATGTCCCTGCTGACCACCACGTTCCCGGAGGGGCCGGCCCGCGACCGCGCCCTCGGCATCTCGGGCACGCTGCTGTCGCTGGGCTTCACCGTCGGGATGGTCGCGGGCGGGGTCCTGACCGACGCGCTCGGCTGGCGCTCCACGATGGCCCTGCTCGCCGTGTTCGCGCTGATCGTGCTGCCGCTGGCGCCGGGCCTGCTGCCGGAGTCCCGCACCCCGGACCGCCCGCGCCTGGACGTGCCCGGCGCGATCACCGTCACCACCGGCCTGCTGTCGCTGATCTACGCCCTGTCCACGGCCGCCGACCACGGCTTCGGCCGCCCCGACGTCATCACGGCCCTGATCGCCGGCCTCGCCCTGCTGACCGCGTTCACGGTGATCGAATCCCGCTCGCAGGCCCCCCTGGTCTCGCTGCCCATGCTGCGCCGCCGCACGGTGGCGTGGGGCAACCTGGGCGGCCTGGTCACCTTCTCGATGATGTCGACGGTGGTCTTCGTGCTGACCCTGTACCTCCAGGACATCCTGCACCTGTCGGCGTTCCAGACGGGTCTGGTCTTCGGCGTCCAGGGCGCGCTGTCGGCGGTCGCGGGCACGCTCGCCCCGAAGGTCATCGGCCGCTTCGGCGCCCGCCGCACCCTGGTGGGCTCGCTGGCCGGACAGGGCGTGCTGGTGGGGGCGCTGCTGCCGCTGAACACCCACAACTGGTCGGTCTGGCTCGCCACGGCTGCCGTGTCCCTGGCCAGCATGTGCCACCTGGGCGCGATCATCTCGTACGGCCTGACCGTCACCTCCGGCGTCCCGGACGAGGAACAGGGCCTGGCCACGGGCCTGGTGACCTCCACCCAGCAGGTCGGCCTCACGGTCGGCATCCCGCTGCTGGGCGTGCTGGCCACCACCTCCGGTGACCTGCTGACCGGCGTCCACACGGTCCTCGCCCTGGACGCGGCGCTCGTCCTCGCCGCCGCGGTCCTGGTCGCCCTGGGCCTGCGCCGAGCCGACTCCAGGGCCTGAACGACCCGCTGCGCGCGGCCGTGTGCACAACACGGCCGCGCGCAGCGTCGTTCACCAACGGCCTAGGGCCGGTCCAGCCGCAGCCGTTCGGCCCTCGGCAGACCGGCGACGACGAGGTCGTACGAGTCCTCGATCAGCTCCTTCACGAGCCGGTCGGGGAGTCCGCCGTCCACGGTCACGGTGTTCCAGTGCCGTTTGTTCATGTGGTACCCGGGGATGATCAGCCCCTCGTGCTCGTCCCGCAGCCGGACCGCGTCCTCCGGGTCGCACTTCAGGTTGACCGTCAGGGGCCGCGCGTCCAGCCGGCTCAGGGCGAACATCTTGCCCAGCACCTTGAAGACCGAGACCTCCGGGCTGAACGGGAAGTCCTCCACGGCCGCGTTGAAGGACAGGCAGAAGGCGCGCAGTCGCTCGGGGGTCACTCCGGCTTCGTCTCCTCCGCGGCGAGCGCGGGCACCGGCTCCACCAGCACGGTCACGATCTTGTTCCGGCGGCCGGACGCGGCCTCCGCCGTCAGCTTCAGCCTGCGGCCGTCGGGCAGTTCGACCTCGGCCGACGCGCCGGCGATCGGCACCCGGCCGAGGGCCTTGGCGAGGAGTCCGCCGACGGTCTCCACGTCCTCGTCGTCGAACTCGTCCAGGCCGTACAGCTCGCCGAGGTCGGTGATGTCCAGGCGGGCGGTGACCCGGCAGCGGTCGTCGCCGAGACGCTGGACGGGCGGGAGTTCCCGGTCGTACTCGTCGGTGATCTCGCCGACGATCTCCTCCAGGATGTCCTCGATGGTGACGATCCCGGCGGTGCCGCCGTACTCGTCGATGACGACGGCGACGTGGTTGCGTTCCTTCTGCATCTCGCGCAGCAGGTCGCCGGCGTTCTTGGTGTCGGGCACGAACACGGCGGGGCGCATGGCCGTGGAGACCAGGTCGCCCTCCGCGTCACGGTTGATGTGCGTCTTGCGGACCAGGTCCTTCAGATACACGATCCCGACGATGTCGTCCTCGCTCTCCCCGGTCACCGGTATGCGGGAGAACCCGGAGCGCAGGGCGAGGGTGAGGGCCTGGCGGATGGTCTTGAAGCGCTCGATGGTGACGAGGTCGGTGCGCGGCACCATGACCTCGCGGACGAGGGTGTCGCCCAGCTCGAAGACCGAGTGCACCATGCGGCGCTCCTCGTCCTCGATCAGCGACTCCTTCTCGGCGAGGTCCACCAGCGCGCGCAGCTCCGCCTCGGAGGCGAACGGCCCGCGCCTAAAGCCCTTGCCCGGCGTCAGCGCGTTGCCGATGAGGATCAGCAGCGACGGGATCGGGCCCATCACCCGGGCGAGCGGCAGCAGCACGTACGCCGCCACCGTCGCGGTGTTGAGCGGGTGCTGGCGGCCGATGGTGCGCGGGGAGACACCGACGGCGACGTACGACACCAGCACCATGACGCCGATGGCGACCAGCAGCGCCTGCCAGGTGGCCGCGAACTCCTGCAGGCAGGCGTAGGTGACCAGGGCCGCCGCGGCCATCTCGCAGGCCACGCGGACCAGCAGGGCCACGTTGAGATAGCGCGTGGGGTCGGCCGCGACCTGGGCGAGCTTGGCGCTGCCCCGGCGGGCGGACTTCACGGCCTCCTCGGCGCGGAAGCTGGACACGCGCGCGAGGCCCGCCTCCGCGCAGGCGGCGAGCCAGGCGACGACGACGAGCGCGATCGCGCCGAGGACGATCTGCGGACTCATGGGAGGACCGTTTCGCTTACGAGACGGTCGGCGCCGGCGACGGCCCGGTCAGCCCGCGCTCGGCCCGCCACCCGTCCACGATGGCGGCCTGGAGCCCGAACATCTCCGCCTTCTCGTCGGGCTCCTCGTGGTCGTACCCCAGCAGGTGCAGCACTCCATGGACGGTGAGCAGCTGGAGCTCCTCGTCCATGGAGTGCTGCGTCGGCGCCTCGGCGCCCTGCTTGGCGGCGACCTCCGGGCACAGCACGATGTCGCCGAGGAGCCCCTGCGGGGGCTCGTCGTCGTCCTTCGTGGGCGGGCGCAGCTCGTCCATCGGGAAGGACATGACATCGGTGGGACCCGGAAGGTCCATCCACTGGATGTGCAGCTGCTCCATGGCGTCGGCGTCCACGACGATCACCGACAGTTCGGAGAGCGGGTGGATGCGCATCCGCGCGAGCGCGTAGCGGGCGATGTCCAGGACCGCCTGCTCGTCTACCTCGGTGCCGGACTCGTTGTTGACGTCGATCGACATGGCCGTACTGGTCTACTTCCCCTTGGTGCCCTTGGCACCGGTCTTTCCATGGCCGCCCTTGTGGGTGCCGTTCTCGGTGCCGTGCTTGCTGTCGTACAACTCGTACGCGTCGACGATACGGCCCACCAGCTTGTGCCGGACGACATCGTGGGAAGACAACCGGGAGAAGTGGACGTCCTCGACGCCCTCCAGGATCTCCTGCACCTGCCGCAGACCGGACTTGGTGCCGTTCGGCAGGTCGACCTGGGTCACGTCACCGGTGATCACGATCTTCGAGTCGAAGCCGAGGCGGGTGAGGAACATCTTCATCTGCTCGGGGCTCGTGTTCTGGGCCTCGTCCAGGATGATGAAGGCGTCGTTGAGCGTGCGTCCGCGCATGTAGGCGAGCGGCGCGACCTCGATGGTCCCGGCGGCCATCAGCCGCGGAATGGAATCCGGGTCGAGCATGTCGTGCAGCGCGTCGTACAGCGGGCGCAGGTAGGGGTCGATCTTCTCGTACAGCGTGCCGGGCAGGAAGCCGAGCCGCTCGCCCGCCTCCACCGCCGGGCGGGTCAGGATGATCCGGTTGACCTGCTTGGACTGCAGGGCCTGCACGGCCTTGGCCATGGCCAGGTAGGTCTTGCCGGTACCGGCGGGCCCGATGCCGAAGACGATCGTGTGCTTGTCGATCGCGTCGACGTAGCGCTTCTGGTTGAGGGTCTTGGGGCGGATCGTACGGCCGCGAGAGGACAGGATGTTCTGCGTCAGCACCTGCGCCGGGGTCTCCGCCCCGTCGCTCGTCCCGTTCTCGCTCGCCTTGAGCATGGCGATCGAGCGTTCCACTGCGTCCTCCGTCATCGGCTGCCCGGTGCGGAGCACCAGCATCATCTCGTCGAACACGCGCGAGATCAGGGCGACATCGGCGGGATCGCCGACCGCGCTGATCTCGTTGCCCCGGACGTGTATGTCGGCCCCCGGGAAGGCCTTCTCGATCACGCGCAGCAGGGAGTCGCCGGATCCCAGCACGGTGACCATCGGGTGCTGGGCGGGGACGGTGAACTGTGCTCTCGCCCGCTCCTGCGCGGAGGTGTGAGCTGTGGGTGTCTGAGTCATGGGCCGGCGCTGTAGGCCTGCGGTTCCTCCTCGTCACGGCCGCACGGCTGAGGGCGGCCTCGCGATTCCAGGGTACGACGGTGGACTGACAAGCCCGAAGGGCTTTTCGACGGGGGCCGCTTTCCCTCTCTGAGCCGACAGTTTCGGGATGGGGGTCCCCCCGCGCGAGCGCAGCCGAGCGCGGGGGAGGGTGGGCATAGGCCGGGGGTCCAGGGGGCGGGAGCCCCCTGGTACGTCAGCCCGCCCGCCGGAACCCAATGGTCGGCACGGCCCGCCGCAACGGCCAAGGGCGGTCCAGCTCCGCAGGCACAAGTCCCTCAAGGAACGCGTACCTCTGCAGAGCAGCCGGGTCCTGCCCCGGAAGGGACTGCACCCGCCGCCACCACGCCCCGATCTCCGACCACCCCGGCGCCGACAGGGACCCCCCGAACTCCTGCACCGACAAGGCGGCCGTGAGCCCGGCGAACGCCAGCCGGTCCGCCAGCGGCCACCCCGCCAGGGACCCGGTCACGAACCCGGCGACGAACACATCCCCCGCCCCCGTCGGATCCAGCGCCTCCACGGCGATCGCGGGCACCTCGGCGGCCTCCCCGGTCCGCCGGTCCACCGCGTACGCCCCCTCCGGCCCCAGCGTCACCACGGCCACCGGCACGTGCTCGGTCAGGGCATGCGCGGCGAGCCGCGGGCAGTCGGCGCCCGTGTACCGCTTCGCCTCCTCCGCGTTGGGCAGGAACGCCTCGCAGTGCTCCAGGTCGGCGAGCCCGCCCAGATCCCACGCGCCGGTGTCGTCCCAGCCGACGTCCGCGAAGATCCGGGTGCCCTCGCGGGCGGCCCGGGCGATCCAGGGGGCCCGGCTGCCAGGGGTGAGGGAGGCGACGGCGGCCCGCGCGGGGGGCGGGCAGTCGGGGGCGCCCTCTTGGATGAGCGCGGCCTCCGGGGGCGGCTCGTGACCGTGGGAGATCATGGTGCGCTCGCCCTCGTAGGCCATCGACACGGTCACCGGGGAGTGCCAGCCGGGCACGGTCCGCGAGGCGGTGAGGTCGATGCCCTCGCCCTGTTCGAGCGCGTCCCAGCAGTAGTCGCCGTAGTGGTCGTCGCCGAAGGCCGCGGCCAGGGAGGTCTTCAGGCCGAGGCGGGCCAGCGCGGTGGCCATGTTGGCGACCCCGCCGGGGCTGGAGCCCATGCCCCGGGCCCAGGACTCGGTGCCGCGCACGGGCGCGGAGTCCAGGCCGGTGAAGATGATGTCCAGGAAGACCGTGCCGGTGAGGTAGACGTCCCAGGGCGGGTCGCCCGGTGTGCGCAGGGCGGCGAGCGGATCGACCTGGGCCTGACAGCGCGCTGCCCGGGTGAGGTGCTCGGGTTCCTCTCCGGCGATCGTGTGGGACGGGCTCACGGTGCGCTCCCTGCGGTGGTGCGGACGTGGCCAGTGTGCACCACACCGCACCCCGGCACGGCCGATCACACAGAAGGCGGCCGCACCAGCCCGGCGCCCACCAGCGGGGCGTCCTGCCCTGGACCACCCGCCCAGGCCGTCGTCATCCGAACTCGTACGCCTCCACCTCGGCCAGGTATCGGGCCCGCCGCTCCTCGTCGTCCTCCAGGAAGGAGGCGAGGAAGGAGTTGCGGGCCAGTTCGCGCATCCGGTCCTCGGTCAGGCCCAGGGTCGCGCGCACGGCGTGGAAGTTGTCGCCCACGTAGCCGCCGAAGTAGGCCGGGTCGTCGGAGTTGACCGTGCACAGCAGCCCGGCGTCGAGCATGGCCGGGAGGGGGTGGTCGGCGAGCGTGTCCACGGTGCGCAGGCGGACGTTCGACAGCGGGCACAAGGTCAGCGGGACTCGCTCGCGCACCAGCCGCTCGACCAGCGCCGGGTCCTCCATGCAGCGCAGCCCGTGGTCGACGCGCTCCACGCCGAGCACGTCCAGAGCCTCGGTGATGTACTCCGGCGGCCCCTCCTCACCGGCGTGCGCCACGCGCCGCAGCCCGAGGGCGGCGGCGGCCTCGTACACCTTGCGGAACTTCACCGGCGGGTGTCCGACCTCGGCGGAGTCGAGCCCGATGCCGGTGATCCGGTCCAGGTACGGCTTGGCCGCCTCCAGGGTCGCCATGGCGGACTCGGCGGACTCGTCGCGCAGGAAGCACAGGATCAGCCGGGTGGAGATCCCGTGGTTCTCCTCGCTGCGGCCGAGCGCCCGCCACAGCCCCTCCACGACCGTGCCCATGGCCACGCCCCGGGCGAGGTGGGCCTGCGGGTCGAAGAAGATCTCCGCGTGCCGCACACCCTGCGCGGCCGCGCGGGCGAGGTAGGCGTTCGCGAGGTCCGCGAAGTCCTGCTCGGTGCGCAGGACGGCCATCAGCTCGTAGTAGAGGTTCAGGAAGGACTGGAGGTCCTCGAAGTCGTACGCCTTGCGAAGCTCGCCCGTGTCCGCGTACGGAAGGGTCACGCCGTTGCGGGCGGCCAGCTCGAACGCCAGCTCGGGCTCCAGGGTGCCTTCGATGTGGAGGTGCAGTTCTGCTTTCGGGAGGGCCATCAAAGCATCGTACGGGCGTTTTATCGCCGTTTCGGAACCGCCACCCGATCCAGGTCCTGCGCCACGGTCAGCTCCCCGGCGAAGCCGGCCGCCCGCGCCTGCCGCTCGAACTCCTCCGGATCGGAGTAGCGCTGGCTGAAGTGGGTGAGGACCAGGTGGCGCACACCGGCGTCCCGCGCCACGCCCGCCGCCTGCCCTGCGGTCAAGTGCCCGAAGTCGACGGCCATTTCGGCGTCCTCGTCGAGGAAGGTCGACTCGATGACGAGCATGTCGCAGCCCTCGGCGAGCGCGTACACCCCGTCGCACAGCCGGGTGTCCATGACGAACGCGAACCGCTGCCCGCGCCGCACCTCGCTGACCTCGTCCAGGGTCACGTCCCCGAGCCTGCCCTCGCGCTGGAGCAGGCCCACGTCCGGGCCCTTGATCCCGCGCTCGGCGAGCCGCTCGGGCAGCATGCGGCGCCCGTCGGGCTCGGTCAGCCGGTAGCCGTAGGAGTCGACGGGGTGGGACAGCTTGCGGGCTTCCAGGGTGTACGAGGGGGTGACCGCGAGGTCGCCGTCGGCGTCCACGGGTGCCTCGGTCAGCTCGACGGTCTCCCGGTATGCGGTCGCGTACCGCAGCCGGTTGAAGAAGCGCTGTCCGGAACGCGGGTAGTGGGCGGTGATCTCGTGCGGAACCTTGTCGAGGTTGATCCGCTGGATGACGCCCGCGAGGCCCAGCGAATGGTCCCCGTGGAAGTGCGTGACGCAGATCCGGTTCAGGTCGTGGGCGGCGACCCCGGCGCGCAGCATCTGCCGCTGTGTGCCCTCGCCGGGGTCGAACAGGATGCCCTCGCCGTCCCAGCGCAGCAGGTAGCCGTTGTGGTTGCGGTGCCGGGTCGGGACCTGGCTGGCGGTGCCGAGGACCACCAATTCACGGACCGACATGGCGACTTATCCGGGGGGCCACTGCATGCCACGGCCGCCGAGGACGTGCGCGTGGGTGTGCCAGACGGTCTGGCCCGCCCCGCTGCCGGTGTTGAAGACGATGCGGTAGCTCTCCAGCTTGTCCTCGTCGGCGACGGCCTGCGCCTCGCGCAGTATGTCGGCGGCGACGGCCGGTTCCGCGACGGCGAGTTCGGCCGCGTTCTTGTAGTGCACCTTGGGGATCACCAGGACGTGTGTGGGCGCCTGGGGGTTTATGTCCCGGAAGGCAACGGTGGTTTCCGTCTCGCGGACGATCGTCGCCGGGATGTGTCCCTCGACGATCTTGCAGAACAGGCAGTCGTCCTGCGGTTCTCCCGCCATGCGCTCCGCTTCCTTTCGCCGGATGATCCAGTGGGGGGCATCGTAGTCGTTCGGGTGCGCGTCGTATGTGGCTGGGCGCGCCCACGCGGCGGAGCCGCATGTCGATACAGTCCCGCGCCCCTTAGGCGGGCATTGTCGGCGGTGTCTTCGCAGGCGCCGTTTCCAGCGCCTCCAAAGCAAGCCTCACTGCCTCGTCCAGCTGAGCGTCCCGCCCCTCCGCCCAGTCCTGTGGGCGCTGTACGACCTCCACGTCCGGGTCGACGCCGTGGTTCTCGACGTCCCAGCCGTAACCCTCCAGCCAGATCGCGTACTTCGGCTGGGTGATCAGTGTGCCGTCGACGAGTTGGTAGCGGCTGTCGATGCCGACGACTCCGCCCCAGGTGCGGGTGCCGACGACCGGGCCGATGCCGAGGGCCTTGATCGCCGCGTTCACGATGTCGCCGTCGGAGCCGGAGAACTCGTCGGCGACGGCGACGACCGGTCCCCGGGGCGCGTCCAGCGGGTAGCTGGTGGGCCGCATGCCGCGCGGCATGTCCCAGCCGATGATGCGCCGGGCGAGTTTCTCCACGACGAGCTGGGAGGTGTGCCCGCCCCGGTTCTCCCGGACGTCGACCACGAGCCCCTCGCGGGCGACCTCCACGCGCAGGTCGCGGTGGATCTGCGCCCAGCCGGGGGCCTGCATGTCGGGGACGTGGAGGTAGCCGAGCCGGCCGTCGGAGGCCGCATGGACGTGGGCGCGGCGGCCGGCGACCCAGGCGTGGTAGCGCAGGGGCTCCTCGTCGGCGACGGGCACGACGACGGTGTGCCGCAGCTCGCCCCCGCCCGCCGGGGAGACGGTCAGCTCCACCGGGTGTCCGGCCGTGCCGACGAGCAGCGGGCCGGGGCCGGTGACCGGGTCGACGGGGTGTCCGGCGACGGCGACGATCGCGTCTCCGGGGCGTACGGCGACGCCGGGTGCGGCGAGCGGGGAGCGGGCGTCGGGGTCGGAGGTCTCCGAGGGCAGGATGCGGTCGATGCGCCAACTGCCGTCCGGGTGACGGGAGATGTCGGCGCCGAGCAGGCCCTGCCGGGGGCCGCCGCGGTACCGGCCGGGCGGGCTGACGTAGGCGTGCGAGGTGCCGAGTTCGCCGTGCACCTCCCACAGCAGGTCGACCAGGTCGTCGTGGGTGGCGAGGCGGTGCAGCAGGGGGCGGTAGCGGTCGAGGACGGCGGTCCAGTCGACGCCGCCGAGGTCGGGCCGCCAGAAGTGGTCGCGCATGAGCCGGCCGGTCTCGTCGTACATCTGCCGCCACTCGGCGGCCGGGTCGACGGTCTGCCGGACCCGGGCGAGGTCGACGCCGACGCTGTTGTCGCCGTCGTCGTCGGTGCCGGTACGGCGGTCGCTGGGGACGACCCGGAGGCGGCTGTCGGTCCACAGCAGGACGCGTTTGCCGTCGCCGCTGACCTCGAAGTGGCCGGCGTCGGAGGCCAGGTGCTCCAGGCGCCGCTGGGCGAGGTCGTAGCGCTCCAGCTCGGTGTGCGGGTCGGGGTCCTCGGGGTGGGCGCGGGAGGCGCCGAGGACGCCGTGGACGGGGTGGCGCAGCCAGAGCACGCCGTCCTTGGCGGCACGGAGCGTGGAGTACCGGCCGGCTTCCACCGGGAAGGGGACGATGCGGTCGGCGAGGCCGTCGAGGTCGATCCGGGTGGCGGGGGTGCCCTCGCTGTCGGGGGTCTCGTCCTTGTCGGGGGTCTCGAAGGGGCGGCCGTGCCGCTGCGGGCCGAACGGGGACGGGGTGGTGGCGGCCAGGGTGATCAGGTGCGGGCGGGCGCCGACCACGAACGCGAGGTCGAAGACGTGCTCGTCGTAGACCGGGTCGAAGGCGCGGTTGGAGAGGAAGGCGAGGTGCTTGCCGTCGAGGGTGAAGGCGGGCGCGTAGTCCTGGAAGCGCAGCGGGGTCGCCTCGGTGACCGACAGGTCGGTGGTGTGGGCGATGCGCAGCTGGGACAGCGGGCGCGGGCCGGGGTGGGCCCAGGCGAGCCAGGCGGAGTCGGGCGAGAAGGCCAGCCCGCAGACCTCGCCGTCGTCGCAGCGGTCGACCTCGCGGACCTCGCCGGTCTCCCGCTCGACGAGCAGAAGCCGCCCGTCGTGCGCGGCGACGGCGGCCCGGCTGCCGTCGGGCGCCATGGCCAGCTCCAGGACCCTGCCGAGCTGTCCGGCGGCGAGCCGGCGCGGGGTGGCGCCGGGTACGGTCCCGGTCGCGGGGGCGAACTCCAGGGCGTCGTCGCCCTCGGCGTCGGTCACCCACACCACCCACTCCTCGCCGTCGGCGCGGAAGGTGCGCGGCAGCCGGGCGCGGACGCCGGGGGTGGCGGCCAGCGCGCGGGCGGGCCCGGAGCGGTGGGTGACCCAGTGGACGCCGCCGCGCACGCACACGGCGCTGCCGCGCGCGGTGTGGTCGGGGGAGGCGGCCCCGAACCAGCGGGCGGCGTTCACCGGGTACGGCCGCAGGTCCAGCCGGGGCCCGCCGAGCCGGACGTCGAGCCGGCGCGGCTCGGCGCCCTCCAGATCCTCCAGCAGCCATAGTTCGCCGCCGGAGGCGTACACGACCCGGCTGCCGTCACCGGCCGCGTGCCGGGCGTAGAAGCCTCCCTCATGCGGGGTGTGCCGGCGCAGGTCGGAGCCGTCGGCGAGGGAGGAGTACAGGGCGCCGGTGCCCTCGTGGTCGGAGAGGAACGCGAGGCGCTCGCCCACCCACACCGGGCACTCGAGGTTGCCGTCCAGTTCGGCGTGCAGTCGTACGAACGCGCCGGTGCCGTCGGGGTCGATCCACAGCTTGCCCGCCGTACCGCCCCGGTACCGCTTCCAGTGGGCGGCCTCGCGGCCCATGGTCGCGGACTGGAGCACGGTGGCCGGGCCGAACGCCACGTCGCCGACGGGCCCGTGGGGCAGGGTCTCGGCCGGTCCGCCGTCCAGCGGCACGGCGTGCGCCCAGGGGCGGCTGCTGGGCCGGCCCTGCGCGCCGAGCGCGAGCACCCGCCCGTCCGGGGTCCAGCCGCGTACGGCGGTGCGCCGGCTGCCCCAGTGGGTGAGGCGGGTGGCGGAACCGCCGACGACCGGGGCGACGTGCACCTCGGGCGCGCCGTCCCGGGTGGAGGTCCAGGCGATGGAGGTTCCGTCGGGGGATATCCGGGGGTGGGTCACCGGCCTGTTGTCGGCGCTGACCCTCCAGGCCCGGCCGCCGTCGAGGGGCGCCAGCCAGACGTCGTCCTCGGCGACGAAGGTCACCAAGTCGCCGCGCAGGTGGGGGAACCGGAGGTAGGCCGAGGATGCCGGGGATGCCGAGGAGTCCGTCGTAGCGCCCTGAGTCACCTGGTCAGCCTACGCAGCGCCCGGCGGTTCCCGCCCCGGTTTCCGATCACTTGCCCTGCGCCGGCCAGCAGGTCGGGTCGCCCTTGCACCAGAGGGTGCGAGTGACGGTGACCGTCACCGTGGGCCGGGACCCGCCGGGCAGCCGGTAGGACGGCTTGTACGAAGGTCTGTACGAGGGCCGGTACGAAGGGCCGGGCTTGGAGCTGCAGTCGCCGAGCCCGCTCACGTGGAACACCTGCCTGCCGCCGACCCTGGCCGTCAGATCGCCGCGCACACAGGCGCCGTCGACGGCCTTGGTCACCTTCCCGGTGACGGTGATCTTCCGCCCGTCGCCGGTACGGCCCTGGCAGTCGACCGAGACGACGGTTTTCCGCGTCGGCGAGTGCGACCTGCCGGGCGTGTCACCGCCCCGGCCGGTGCAGTTGAGCCAACTGACGTCCACGTGCTGCCGTTTCAGCTCGGCCCTCGCGGTCGTACTGGTGGTGTACGCGGCCGACGCGGAACTCAGCCCGCCCGGATCACACGCCACCAGCGCGCCCCCGGCGAGCACCGCGAGCCCCGCAATGGCCACGACCCGCCCGGTCCCCGTCCGCTGTCCGTTCCGTCTCAATGCCCCCATGAAGTGCAGCGTGCCACCGGCCCGGCCGGGGCGGTAGGCCACTTGCGGCCACTCACACGTTCGGGAACATCACCTTCGGGTGACGCCCGTCCGGTCCCGTCTACGCTGGCGCGATGCGCAGCGAACGCAGGCTCAGGCGGCTGGTCGTCGAGGACGGGACGGAGTACCGGTGGACCGTCCGGCACCGCCACGACGACGCGGGGACCTGCCAGGAGATCCTGTCGCTCCACCGGGACGGGGCCGCCACCCGGATCGTGTTCCACGGGGTCGCCGCCGGGGCGTACACGCACTCCGGGCTCGTGTTCGACGACCGCGGGCACACGGTCAATCTGCACGAGCCGGGAGTCGTGCGGGCCTTCGCCGACGCCGTGCGGCGGCTCGGCCTGGAGGCCGGTGAGGTGGACGGATGGGCCCTGCTGCCCGGTGTCGCCGTCAGCCGCGCAGGAGGAGCCACTCCTGGAGTTCCACCAGGTTGCCCTCCGGGTCCTTGAGGTGGGCGACGCGCATGCGGTCGGTCATGGGGGCCGGGCCGTGGATCAGGGTCGCGCCCCGGGTGGTGATCTCGTCGCAGTAGGTGTCGAGGTTGTCCACGCGCAGCACCACCAGGGAGCGGTGGCCGGTGGCGGTGTCGCCGAGTTCGTTCAGGACCTCGGCCATCATCGAGCGGTCCTGCAGGGCTATTCCTGCGGAGCCGGCGTGCGGGCTGAACTTCTCGTACGGCCCCTCGGTCGCCCCCGACTGCGGCTTGAGGCCGAGGGTGTCGGCGTAGAAGCGGTAGGAGGCGGCGAAGTCGGTGACGAGGAGCCGGACTTGGGCGAGTTCCATGGAGTTCCCCCGTTGTCGGTCAGGACCAGCGGCCGGTGCGTCCCAGGAGGAGGGCCGTCGCGGCGGTGCCGGCAGTGGACGTACGCAATACGGTAGGACCGAGCACGCAGGCCTGCGCGCCCGCCCCCTCGAAAAGCGCCAACTCGTCGCGGGACACGCCTCCTTCGGGCCCGACGACCAGCACGATCTCGCCCTGGTCGGGGAGTTCGGCGGTGGCGAGCGGCGCACTGTCGTGCTCGAAGTCGGAGTGGAGCACGGCGGCGAAATCGGCTTTGGCGAGAAGTGCGGCAACCTGCTTGGTCGTTGCCGCGTCCGCGACCTCCGGGAAGCGGACCCGGCGGGACTGCTTGCCGGCCTCGCGGGCGGTGGCCCGCCACTTGCCGAGGGCCTTCAGACCGCGGTCGCCCTTCCACTGGGTGATGCAGCGGGCGGCCTGCCAGGGCACGATCGCGTCGACGCCGACCTCGGTCATGGTCTCCACGGCGACTTCACCCCGGTCGCCCTTGGGCAGGGCCTGGACGACGGTGATCCGGGGCGAGGGCTCGGGCTCCTCCTCCACCGTGCTCATGCGGACGATCAGCCGGTCCTTGCCCTCGGTGCCGATCACGTCGCACACCGCGAAGCGCCCGTTGCCGTCGGTGAGGACGACCTCCTCGCCGGCCTGGAGCCGCTTCACGGAGACCGCGTGCCGCCCCTCGGGGCCGTCCAGGACGTAGTGGCCGCTGCCTTCGGCTCGGAAGTGCTCGACGACGAAGACGGGGGCCGTCATCGCGCGCCTCCGTGGGACAACGCCGCCCGGGCGTCGGCGAGTTCGGCGGCCAGCAGCTCCACCAGCTGCCCGGCGGGCAGTTCGCGGGCCATGCGGTGCCCCTGGCCCGCCCACAGCGCCATGCCCTGCGGGTCACCGGCCTTGGCGGCGGCCTTGCGCAGCGGCGAGGTCAGGTGGTGGATCTCGGGGTAGGCGGCGGGGGCGTAGCGGCCGTGCTCGCGCATGAACCGGTTGACCAGTCCGCGCGCCGGGCGGCCGGAGAACGCACGGGTCAACTCGGTGCGCGCGAACAGGGGGTTGGTGAGCGCCTGCTTGTGCAGGGGGCTGGCGCCGGACTCGGTGGTGGCGAGGAAGGCGGTGCCCAGCTGGGCCGCGCTCGCGCCCCCCGCGAGGGCCGCGGCGATCTGGCTGCCGCGCATGATGCCGCCGGCGGCGACGACCGGGATGCTCACGGCATCACGGACCTGGGCGATCAGGGACAAAAGTCCGAGGCCGGAGCCGTCGTTCTCCGGGATGTCCCGGTGGGTGCCCTGGTGGCCGCCGGCCTCCACGCCCTGCGCGATCACCCCGTCCGCACCGGCCCGCTCCACCGCGAGGGCCTCCTCGGCGGTGGTGGCGGTGACCAGGGTGAGGGTCCCGGCGCGGCGGAGGGAGTCGAGGGCGTCCCGGCTCGGGATGCCGAAGTGGAAGGAGACGACCGGCACCGGATTGTCGAGCAGGACGGCGAGCTTGGCGTCGTAGCCGTCGTCCCGTCCGCTGTCCGGGTCGCCCAGCTCGGTCTCGTACCAGGCGGCCTCACCGGCCAGCTGGTGGGCGTAGACCTCGACGGCGCCGGACTCGGCATACTCGGGCTGCGGCATGAACACGTTCACGCCGAAGGGGCGGCTCGTGAGCGCCCGCAGCTGCTTGATGTCCTGGTACATGCCGTCGGCGGTCTTGTACCCGGCGGCAAGGAACCCGAGACCACCGGCCTCGGAGACGGCTGCGGCGAGCTGCGGGACGGAGACACCGCCCGCCATGGGGGCCTGCACGATCGGGTGGGGGAAGAGATCGGTCAGTGCGGAGGACATGACCGCATGTTGTCACGTCCTTCGAACAAGTCCGAATCCACCCTTCCCCCTGGCACATGCCACTTCTTCTCGGCCGACCGAGTCGGGGGGCGGGTGGCGGGGTCCAAGGGGCGGAGCCCCTTGGACCCTAGGCCTCGCCAACGGTCAGCGACCGTTGAACGCGTCCTTCAGCCGCGAGAACAGCCCCTGCTGCCCCGGCTGGAACTGCCCCTGCGGACGCTCCTCACCGCGCAGCTTCGCCAGCTCGCGCAGCAGCCGCTCCTGCTCCGGATCCAGCTTGGTCGGCGTCTGCACCTCGACGTGCACGATCAGGTCACCCCGCCCGCCACCCCGCAGATGCGTGACACCACGGTTGTGCAGCGGAATCGACTGCCCGGACTGCGTACCGGGCCGGATGTCGACCTCCTCCAGCCCGTCCAGCGTCTCCAGCGGCACCTTCGTGCCGAGGGCCGCCGCCGTCATCGGGATGGTGACCGTGCAGTGCAGGTCGTCGCCGCGCCGCTGGAACATCGGGTGCGGCAGCTCGTGGATCTCGACGTAGAGGTCACCGGCGGGACCGCCGCCCGGCCCGACCTCACCCTCACCGGCGAGCTGGATCCGCGTGCCGTTGTCGACACCGGCCGGGATCTTCACCGTAAGAGTGCGGCGGGAGCGGACACGCCCGTCGCCTGCGCACTCCGGGCAAGGGTTCGGCACGACCGTGCCGAAGCCCTGGCACTGGGGGCAGGGCCGCGAGGTCATGACCTGGCCCAGGAAGGAGCGGGTGACCTGCGAGACCTCACCGCGGCCCCGGCACATGTCACACGTCTGGGCGGAGGTGCCCGGCGCCGCGCCCTCACCGCTGCAGGTGTTGCAGACGACCGCCGTGTCGACCTGGATCTCCTTGGTCGTCCCGAAGGCCGCCTCGTCCAGCTCGACGTCGATGCGGATCATCGCGTCCTGGCCGCGCCGGGTGCGCGAGCGCGGGCCGCGCTGCGACGCCGTGCCGAAGAACGCGTCCATGATGTCGGAGAAGTTGCCGAAGCCACCGGCCCCGAAGCCGCCCGCACCGGCCCCGCCCGACTGCGAGAGCGGGTCGCCGCCGAGGTCGTAGACCTGCTTCTTCTGCGGGTCCGACAACACCTCGTAAGCGGCGTTGATCTCCTTGAACCGCTCCTGGGTCTTCGGATCGGGGTTGACGTCCGGATGCAGCTCGCGCGCGAGCCTGCGGAACGCCTTCTTGATCTCATCCTGCGACGCGTCGCGGCGCACGCCGAGAACGGCGTAGTAGTCCGTGGCCACTTACGACTCCGCCAGGATCTGTCCGACGTACCGTGCCACTGCGCGTACCGCTCCCATCGTTCCCGGGTAGTCCATGCGGGTCGGTCCGACCACGCCGAGCTTGGCGACTGCCTCGCCGCCCGAACCGTAGCCGACCGACACGACGGAGGTGGAGTTGAGTCCCTCATGGGCGTTCTCGTGCCCGATGCGCACGGTCACGCCCGGATCCTTCGCCTCGCCCAGGAGCTTGAGGAGCACGACCTGCTCCTCCAGCGCCTCGAGCACCGGCCGGATCGTGAGGGGAAAGTCATGTCCGAAGCGGGTCAGATTGGCGGTTCCGCCGATCATCAGCCGCTCCTCGTTCTCCTCGACGAGCGTCTCCAGCAGTGTGGAGAGCACCATCGAGACCGTGCCGCGGTCCTCGGCCTCGAAGGCCTCGGGCAGGTCCTCGACCAGCCGCGGCACGTCCGTGAACCGGCGCCCCGCGACCCGGCTGTTCAGCCGCGCCCGCAGATCCGCCAGCGAGGACTCGCCGAACGGCGCCGGGCAGTCGACCATCCGCTGCTCGACCCGGCCGGTGTCCGTGATCAGCACGAGCATCACGCGCGCGGGAGCGAGCGAGAGCAGTTCCACGTGCCGCACGGTGGACCGGGTCAGCGACGGGTACTGCACGACGGCGACCTGCCGTGTGAGCTGCGCGAGCAGCCGCACGGTCCGCGCCACGACGTCGTCGAGATCGACGGCGCCGTCCAGGAAGTTCTGGATCGCCCGCCGCTCCGGCGCGGTCATCGGCTTGACGCCGGCGAGCTTGTCGACGAACAGCCGGTAACCCTTGTCGGTGGGGATCCGCCCCGCACTGGTGTGCGGCTGCGCGATGAACCCCTCGTCCTCCAGGGCCGCCATGTCGTTGCGCACGGTTGCCGGGGAGACGCCGAGGTTGTGCCGCTCGGTGAGCGCCTTCGAGCCCACTGGCTCCTCGGTGCCCACGTAGTCCTGGACGATGGCGCGCAGCACCTGAAGCCTGCGTTCACTCAGCATTCGCGCGCACCTCCAGCACGTCGTCCCTGGGCCCTTCGGGTCGTCCGCCTGGCACTCTTCGCACGCGAGTGCCAGCCTTCCCCGGCCCAGTGTACGGCTGTGGGGTACGCCCCGGGCAAGGCCGGTCCCCGCGCCACCGTGCCCGGTCCGTGTTCAGGATGACCGTTGTCGCTAGCGTCGCGGTATGACGGTGACTTGGGAAGAGGTGGAGTGGGAGCGGCTCGCCGCGGGGGTCGGACGGTGCCGGCTGCCCGGCTGGGACTGCACCGTGGGGCTGGTTCTGGGGGAGGGTACGGCGCTCTTGGTGGACGCCGGGTCGAGCCTGGCCGAGGGCGCGCGGGTGCGGGCGCGGGCGCAGGCGCTCGCGGGTCGCCGTGTGACCCATCTCGCTCTCACGCATCCGCACTTCGACCACGTCTTCGGCGCCGCCGCGTTCGCCGGCGGGTTCGCCGGGGCGGAGGTGTACGGGGCGGTGGGCCTGGACGCGGTGTTCACGTACGAGCGCGAGGAGCTGCGCCAGGACGCGATCCGCCACGGCCTGCCGCCGGCCGACGCGGACGAGGCCGTGGAAGCCCTGGCCCCTCCCCACCATCTGGTCTCGGGCGAGTGGACGCTGGCCCTGGGCGGCGGCAGGCAGGTACTGCTGGCCAACGTGGGCCCGGGCCATACGGCGTACGACCTGGCGGTCCTCGTACCGGGTGACCCGGAGGTGGTCTTCTGCGGCGACCTGGTCGAGGAGTCCGGTGAGCCCCAGGCGGGCCCGGACGCGATCCCGTCCCGCTGGCCCGACGCACTGGACCGCCTGCTGGCGCTGGGCGGCGAGGACGCGCTGTACGTGCCCGGTCACGGAGCGGTGGTGGACGCGGCCTTCGTACGACGGCAACGCGACGAGCTGGCGGCACGTTTCGGCGTGTCGTGAACGGGGGTCCGCTGCTTCTCCTATCGTCATCCGAATGCGCCAGTACTCCCCCGATCTCACCCCTCCGTGGAAGAAGCAGCAGCCCGCACCAGAGGTCCCGGCGGAGCCCGGCCTTGTGGTGGAGGAGCCCGGCACCGGCTTCTGCGGCGCGGTGATCCGCTGCGAGGCGGGCACAGTGACCCTGGAGGACCGCTTCGGCAAGCACCGGGTGTTCCCGCTGGAGCCGCGGGGCTTCCTGCTGGAGGGGCGGGTGGTGACGCTCGTACGGCCGTCTTCAGGTCCGGTGAGGCCCACCCGCACGGCCTCCGGCTCGGTAGCCGTCCCCGGTGCCAGGGCTCGCGTGGCCCGCGCCGGCCGCATCTATGTCGAGGGCCGGCACGACGCCGAGCTGGTCGAGAAGGTGTGGGGCGACGACCTGCGCATCGAGGGCGTGGTCGTGGAGTACCTGGAGGGCGTGGACGACCTGCCGTCGATCGTCGCCGAGTTCGCGCCGGGCCCGGATGCGCGCCTGGGCGTCCTGGTGGACCACTTGGTCCCCGGCACGAAGGAATGGCGCATCGCGGAGTCGGTGACGAGTGAGCACGCGCTGGTGGTGGGCCACCCGTACATCGACATCTGGGAGGCGGTGAAGCCGGCCTCACTGGGGATCGCCGAGTGGCCTCGCGTGCCGCGCGGGGAGGACTGGAAGACGGGGGTGTGCCGGGCGCTGGGGTGGCCGTCGGAGAACACCGGGGCGGTGTGGCAGGCGATTCTGAAGCGGGTGGGTTCCTACAGGGACCTGGAGCCGGAGTTGCTGGGACGGGTGGAGGAGTTGATCGATTTCGTCACGGGTAGCGGTGGGGCCTGACCTTCTCGTAGGTGGCGAATTCGCTGGTGTCCAGTTCGATGCCGATGGGCTCCAACCGCGTGAGGTCGCCGAACTTGGTGATCCGCTGACGCCGGTAGTCCGCGTCCTCTCCGGTGCCCACCGGCTCAGTGAGCAGTACGCACTGCGCCATGACGGGGTCGGTGATCAGGTAGGCGGGGAGCTTTGCCGCCGCATAGATCGAGCGCTTGACGCGGTAGTCCCGGTGGGCACTGGAGCCGGACACGACCTCGAGCAACATGCTGACCGCTCCGGCGGGCATCACCCCGTGATCCGGCCCGCTTCCACGCTCGGTCACCACAAGATCGGGCACGACCAGGCCGCCCGCAGGGATCATGTCGACGTATTGGTTCTGGAGCCGTCTCCACCGCTCTCGCGGAATCTGGTCCTGCACCTCCGTGACGATCAGGTTGTGCACCAGACCAGCGTTCGGCGTCATCCAGATCTCCCCCCTGAGGAACTCGGTCCTGACGCCTTCGGGAGGCTCGAACTCCTCCAGGAACTTGAGCATCCGCTGATCATTCACAGCACCACCATAGGAAGCGGTACAGGCACCGAAGTCGGGTTCACCACCGATTCACCCGCTGGAGTGATCAGTCCACCAGGTCCCGCACCACCGCATCCGCCAGCAGCCGCCCCCGCAGTGTCAGCACGGCCCGCCCCTCCTCGTACGGCCCTTCCTGGAGGAGCCTCTCCGCCAGCGCGCGCCGGGATGCCGCAAGCCCCGCCTCCTTCAGCAAGGACAGCGGCGCCCCTTCCCGCAGCCGCAGCTCCAGCAGGATCCGCTCCACCCGGCGGTCCTCGTCCGACAGCAGCTCACGCCCGGCCCCCGGCGACCGCCCCGACGCCAGCGCCGCCGCATACGCCCCCGGATGCTTGACGTTCCACCAGCGCACCCCGCCCACGTGCGAGTGCGCCCCGGGACCGGCCCCCCACCAGTCGGCCCCCCGCCAGTACAGCTCGTTGTGCAGGCAGCGGGCGGATTCGGAGGTGGCCCAGTTGGAGACCTCGTACCAGTCGAAGCCCGCCGCCGAGAGCACCTCGTCCGCGATCAGGTAGCGGTCGGCGTGGACGTCGTCGTCGGTCATCGGGACCTCGCCCCGGCGGATGCGGCGCGCCAGCTGCGTGCCCTCCTCGACGATCAGCGCGTAGGCCGAGATGTGGTCGGGGCCCGCGCCGAGGGCCGCCTCCAGCGAGGCCCGCCAGTCGTCGTCCGACTCCCCCGGCGTGCCGTAGATCAGGTCCAGGTTGACGTGCTCGAAGCCGGCCGCCCGCGCCTCCGCCACGCACGCCTCGGGGCGGCCCGGGGTGTGGGTCCGGTCGAGGATCTTCAGCACGTGCTGCTTGGCGCTCTGCATGCCGAAGGAGATGCGGTTGAAGCCGCCCTCCCGCAGGGCCGAGAGGTAGGCCGGGTCGACCGACTCCGGGTTCGCCTCCGTGGTGATCTCGGCGTCCTCCGCCAGGCCGAACTCCTCGCGGATCGCGCCCAGCATGCGTACGAGATCGTCCGCCGCCAGCAGCGTCGGTGTGCCGCCGCCGACGAACACCGTGCGGACCTGGCGGGGGTCGTCGCCGAGCACCTTGCGGGCCAGGCGGATCTCGTCGGTCAGGGTGTCCGCGTAGTTGTCGCGGGAGGCCAGCACTCCGCCCGTGCCGCGCAGCTCGGTGGCGGTGTAGGTGTTGAAGTCGCAGTAGCCGCAGCGGGTCGCGCAGTACGGGACGTGGAGGTAGAACCCGAGGGGTCGATGGGGCGCCCCGGCGAGCGCGGAGGCGGGCAGCGCGCCGTCGTCGGGGACGGGCTCGCCGTCGGGGAGTGCGGAAGGCATGTCCTCCATTGTCCCGCACCGCGACCGTTGCCCGGCTACGCCTGCTCCGCTACTCCGCCTGGAGCACCAGCAGCGCCAGGTCGTCCTCCGGCAGGCCCCCGCCGAAGTCGTGCACCAGGGTCCTGATGCGTTCCGCGATCAGGTCGGCGCTCAGGCCCGCGCAGCCGGACAGGGCGCGTGCGAGCCCGTCGCCGTCGTCGAACTGGCGGGGCCCGGAGCGGCGCTCGGTGACCCCGTCGGTGACGCACAGCAGGCTGTCGCCGGGCCGCAGTTCGAGGGTCTCGCTGGTGTAGGTCTCGTCCTCGACCACACCGAGCAGCGTCTGCGGCCGGGCGGCGGTGCGCACCGTCCCGTCGGGGCTCAGCACCAGCGGCAGCGGGTGGCCGGCGGAGGCGAGGGTGCAGCGGACCCCGCCGTCGTCCAGGGGGGCCAGCTCGCCGTAGAGGAGGGACAGGAAGCGGGTCTGCGGGCCGTCCCCGGGGGGCACCGCCCGGCCGCCGGCGGCGACGAGGGCGCGCGCGGCGGCGTCGGCGGCCTCGGTGGCGTCGTCCAGGAGGAGCTGGTTCAGCCGGTCGAGCACGTCGGCGACCCCGTAGCCCTCGCGGGCCAGCAACCGCAGCCAGGGCCGGGCCAGCCCGATGACGACGGCGGCCTCGGGGCCCTTGCCCTGTACGTCGCCGACGGCGAAGCACCAGCGGCCGTCGCCCGCCGGGAACAGGTCGTAGAAGTCGCCGCTGGGGCCGCCCTTGTCGCAGGGCTCGTAGACGAGCGCGCTGCGCACCCCGGGGATCTCGGCGACCGCGCCGGGCAGCAGGCCGCGCTGCAGGACGGCGCTGATGGTGGCCTGGCGGGCGTACTGGCGGGCCGCGCCGATGGCGAGCGCGACCCGGCGGCTGAGGTCCTCCACCAGCCCGGTGATCTCGTCGGGGAAGCGCAGCAGCCCGCACCGGCCGATGACCAGCGTGCCCAGCGGCCGGCCGCCGGCGATCAGCCGGTACGCGAGCGCGCTGCCGTCGGCGCCCTGCGGGCCGAGCGCGTCGCCGGGCCAGGGGTACGGCTCCGGGCCCGAGCGCAGCCCGTCGCGCGGGCACGGCGGCTCCTTCTCCAGGGCGCGGCGCAGCTCCTCGATGCGGGACTCGCTGGCGTGCCAGACCCGGGCGGGGCCGTCCGGGCCGGCGACGCCGCGCACGGACGCCTCGTCCTCCAGCCACACCGCGCACCAGTCGGCGAGCCGGGGCACGAGCAGCTGGCCGGTGAGGGCCGCGACCAGGTTCTCGTCCAGCTGTCCGGCGAGCAGGTCGGAGGCCTCGGCGAGGAAGGACAGCGCGCCGCGGCCGAGCCAGTCCCGGTCGCTGCCGGGGCGCTGCGGCTGCGGGGCGAGGTCCTCGGCGACCGCCAGGCTCTGCTCCGGGGCGGGGCCGTCCGGGCCGGCGACGCCGCCCGGGGGCAGCCGGGCCCACACCGTCTTCGCGCCGGTGCGGTAGGTGACGCCCCAGGACTCGGCGAGGGTGGCGACCAGGCGCAGGCCGCGCCCGAACTCGGGGGTGTCGCAGGGCACCTCGCCGCCGGCCGGGTCGCGCGGGGCGCGGGAGGGGTGCAGGTCGCCGACCTCGACGACGAACGCGCCGGTGTCCTCCAGGCTCCAGGCGACCTCCACCTCGGTGCCGGCGTGGACGACGGCGTTGGTGACGAGTTCGCTGACGACGGCCATGGCGTCGTCGACGAGCCGGGTCCCGCCCTCGGCGCCGAGGAGCCCGCGGTCGGCCCACTCGGCGAAGGCGGCACGCACGAGCGCACGGGCGGCACCCGGCGCGAGGGGGCTTCCGGGCAGGCCGGCACGCCCGCTCCCCCCACTGGCGCGGTCCTCGGTCTCCCGCTGCGTCGGTATGGCCGCCATGTCCATGCGGCCAGCGTGACAGACAGGGGGCGCGTATAAGCGGGGAGTTACCAAACCGGCCAGCGAAGGACGAGAACTGTGCTACGGGAGTGATCCCAGACGGACACTTTCGAGCGAGGTTGGACCGAAGCCAGCCAAAGGGGCGCGGAACTGTGCCTGATATGCGGCTCCGCCGCGTGGGGCGCGAGCAGCCGCCGACAGCCCGCAGCCGCCGACGGCCCCCGCGCCTCCTGTGAGACCGCGCTACGACAGGGTCTAGGACTCCCTCGTCCCCGCGTACATCTCGTCGATCAGATCCTTGTACTCCCGCTCCACCACCGGCCGCTTCAGCTTCAGGCTCGGCGTGATCTCGCCGTGCTCGACGTCGAGGTCCCGCGGCAGCAGCCGGAACTTCTTGATCGTCTGCCAGCGCTGCAGCCCCTCGTTGAGCTGCTTGACGTATCCGTCGACCATCTCGACCGTCTGCTGAGCGGCCACGACCTCGGCGTACGGCTTGCCGTCCAGGCCGTTCTCCTTGGCCCACTGGAGGATGGCGATCTCGTCGAGGGCGACGAGCGCGGTGCAGTAGTTCCGGTCGGCGCCGTGCACCAGGATGTTGGAGACGTACGGGCACACCGCCTTGAACTGGCCCTCGACCTCGGCGGGGGCGACGTACTTGCCGCCGGAGGTCTTGATGAGGTCCTTCTTGCGGTCGGTGATGCGCAGGTAGCCGTCGGGCGAGAGTTCGCCGATGTCGCCGGTGTGGAACCAGCCGTCGGACTCCAGCACCTCGGCGGTCTTCTCGGGCTGCTGGTGGTAGCCCTCCATGATGCCGGGGCCGCGCAGCAGGATCTCGCCGTCGTCGGCGATGCGGACCTCGGTGCCGGGCAGCGGCTTGCCGACCGTGCCGGTGCGGTAGGCCTCGCCGGGGTTGACGAAGGAGGCCGCGGAGGTCTCGGTGAGGCCGTAGCCCTCCAGGATGTGGATGCCGGCGCCGGCGAAGAAGTAGCCGATCTCCGGGGAGAGCGCTGAGGCGCCGGAGACGCAGGCGCGCAGCCGGCCACCGAAGGCCTCCCGGAGCTTGGAGTAGACGAGGGCGTCGGCGACCTTGTGCTTGGCGCCGAGGCCGAACGGCACGGAGGAGGTGCCGGTGCGCCGGAAGTTGTCCTGGCTCACCTTGGCGTACTCGCGGGCGACCTCGGCGGCCCACTGGAAGATCTTGAACTTGGCCCCGCCGCCCGCACGGGCCTTGGCGGCGACACCGTTGTAGACCTTCTCGAAGATGCGCGGCACGGCCGCCATGTACGTCGGCTGGACCACCGGAAGGTTCTCGATGATCTTGTCGGCGCGGCCGTCGACGGCGGTGACGTGCCCGACCTCGATCTGCCCGGAGGTGAGCACCTTGCCGAAGACGTGCGCGAGCGGCAGCCACAGGTACTGCACGTCCTCGCCGCTGATCAGCCCGGTCGCGGCGATCGCCTTCGCCATGTACGCCCAGTTGTCGTGCGGCAGGCGCACGCCCTTGGGGCGGCCGGTGGTGCCGGAGGTGTAGATGAGGGTGGCGAGCTGCTCGCGGGTGAGCGCGCCGACCCGTTCCTTGATCAGCTCCGGGTGCTTCTCCAGGTAGGCGGCGCCGCTCTGCTCCAGCTCGGCGAGGGTCGTCACCCAGTCGTTCGTCTCGACGCCGGCCGGGTCGACGACGACGACCTTGGTGAGGTTCGGCAGCTCGGCGCGCGTCTGAAGGGCCTTGGCGAGCTGGGCCGCGTCCTCGGCGATCAGCACCCGGCTCTCGGAGTCGGAGAGGATGAACGCCGACTCGTCGGCGTTGGTCTGCGGGTAGACGGTCGTGGTGGCACCGCCCGCGCACATGATGCCGAGGTCGGCGAGGATCCACTCGACGCGGGTCGAGGAGGAGAGCGCCACCCGCTGCTCCGGCTGGATGCCCAGTTCGATGAGCCCGGCCGCGATCGCGTACACCCGCTCGGCTGCCTGGGACCAGCTCAGCGACTTCCAGTCGTCGGGGCCCTGCCCGGAGGCAGGCGGTACGGGGTAGCGGTATGCCTCGGCGTCCGGTGTGGCCGCCACGCGCTCCAGGAAGAGGGCCGCCACGGACGGCGGACGGTTCTCGATCAGGGTCTGTGTGTCGCTCACGACATCCTCCGGGGGCCCGCGACGGTGCGGCTGGCTCAAGTGCGGCTGGGTTGACTCACGGGTGTGGGGGTGGGACAGCTTGTTTAACTCGCGAGTAACTATCGAGCAGGGATCAGGGTAAGCGTCGACCGGCCGCTGCGTAAGGGGCATCGGCCTGTCACTTTCGACGGAGCGCGAAGCTACGTATGCGTAGAGGCCCGCCGCGCTTTCGCACGACGGGCCCCTGTCTGCCCGGTTTGCGGGCGTCACCAGTTGTTACCTCTGGTTACTTCTTGCCCTTGGCCGAACTCGCGCTGTCATCGCTGGAGAGGACGGCGATGAAGGCCTCCTGCGGAACCTCCACCGAACCCACCATCTTCATGCGCTTCTTGCCTTCCTTCTGCTTCTCCAGCAGCTTCCGCTTACGGGAGATGTCACCGCCGTAGCACTTGGCGAGGACGTCCTTGCGGATGGCACGGATGGTCTCGCGGGCGATGACCCGGGAGCCGATGGCGGCTTGGATCGGCACCTCGAAGGCCTGCCGCGGGATGAGCTCGCGCAGCTTGGCGACGAGCCGCACCCCGTACGCGTACGCGGCGTCCTTGTGGGTGATCGCCGAGAAGGCGTCCACCTTGTCGCCGTGCAGCAGGATGTCGACCTTGACCAGGCTGGAGGTCTGCTCGCCGGTGGGCTCGTAGTCGAGGGAGGCGTAGCCGCGGGTCTTGGACTTCAGCTGGTCGAAGAAGTCGAAGACGATCTCCGCGAGGGGCAGCGTGTAGCGGATCTCGACGCGGTCCTCGGAGAGGTAGTCCATGCCTAGCAGGGTGCCGCGCCGGGTCTGGCACAGCTCCATGATCGAACCGATGAACTCGGTGGGCGCCAGGATGGTGGCGCGCACGACCGGCTCGTACACCTCACCGATCTTCCCCTCGGGGAACTCGCTCGGGTTGGTGACGATGTGCTCGCTACGGTCCTCCATGACCACGCGGTAGACCACGTTGGGGGCGGTGGCGATCAGGTCGAGCCCGAACTCGCGCTCCAGCCGCTCCCGGATCACGTCCAGGTGCAGCAGGCCGAGGAAGCCGACGCGGAAACCGAAGCCGAGGGCGGCGGAGGTCTCCGGCTCGTAGACGAGCGCGGCGTCGTTGAGCTGGAGCTTGTCCAGGGCCTCGCGCAGCTCCGGGTAGTCGGAGCCGTCGAGCGGATACAGACCGGAGAAGACCATCGGCTTCGGGTCCTTGTACCCGCCGAGCGCTTCGGTCGCCCCCTTCGCCTGGCTGGTGACGGTGTCACCGACCTTCGACTGGCGGACGTCCTTCACACCCGTGATCAGGTAGCCCACCTCGCCGACGCCGAGGCCGTCGGCCGGGAGCATCTCGGGTGAGTTGACGCCGATCTCCAGCAGCTCGTGGGTGGCGCCGGTCGACATCATCCTGATGCGCTCGCGCTTGTTGAGCTGGCCGTCGATGACACGGACGTACGTCACGACACCGCGGTAGGAGTCGTAGACCGAGTCGAAGATCATCGCGCGGGCGGGCGCGTCGGCGACGCCGACCGGGGCCGGGATCTCCTTGACGACCTTGTTCAGCAGCGCGTCGACACCGAGGCCGGTCTTGGCGGAGACCTTCAGCACGTCGGAGGGGTCGCAGCCGACGAGGTTCGCCAGCTCCTCGGCGAACTTCTCGGGCTGGGCGGCCGGCAGGTCGATCTTGTTCAGCACGGGGATGATCGTGAGGTCGTTCTCCATCGCCAGGTAGAGGTTGGCGAGGGTCTGCGCCTCGATTCCCTGGGCGGCGTCGACGAGGAGGATGGTGCCCTCGCACGCGGCCAGCGACCGCGAGACCTCATAGGTGAAGTCGACGTGCCCCGGGGTGTCGATCATGTTCAGGATGTGCGTCGCGCCCTGGTCGGGCCCCTCCGTCGGGGCCCAGGGCAGACGCACCGCCTGGGACTTGATCGTGATACCGCGCTCGCGCTCGATGTCCATCCGGTCGAGGTACTGAGCACGCATCTGCCGCTGCTCGACCACACCGGTCAGCTGGAGCATCCGGTCGGCGAGCGTGGACTTGCCGTGGTCGATGTGCGCGATGATGCAGAAATTGCGGATCAGAGCCGGGGCGGTACGGCTCGGCTCGGGCACATGGTTAGGGGTCGCGGGCACGCAGGGTCCTGTCTCTTGAGGCGCCTTATGCCTCGGGTCGGATCTATACGTTGTCTCCATGGTCCCACGGAGAGCGAGCGGGGACCGTTTTGGGCTGCCCCCGGGGCCACTGGTAATGTAGAGCGCTGTGTCTCATGCCCTCTCAGCAAGAGGCACAACTGGAAATTTTTGAACCAGCGGTACGGGACCCGAGCGGCCCCGCACCAGAACCTGAAAAGGCTCATTCGTGGCGAACATCAAGTCCCAGATCAAGCGGATCAAGACCAACGAGAAGGCTCGGCTGCGCAACAAGGCCGTCAAGTCCTCCCTGAAGACCGCGATCCGCAAGGCCCGTGAGGCTGCTGCCGCGGGTGACGTCGAGAAGGCCACCGAGCTGCAGCGCGCTGCCGCGCGTGCGCTCGACAAGGCCGTCTCGAAGGGCGTCATCCACAAGAACCAGGCCGCCAACAAGAAGTCGGCGCTGGCTTCCAAGGTCGTTTCCCTCAAGGGCTGAACCTCCTTCTGATCTGACCGCCGGAAGGACCCAGAGCGGGCCCTCTCTCATCCGCTCCCGTCCGGCACCCCAGAGCCTGTTCGCGGCCTGCGTTCGCCACGCGGGAACGGGCTCGCCAGCTTGATCCGAAGGCCCTGCCTCCACCCTTCCCCAGGGCGGGCGGCGGGGCCTTCGGCATGCACGGAGTCCGTCCGACGCCGACCGCCCGCCCGCGCCCTCCGCCGTGCGGCGGTGCACGGTCACCACGTGCCCGAGGTACGGCCGGTACGGCTGTACGGCTGCACGGCTGTACGGAATTGCGGCCGGTACCGGTGTTCGGCTGGTGCCGGTGTTCGGCACGTACCGAAGTACGGCCGGTACCGAAGGCCGGTACCGAAGTACGGCCGGTACCGATGTATCGCCGGTACCCGTGTTCGGCCGGTGCCTACGATTCCCCGCGCCCGCGGTTCCCCAGCGGCCGGATCAGCCCCGACCCCTGGAACGCGCGGCCCGGGCGATCGTCACGACCGCCTTCTCCAGGGCGTACTCGGGGTCGTCGCCGCCGCCCTTCACGCCCGCGTCGGCCTCGGCGACCGCCCGCAGGGCCATCGCGACCCCGTCCGGGGTCCAGCCACGCATCTGCTGCCGCACCCGGTCGATCTTCCACGGCGGCATGCCCAGCTCCCGCGCGAGATCGGCGGGACGGCCGCCGCGCGCCGAGGACAGCTTGCCGATCGCCCGGACGCCCTGTGCCAGCGCGCTGGTGATCATCACCGGTGCGACCCCGGTCGCCAGCGACCAGCGCAGTGCCTCCAGCGCCTCCGCCGTACGCCCCTCGACCGCCCGGTCGGCGACCGTGAAGCTCGACGCCTCGGCCCGCCCCTTGTAGTACCGGCCGACGACGGCCTCGTCGATCGTCCCCTCCACGTCGGCGACGAGCTGCGACACCGCGGAGGCCAGCTCCCGCAGATCGCTGCCGATCGCGTCGACCAGCGCCTGGCACGCCTCGGGCGTGGCCGATCGCCCGAACCCGCGGAACTCCCCTCTCACGAACGCCAGCCGGTCCGCCGGCTTGGTCATCTTCGGACAGGCCACCTCCCGCGCACCCGCCTTGCGCGCGGCGTCCAGCAGTGCCTTGCCCTTGGCGCCACCCGCGTGCAGCAGCACCAGGGTGATCTCCTCGGCGGGCGACCCGAGGTACGCCTTCACGTCCTTGACCGTGTCGGCCGAGAGATCCTGCGCGTTGCGTACGACCACGACCTTGCGCTCGGCGAAGAGCGACGGGCTGGTCAGCTCGGCGAGCGTGCCGGGCTGCACCTGGTCCGGGGTCAGGTCCCGTACGTCCGTGTCGGCGTCGGCGGCCTTGGCGGCGGCCACCACCTCCTGCACGGCACGGTCGAGCAGGAGGTCCTCCTGGCCCACGGCGAGCGTCACGGGGGCGAGAGGGTCGTCATTCGCAGTCTTTCTGGCCATCGCTCAAAGCATCCCACGCGGCACTGACAACGAACCGGCCGCGGACCCTGACCGGTCCCCGAGCGTCCCCGGAGTCCGTCTCGGGGTCACGGCTCCTCGCGCCAGCCGTCCCACTCCCCCGCGAACTCGTCCAGCTCCGCCGGGTCCAGCAATTCGTTCTCGTCCCGCAGGACGACGAGCCACTGGGCGTCCTCGGCGTCGTCCTCGCCGGCCAGGGCGTCGCGGACGATCCGGGGCTCCTCGTTGACGCCGAACCGCTCCCCGAGCGCCTCGGCGGCCTCCTCGGCGGCCTCGCGGTCGGGCAGCACCAGCACGTGTCTCACATCGCTCACGGGCCCATTCTCCGGCACCGCACGAGCGCCGAACGGACAGGTCAGCCCTTGGTACGCTCTGCCGGCTGACGGTGAGGCCGGCACCGTCGCCATGAACGGCCCGTAGCTCACAGGCGCCGGAACGGCTCCGAATCAGTCCTCCCAGTGCGGCTTTCGCGCAACCGTCAGCCTTTCGTCGTCCGCTCCCCCGCCCCCGCCGACCGCGAGCGGCCCGTCCCGGTCCGTGCGCAGCACCACCGCCCCGCCGGTCCGCAGCGCGGCCACGGTCGCCGGTGCCGGGTGCCCATAGGGGTTGTCGGCGCCCACGGAGATCAACGCCACCCGTGGGGCCACCAGCCGTATGAGGTCCGGGTCCTGGTGGACCGAGCCATGATGGGCCACCTTCAGTACGTCCACCGCCGCCAGTCCGGCCGCGTCCGGCGAGTGCAACAGCGCCTGCTGGGCCGGGGGTTCGAGGTCCCCGAGCAGCAACATCCGCAGCCGGCCCGTCCGGACGAGCAGCGCGACACTCGCGTCGTTCGGGCCGTCCGGCTCCGGTGCCGGGCCCGGCGGGGGCCACACCACCCGCCAGGCCAGCGGTCCGGTGCGCCGCTGCTCCCCCGCCACGGCCCGGCTGAGCGGGATGTGCCGTTCGACCGCCTCCCTTCGCACGAACTCGGCTTCGTCCGCGGGTTCTTCGAAGCCCGTGGTCTCGATCTCGGCCACCGTGCGACCGCGCAGCACTCCAGGCAGTCCCGCCACGTGGTCGGCGTGGAAGTGGGTGAGGACGAGGAGAGGGATGCGCGTGACGCCCAGCTCCCGCAGGCAGTGGTCGACCAGCTCGGGGTCGGGCCCCGCGTCCACGACGACGCCGGCTCCCTCACCCGCCGCCAACACGGTCGCGTCGCCTTGTCCGACATCGCACATCGCGAACCGCCAGCCCGGCGGCGGCCAGCCCGTGATCACCCTGGTCAGCGGCGCCGGCCGCACCACCGCCAGCAGGAGCAGCAGGCCGAGCGCCCCGCACCACCACGGGTGCCGCAGCAGTCGCCGCCCGGCGAGGACGACGGCCACGGTGACCGCCGCCAGCAGCAGCGCTCCCGGCAGGCTCGCGGGCCAGTCCACTCCCGCACCGGGCAGGGCGGCCCCGGTGCGGGCGACCCCGGCGATCCAGCGTGCCGGCCAACTCGCGCACCATGCCAGCGCCTTGGCCACCGGCATCGCCACCGGCGCCACCGCGAGCGCCGCGAACCCCAGCACCGTGGCCGGTGCCACCGCCACCTCCGCCAACAGGTTGCAGGGCACCGCCACCAGGCTCACCCGGGCCGACAGCAGCGCCACAACCGGCGCGCACACGGCCTGCGCGGCTGCGGCGGCGGCCAGCGCCTCGGCAAGCCGCGCGGGCACCCGGCGCCGCCGCAGCCCCTCGCTCCAGGCGGGCGCCAGCACAAGCAGGGCGCCGGTGGCCAGCACGGAGAGCAGGAAGCCGTAACTGCGGGCCAGCCACGGGTCGTACAGGACCAGCAGCAGGGCGGCCGTGGCCAGCGCCGGGATCAGGGACCTGCGGCGCCCGGTGGCCAGGGCCAGCAGGGCGACCGCACCGCAGGCCGCGGCCCGCAGCACGCTGGGATCGGGCCGGCACACGACCACGAACCCCACCGTGACCACCCCGGCGAGCAGGGCGGTCGCCCGCAGCGAGAGCCCCAGGCGCGGGGCCAGTCCGCGGCGCTCGGTCCGCTGGGCCAGGCCGGGCGGTCCGATGAGCAGGGCGAGCAGGACCGTGAGGTTGCTGCCGGAGACGGCGAGCGTGTGCGCCAGGTCCGTCTCTTGGAAGGCTTCGTCCAGCTCGGGTGTGATCCGCGAGGTGTCGCCGACGACCAGGCCGGGAAGCAGCGCCCGCGCGTCCGCAGGCAGCCCGTCGGTCGCCTCCCGCAGCCCGGCCCTGAGCCGCCCCGCCAGCCGCTGCGGCCCGCTCGGCCCCGCCACGACGTCCGGCCCCCGCCCGCCCCGCACCCGCAGCACGGCTGAGGTCCGGTCACCGCCCGACCTGGCCGGCGCCAGCCGCCCGCTCACCCGCAGCCGCGTGGACGGCAACAGCCCTGCCCAGGCCGAGCGCCCGCCCTGCACGCCCCGAGCACCGGTGCCCGCAGACGGCGCGGAACTCCCGCCCGCAGCGCCCTTCTCGGCGCCGCTCTCCGCTGCCGAGGCGTCCGCGTCGACTATCAGCAGCACCGGGCTACGCGTCCGCACCCGCGTCCCGTCGCTCATCTCGACACGCCGCACCTCCGCCCGGGCCAGCACCGCCGCCGGCGTCGCATGATCGCCCCGCACCCGCGGCCTGCTCAGCCAGGGGTCTCCGGTCAGCTCGACCTCGGCGGTCACAGTCGCGAACCGCCGGGCCAGGTCCGGCACCGGCCCGCGCCGTACATCCGCCCCGTGCAGCCCGGCCGAGGCGGAGGCCGCGGCTACGCAGAGCAGCACCGCGGCCACCGGCACCCGAGCCCAGGCGAACCGTCCTCGCTCCCCCTCGACAGGTCCCGCGCGCAACCGCCGCCCGGGAGCTACAGGACGACGCCGGTCGGCGCCCTCGGGCCGCCGTACCACCAGCAGGGCACCCCCGACGACCAGACAGACCACCGCGATCCCCACACTCCAGCCCGTCGGGAGGTCCAGCGCCAGCGCCGCCGTGGCCCAGACCGCGAGCGCGGGCGGAACGAGCCGCAGATCCGCCGCATCCGCAGGCCGGGACTCAGCGGCTTCGCCCGCCTCCGGCCCCGAGAGCCGTTGCTCCGGAGCGCGACCGGTGACAGCCCCGGATGCCCTGTGCCTGCGGTCATCGTCACGTGTGGGGCTCATGGCCGTACCAGACTTCGCAGGTCGGCGAAGCGGCGGTCGCCGATGCCGTTGACCTGGTGCAGTTCGTCCACCGAGCGGAAACCGCCGTGCCGGGTGCGGTAGTCGATGATGTGCTGGGCCAGCACGGGACCGACTCCGGGCAGGGTGTCGAGCTGGTCAGCGGTCGCCGTGTTGAGGGAGACAGGCGCCGTGGAGCCTGCGTCGGCCGGTCCTTGTCCGCCCCCGCCGACCGGGCCGGGCGGTGCCGGTGCCCCCGGCGGCGCCCCGACGACGACCTGTTCGCCGTCCACCAGGAAGCGGGCCCGGTTGAGCCCCTCGGTGCTCACGCCCGGGCGGACCCCGCCGGCCGCCCGCAACGCGTCGGTCACCCGCGAACCGGCCGGCAAGCGCCGGACACCCGGATGCCTGACCTTGCCGCCGACATCCACGACGATCTCTCCGCCCGGTGCCCCCGAGGCCCCCACGGACGCACCGGCCGGACGGTCACCGGCCGCCCCTCCTTCGCCCTTCCCCTCACCCGTGTGCCTGCCGAACGGGGCTTCCGCGCGCACCACCTGAGGAGCACTCACGGACTGGGTCCGGCCGGCCCAGAAGTGCTGTACGGCGAGGACGGCGGCAACCAGCAGCACCAAAGAGAGCGCGATCACTCCCCGACGCTCCACCCCGTACCGCGTCTGCAACCACACCGGTGCCCGCTCCCGCAGGGCCAGCCCGGCTCGCTCCCGCCAGCCGGGCACGACGGGCTCCGCCACCTCCAAGGGACTTGCCGCCTCTGGTGGTTCGATCTCCGGTGGTTCGGTCTCCGGTGGTTCGGTCCCGGGTGGTTCGGCCTCGGATGCCGTGACCGTCGACATGCCCGTGACCGACGACGCACTCGTGAACGCCTCGCCGCCCGGCGGGGCGTTGCCCGACTCCCGCCATTCCACGGCTCGTTCGCCGAAGAGGAGTTCCGCTCGGCGGCGCAGTTCCTCCGTCGGGGCGGGTGGGCGTCGGCGGTGGTCGGCGTGGCGGCGGTGGCGGACCCGGCCGTCGGAGGCGGGTCCGCGGCCGGGGCCGCTGGTCGCTGTGGCGGTGCGTGAACGTGATCGAAGTGCCATGCGACGAGGGTCGGGCATCTCGCCACTTCGCGATGATCTTGGTCAATTCCCGGGGATTACCGCCCGGTTGTGGAAAACTCCGCCACCCACAAGGGTGAGGCAGCCCGGTCAGCGCGGCGAGACCACCGCTCCCAGCAGCCCAGGACCGGTGTGCGCCCCGATCACCGCCCCGACCTCGCTGACGTGCAGGTCGGCCAGGCCGGGCACCCGTTCCCGCAGCCGGTCGGCGAGCGCGGCGGCGCGGTCGGGGGCGGCGAGGTGGTGGACGGCGATGTCGACATCGGCGCTGCCCGCCCGTTCGGCGACGATCTCCTCCAGACGCGCGATCGCCTTGGACGCCGTGCGGACCTTTTCGAGGAGTTCGATACGGCCGCCGTCGAGTTGGAGCAGCGGTTTGACGGCGAGCGCGGAACCGAGCAGGGCCTGCGCGGCGCCGATGCGGCCACCGCGGCGCAGATAGTCGAGGGTGTCCACATAGAAGTAGGCGGAGGTGCCCGCGGCCCGCTTCTCGGCGGCCGTCACGGCCTCGTCCACGGTGCCGCCGGCCTCCGCGGCCTCGGCCGCGGCGAGCGCGCAGAAGCCCAGGGCCATCGCGACCATCCCGGTGTCCACCACCCGCACGGGCACCCGCGCCTCGCACGCCGCGAGCACCGCCGCGTCGTACGTACCCGACAGCTCGGCGGAGAGGTGGAGCGAGACGATGCCGCTCGCGCCGGACTCGGCGACCCTGCGGTAGGTCTCCGCGAACAGCTCGGGGCTGGGGCGGGAGGTGGTGACCGGCCTCCGCTTCTGCAGGGCCTGCGCGAGGGAGCGGGTCGAGATCTCGGTGCCCTCTTCGAGCGCCCGGTCACCGAGGACCACGGTCAGGGGTACCGCGGTGATGCCGTGGCGCTCCATCGTCCGGGGCGGCAGGTAGGCCGTTGAATCGGTGACGATAGCGACATGGCGGGACATGAGCTGGAGGTTACCTGCCGTAGCGCTCGCGCGGCAGCCCGGCCCCTGCCGTGCGCTCCGGAAGCGACCCTGTCAGGTGGTGTTCTCGGGACGGGGCTTCTTCTCCCAAGGGTAGGCGGGGCGCCAGGACGGCGGGGTGATCGCGGGGGCCGTCGGCTCCTCGGCGCGGCCGGAGCCGGGTGCCTCCGGCCAGGGCGGCGGAGCCGGCGTGGTATCGGTGCGCGTCCAGTGGCGCAGGGCGCCCGCCTCGACGTCTATCTGGGCACTGAGCGCGTCCAGGTCGTCGTCGGCGAAGCGGCGGGCCCGGTCGCGGGTCGCCCAGCGCAGCGAGTCCGCGGACTTGGTGATGCGCTCGGTGCGGTGGCGCAGTTCCGGCAGCCGGGCAGTGAGTGTCGCCCGGTCCGGTTCGGACTCCAGGCGCCTGAGTTCGGCGTCCAGTTCGTGTCCGTGCGCGCTGAGCCGCTCGAAGAGGCCGAGAGATTCCTTGAGTGACTCGTCCTCGGCCACGCCCGCGCGCAGGGCGTCCTGGGTGGCGCGCATCGAGGTGCGCAGCGTGAGCCGCAGCTGGGCGACCTCGGCGGCCGGGCCGGTCTGGACGAAGGACTTGGCACGCAGGGTGTGGTCCTCGACCGTACGGCGGGCCTGCTCGATCGTACGGTCCACCCCGCGCTTGGCGGCGCTGACCGCCTTGACCGTGGCGTACACACCGAACCCGACGAACAGCAGGAAGAGCAGGGCGAACACGGTGATCACTGCTTCCATGACGCTCCTCCTCCGACCGGTACGGCGCAAGCCGCTGCGCTCTCCACGGTAAACGCAGCGGGCAGGCCCGGGGTTCCGGAAAAACCCCGAACCTGCCCGTAGGGGACTACCCCTAGCCGGTCCAGCCGCTCGGCCGCTGCCGGTGCTTACGCCGGAACGATGTTCACCAGCTTCGGCGCGCGCACGATCACCTTGCGGATGCCGGCGCCGTCCAGCGCGGCCACGACCTTCTCGTCGGACAGCGCCACCTTCTCCAGCTCCTCGTCGGAGATCGTCGGCGGCACCTCCAGGCGGGCCTTGACCTTGCCCTTGATCTGCACGACGCAGGTCACGGTCTCGTCCACCACGTACTGCGGGTCGGCGACCGGGAAGTCCTGGTGGACGACCGAGTCGGTGTGGCCCAGCCGGCGCCACAGCTCCTCGGCGATGTGCGGGGCCAGCGGCGCGACCATCTGCACCAGCGGCTCGGCGACCGCGCGCTGAATCGCGCCACCGGCCTTGGTCAGGTGGTTGTTCAGCTCGGTGACCTTGGCGATGGCGGTGTTGAACCGCAGGCCCTCCAGGTCCTGGCGCACGCCGTCGATCGCCTTGTGCAGGGCGCGCAGCGTCTCCTCGTCGGGCTCGGCGCCGGTGACGGTGACCTCGCCGGTGTTCTCGTCGACGATGTTGCGCCACAGCCGCTGCAGCAGCCGGAACTGGCCGACCACCGCGCGCGTGTCCCACGGGCGGGAGACGTCCAGCGGGCCCATCGCCATCTCGTACAGGCGCAGCGTGTCGGCACCGTACTCGGCGGCGATCTCGTCCGGAGTCACCGCGTTCTTCAGGGACTTGCCCATCTTGCCCAGCAGACGGGAGACCTTCTCGCCCTGGTAGTAGTAGGCGCCGTCGCGCTCCTCCACCTCGGCGGCCGGCACCGCGATGCCCCGGCTGTCGCGGTAGACGTAGGCCTGGATCATGCCCTGGTTGAACAGCTTGTGGAACGGCTCCGGGGAGGAGACGTGCCCCAGGTCGTACAGGACCTTGGACCAGAAGCGGGCGTACAGCAGGTGCAGTACGGCGTGCTCGGCGCCGCCGACGTACAGGTCGACACCGCCGTGCGGCTGGCCCTCGCGCGGGCCCATCCAGTACTGCTCGATCTCCGGGTCGACCAGCTTCTGGTCGTTGTGCGGGTCCAGGTAGCGGAACTCGTACCAGCAGGAACCGGCCCAGTTGGGCATGGTGTTGGTCTCGCGGCGGTACTTCTTCGGCCCGTCGCCCAGGTCCAGGGTGACGTTGACCCATTCCTCGTTGCGCGACAGCGGCGTCTCGGGCTGGGTGTCGGCGTCGTCCGGGTCGAAGGTGCGCGGGCTGTAGTCCTCGACCTCCGGCAGCTCCAGCGGCAGCATCGACTCGGGCAGGGCGTGCGCGACGCCGTCCTCGTCGTAGACGATCGGGAAGGGCTCGCCCCAGTAGCGCTGGCGGCTGAACAGCCAGTCACGCAGGCGGAAGTTGACGGTGCCCTTGCCGATGCCCTTGCGCTCCAGCCACTCGGTGATGCGCGCCTTGGCCTCGACGACGCCCAGGCCGTCCAGCTTCACGTCGTCAGCGGAGGAGTTGACGATCTTCGCGTCGTAGGAGGAGAAGGCGTCGTCCCACGTCGACGTGTCGGTGCCGCGGCCGTCGGTCGGCTCGACGACGCAGCGGATCGGCAGTTCGAAGGCGCGCGCGAAGGCGAAGTCGCGCGTGTCGTGCGCCGGGACGGCCATGATCGCGCCGGTGCCGTAGCCCATCAGGACGTAGTCGGCGATGAAGACGGGGACCTTCTCGCCGTTGACCGGGTTGGTCGCGAACGCGCCGGTGAAGACACCGGTCTTGTCCTTGGCCTCGGCCTGGCGCTCCACGTCGGACTTCGAGGCGGCCTGGGCACGGTAGGCGGCGACGGCCTCGGCGGGGGTGGCGTGACCGCCGGTCCACACCTCGTGCGTGCCCTCCGGCCAGGCGGCCGGGGTGAACTTCTCGACCAGCGGGTGCTCGGGGGCCAGCACCATGTAGGTCGCGCCGAACAGGGTGTCGGGGCGCGTGGTGAAGACCGTGATGCGCTCGCCGTCGATCGGGAAGTCGACGCGGGCGCCCTCGGAGCGGCCGATCCAGTTGCGCTGCTGCAGCTTGATGGCCTCGGGCCAGTCCAGCGCCTCCAGGTCCTCCAGCAGCCGGTCGGCGTAGGCGGTGATACGCATGTTCCACTGGCGCAGCTTCGCCTTGAAGACGGGGAAGTTGCCGCGCTCGGAGCGGCCGTCCGCCGTGACCTCCTCGTTGGCCAGCACCGTGCCCAGACCGGGGGACCAGTTGACGGGCGCGTCGGAGGCGTAGGCCAGGCGGTACTCGCTCAGGACCTCGGCGCGCTCCACGGCCGTCAGTTCGTTCCACGCGCGCCCGTGGTCACCGGGTACGGCGCGCTCACCGGACTCGAACTGGGCGACCAGCTCGGAGATCGGGCGGGCCTTCCTGGCTTCGTCGTCGTACCAGGAGTTGAAGATCTGCAGGAAGATCCACTGGGTCCACTTGTAGTAGTCCGGGTCGATCGTGGCGAAGGACCGGCGCTTGTCGTGGCCCAGACCCAGCCGGCGCAGCTGGGCCTTCATGTTCTCGATGTTGGCTTCGGTGGACACGCGCGGGTGCGTGCCGGTCTGCACGGCGTACTGCTCGGCGGGCAGGCCGAAGGCGTCGAAGCCCAGGGTGTGCAGGACGTTGTGGCCGGTCATGCGCTGGAACCGGGCGTAGACGTCGGTGGCGATGTAGCCCAGCGGGTGGCCGACGTGCAGGCCCGCACCCGAGGGGTACGGGAACATGTCCATGATGAACTTCTTGGGCTTCGCGACCAGCTCGGGGTCGCCGGCCAGGTCACCCTTCGGGTTCGGGGCCGCGTAGGTGCCGTCCGCGTCCCAGAAGTCCTGCCAGCGTGCCTCGATCTCGGCCGCCAGGGCGGCCGTGTAGCGGTGCGGCGCGGCCACCTCGGCAGTGGCAGCGGGGTTCGTCTCGCTCATGATCCTCAAAGCTCCATCGATCGTCTCTGCCTGCGGAAATGAAAAAGCCCCTCGCACAGGAGGGGACGCCGCGCCGATGCCGACCGCGGTTGTAACCGCCGGTCGGTACTGATCAGCGCGGCCCGCTAAGCAGAAGGCGTACGGCACGCATGGCGACAGGGTACCGCACCCCTTGAGCAAGCCGCGACGCGCTTCCGTATGCCTTGTGGACATGCCAGAACCCCGGGACGGAACTGAACCAAGGTCAAGGATTACTTCGCGTAACACCCACTAAGGGACATCGTCCAGTCATATTGTCCGTCAATAACAACCCAATAACTCAAACCCCGTACTGATCGGTATGGCGCCACTTAGAGTTCGGCAGCGGGACCGCTTTCCCGAAACTGCTCGGAGTTGCCCCCATGAACCTTCGTCGTAGTACCAGCTCGCTCCCCAAACCTGGCCGGTCGGCCTATGGAGTGGCGACCGCCGTCGCCTTGCTGCTCATCCCCCTGGCCGTTCTGGTCGGAGGCAGCCGGTTCCGCGATTTCCTGAACTTCGGCGCGGGCGTGCTGTCTCTCGTCTCGCTCAGCTGCTCGGTGATCTGGGGCCTGTTCGCGCAGGACCGCATCTTCCTGAACACCCGGCAGCGCATCGTCGGCCAGGCGGTGCACCGGACGACCGGAATCGCCTCGATCGCGTTCCTGTTGCTGCACATCACCGTCAAGCTCGCGCTCGGCCACACACAACTGATCGCCGCGATCATCCCCTTCTCGCTCGGCGTCACCGGAATCGCCGGTCTGGTCGGACTGGGTTCGCTCGCCGGCCTGCTGATGATCTTCGTGGGCTTCACCGGCGCCCTGCGCAGCAACTTCGCCACGCCGGCGCCCATCGCTGCCCGCTGGCGTGCCATGCACATGCTGGCCTACCCCGCGTGGTGCGCGGCACTGGTGCACGGCCTGTACGCGGGCCGCCAGGCCAAGCCGATCTTCGTGATCCTCTACATCCTGTCCCTGCTGGCCGTGATGGGCGCCCTCGCGCTGCGCTCCGCCCCGCGCCAGGTCAAGCGCAGGATCGCCGACCGGCTCATGGCGCTGTTCGGCAGCCCGGAGCGGCCGGCGCTCGACGATCTGGACGCCGGCCGCGCGCGGGTGGCCGAGTCCGCACTGCCGGGCTACGAGCGCCGGCCCGCGCAGGAGCCGTCACCTGCCGACTCGACGGCCCCCCTCTCCGCCTCGCCGTACCCGTCCCCCGCCCCGGAGCCCGTCTCCGGCTTCGCCGCCGCCTACCGCGCGGTGTCCACCGCGGGCCGCCCCCGGCAGCCGTTCACGACCGGACGGACCACGCGCGTGGACGGCCCCTCCAGCAGCTCGGGCAGCTGGCCGGTCCCGTCCCCGCCTCCGGTCGGCGAGGCCCCGCCGTCCGCCTACGACCCGCTGAGCGACACCGGCTACACCATGCCCGTCTACGACAATCCGGGCACCGCCGGATACGGCGGAAGTGACCTGTACGACACCGGTGAGACAAACGGCCGCTATGCCGCGTACAACCCGGGTGACACGTTCAACAGCGGTCCCGCCACCGAAACACTCCCCGGAGCGTCCTTCGACGCCCCGGGATCGGGCGAACCGTGGAACACGCCTTCCGGAGGCTTTAAGTGAACGAGGCCCTGCCCGACGTTCCCGAAGTCCGCGTGGTCGGGCTTCCCCAGCTCACGTCGGGCTTCGACCTTGTGGAACGACTCGACCTGCCCATGCACCTGAAGGTGCACGGGCCGCTCGACCCCCTGGGCGGCGAAAAGCTCGCGCAGCTCGCCGAACGGATCAACCTCAAGGGCCGCGGCGGCGCGGGCTTTCCCTTCCACAAGAAGCTGCGCTCGGTCGCCGAGTCCGCGATCAGGCGCGGTGTACGGCCGGTCGTCGTCGTCAACGGCAGCGAGGACGAGCCGGCCTGCCGCAAGGACACGGTGCTCATCAACCGAGCCCCGCACCTCATCCTGGACGGCGCGCTGCTGTGCGCCGAGGCCCTGGGTGCCCGCACGCTCGTGGTGGGGGTCACCCGGGAGTCCACCCAGCGCTCCATGGAGGCCGCGCTCGCCGAACGCGGCCTGAGCAACAGCCGCAGATCGGCCCTCCGCGCGTGGGTGCAGCGCAACCCTGTGCGCATGGTCACCGGCGCCGCCGCGTCTCTCATCCGGTCGATCGACGGCGGTCCGGCGATCCCGCCCGGCCGCAAGATCAGCGCCTCGCAGAGCGGCGTCGGCGGGGCGCCCACGCTGCTGTCGAACGCCGAGACGTTCGCACAGCTGGCCGTCGCCGCGCGCATCGGCCCGGACCGCTATGGCAACACCGGCCTGTACGACGAGCCGGGCACCGTCATGCTCACGGTCTCGGGCGCGGTCGCCCGCCCGATGGTGATCGAGGTCCCCACGGGTGTGCCGCTGCGCTACGTGCTGCAACTGGCCGGCGCTCCGCCGGTGCCGCAGGGCGTGCTGACCGGCGGCTACCACGGCAGGTGGATCGACGCGGCGACCGTCGACGAGGCGATCGTCTCCCGCAACTCCCTGGACGCGGTGGGCGGTTCGCTGGGCGCGGGCGCGATCCTTCCGATCGGCCAGGAGACCTGCCCGCTGGGCGAGTCGCTGCGGGTGGCGCAGTGGCTGGCCGACGAGAGCGCGGGCCAGTGCGGCCCCTGCTACCTCGGACTGCCCGCCGCCGCGCGCGGGATGGAGGAGATCCTGGGCGGCGGCGGCCCGGCCGCCCTGGAGGCGCTGAAGCAGGTCGCGCGGAACGTGAAGCGGCGCGGGGCGTGTTCGCATCCGGACGGCTCCGCGATGTTCCTGGAGTCGACCATCAAGGCGTTCACCGACGACCTGGCCGCCCATGTCCTCGGAAATGGCTGCGGACGGCCCGTGGAGGGCGTTCTGCCGCTCTTCGAGGGCGGCAAGGTCCCTGCGGGCATCCCGGGCGGCGCAGAGCCCGCGGAGACCGGCGCGAGCCGCCAGAAGATCTACGTCGACTGGACGCTGTGCCGGGGGCACGGGCTGTGCGCGGACATCCTCCCGGAGGTCTTCGAGCTGGGCGCCGACGGCTTCCCGACCGTCGCGCAGGCGCAGGTCCCGCGCTACGCGGAGGCGAAGGCGCTGCGGGCGGTGCGCCGCTGCCCGGCGCTCGCCCTGCGCCTCGAGGAGGACACGCGCGCGCAGGCGCCGACGCGCAACCTGCCGGTCCTCTCCCAGGGACGGGGCCGGCGGGCGCTCGGCCGCTGAGCGCACAGGAAGGGGACAGGAAGGGCGGGTCGCCCGGTTCGGGGGACCCGCCCTTCGCTCTCGGCGCTCAGCCGCCGTGTTTCGCAACACGCCGAAGGCGGACCATCCTTCGGATGATCCGCCTTCGATTTCTGTGGAGCTAAGGAGAATTGAACTCCTGACCTCCTGCATGCCATGCAGGCGCTCTACCAACTGAGCTATAGCCCCTTGTTTTGTTGTTTCGCCCGGTTCCCCCGGCGACGACGTAAACATTACAGGTACGGGGGCGCAGCACCAAATCGGTTTCCGGTCAGCACCGATACGGGCGCTAATGTCGGCTTTCGTGACCGTGATCGCGCCCTCCGCAGCCCACCGCCGGGTGCCGGTCGCCCTGGGCACGTGCCTGGTGTCGTTCACGGCGTTCTGGGCCGCGCAGCGGGCCGCACACGTGTCGATGATCGACCTGATGGTCTACCGGACCGAGGGGGCCACCGTCCGCGCGGGAGGCGACCTGTACGCGCTGCGGGCGACCGCCGCGCACCTGCCGACCACCTATCCGCCGTTCGCGGCCCTGCTGTTCACGCCGCTCACCCTGCTGGACACCGCACCGATGCGCACGCTGGCGACCGCAGGCAACCTCGCGCTCCTGGTGGTGTTCGTACGGCTGTCGCTCAAACTCGTCGGCCACGCGCGCGTGGAGAGCCTCTGGTGGGTCGCGGCACTGGCGGTGTGGTGCGAGCCGGTGTGGACAACCCTGCGCTACGGCCAGGTCAACCTGCTGCTGGCCGTCGTAGTACTGGGAGACCTGTCCCGCCGTCCGGCGGGCGGACGGGACCGCTGGGCCGGGACGGGCCTCGGGCTCGCGGCAGCGGTCAAGCTGACGCCGGCACTGTTCGCACTGTTCCTGCTCGTCACGGGTGTCGTGGCCCGCGCACGGGGCGGGGACGGGGGGCCGTGGCTGCGGCACGCGCGCGGGGCGGCCGTCGCGTTCGCCGGGGCGACGCTGGGCGCGGCGGCCGTCCTGCCGTACGACTCGTGGCGGTTCTGGACCGGCGCGGTGTTCCACGCGGGCCGGGTGGGGCACGCCGAGGACACCGCGAACCAGGCCCTGCGGGGCATGCTGGCCCGCCTGCTGCACACTCCGGACCCGGGAGCCCTCTGGATGGCTGCCGCGGCCGTGACGGCGTGCCTGGGCCTCGCGGTGGCCGTGGCGGCGGAGTTGCGCGGCCGGCGTCCCTGGGCGGTGTGCGCCTGCGCGGTCACCGCGCTGCTGATCAGTCCGGTGTCGTGGACGCACCACTGGGTGTGGTGCGTGCCCCTGGTGCTGCTGCTGTGGACGCGCGGACAGCGCGCCGCCGCCCTGGCCACGCTGCTCGTCTTCTGCTCTTACGCCCCCTGGTGGGTGCCGCACGGCACCGGGAGACCCGAACTGCACCAGGGAGGAGCCCACTTGACGCTCTCCGCCCTCTACGGAGGGGCCGGTGTGCTGTTCCTCACGCTGACCTGGACATCGTTGCCGGAGCCAGGATCGCGCTCAGGCCCCGTCAAGCCGTGACGAAGGAATAGAACCGCTTGAGCGTGCAGTGTTCTTCCAGGAGTCGGCCGTAGATCGGCTCGCCCTCGAGTTCGCGGTAGGTCTCGATCGGGTCGCCTTTTATGATCAGCGCCCGCGCGCATTCCTCGCACCAGTACTGGTAATCGGCATTGATCGGTTCCATGTCACGGACAATCGGCGTTCCGCTGCCGCACCAGTCGCACTTTCGCCTGTGTGCACCCATCGATCAGCTCCAGCTGTGGCCGCAGGCCGTGCACACGTAGGAGATTCCGCCGTTGTCGCCGAGAACTTGGGCCACATGCGCGGAACCGCAGGAAGGGCAGCTGAGCCGGGTGGTTGTATCCCGTATCAACGCCTCATTGAGGAGGTGGCCGCCCTCCTCGAGGATGCTCGCAGGCATCGCTACTCCCTCCCGTCGGGCCGCGCCCCCTTCCGGCCGTTTGATTCTGCCACGGCCGGGCCAATACGGTCAGCGACGCCTCAGTACCAGTCCGGACACGGCACCCACCGCGGCCAGTGCGGCCAGCACCCACGCGCAGTCCGACAGCGCCTGCGCAGAGGTATACGCCCGCGGAGCCCCGAGCGACTCAAGCCGGTTCAGGAACAGTGTGCCGAAACCCGAGACGCCGAGCAGCTGACCGAGCTGATTGACCGTCGCCAGCAGACCGCTGGCGTCCGCCGCGTCCTCGGGCCGCACCGTGGCCAGCGCCCGGGTGAGCGTCGGGCTGAAGGCGAGCGCGAGTCCCACGCCCATGCCGATGTACGCGGCGTAGAGCGCCACTCCCCCGTCGCCGCCGCCGTGGAACGCCAGCCCGATCCCCGCCACGGACACCGCGGCGAGCGCGAACCCCGCCGGGGTGAGCGCCCGCTGCCAGGCTGCGGGCCACCTCCGCCAGGTCAGGCTGACCATGCCGAAGACGGCCGCGGTCGGGGCGAAGCTCAGCCCGGCCCGCAGGGCGCTGTAGCCGAGGCCGCCCTGGACGTGGAGCGTCAACGCGAAGAGGAAACCGGCGTTGACCGCCATGACGGCGAGGACGCGGAAGACGGCCAGGCCCATGCCGGAGTGGCGCAGCACCCGCGGCGCGATCAGCGGGGCGCCGCCGCGCCGGGCCAGCCGGGACTCGTAGCCGCAGAACAGCGCGAACAGCAGCACGGCGCCGCCCAGCGACAGCCAGGACCACAATGGCCAGTCCTCCTCCTGCCCGAGCACCAGCGGCACCGTCAGCAGCGACACGGCGGCGGCGAGCAGCACCAGGCCCGGCAGGTCGAGGGCGCGGGCCCGCTCCCGCTCGTCCGCTGCTCCGACGGGCAGGACGCGCCGACCCAGCACCAGCAGGACGGCGCCGACGGGCACGTTGACCAGGAACACCGGCCGCCAGCCGGTGCCGAACAGGTCGGCGCTGATCAGCACGCCGCCGACGACCTGACCGGCCGCCGCACCCACGGCGAGGACCGCGGAGTAGACGCTGAGCGCCCTGGCCCGGGCCTCGCCGGTGAAGGTCCGCTGGATCAGGCTGAGCACCTGCGGGACCATCAGGGCCGCGCCGACGCCCTGCACCAGCCGGAACACGATCAGCTCGGTCGATCCCTGCGCCAGGCCGCAGGCCAGCGAGGCGGCCGTGAACAGGGCGAGTCCGGCGACGTGGACCCGGCCGTGGCCGAGCCGGTCGCCGAGCCGGGCACCGGTGATCAGCAGCACGGAGTAGCTGATGGTGTAGCCAGCGATGACCAGCTGGAGGTCGGCGCCCGAGGCGTCGAGGTCGGAACCGATGGTGGGGGCCGCGACGTTCACGATGAAGACGTCGAGGACGGCCATGAACATGGCGGTGAGCAGGGCCGCGAGCAGGAGCCGGGACCGTTTGTCAGTGCCGGGTGCTTCACTGTCAGTGGTCGGTGCTTCACTGATCGCAGGGCTCGCACCGGGCGCGGAACCCGGCACGGTTCGGGGTGTCGTCGTCATGGCATCGAGCCTCGCGACTCACCGGTAAGGGTGCCGAGTGCCCGCCGATGCTGGTACTGCCAGCACCTGGCAGGGGACGGCCCGGGTGCCGACGATGGGGACGGACGACGGGGGAACGGGGGAAAGACGATGGCGACGAGGACACAACGCCGCAGGCCGGAGCTGGCCGCCTTCCTGCGCAGCAGGCGGGCGCGGGTGACACCGGCCGACGTGGGCATGCCGCCGGGGCTGCGGCGGCGCACACCCGGGCTACGCCGGGAGGAGGTCGCCCAGCTGTCCGGCGTGGGCGTGACCTGGTACACGTGGCTGGAGCAGGGCCGCGCGATCAACGCCTCGGCGCAGGTGCTGGACGCGGTCGCGCGCACCCTGCGACTGGACCCGCCGGAGCGGGAGCATCTGTACCGGCTCGCGGAGGTGCCCTTCGACCCGGCTCCGCAGGGCATGACCCGGCGGGTCGGTCCGGAGGTGCAGGGGGTCATCGATGCTCTCGACCCGCTGGTCGCGGTGGTCTACAACTCGCGGTACGACATCCTCGCCACGAACCCGGTGTACCGCGCCCTGTTCGCGGTGCCGGAGACGCTGCGGATCGGCGTGCCGAACGTGCTGTGGACGCTGTGCACGGTGTCGGAGGAGGCCTGCCCGGTGGTGCACCTGGAGCAGGAGCTGCCGTTGATGGTGGCGACGCTGCGGTCCGCCTACGGCAGACATGTGGGCGAGCCGGCCTGGGAGGACTACATACGCGCACTGTCGGCGGCGAGCCCCTCCTTCGCGCAGCTGTGGGCGAGCGGGGTGGTGACGCCTCCGGGGCCGCGGGTGAAGGTCTTCCGGCACGAGGCGGTGGGCGAGATGCGGATGACCTCGCAGTCGCTGTCGATCGACGGAATGCCCGAGTGCCGGATCGTGGTCTACACGCCGGAGGACGAGGAGACCCACGAGAAGGTGACGTTCCTGCGGGAGCGCCGGGAGCACCTGTGGCCCCCGGCACAGGACGGCACGGAGGCCGGCGGGGAGGCCGAGGAGGCCGAGGAGGCCGAGGAGGCCGAGGAGATCATCCGCAGGTGGAATGCAGAAAATCCCGCCCCCTGAGGGGACGGGATCCTCATCACCGATCCTTGACAACTCAACAGAGTGTCGATCAGTGGAGCTAAGGAGAATTGAACTCCTGACCTCCTGCATGCCATGCAGGCGCTCTACCAACTGAGCTATAGCCCCTTGTGTTCTTCCCGCTCGGCGGGGCGAACAAGAAGAACTTTAGCCTGTGACCTGCCAGAAAGTGAAATCCGGGTCAGGTGTCGTCGCCGAGGACGGGCTCCGGGAGGGTGCCCGCGTTGTGCTCCAGCAGGCGCCAGCCGCGGGCGCCTTCGCCGAGCACGGACCAGCAGCAGTTGGAGAGGCCTCCGAGGCTCTCCCAGTGCCGGGCCTCCAGGCCCAGCAGCCGGCCAATGGTGGTGCGGATGGTGCCGCCGTGGCTGACCACGACGAGGGTGCCGTCCTCGGGCAGCTTCTCGGCGTGCCGCAGCACGACGGGGGCGGCGCGGTCGGCGACCTCGGTCTCCAGTTCGCCGCCGCCGCGGCGGACGCTGTCGCCGCGCTTCCAGGCGGCGTACTCCTCGCCGTAGCGGGCGATGATCTCCTGGTGCGTCAGCCCCTGCCAGACGCCCGCGTAAGTCTCGCGCAGACCCTCCTCGCGGGCGACGTCGAGACCGGTGAGAGCGGCCAGCTCGGCGGCCGTGTTCGCGGCCCGCTGGAGGTCCGAGGAGACGATCGCGTCAGGCCCCAGGGAGGCGAGCAGCCGTGCGGCCCGGCGGGCCTGGCCGATGCCGGTCTCGGTCAGCTCGACGTCGGTGGTGCCCTGGAAACGGCGCTCCACGTTCCACGCGGTCTGGCCGTGCCGCCACAGGATGATGCGGCGACCCGGGGTCCTGCGGTCGGTCACCTCACCGGTGGCGCTCATCACCAGTCCCCGCCCGGCTCCTCGGCGGCCTGCAGCTTGGCGTGCTCCTCGGCCTTGCCGCGGGTGGCCTTGGCGTCGGCGGGCAGCTCCAGCTCGGGGCAGTCCTTCCACAGCCGCTCCAGGGCGTAGAAGACGCGCTCCTCGCTGTGCTGGACGTGGACGACGATGTCGATGTAGTCGAGCAGGACCCAGCGGGCCTCGCGGTCGCCCTCGCGGCGCACCGGCTTGGCGCCGAGTTCCTTCTGCAGACGCTCCTCGATCTCGTCCACGATCGCCTTGACCTGGCGGTCGCTGGGCGCGGAGGCCAGCAGGAATGCGTCCGTGATCGACAGCACGTCGCTGACGTCGTAGGCGATGACGTCGTGGGCGAGCTTGTCGGCCGCCGCCTGGGCGGCGGTGTTGATGAGGTCAAGAGAACGGTCGGTGGCGGTCACTACGTAGCTTTCGGTCGGGGACAGAGATCGGCTGGGGCGTGGGGCGGACCGCAGGGCACGGCCCGTCGGCGGTCACCAGACCTCAAGGGTCTCACGGACCGCCTGGCACACCCCACGTGATTACGGCGGCACGTGGGGTGCCCCGGCCGGGGTCAGGAGGAGCTGGGCCGGTAGTCCGTGCCCAGGACCACCGAGACGTCGGCTCCGGAGGAGACGCTGCCCTTGCTCACGGAGCCGGCGGGCAGGCCGAGGGTCTTGGCGACCTCGGCGGCGTTCTCCTTGTCGCCGGCGTCCGAGTAGGTCACCTTCGACGTGGCCTGGGTGCCGGACGCGCCGCCGCCCTCCAGGAAGGTGAAGCCGCCGTTGAGGAGCACCACGCGGGCCTTCTCGGTGTCGCCCTTCACGCCGGTGGCGTTCCGGACGGAGACCCGGACCGCGGAGCCCGCGTCGGGGCTCTTGGCGGTGCCGCCAAGGATGTCCTTGACCACGCTGTCGCTGGTCTTGGCGGTCAGCGTGCCGTCGGCCTGCACGGGCAGCAGGGCCGTCTTGTAGTCGCCGCCCTTGGCGAGGTCGGCGAGCTTGGCCAGGAACGCGCCGAGGTCCTTGTCGGTGAGCGGCGGGTCGAGGATCTGCGCGAGGGTCTGCACGGTGACCGTGGCCCCCGCCGGGTCGGAGGACAGCTTGCGCAGCACGCCCTGCATGACCTGCCCGAACCGCTCCAGCTGGGCGTTGTCGGACTCGCCGGCGGCGCGGTAGGTGGCGTAGGCGACGGCCATCTTGCCGCTGAGGGTCTGGTCCGTGCCCTTGTGGACGAGCGGCCCGGTGCCCTTCTTCTTGGTATCCGGGTCGGGCACGTCGGCGTTGGTGTCGACCTCGATGTTGCCGACCAGCTCGACGAGGTTCTGGAGGTATGGGGTGTCCAGCCGCCAGGTGCCCTGGATGTTGGTGCCGAGGACGGAGTCGAGCTGGTCGCGGGTGCCGGAGGTGCCGTCGTCGTCGACCGACTTGCCGAGGGTCGTGGTGGAGCCGTCGTCACCGGTCAGCGCGAGGGAGTTCGGCAGCAGGACGGTTGAGCCCCGCTTGGTGGTGGTGTTGTCGACCAGGAGCACCGTGGAGGTGCCGCCCTTGCCGGTGTTGTGGAGGTGGACGACGATCACGTCGCGGTTCTGGGCGCCCACGGCGGTGGTCTGGCCGGTCTTGCCGCCGGAGGAGGACAGGCCGGGGAGTTCTCCGGCGAACCAGAGGTAGCCGACTCCGCCGACGGCGACCAGGGCGAGGACGACGGCGAGGGCGATGACCCGGCTGCGGGCGCGGCGGCGGGCCTCCTCGCGGCGCTCGGTGCGGTTCTCGGTGAACTTCAGCCAGTCGATGACGTCCTCGGAGTCGCCGTCCGGCTCCTCCACGAACGCGAACTGCTCGGTGTGGTAGTCCGGTTCACGCGCGGGCTTCGGCCCCTTGGCCTCCTCCGGGGCGTGGGCCTCCTCGGCCGGGCCGGCCTGCTGCGGGATGTAGGGGGGCTGCTGCGGGATGTGGGGGGGCTGCTCGGGGGCCACCCGGGGCTGCTGCCCGCTGCTCGCCGCCTGCCCGTAGGGGTCGTACGCGGGGGCCTGGCCCGGAGCCGCCGTGCCGTAGGGGTCGTAGGAGCCGTAGCCGTCGTACGACGGGGGCTGTGGCTGCTGCCGGCCGGTGTCGTAGGGGGGTACGGGCTGCTGCTGCCCGGTGGTGTAGGGGTCGTAGCCGTAGCCCGCCTGCTGGCCGTACGGGTCGTAGGTCCGTTGCGGAGCCTGTTGTACCGGGACCTGCCGGTACACGGGCTGTCCGTACTCGTCGTAGCCGACGAGTTCGTACTGGTCGTTCCCGTACCCCGCGTCGTATCGGTCGTTCACCGGTGCCCCTCTCGGCTCACTCGCCGCGGTACAGCTCGCGCTTGTCGATGTAGCGCACGACTCCGTCCGGCACCATGTACCAGATGGGTTCGCCCTTGGCGACTCTCGCACGGCAGTCTGTGGAAGAGATGGCGAGCGCCGGAACCTCGACGAGGGTGACACCGCCTTCGGGCAGGCCCGGGTCGGTCAGATGGTGGCCGGGGCGGGTGACGCCGATGAAGTGCGCGAGGGAGAACAGTTCCTCGCTGTCGCGCCAGGTCAGCAGTTGGGCCAGGGCGTCGGCGCCGGTGATGAAGAACAGGTCCGTGTCGGGATTGAGGACGCGCAGGTCGCGCAGGGTGTCCACGGTGTAGGTGGGACCGCCGCGGTCGATGTCGATGCGGCTGACAGAGAACTGCGGGTTCTCGGCGGTCGCGATGACCGTCATCAGGTAGCGGTCCTCGGCCGGAGAGACCTTGCGGTGGGACTTCTGCCAGGGCTCGCCGGTGGGCACGAACACCACCTCGTCCAGCTGGAACTGCGCGGCGACCTCACTGGCCGCCACGAGGTGTCCGTGGTGGATCGGGTCGAACGTTCCGCCCATGACGCCCAGGCGTCGCTTGCCCGAGTGGGCGGGGCCGTGGCCCGGGCCGTCCTGCGGGTGCTTCGCCCTGGCGCCGGCGGACTCGTACGCCGGACCGGTAGGCATGTCCTGCTCTCCCATGCGTGCAGACCCTACCGGCCCGGTCTCGGCCCCCCTGCCGGGGCGGGGTACCCCGCTCAGCGGTCGCGGTTGAAGCGCGTGGTGATCCACAGCAGAAGCAGGAGGATGATCAGGGCACCGCCGCCGGTGACGGCCGGGTTCAGGCTGTTGTGGTGGCCGCCGTGCTCCTCGCCCTCGGCGGCAAGGGTGACCAACTGGGCTGCGGCGCTGTGGAAGCTCATCTTCGGCAGAACCTATCGCGTGTGGGCGGGATAAAGATGTCGGCTCATCGTAAGCGGGCGGCCCCGCGCCGCTCACGCCGACTCCGCCGTTGGGGGCGGACGGCGGCGGGAGGGGCCGGGAAAGGGCCACTGCGGGGAACTTCCGCGGCCGGTCAGTCGTCCTTCCGTTTGTAGCCGCGCAGCAGGAGCCAGGCGGTCAGCACGCAGCCCAGCACCATCACGATCAGGACGATCCGGAGCAGGCTCCCCGTCCCGTGCTGCTGGACGGCGCTGGTGGCGGCCTCGGTCAGCCAGGCGGCTGCGGGGTGATGCTCCGTCACGTGGACTCCTTCGGCTGTACTGCCTGTCCACGGTATCTCCGCCTAGGCTGGGCCCTGTCTCGGGGGCACAGTGGACACCTACACGTACATGGGGGATGACATGTCCGACGACGTCCGGCACGGGACCGGGCACGAGCGAGTGCCGAGCAGGCAGCGCAAGCGCTTCCCCGGGATCTCCTCGCGTGCCTACGAGCATCCGGCCGACCGTTCGGCTCTGGTGGCGCTGCGCAGGCTGAGCGGCTTCGACACGGTGTTCAAGGCGCTGAGCGGACTGCTGCCGGAGCGGAGCCTGCGACTGCTGTTCCTGTCCGACTCGGTGCGGGTCTCGGAGCGGCAGTTCTCGCACCTGAACGACATGCTGCTGGACGCCTGTTACATCCTGGACCTGGAGAAGGTCCCGCCGATGTACGTCACGCAGGATCCGCAGCCGAACGCCATGTGCATCGGGCTGGACGAGCCGATCATCGTCCTGACCACCGGGCTCGTCGAGCTGCTCGACGAGGAGGAGATGCGGGCGGTCGTCGGCCACGAGGTGGGCCACGCGCTGTCGGGGCACTCGGTGTACCGCACGATCCTGCTGTTCCTGACGAGCCTGGCGCTGAAGGTGGCCTGGATCCCGCTGGGCAACCTCGCGATCATGGCGATCGTGACGGCCCTGAGGGAGTGGTTCCGCAAGTCGGAGCTGTCCGCGGACCGGGCGGGCCTGCTAGTGGGGCAGGATGTGCGGGCTTCGATGCGGGGTCTGATGAAGATCGCGGGCGGCAACCATCTGCACGAGATGAACGTGGACGCGTTCCTGGAGCAGGCCGAGGAGTACGACGCCGGGGGCGATCTGCGCGACTCCGTGCTGAAGATCCTCAACGTGCTGCCCCGCTCGCACCCCTTCGCCACCATCCGGGCGTCCGAGCTGAAGAAGTGGGCGGAGTCCCGGGACTACCAGCGGATCATGGACGGGCACTACCCGCGGCGCACCGAGGACAAGGACACCTCGGTCAGCGGCTCGTTCCGGGAGTCCGCGGCCAGCTACGCCAGCGATGTGAAGTCCTCCAAGGACCCGCTGATGAAGCTGGTCACGGACCTGGCGGGCGGCGCGGGCGGCCTGGGCGGCCGGGTGCGGCGCGGCTTCGACGGCTTCACGAGCCCGCCCCAGTCGAAGGAGGGCCCGACGGACACCCCGCCCCGGGACGACGAGGACGGCGACCAGTAGCGAGACACCGAGGCGTGCCCGGCACCACCGACCGCCGGGCACGGCACCCTTGAAACGGGCTCCGGCTGAGCAACCGACCCAGTCTGACCAGTCGCGGCCGGACCCCGCCCCACCTCACATCTTCGGCTGAGCCCCAGTGGCCAGCGTCCCGCACAGGGCCGTTGCGCTGTCCGTCTCGTAGGGGTTGGTGCCCGCGGGGCCGCCTGTCCTGGCCGTCTGGCCGGCCAGGAGGGGGCGGAGGTAGGAGAGGGAGTCCTCGGCGCAGGCCAGGGGGCCGGCCTGGACGTAGGACGTGACCAGTTGGACCTGGTGGGTGCGCAGGTCGTCGCGGTCGAAGCGGAAGGTCAGCTCGCGGCGGACGGTGAACAGGGAGACGGGCGCCTGGGCGACCCCGGTCGGGCGCAGCGCGTAGACGAAGGTGTGGTCGGCGGTGATCTCCAGCGTGGCCGAGTCGGCCTCGGCGGCGTGGAAGCTGCCCTGGACGCGGATCTTGTCGTCGGCCAGCTGTGCCCGGGAGGGGTCGAGGCGGACCACCCAGCCGGTGGGCGCATGGCGGCCGTCCGCCGCCGGGTGGTCGAAGCTCTGGTCGAACTGGGCGAGTTGGTCGGAGTCGAGGAGGGCGCGGGCCGGGCGGATCTGCCGGCCGGTCAGCACCTCGGGGTCGAGCGAGGAACGGACGATGTAGTCCTTGGTGGTGGTCAGGGCGGCCACGACCTGGCTCTCGGAGAAGTGCACGGTGGCCCGCGAGGCGGGCAGCGGTATTCCCTCGGCGCCGACCTCGAACTGGGCGGCGGGGCTGTGCGCGTACAGCGTCTCGGCGTCGGCGGCGCCGGGCACCTTGCCCTGTGGGGCGAGCGGGATGACGGTCATCCGCAGGGACTCGACGGGCCGCCGGCTCTGCGGGTCGTCGTAGGGGTGGCGGATGCCCATGTAGATCGCTGTGCTCAAGGCGACGGCGATCAGCAGGAGGAGGATCACGGCCTGCCGGGCCAGTCCGCGGTGCAGGGTCGGGCGCCGGCGCACGGCGGGCGCGTGGTCGGCAATGCGCTCCTCGGCGGAGTACTCCTGGAGGCGGGCAGCACGGACGAACGATTCGTCGAAGACGACGGATCGGTACTCGTCCTCCGCACCACCGGGGCCGCCCTCGGGTGTCCCCTCCGGTGGGTCTACAGGCCCGCCCATACCTTCAGAGTAGGTCTCGCGGGCCTCGGGTAAACGCCCGTCTGCACGACAACTTCTGACAGGTTCTCACCAGCTGCCTGACAGATTCTCACCCCGCGCATGACAGGCGCTCACCCCCGGCGCACGCGGGGCGCTCAGGGCGAGCGCGGAATGGCCGAGACGGCCGGCCGGGAGTGGTCGTCGGCGGAGGGGGGAGGCGATGTGGCGCCCTGTTCGAGGCCGGTGGAGGCGGGGGGCGGCACCCGGTCGCGGGTGCCGGAGGAGGCGCTCCGGTAGACCGCAGCGAAGGCCAGCGCGACCATGCCGATGCCCATGACGAGGGCGAGCAGCCAGGCGACGGGGCGGTGCCAGCGGACCTTGTTGCCGTAGGAGCCGAAGGGGCCGTGGTAATCGGAGAGGACGTAGGTGTCGTCCAGTTCGTCCTCGTCCCGATCATGACCGAGATCGGTCCCCTCGGGGCTGTACTTCTCCTCGTAGCGCTCGCGTCTGGCGCGGGCGCGGCGGGCCTCCGCCTCGGAGGCCTCGGCTCTGGCCTCTGCGGCGGCCAGGAGACGTTCGACGGCGGTCGGCTCGTGGACCGTGGCCGCCTTGACGAAGGCCTCGTCGAAGACCACGGAGGCGAACTCTTCGTCCGACACCCCATGGTCGCGGTCGTCGTCGGGCTCCCCGCCGTCAGGGAACGGCGTGCCCCCCACGTCCTCCGGCACGGGTCCAGAGTAGACCTGGGGGGTCAATTTGGGCAGACGGTATGGAAATTCGTCTGCCTGCTGAGACGGCTCTGCGACGGCTTTCGGCCGCCGTCAGGCCGCCGCCGAACGGGGGATCCTCAGCGGCGGACGTGCCCGTCGCCGGTGACGATGTACTTCGTGCTGGTCAGCTCCGGCAGGCCCATCGGGCCGCGGGCGTGCAGCTTCTGGGTGGAGATGCCGATCTCGGCGCCGAAGCCGAACTGGCCGCCGTCGGTGAAACGGGTGGAGGCGTTCACGGCGACGGTGGTGGAGTCGACCAGCTGGGTGAACCGGCGGGCGGCCTGCTGCGAGGTGGTGACGATCGCCTCCGTGTGGCCGGAGGTCCACAGCCGGATGTGCTCGACGGCCTTGTCCAGCGAGTCGACCACGGCGGCGGCGATGTCGTAGGAGAGGTACTCGGTCTCCCAGTCCTCGGGGGTCGCCTCGACGACGGTGGCCTCGGAGTCCTTGGCATAGGCCAGCACCCGCTCGTCGGCGTGGACGGTGACCCCGGCCTCGGCGAGGGCGTGGAGGGCGCGCGGCAGGAACTCGGGGGCGATGTCCTGGTGGACGAGGAGGGTCTCGGCGGCGTTGCAGACGCTGACCCGCTGGGCCTTGGAGTTGATCAGGATGTCGATCGCCATGTCGATGTCGGCCTGGGCATCGACGTAGACGTGGCAGTTGCCGGTGCCGGTCTCGATGACGGGGACGGTGGACTCGTTGACCACGGTCCGGATCAGGGAGGCGCCGCCGCGCGGGATGAGGACGTCGACCAGGCCGCGGGCGCGCATCAGCTCGCGCACGCTCTCACGGCTCTCGCCGGGCACGAGCTGGACGGCGTCGGCGGGCAGCCCGGCGCCGCCGACGGCGTCCCGGATCACCCGGACGAGGGCGCTGTTGGAGGCGTAGGCGGAGGCGGAGCCGCGCAGCAGGACGGCGTTGCCGGACTTCAGGCAGAGCGCGGCGGCGTCCACGGTGACGTTCGGGCGGGCCTCGTAGATGATGCCGACGACGCCGAGCGGGACGCGGACCTGGCGCAGGTCGATGCCGTTGGGGAGGGTGGAGCCCCGGACGACCTCGCCGACCGGGTCGGGCAGCTTCGCCACGTCGCGGACGTCGGAGGCGATGGCGCGGATCCGCTCGGGGGTGAGGGTGAGCCGGTCGACGATCGCCTCGCTGGTGCCGTTCTCCCGGGCCTTGGCCACGTCCTTGGCGTTGGCCTCGACGATCTCGGCGGTGCGGACCTCCAGGGCGTCGGCGATGGCGAGCAGCGCGTCGTCCTTCACGGAGCGCGGGAGCGGCGCGAGGTCGGCGGCGGCGGACTTGGCGCGGTAGGCGGCCTGGGTGACCGGGGACATCGAGTCGTACGGGGAGAGCGTGGTCATGAGGGAAGGGTAGTGCGCGGCAGGGGCCCCTTCAGCGGCCGTTTCACACCCCGAGACGGCCCAAAAGGGATGAAGCCCGCCCGCACTAGAACGGGTGTACGCCGACGGGCGTGGCGGGTGCCGGGCCGTACCCCTCGGCGATGCGCTGGTGGTAGGTCTCGCGGTCGATGACCTCCAGGCCGACGATCTCCCAGGGCGGCAGCCCGGCGCTCTGCCGGTGCTCGCCCCACAGGCGCAGCGCGACGGCCGCCGCGTCGTGCAGGTCGCGGGCCTCCTCCCAATATCGGATCTCCGCGTGGTCGCCGGCGTATCTGCTGGTCAGCAGGAAAGGGTGGTCGTGGGCGAGCTGTTCCAGGGCCCGCCGCAGTTCCTGCACGGGCACCTTCTCCCCGCGGACGCTGAGGGTGACATGCCACAGCCGGGGCAGGTCCTTGGGCTCCTCGTAGGTGCCCCCGGCCGCGACGCTCGTCAGAGCACCGCGGGATGCCACCCCAGGGCGCGCTCGTCTCACGACGGCCTCCTTCACGCAGCGCTCGGAAACATGCCTCCGACACAAAGTTGAGCAGGCCGTATCGCTCTGCGGGGCGGTTTTACGGAACGTCCCCCACCGGAGGCGTTCACGGCACCCCGGTTTACGCGTGCAGGAGCACCAGGTCGTCCCTGTGTACGACCTCGCGCTCGTACGCCGGCCCCAGCTCGCGGGCCAGCTCACGGGTCGAACGCCCGAGCAGCCTGGGAATCTCCTTGGCGTCGAAGTTGACGAGCCCGCGGCCCACCGCGCGCCCCGAGGGGTCGCGCAGCTCGACCGGGTCCCCGGCGCTGAACTCGCCCTCGACGGCGGCGATTCCGGCGGGCAGCAGCGAGGTGCGGCGCTTCACGACGGCGTCGACCGCCCCCTCGTCCAGGATCAGCGCCCCCTGCGGGGTGGACGCGTGCTGGAGCCAGAGCAGCCGGTCGGCGGAGCGCTTGCCGGTGGGGTGGAAGTAGGTGCCGGTGTCGCCGCCGCCGAGCGCCTCGGCCGCGTGGACGGCGCTGGTCAGCACCACCGGGATGCCCGCGGCGGCGGCGATGCGGGCCGCCTCGACCTTGGTGACCATGCCGCCGGTCCCGACGCCGGCCTTGCCCGCGCTGCCGATCTCGACGTCCGCGAGATCCTCCGGGCCCCGCACCTCCGCTATCCGCGAGGTGCCCGGCCTGCCCGGGTCGCCGTCGTAGACGCCGTCGATGTCGGAGAGGAGCACCAGCAGGTCGGCGCGGACGAGGTGGGCGACGAGGGCGGCGAGGCGGTCGTTGTCGCCGAAGCGGATCTCGTCGGTGGCAACGGTGTCGTTCTCGTTGACGATCGGGAAGGCGCCCATGGCGAGCAGCTTGTCGAGGGTGGTGGAGGCGTTGCGGTGGTGGGCGCGGCGGCTCATGTCGTCGCTGGTGAGCAGCACCTGCCCGACGCGGACGCCGTAGCGGGCGAAGGAGGCGGTGTAGCGGGCGACGAGCAGGCCCTGGCCGACGCTGGCGGCGGCCTGCTGTCGGGCGAGGTCCTTGGGCCGGCGGCGCAGGCCCAGCGGGGCGAGGCCGGCGGCGATGGCGCCGGAGGAGACGAGGACGATCTCCCGCTCTCCCCCGCTGCGGCTCTTGGCGAGGACGTCGACCAGCGCGTCGACGCGGTCGGCGTCCAGGCCGCCCGCGGCGGTGGTCAGCGACGAGGAGCCCACCTTGACGACGATCCTGCGGGCCTCGCCCACGGCCTGCCTTGCCCTTGCCACCTGCGGTCCGTCTCCTTCACGTGCACGTCTCCTGCGCCGCGCTCCTCGGCCTCCACAATCTACGGGAAGCGGAGCGCGGCGTGCCCGCGCATTTCAGTCCATGGACCGTTCCGGGCCGGAGCGCAGCGGCGTCACCCCGACGAAACGACCTCCACATACACAGCAGCCGACCCCGGGGCGTCCTCGTCGACGAACACGTTGTAGCTGAATCCATCACGGGATACCGAGCCGGCCTCGTATCGCTTCACCTTGGAGACATCACGTCCGGCCAGTCGTGCAACATCCTCGAAGCCCTTGCGGGTGTCGTAGCCGGGCACCGGCTTGATACCGGTCGACTGGAAATAGGAATCGACACGGCGCCCGGGAATGACAAAGAGGAAGTGCGCTATACCTGCGCCCCCTCCGCCTGACCCGTCCGCGCAGTGATACACCTCGTCCGCTTCCGCGGGCAGCGTCACCCGCCATGACCGGGCAACCCCGGCTGCGCCACTGCGGCTAGCCTTCCCGCACCCCTCCTCGGCTCCACCCCAAGACGGCAGATGAGGGCCGAAGACCAGTACGTAGCCCAAGGCCAGGAAGATCGCGCCACACAAAATGGCGAGGTGAGCTCTACCCCGAGCCGCAGATTGCACCGCAAATTGCCCTTTCTCATACGATTCCTAGCCCTGTGGCCGCGCGAGCGGCCACAGGGCTAGAAGATCACCGATCACACGAGCTCAATCGGAGCACCGAAAGGTCAGTCCTTCGATATGTAACTCATGGCGAAATCGGTTGTTCCCCTGACTACAAACTCGCGGGACAGCCCGACATCGTGAAGCCGGGCAAAGTCACCCAGATTGGTGGCGCCTCCGAAGATTTTCTCGCCGTAGTCGAAGTTGTAGTCCTTCCTGAACTCGACCGAGTAATCGATGGTAGTAGTCGATTTTCCGCCCCGGCCGACCGTGCGCTGGCCCGTACCAGTGATCCTGAACTGATAACCGCGCAATGCCAGATAAAGGTCCATACTATCCGACTTCGGAACGACAGAGTCCTTCCATTTGCTGTCCACGCGGTATTCCCTACCGGCAGGCAGTTCGGAGATCTTACCCACCAGCTCATCGAGGGCCTTGTTGACGATCTTCCCTGAGGTTGTCTCGCTCCTCAGCAGGAACCTCATGGTTTCGTCGTTCAGCTCATAGTCCTTGCCCGAGCCCTTGACATAGTGCTTGGTCAGGTCCGCCGCCACATTCCATCCCATGCCGTAGAGCGTGGGGATGACGAAATATTTGAGCCGACCGAGGTTCAGATAGTCGTTGAACCCTCTGGAGTCCTTCAGCGAGCCGTAGGCCCCCGTGTTCTTGTGGTCGCTCGTGGTGTCGGATCCGCTTCCGGTGACAGTCGGCGTGCTCGGACCCGGGCCGCACTCCTGCCACCCGCCGCGGCACTGGGTTCCGTCCTCATTCACCCTGATCAACCCGGAAGGGTCCGTGAAGTTGACGGGGTCGTTCCCTGAATAGCTGTAGGAATTCAGGATCTGCGGCTTGTACGGCTGTGTCAGCTCATCGGGGCTGGCGAATCGGCCGAGTGACGGGTCGTACATGCGCGCCCCGAGGATGGACAGAGACGTGCTGTCGTCCTCCGGCTTGCCGAGGAAGCCCCGGTCGAGGCCGGCCGGCAGGTTGCCGCCGACGTTGCGCTGCTTGCCGAACGGGGTGTAGCGGCGACGGATGATCGCTCCGCCCATGCCGATCATCAGTGCCGTGGACGCCTGCGTGTCGTCCATGAGCCAGGTCAGCTTGCCGTTCGTCGAGGTGTCACCCTGGCGCATGGCGACGGTGGTGCCGGCGACGCTGTACAGGCGCGTCGCCTTGACCCCCTCGCCGGTGCCGTTGCCCTTGTGCAGTTCCTGACCCTCGAGGTAGAGCACGTTTTCGCTCTTGGAGGTCCGCAGGAGGACGTTGCCGTCGGTGTCGTACACATAAGTCGACACCTCATCGCCCCCGGACTTGTGCTGCGTGATCTTGTTGACGCGGTCCTGTGGGTTCCACTCGATCGAGGACGTCACGTTGCCGACGGTGCGGGTGTTCATCTGACCGGCGCAGTTGTAACCGAACGAGTCGGCGCCGGCCTGGATGACCGCGTGCGGGTGCAGATGCGTCGACGGGCACGACGTCGGGTCCGTGCTGGTGACGGGATAGTGGTAGTCCTTGGTCGTGGTTCCGGTGGCGGTGCTGTCCTTGACGGACTGGATGTTGCCGAGGTCGTCGTAGGTGTACGACTGGTCGTACGGGTCGAGGCTGCTGCTCAGGTCCGGCGTGGCCGCGCCCGAACAACCGCCAGTGGCTTCGGTGGTCCACGCACGGGTGAGCCGGTTCAGCTCGTCGTATGTGAAGCACTCGCTCTGCTTGGCCACGGCGTCCGTGACCCCGGTGATCTGGCCGCCGAGATCGCGCATGTAGGTGTCGTCCTGCGCGGTCGTGGTGGTGCCCGCGGTCACCGTGGTCGTGATGTTGGACAGTGCGCCGCTGCCGTTGCCGTCGTCGTAGGTGTAGGCGCGGTTCGCCGTGGCGTCCGTACCACCGCTCGTGCCGTACACGCGGGCGTTGAGGCGGCCTTGGCGGTCGAAGCCGATGTTCGACTGGTAGGTGGCCAGCGACGAGGAGACCTGGGACGGCAGGCCCTGGTCGGTGTAGGCGGTGGTGACCGTCTCCGCGGGCAGCTGGCCGACCGCGAGATCACCGACCTTGGGGTAGCTGACCGACGTCATGTGGTCGGCGAGGTCGTAGCCGTAACCGTACTTGTAGGTGCCGGCGAGGCCGGAGCCGTCGTCCGGGATGGTGTACGTCTTGCTCGTCACGCGACCGCGTTCGTCGTAACTGTCGATCGCCGCGGTGTACGCCTTGCTGTTCACGTACGTCGTCGAGGCGGCCACCTGGCCCGCACCGCCGGTGGCGGTGTCGTAGTCCCACTGCGACAGGAGGGTGCTGCCCTGCGAGACCGTCTTCTGACGCTGGAGGTTGTCGTACGTGTACGTCAGCGTCGTGCCGTTGTCGACGGTGGTGCTCGGCTTGCCGTTCACGTCGTACTGGGTCGAGGACGATCCGGTGTCGGGGTCGTTTGTCGAGGTCCGGTCACCGGCCCAGTTGTAGCCGTAGGTGGTGACGTTGCCCTTGGTGTCCGTGATCGTCTTCAGCTTGCCGCTGCGCGTGTACGTGTACGACGTGGTGATCGCTCCACTCGGGCCGTACTGGACGATCTTCGTGGTCTGTCCGAAGACGTCCGTGTAGGTGTCGGTGCGCTCACCGGTGGCGGGGACCGTGGTGGTGTAGTCGCCGTAGTAGTAGGTGCGGGTGTTGCTGTTCGGCTGCAGCTTCCCGGTCGCGAGGACCTGCGATCCCGTTGTGCGGTTCGCCCAGTCGATCAGCAGGTCGGTGTAGGAGGGCAGGTCCGCAACCGTCGGCAGCACCATGCCCGTGCCCGCCCCGGTGGAGTTGTAGAACGCCGCGGAGGTGCCCGTCACGTTGCCCGACGTGTCGTACCGGGTGGAGACCACGTCACGGCCGGTGCGGTCCGGCGCCGGCGACTGGGTCTCGCGGGCGCGGCCCAAGCCGTCGAGGAACTCGTAGGAACTGACGTACGTGGTGCCCGATTGCAGCACTCCGGTGGTCACCTCGGACGGACCGTTCACCGTGTCGGGCACGCCGTCACTGTTGGTCGTGGTCGGCGTGACGTAGGCGAACTGCATGGACGGGTCGCCGGTGGGGTAGTTGCTGATCTCGGTCGGCTTGAAGATCTGGACGTAGCGGCCCACCGAGTCGTGCACGAGCCGCGTGGTGTGGCCGTTGGCATCGAGGATCCGGTACGGCGTACCCCACAGCCGCGAGTACCAGGTCGTGGTCGACATCGCGGTGCCCGGCTTGTCCGGGCCGTCCGGGTCGGGGGTGGTCACCGTGACGCCGTTCGTGGGCCAGGTCGTGACCGGGGAGTAGTCCGTCGTGGTCTTCTGCCGCTTGCCGTCGTAGACCGCGATGGCACGGCCCGCGCCGTCGTAGTCGGTCCAGGCCGTGCGCGCGTTCGCCGGATCGGCGTCGGTGTACTGGATCTTCTCCGTCGCGTTGCCGTCCACCAGCTTGGTGTCGTTCTCCGCGAGCGACGTGGCCCCGTCGTACAGGGTCACCGTGTAGGCGTCCTGGTCGGCATCGGTCTTGGTCGCGCAGTCGGCGCCGTAGTGCCTTCTTTCGTCCTCGAAGACCATCCAGCGCTTGACGTCGGAGTTCGGGAAGTTCGACGTGTTGTACGCGCGGCCGTAGGTGGTGCAGCGGTTGTCGCCGGTCTTGACCAGGCCCCAGTCGTTGGTACGCAGGGGCAGGCCGTAGGTGGTGCTGGTGGCCACGTTGTCGTCGTACTCGTCCTTGACCACGTGCTCGCGCCAGGCCCCGCCTGAGATCAGGTCGTCGGTCGTGGTCTGGCTGTCGCGGACGAAGCGGGCGTCGGGCAGGCCGTCGTAGTGGGCGGTGACGTGGACCCAGTAGTCCTTGCTGACGCGCTGGTGCGAGTTGCCGTCGCCGTCGCGCTTGGAGTACTCCAGGGTCTTGCCGGCCAGCCACGGAGAGTCGGGCGAGGGATGGCCGAAGCCGTCGGTGACCGAGACACTGCGGGTGAGGGAGGAGTCCGTCTTGGAGGTGCGGTCGCCGTCCAGGCCCCGGTAGAGCCAGTAGTAGGTGGAGGCCGCGTTGCTCTTGGTGCCGGTGAAGACCTCGACCTGCTGGTAGCCGCGCCAGTCGGACCAGGTCTCGTCGGAGTCCGGGGTCAGCGGGTCGTTGGTGAACCGCCAGCCCGCGCCGCCGTGGTACTCGTACCGCGTCGTCATGACCGGGTCGCCGTCACTGTTGGCGCCCTTGCCCACACCCGGGTCCTCGTCGACCTGGGTGACGAGGTACTTCTTGAACCAGCCCGTGTGCGCGGTCGTCTCGCCCTCGGGCGTCCACTTCTGCCAGAAACAGTCCTGGGTGTTGGAGGACTCGGTGGGCGGGTTGTTGATGTCGCAGGCGTCCGGCTGGCCGTAGCTGACGCTGGTCACCGCGCCGAGGTCGCCGTAGATCTTCGTGACCCGGCGGAAGTTGAGGAGGGCCGAGCCGACCTGGTTGTCCAGCCAGTCACCGTTGAAGTTGATGACCGGCAGGCGCAGGTCGGGGCCGTCGCCGTAGCCCTGGCGCTGCACGTAGTCGAGCCAGAGCGTCTTGCCGACGCCGCCGCTGGGGTCCGGCAGGCCGTACTTCATCTGGTACTGCATGGCCTTGTCCCACGTCGTACCGCCGTCGTTGCTGACGTAGGTCTTGATGTCCCACAGCATGTCGGTGCTGAAGAACGTGGGGTAGTACGTCTTGCCCTCGCAGTAGTTGTCCGCGGAGGTGCCGTCGCACATCAGGTCGGTCGGCACGTCGGGGTAGGAGCTGGGGTTGGAGGAGATGCCCGGGCAGTCCGGGATGTCCTTGTCCTTGCCCAGCGGATCGGCGTAACTCATCCGCTCCACGCAGCGGCCGACATGCCGCAGTTCAACCTTGGCAGGGAGCAGCGCACCGGGGATCTGGGCGGCCCAGCCGTACTCGATCTTCGTCAGGTAGGCGGCCCGGTCGTACACCCGTGCCTTGTCGGCGTTGATGACCGAGCGGTAGTAGTTCGTGTCCTTCTCGTAGAAGTACGCGTTCTCCACCTCGTTGGGGTCCACGACACGGTCCAGGTTCCAGCGCCAGGCCTGGGTGCAGGGCTCCGGGAACTGGTCGTGGCACGGCTCGCCGACGTCGTCACCGGCCACCGGGACGGTCTCGACGGAGTGGGTGATCGAGCCGTCGCGCTCGCTGCGGCCCCAGCCGAAGTAGTAGCGCATGCCGTCCTGGGTGGAGATCACCCAGTACTCGTCGTCGGCGCCGTGGCCGTTCCACAGGTGCTGCACGCGCCAGCCCGGGTCGTCCTGGACGTGGTACGAACCGGTGCCGTTGCCGTCCTGGACGAGTGCCGAGTCGACGCCGTTGAGGCTGATGGTGTACTCGGCGCCGTCCTTCTCGTTGGTGTAGTTCGGCGACTGCCAGCACAGGTCGCCCACCGTGTTGTTGACGTCCGTCGAGCAGTTCTTGTACTTCCGCTCGATGTAGCCGACGTTCAGGTCCCAGCCCATACCGGCCCAGGAGGCCTGGTTGTTCGACGCCGAGGTACGGCCGTCGACGGACTGGGAGTTGTACGACAGCGACAGTTCGGGCGTCGTGCCGAAGGGGGCCTTGGGCAGGGTGATCGGCAGGTTGTAGGTGAACGCGCCGGAGCCGGTCGACACGTCCCACTTGCCGGTCGGGCTGAGCGTCGACGCGCGGTAGTCACCGGCGTTCGAGGAGGAACTGGTCGTCACCGCCGTCACCGTGGAGGTGGTGGCCGCGGACATCATGGCGGTGCCCGGCTTCGGGGTGGCCGTGGCGGGGTCCGCGTCGGCGTAGACCGTGGCCGTCAGCCTGCCCGTCTTCACGTCGTTGTGGACCGGCAGGTAGCGACGGCTGTCCGGCGAGCAGCCGCGCTTGTGCGGCGTGGTGAGCGCGCACGCGGGCATCTGCACGAGGCGCAGCCGGGAGGCGAAGTCGCCGCCGTAGGCGTACTTGAAGGCGTTGTAGTCGATGGTGACGCCGACCGGTCCGGGGACGGGCTTGTCGTCCTTGCGGGTCAGGCGCAGCGCCATGCCGACGCCGCCGATCGACTTGATCTTCGAGCGGTCGAGAACCTGGACGTCGACGTCGTCGGGAGTGCCGGCGGACGGGGCCAGACCGAGGTCCTTGCCCCCGGTGATGGCGTCCTCGGCGGTCTTCTGGCCGAGCGCGAACGCGGACTGCGGGGGCAGTCCCGCGGCCCGGATCTGCGCGGCCGACGGCGTACGGACCGACACCACGGCGGACTTGGCCGCGGCGCTGCCGGAGCCGGCATCGACGACCGTGCCCGACGGGGACACGGCCAGGGCGTGTCCGGGCCCGGCGGTCGAAAGGTCGACCCTGGCCCGCACCCCCTTCGGCCAGGTCACCCGTGGCGCTCTGGTCATCGTCGGCTCCGCCTGTTGCCTGGGCACCTTGTCGCCCTTGCGCGCCGGAACGTTGACGGTCGTGTCCTTCGGCTTGGCCACGGCAACAGCCGCGGCGAACGCCGGTGCGGACACCAGACCGGACAACAACGCACTGGAGACAGCCACGACGAAGCCGCGTCTCAACGACGCACGCATCACGACCCCCACCCCTCTGGCCGAATATCGACCACAAACGGTCAAAAAGAGCGGGCTCACGGCGCGCGAGGCAACACAAAGCCAACACACGGCGAACACGCAGGGCGGAAACTAACCACATTCTTGATCACGCCATTTGCGGAAAATCGGGCCCCGATGGCTCAAATTCGACCGACGCCTTGGCGAAGATTTTGCGTCTGCGTGGCCAACGGAATGCTTTGTTCCGGCGTCTCTACCGTGATCGTTTGGCAGGTGCTTTAATGACCGGCCAACGGCTCAGCCAGCTCCCCTTGGCACCCGCATGTCCTCATGTGCGATGTGCGCGCCATAGGCACAGACGTTGGCGCTTTTTTCTTTTTCTCAAGGGGGCTTCGATCACCATGCTCGATCGCAGACGCATGCTGCGCATGGCGGGAGCAGTCATCGGCGCGGCGGCGGTTCCGGCGGTCGCTGTCGGCGCAAGTGCAGCGATCGCCCGCTCCCGTGGCGCCGCACGGAACGACGCCACTCCCGGCTCGATAGCGGCGAGCAAGCGGTTCGACCTGACCGCCGGCTCCACCGCGCTGCTGCGCGAGTTCCAGCTGAGCGGCACGCGCGTGCTGCAGTCCTTCGCCTTCGACAACACGCGCGGGCACCTGTTCACCGTGCAACTCGTCGACGACGGGCTGCAGTTGCCGGGCGAGACCCAGACGTACTCCGGCGACGACCGCGAAGCCAACGGCGACCTGTGCCTGACCCGCCTGGACACCTCCGGGCGCATTCTCGGCACCATGTATCTGCGCGGATTCGGGCACGGTGTGCAGATCGGCGTCGAAACCACCAGTTCCGGCAGCTATCTGTGGACCGAGACGCACAACATCCGCACCCTCAACCCGGACGGCGTCACCTACACCGGATGGGGAGACCGGCTCGCCCGGTTCAAGTTCGCCAACGGCACCGTCCTCACCGCGGACTCGCCGGCGCTCACCCAGTACACGCTCGAAAGCGGCGTCGACCGCACCACCTGCACCATCGACCCGGTCAACAACCGTCTCGCGGTCCGCTGCCGGGTCAGCGGCGCGTTCCGGTACCGCCTGTACGACCTCGCCGCCTTCAAGTCGGGGGGCCGCACCCCGCTCGCCGACGTGGCCCAGCCCGCCGACCTCCAGCCCGGCTACACCGACGTCTTCCAGGGCTTCGCGAGCTACGGCAGCTACCTCTACCTGCTGGCCGGCTCCGCGTACGGCTCGAACGGCTCGACGTCGCCGGACGGCAACACCTTCATCACCACGGTGGACTGGAACACCGGCGCCCTCGTGGAGCAGAAGCTCACCAAGGCCGGACAGAGCCTGCTCTACCGCGAACCCGAGGGCATGGCGATCCAGATCCCCGACCCGGCCAACCCCCAGGCGGTGCGCCTGTGCAGCGGCTGGGCCTCCTACGTCTCCAGCACGGACAAGAGCAAGCTGGCCAGCATCTATTACAAGGACGTACTGGTCTGAGGGCGCCGGGGCACCAGCCGCCTGTGCGGCGCCGTCTGCGACCATGGAGCCCATGCGAAAAGGCGGTTCGACACGGGCGGCCCTGGCTGCGGCCTGCGGCGCGTTGTTGGTGATGTCCCTTGCGGCGTGCGGTGGTTCGGGCCACAAGAGGCACGCCGCGCACGGCCGGGGGGATGACGCGCGGCCACGGAACGCGGCCCTGAAGCGCATACCCGGCGTCGGGAACCGGCTGTGGCAGCAGATACCGGCCGACTCCCGCCAGGTGGTCACCGTGTACGGCGCCGGCCGGAACTCCCCCGACTCCACGGTGGTGCTCTTCACCAAGCAGGGCTCCCTCTGGAAGCGGGAGCGGTCCTGGACGGCGCACAACGGGCGCAAGGGCTGGACGACGGACCATCACGAAGGGGACCGGCGCAGCCCGGTGGGGGTCTTCACGCTGAGCGACGCGGGCGGTGTGCTCGACGCGCCGGGCACCAAGCTGCCGTACACCCGGTCGCAGGCCTTCCAGACCCCGAGCTACTGGAAGGAGCCGTACCGGCACGACTTCGACTACGTCATCGCCATCGACTACAACCGGGTCAAGGGCACCTCGCCCAGTGACCCGACCCGGCCGCAGGGGCAGTCCAAGGGCGGCAGCATCTGGCTGCACATGGACCACGGCAGCGGCACGTCGGCGTGCGTGAGCCAGTCCAAGGCGGCGATGCGGTACCTGCTGCGGACGCTCGATCCCGCACAGCACCCGGTCGTGGTGATGGGCGACAGGGCGGAACTGAAGGCCTGATCAGCAGGTTCCGGGCCGACGGGCGGCCGGCCCGGAATCTCGGGGTGCTCAGGCGCGCTGGTGGCGCCAGCCCTGCCAGGCGGACTCGATCATCTCGTCCAGGCCGTGACGGGCCGTCCAGCCCAGTTCCTCGCGGATGCGGCCCGCCGACGCGACCACGCGGGCCGGGTCGCCGGGGCGCCGGGCGGTCACCTCGGGCGTCACGTGCTCGTTGCCCGTGACCTTGAGGATCCGCTCCACCATCTCCTGGACCGAACTGCCCTCGCCGCGCCCGATGTTGAGGGTCAGCGAGGTCCCGGCCTCGGCCTGCTGGAGGCGCTGCGCGGCGGCCACGTGCGCGGAGGCGATGTCCTGGACGTGAATGTAGTCACGGATGCAGGTGCCGTCCGGGGTGGCGTAGTCGTCACCGAAGACCCGCGGGGCCTCCCCCGCCTCCAGCCGCTCGAACACCATGGGGATGAGATTGAAGACACCCGTGTCGGCCAGCTCGGGAGCGGCGGCTCCGGCCACGTTGAAGTAGCGCAGGGACGCGGCACGCAGGCCGTGGGCGCGGGCAGCCGCGCTGATCAGCCACTCCCCGATCAGCTTGGTCTCGCCGTAGGGGCTCATGGGCGCGCAGGGGGTGTCCTCCGTGACAAGAGCCACATCGGGCATGCCGTAGACGGCGGCGGAGGACGAGAAGACGAGGTCGGTGACGCCGGTGGCCGCCATCGCCTCCAGGAGGGTCTGCAGGCCGGTGACGTTCTCCCGGTAGTAGTGGAGCGGCTGCTCGACCGACTCCCCCACCTGCTTCTTGGCTGCGATGTGCACCACACCGGTCACATCATGGTCACGAAGCGTCTGCTCCAGCAGAGGCCTGTCCAGCACGCTGCCGACGACCAGGGGCACACCGGCGGGCACCTTCTCGGCGTTGCCCGTGGAGAGGTCGTCGTACACGACCACGTGCTCGCCGCCCTCGGTCATGGCGCGCACCACGTGCGCCCCGATGTACCCGGCTCCGCCCGTGACCAGCCAGCTCATCCTCATGCCTCCAAGGTCATCGTCTTCCGGAAGACTCAGGAAGACTCCGGAAGAGCAGACTCATCCATGAGCCGAGGAAAATCGAGTCGGACATTTCGGACCCTGCTGCGCATCAGGGTAGAGGACACCCGAGTTGAGCTGCGGTCCTGTAACCGTCTCTCTACCTGTCTCGCGGAAACTTCAAGTGAATCCCTTACGCTAAGGCGGCGGCGTGCTCGGGGTCCATTGGCGGACGACGCAGGTCTGCTCCCAGCTCACGCCCCCGCGATCAGCTCTTGGAACAGGTTTGTTAAGGATGCCTCGACTCTCTCTCGTCATACCGGCCTACAAGGTGCAGGGCTACCTCGCCGAGTGCCTGGACTCGGTGCTGGGGCAGGACTTCACCGACTTCGAGGTGATCGCGGTCGACGACTGCTCGCCGGACGCTTCGGGGGCGATCTTCGACGAGTACGCGGAGCGCGACGAACGCGTTCACGTGATACACCTCACGGAGAACGTGGGCCTGGGCCGCGCACGCAACGCCGGCCTCGAGAAGGCGACGGGCGACTACGTACTGTTCCTGGACAGTGACGACACCCTGTCCGACGGTGCGCTCAAGGCGATAGCCGACCGCCTCGACGCCACCGGCGACCCGGAGATCCTCGTCTACGACTACGCCCGTACCTACTGGGACGGGCGCGTACGGCCCAACCAGCGGGCGGACCTGCTGCGCGGCGAGGGCCCGGACGTCTTCTCGCTCGCGGACCGGCCGCAGCTGCTGGAGCTGCTGCAGATCGTCTGGAACAAGGCCTACCGCCGCGACTTCGTCGCCCGCCAGGGCCTGACCTTCCCTCCGGGGTACTACGAGGACGCCCCCTGGACGTTCTGCTCACTGATCAGCGCCGAGCGAATAGCGCTGCTGGACCGCGTCTGCGTGCTGTACCGCCAGCGCCGCGAGGGCGGGAACATCCTCAAGACGGTCAGCCGCAAGCACTTCGACGTCTTCGACCAGTACCGCCGCGTCTTCGACTTCGTCGACGCCCACCCCGGACTCGACATCTGGCGCGGACCGCTGTTCCGGAAGATGGTCGACCACTACCTGACCGTCCTGGACCGCCCCGACCGCCTGCCGCAGAACGCGCGCGCCGAGTTCTTCCACAAGGCCTCCGCCGACTACCGCGCCCGCCTGCCCGAGGGCTTCCAGCGCCCCGCGGGGGGCCGTGGCCACAAGTACGCCATGCTGGAGCGGGACGCGTACACGACGATGGCCAGCGCCACCACCGCGGTCAAGCTCCGCAAGGCGGTCAAGAGCCGCACCCGCACCGCGATCAACAAGTCCAAGCGCAGCGCGATGGGCGTCTTCTACCAGTCCCAGCTGCGGCTGCCGCTCGACGAGAACCTGGCGCTGTTCTCCGCCTACTGGAGCCGCAGCGTCTCCTGCAACCCCGCGGCCATCGACGCCGAGCTGGCCCGGCTCGCCCCGCACGTCCGCCGCGTGTGGGCCGTGCGCCCCGACGCGGTGGACCAGGTGCCCAAGGGCGTGGAGTACGTCCGTGTGGGCTCGCGCGAGTACTGGGCGGCCCTCGCCCGCGCCAAGTACCTCGTCAACAACGTCAACTTCGCCGACGCCGTGGTCAAGCGCGAGGGCCAGATCCATCTGCAGACCCACCACGGCACGCCGCTCAAGACCATGGGCCTCGACCAGCGCAAGTACCCCGCGTCGACGGACATGGACTTCGAGAAGCTGCTCGAGCGCTGCGACCGCTGGGACTTCAGCCTCAGCTCCAACCGGTTCTCGACGACCGTGTGGGAGCGGGTCTACCCGTGCTCGTACGTCTCCCTGGAGACCGGCTACCCGCGCAACGACGTCCTCGTGAACGCCACCTCCGAGGACGTGCGCCGGGCCCGCGCCGCGCTCGGTCTGGCGGACGGCACCAAGGCCTTCCTGTACATGCCGACCCACCGCGAGTACCAGCCCGGCTTCCGGCCGAGCCTCGACCTCGCGCGCCTCGCGGACGAACTCGGCCCCGACGTCACGCTGCTGGTCCGCGGCCACTACTTCTACGGCAGCTCCGCGCACACCGCGGAGCTGCGCCGCAGCGGCCGTATCGTCGACGTCTCGGGCCACGCGCGGGTCGAGGAGCTGTACCTGGCCGCGGACGCGCTGATCACGGACTACTCGTCCGCGATGTTCGACTACGCCGTCCTGGACCGGCCCATCATCATCTACGCCCCCGACTGGGACATCTACTCGGCGGTGCGGGGCACCTACTTCAACCTGCTCCAGGAGCCGCCGGGTTCGGTGGCCACCTCGCAGGCCGCGCTGATCGGTCTGCTCGGCTCCGGCGAGTACAGCGGCAGCGAGGCGGCCGAACGCCGCGCCGCCTTCCGGCTCCGCTTCTGCGAGTTCGACGACGGGCGGGCCGCCGAGCGCGTGGTCCGGCGCGTCTTCCTCGGCGAGGAGACCCCGCTGCCGTTCGTGCCGTTCGCCGAACGCCCCCACGCACCGACCCCCGCCCAGGCGCTCGAACTGGTCGAGCGGGCCTGACCCCGGAAAACCGGAAATGGAGATCCCTCACGTTATGGCCCCTCGGCTCAGTGTCATCGTCCCCATGTACGACGTCGAGTTCTATCTGCCGGCGTGCCTCGACTCCCTGGCGGCGCAGACGTACCAGGACTTCGAGGTCATCATGGTGGACGACGGTTCGCCGGACGGCTCGGCCGCGATAGCGGAGACCTACGCGCAGCGCGATCCGCGGTTCCGGCTGATACGCAAGGAGAACGGAGGCCTGGGGGCCGCCCGCAACACCGGTATCGCCCACATGGCGCCGGAGTCCGAGTTCGTCACGTTCGTCGACAGCGACGACCTCATACCCCCGGACGCCTACCAGCTGATGGTGGGCAGCCTGGACGAGACGGGCTCCGACTTCGCCACCGGCAACGTCTGGCACCTCAGGGGCGAGAAGTCCTGGCAGGTGCCGCTGATGAAGATGCTGGCCGGCGAGGCCCGCCAGCGCACCCACATATCCCAGTACGCCAAGCTCGTCGCGGACCGGATCGCCTGCAACAAGGTGTTCCGCCGCACCTTCTGGGAGAAGCACGGCTTCGCCTTCCCCGAGGGCCGGCTGTACGAGGACACGCCCGTCACGATGCGGGCGCACTACCTCGCCGACGCCGTCGACGTCATCTCCGAGCCCTGCTACTACTGGCGGCTGCGCGAGGGCGAGTCCGCCCCCTCCATCACGCAGCGCCGCACCGACCCGGCCGGCGTGCGCGACCGTGTCACCTCCGTCCTGGAGATCAGCGACTTCCTGGGCAAGCAGAGCGGCGAGACCTTCGCCCGGCTGAAGCAGGAGTACGACACCCGCGTCCTCCTGGACGACCTGCGGCTGTTCCTCAACGTGGTGCCCGACGGCGACGAGGAGTACCGCGCCGAGTTCCTGCGGTCCGCCAACCGCTTCATGGACCACATCGACCCCAAGGTCGTCATGGCGCTGCCCACCCATCTGCGGGTGCAGTGGCTGCTCGTGCGCAAGCACCAGCTCGAAGAGCTGATCACCCTGCTCGCCGGGCAGCGGCGCAAGGAGGCCATCGAGGTCAGCGGCCTGGTCCGCAAGTACGCCTCCTTCCCCTCCCTGGCCGACGCCGACCTGGACTTCCCGCGCAAGGCGCTGCGCATCGACCAGGACCTGCGCATGCGCGCCCCGCTGGTGGACATCAGCTGGTCCGAGGGCAAGCTGGTGCTGTCCGGCAACGCCTGGATCGACAAGATCGACCTGCCCTCCAAGCGCTCCTCGGTGAAGGTCCTGCAGCTGCGCAAGGACAAGTCCCGCCGCCGCATGGTGCTGCCCGCCCGCAACGTGGAGCGCCCCGAGCGCACCACCGAGTCCGGGCAGGACCGCTACAACTACGACTGGTCGGGCTGGGAGGTCACCTTCGACCCGGCCAAGCTGCGCAAGGGCGGCGAGTGGCAGGAGGGCATGTGGCACGTGGGCCTCGGCCTGTACGCCTCCGGCCTGGTGCGCCGTGCCGCCGTGCAGTCCAGCGGCGGCGCCGCCTGCAACTTCCCGCCCTACCACTGGCTGAGCCCCGACTTCCGGCTGCTGCCGTCCGTCGAGGGCGGCGCGCTCAAGCTCCGCGTCGAGAAGGTGCGGGCGCTGATCACCGGCTGGACGCTGGACGGCGACCGGCTGCGGGTCACGGGCGAGATCCGGGTTCCCCTGGCCGCCGGTGAGAGCGTGGCGCTGCGGGTGAAGAACCAGAAGGGCGCCCAGGTCCACGAGTACCCGGTCGAGGTGACCGAGGAGGGCGGCAAGCGCCGGTTCTCGGTCGAGGTACCGGTCGCCGACGTGGCGCTGGTGTTCCACGAGGGCGTCGACGCCCTGGCCCAGCCGGAGAAGCGCGTCTGGTCCACCGTCCTGATCGCCACGGACCCGCAGGGCAACACCCGCCAGTTCAGCACCGTGCTGCAGGAGGGCCTGCCCGACGGGCGGTACGACCTGCCCGCCTCGCTGGGCGAGCAGGCCGAGCTGTGCGAACTGGCCGTGGTCGGCGGCCACAACGGCTACCTGAAGCTGTCCGGCCGCACCCGGCGTGCCGTGATCGACGAGGTCGCCGTGCGGGACGGCCGTATCACCATCTCCGCCCGCACCGACGCCCGGCTCACCGGCGCCCGGCTGCTGCTCAAGCCCCGCGCACGCTTCGAGGAGCGCTTCGTGGAGCCGCGCTGGTTCGCCGACGGCCGCTTCGAGGTCGCCTTCGACCCGTCCACGCTGGGCGGCAACGGCAACGTGCCGCTGCGCGCCGGCCGTTGGAACCTCTTCCTGCGCCCGGCCGACGGCCCCGACGTCCCCTTCGTCACCGACCGCCTCGCCGCCGCGCAGTTCCCGCTCCAGGCCGACCTGGGCGGGCGCCGCTACTGGCTGGAGAACCGCTGGGCCGACTTCCCGCAGCTGAACTGCCGTTCGGAGCTGGACGACCTGGAGCGCGGCCCGTACCGGCAGAAGCAGCTGCGCCAGGAGCTGTACCAGCCCCTGCTCCAGAAGCCGCTGAAGGAGCAGGTCTTCTACCTCAGCTACAACGGCAAGCAGTTCTCCGACAGCCCGAAGGCGATGTACGAGGAGCTGGTGAGCCGTGGCACGGACCTGAAGCAGCTGTGGGCCGTGCGTGACGGCCAGGTCCTGCTGCCCGAGGGCGTGGAGCGGGTCCGCATGTGGGGCCGCGAGTGGTACGAGGCCCTCGCCTCCAGCCGCTACATCGTCACCAACGGCCACCTGCCGGACTGGATCGAGCGCCGCCCCGGCCAGGTCATCGTCCAGACCTGGCACGGCACGATGCTGAAGAAGATCGGCCACGACATCGACACGCTGCACTTCGACCGCCGCTACCAGGAGAAGCTGGCGCTGGAGGCCAAGCAGTGGAGCCTGGTCGTGTCCTCGAACCGGTTCAGCACGCCGATCCTGAAGCGGGCCTTCTCCTACGACGGTGAGATCCAGGAGGCGGGCTACCCCCGCAACGACTACCTGTACTCCCCGGACAAGGACGCCATCGCGGAGCGGGTGAAGAAGCAGCTCGGCCTGCCGAAGGGCAAGAAGGTCGTCCTGTACGCGCCGACCTGGCGCGACGACCTGGCGCACAGCGCCGGGCAGTACCGCTTCGACCTGCGGATCGACCTGGAGGACGCACAGCGCCGGCTGGGCGAGGACCACGTCCTGCTGATCCGCCGCCACTCCAACGTCGTGGACGCGGTGCCCGGCGCCGGCAACGGCTTCGTGTGGGACGTGTCCGAGTACCCGGACATCGCCGACCTGTACGTGGCGGCCGACATCATGATCACGGACTACTCGTCGGTCATGTTCGACTACGCCCACCTGAAGCGGCCGATGCTGTTCTTCACCTACGACCTGGAGCACTACCGCGACACCCTGCGCGGCTTCTACTTCGACTTCGAGCAGGACTCCCCCGGCCCGCTGGTCTTCACCTCCAAGGAGCTGATCGACTCGATCCGGGACATCGACCGGGTCTCCGACGAGTACCAGGACCGCTTCGACCGCTTCCACCACCTGTTCTGCGACCTGGACGACGGCCACGCCTCGAAGCGGGTCGTGGACCGGATGCTGGAGCAGGCCAAGGAGCTGTGAGCGAGCGCTGAAAGGGCGGGGCCCGGAGGATGTGTCCTCCGGGCCCCGCCCTTTTACGTCGACTTCCGTGCTGCCGAGGTACGGCGGCAGCCGAGGCTCTAGAAGGCCTCGAAGTCGTCGAACTCCTGCTGCGCCTCGTCCCGTTCGGCCTGCTTGTCGCGGCGGCGCTGCGTCGCGGGCCGGGGCGCCTCGAAGCGGTGGTCCTCGCCGCGGCGGCCCAGCATCTCCGCACCGGCCGTCATGGTCGGCTCCCAGTCGAAGACGACCGCGTTCTCCTCGGGGCCGATGGCGACGCCGTCGCCGGAGCGGGCGCCCGCCTTCATCAGCCGCTCTTCCACGCCGAGGCGGTTGAGCCGGTCGGCGAGGTAGCCGACGGCTTCATCGTTGTTGAAGTCGGTCTGCCGCACCCAGCGCTCCGGCTTCTCACCGCGCACCCGGAACAGCGGCTCGCCGTCGACCTCCTCGCGGATGACGGTGAAGCCCGCGTCGTCCACGGCCTTGGGCCGGATGACGATCCGCGTGGCCTCTTCCTTCGGCTTCGCGGCGCGGGCCTTGCCGACCAGCTCACCGAGCGCGTACGACAGCTCCTTCAGCCCGGTGCGGGCCACCGCCGACACCTCGAAGACGCGGTAGCCGCGCGCCTCCAGGTCGGGGCGGACCAGCTCGGCGAGGTCCTTGCCGTCCGGCACGTCGATCTTGTTGAGGACGACGATCCGGGGCCGGTTGTCGAGGCCGCCGTACTGCTTCAGCTCCTCCTCGATGATGTCGAGGTCGGAGACGGGGTCGCGGTCGGACTCCAGGGTCGCGGTGTCCAGCACGTGCACGAGCACGCTGCACCGCTCCACGTGCCGCAGGAACTCCAGGCCGAGGCCCTTGCCCTGGCTGGCGCCCGGGATCAGACCGGGCACGTCGGCGATGGTGTAGACGGTCGAGCCGGCCGTGACGACACCCAGGTTGGGCACGAGGGTGGTGAAGGGGTAGTCGGCGATCTTCGGCTTGGCCGCGCTGAGCACGGAGATCAGCGAGGACTTGCCGGCGCTCGGGTAACCGACGAGCGCCACGTCGGCGACGGTCTTCAGCTCCAGGACGATGTCCTGGAGGTCTCCCGGCACACCGAGCAGCGCGAAGCCGGGCGCCTTGCGCCGGGCCGAGGCCAGCGCCGCGTTGCCGAGGCCGCCCCGGCCGCCCTGCGCGGCGACGTAGGAGGTGCCGTGGCCGACCAGGTCGGCGAGCACGTTGCCCGCCTTGTCCAGCACGACCGTGCCGTCCGGCACCGGCAGGACCAGGTCCTGGCCGTCCTTGCCGGAGCGGTTGCCGCCCTCGCCGGGCTTGCCGTTGGTGGCCTTGCGGTGCGGGGAGTGGTGGTACTCGAGCAGTGTGGTGATCGACTGGTCGACCGTGAGGATGACGTCGCCGCCCCGGCCGCCGTTGCCGCCGTCGGGCCCGCCGAGGGGCTTGAACTTCTCACGGTGGACGGAGGCACAGCCGTGGCCTCCGTTACCCGCGGCGACATGCAGTTCGACGCGGTCCACGAAGGTGGTCATGGTTCAGTGCCTCCAGAAAAGTACGGGTGTTTCTTGCTTAACACGCGAAAGGCGGACCATCCTTCCCGACCGGGAAGTGAGGTCCGCCTCGCGAAAGCGTTCGGTGCTGAATCAGATGATTCAGGCGACCGGAACGATGTTCACGACCTTGCGGCCACGGTGGGAACCGAACTCCACCGCACCGGCCTGCAGCGCGAACAGCGTGTCGTCGCCGCCACGGCCGACGCCGGCGCCCGGGTGGAAGTGGGTGCCGCGCTGACGGACCAGGATCTCACCAGCGTTGACGACCTGACCGCCGAAGCGCTTCACGCCGAGCCGCTGGGCATTGGAGTCGCGACCGTTCCGGGTGGACGATGCGCCCTTCTTGTGTGCCATGTCTCCTCAGTCCTTACTTCGCAGCCGCGGGGATCGCGGTGACCTTGATCGCCGTGTACTGCTGGCGGTGGCCCTGGCGACGGCGGTAGCCGGTCTTGTTCTTGTAGCGCAGAATGTCGATCTTCTGGCCCTTGTGGTGGTCCACGACCTCGGCCTGGACCTTGATGCCGGCCAGCACCCACGGGTCGCTGGTCACAGCGTCGCCGTCGACAACGAGCAGGGTCGAGAGCTCGACCGTGTCGCCCACCTTGGCAGTGGAAATCTTGTCAACCTCAACGATGTCGCCGACAGCAACCTTGTGCTGGCGACCACCGCTGCGCACGATGGCGTACACGCGGATCTCTCTTTCGCTCGAAGAAACGGCACCCCCGCAGGCCAGCCGCCCAGAAACGACATGGACGACCTCTCCCGGCCAACCCTGCGCCCGGGAGGAAGAGGTTTACGGGGATGTGGCGTACTCAGTGACACGCCGACGGTCAAGGTTACGGGGCTGAACCGTGAGGGTCAAACCGGGCCTGACTCAGCCGGAAACGGCTGCGACGGCGGCCACGTACTCCGCGTAGGCCTTCCGGATGCCCTCCGGCGACAGCTCCAGGTGCTCCAGGATCGTGTACCGGCCGGGGCGGGTCTCCGGGGCGAACTCCACGGCCCGGACGAACTCCTCGTCGCTGAAGCCGATCTCCTCCGCCACCACCGGCAGCCCGTGCCGGCGCAGCGCCCCGGCCATCAGGAGCGAACCCTCGTGGTCGCCGCGCAGGTGCATGGCGAAGGCGGCGCCGAGCCCCACCTGCTCGCCGTGGCTCGCCGCCCGCCTGGGGTACAGCAGGTCGAGGGCGTGGCTGATCTCGTGGCAGGCGCCCGAGGAGGGGCGGGTGTGCCCGGCGATCGACATGGCGATGCCCGACAGGACGAGCCCCTCGGACAGCACGGTCAGGAAGCCGTCGTCGCCACAGCCTCCCGGGTGCCGGAGCACGGCCTCGCCGGCCTGGCGGGCCATGGCCGCGGCCAGGCCGTCGAGCGGCTCGTCGTTGACGCGGTGGGAGAGCTCCCAGTCCGCCACGGCGGAGATGTTGGACAGCGCGTCCCCGATGCCCGAGCGCACGAAACGCACCGGCGCCTCCCGGATGACGTCCAGGTCGACGAGGAGGGCGATGGGGGTCGGCACGCCGTAGGAACCGCGGCCGGCGTCGTTGTCCAGGATGGACACCGGCGAGCAGATGCCGTCGTGGGAGAGGTTGGTGGCGACGGCGACCATGGGCAGGCCGATGCGTGCCGCCGAGTACTTCGCGCAGTCGATGACCTTGCCGCCGCCCAGGCCGACCACGGCGTCGTACTGGCCCGACTTCATCTCGTCGGCCAGCCGCACCGCGTCGTCCAGGGCGCCGCCGCCGACCTCGAACCAGGAGGCCCCGGGCAGCGAGGGGGCGAGGCGCTCGCGCAGCCTCGCCCCGGAGCCGCCGCTGACGGCGACCGCGAGCCGCCCGGACTGCGAGATCCGCTGGTCGGCGAGGATGGCCGCCAGGTCCTCCAGGGCACCCGGGCGGACGTCCACGACGACCGGCGAGGGAATCAGCCGGGTCAGTACTGGCACGCGATCTCCCGTCCCCGGGCGAGGTCGTCGTGGTTGTCGATCTCGACCCACCGGACGTCACCGATCGGCGCCACGTCGATCTGGAAGCCCCGGTTCACCAGCTCCTGGTAGCCGTCCTCGTAGTACAGCTGCGGGTCGCGCTCGAAGGTCGCCCGCAGCGCGTCGGCGAGGTCGGGGGCGGCGTCGCCCTCGATCAGGGTGACACCGATGTACTCGCCCGTCGCCTCGGCGGGGTCCATCAGCTTGGTGATCCTCTGGACGCCCTTGGCGGGGTCCACGACGACCTTCATCTCCTCGTCCGCGAGGGACTTCACGGTGTCCAGCGCGAGGATGATCCGCTTGCCCTCGCCGCGGGCGGCGAGCAGCGTCTTCTCGACGGAGACCGGGTGGACGGTGTCGCCGTTGGCGAGGATCACGCCGTCCTTGAGGGCGTCCCGGCCGCACCACAGGGAGTAGGCGTTGTTCCACTCCTCGGCCTTGTCGTTGTCGATGAGGGTGAGCTTGAGGCCGTACTTCCGCTCCAGGGCCTCCTTGCGCTCGTACACGGCCTCCTTGCGGTAGCCGACGATGATCGCGACCTCGGTCAGCCCCACCTCGGCGAAGTTGCCGAGGGTGAGGTCGAGCACCGTGAGCGAGTCCTCAGCGCCGTCGGGGCCCACCGGCACCAGGGCCTTGGGCAGGGTGTCGGTGTAGGGGCGCAGACGCCGTCCGGCGCCGGCCGCCAGCACGAGGCCGATCATCGTGGTTCTCTCCTTTGTTTCACATTTGCTCGGGCCTGGTTCCCCCCCGAAAACCGTGTGGTCCTGCCGGTCGGTTCCGGCAGGACCACACGGGTGTTACGCGGGGGGTCAGCCCTCGTCGGTGGCGGAGACCGTGGTGGTCTTCTTCGCCGTCGACTTCGCGGCGGCCGTCTTGACGGTCTTCGCCGCCTTCTTGGCCGTCGTCTTCTTCGCGGCCGTCTTCTTGGCCGCGGTCTTCTTGGTGGCGGCCTTCTTCGCCGTGGCCTTCTTGGCGGTCTTACGGGCCGCCTTCTTGGCCGGCGCAGCGGCCTCCTCGACGGTCTCCTCGACGACCGGGGCCTCGGCCTCGGCGGGAGCCTCCTCCGGCGCGGCCGACGCGACGACCACGACGGCCGTCTCCTCGGTCGCGGTCGGCGCGGTGGCCTTGCGCACGGCACGGCGGCGCGGACGGGCCGGAGCGGCGCTCTCGACGGGCGCCTCCTCGGCCACGGCCGGAGCCGGGACCTCGGCCACCGGCTGCTCCACCGGAGCCTCGGCCACCGGGGCTTCGGCCACCGTCACCACGGCCGCCTCGGCCCCTGCGGGGGCACCGGCCGGCGCGGACACCTTGCGGGTGGCGCGACGGCGCGTACGGCCCTTGGGCGCGGCCTCCTCGACGGCGATCGCCTCGGCCTGCGGCTCGGCGGCCACCTGCGCCTCGACGGCCATCGGCTCTGCGCCCATGGGCTCGACAAGGGCCTCGGCGGCCTCGACGACCTCTGCCTCAGGGGCCTTCTCCGCCTTCGGAGCCCGCTCCGCCCTCGGCGCTCCCGCCGGAGCGGCGGCCCGGCGGCTCGCCCGACGGCGACCGCGACCACGGGTGGCCGCCGCCTCCGCCTCGGCGATGCTGCTGTACAGCTCCTCGTCCGGCGCGAACTCGGGGGCCGGGAGCGCGACGGGCTCGGCGACCTCGGCGGCCACCTCGGCGACCGTCTCCAGCTCCGGCTCGACGGCCTCGCCGGTCTCCACGGCCTCGACAGCGGCCTCGTGGACGTGACCGTCGCCGCCGCGCCCGCGCTTCTTGCGCTTGCCGCCGCCGCCGACGGCGGTCGGCTGCTCCATGTGCACGATGACGCCACGGCCGTTGCAGTGCACACAGGTCTCGGAGAAGGACTCCAGCAGGCCCTGGCCGACGCGCTTACGCGTCATCTGCACGAGCCCCAGCGAGGTGACCTCGGCCACCTGGTGCTTCGTACGGTCGCGGCCCAGGCACTCCAGCAGACGGCGCAGCACCAGGTCGCGGTTGGACTCCAGGACCATGTCGATGAAGTCGATGACGACGATGCCGCCCAGGTCGCGCAGCCGCAGCTGGCGCACGATCTCCTCGGCCGCCTCCAGGTTGTTCCTGGTCACGGTCTCTTCGAGGTTGCCGCCCTGACCGGTGAACTTGCCGGTGTTGACGTCGACGACGACCATCGCCTCGGTCTTGTCGATCACCAGCGAACCGCCGCTGGGCAGCCAGACCTTGCGGTCCAGCGCCTTGGCGAGCTGCTCGTCGATCCGGTACGTGGCGAAGACGTCGACCTCGCTGGTCCAGCGGGACAGCCGGTCGGCCAGGTCGGGCGCGACGTGCGAGACGTACCCGTGGATCGTCTCCCAGGCGTCGTCACCGCTGACGACGACCTTGGAGAAGTCCTCGTTGAAGATGTCGCGCACGACCCGGACGGTCATGTCCGGCTCGCCGTAGAGCAGCGTCGGCGCGTTGCCGCTCTTGGCCTTCTTCTGGATCTCCTCCCACTGCGCCTGCAGCCGCTCGACGTCCCGGCGCAGCTCGTCCTCGCTCGCGCCCTCGGCGGCGGTGCGCACGATGACGCCCGCGTCCTCGGGGACGATCTTCTTGAGGATGGTCTTCAGCCGGGCCCGCTCGGTGTCGGGCAGCTTGCGGCTGATGCCGGTCATGGAGCCCTCGGGGACGTACACGAGGTAGCGGCCCGGGAGGGAGACCTGGCTGGTCAGGCGGGCGCCCTTGTGACCGATGGGGTCCTTCGTCACCTGGACGAGCACGGACTGGCCGGACTTCAGGGCGGACTCGATGCGCCGCGGGCCGTTGGCCATCCCCAGCGCCTCGAAGTTGACCTCACCGGCGTACAGGACGGCGTTGCGGCCCTTGCCGATGTCGATGAAGGCGGCCTCCATCGACGGCAGCACGTTCTGGACCTTGCCCAGGTAGACGTTGCCGACGTACGAGGTCGACTGCTCCTTGTTGACGTAGTGCTCGACGAGCACGCCGTCCTCCAGGACGCCGATCTGCGTACGGTCGCCGTACTGGCGGACCACCATCACGCGCTCGACGGCCTCGCGCCGGGCCAGGAACTCGGCCTCGGTGATGATCGGCACACGCCGGCGACCCTGCTCGCGGCCCTCGCGGCGACGCTGCTTCTTGGCCTCCAGACGGGTCGAGCCCTTGATGGACTGCACCTCGTCGGACGGCTCGGCGGGCTTGCGGGGCTCGCGGACCTTGACGACCGTGCGCTCCGGGTCGCCCTCGTCGGGCTCGGTGTCGACGGCGGTGTCACCGGCACGGCGGCGACGGCGACGGCGGCGACGGCTGCCGGCGCTGGACGCGGCGCCCTCCTCGCGGGCCTCCTCCTCGTCCTCTTCCTCCTGCTCGGCGGTGTCCTCGGCGTCCTGCGCGGCCTGCTCGGCGGCCAGTTCCTCGGCCTCCGCGCCCTCGCCCTCGGCGGCCTCACCGCGACGGCGACGACGGCCACCGCGACGGCGACGGCGACGCGCACCGGCCTCCTCGAAGCCTTCGGCCTCGCCCTCGGCTTCCTCGGCCTCCTCGGCCTCGGCGAGTTCCTCGGCCTCCACCGTTTCCTCGTCCGCGGCGGCGGCCTCGAAGACCCGGGTCTCCTCGGCGGCGCCCCGGCGGCGGCGACGGCGGCGCGTACCGGCCTCGGCCCGCTCCTCCGCGTACTCCTCGGTCTCTTCCGCCTCGGCGGGCTCAGCGGCCTCGGCAGCCACGGCGGCGGCCTCGGCAGCGGCCCGCTGCGGGGTCTGGAACTTCGGCTCGGCGAACACGGGCGCCTGGAAGACGGCCACGGCAGGGCGCGCCGGCCGGCGCGGGGCCTCGGCCTCGGCCTCCTCGGCGGCGGGCTGCGCGGGCTGCTTGGCGGACTTCTGCGCGGGCTCGGAGAACCCGGTCGCGGCCTGCCGCACGACCCGGCGACGACGGCGCGGTGCGGCCGGCTCGGCGGGGGCCTCGGCAGCGGGGGCCTGCGGCGCCTCGGCGGGCTCGGCGACCTCCGGGGCGGCCCCGGCGGCCGGCTCGGCAGCCTCGGGAGCACCGGCGGGCGCGGCGACCCGGCGGGTGGCGCGACGGCGGGTACGACGCGGCGCCGCCTCTTCAGCGGCCTCGGCGGCCGGGGCGGGCTCGACGGACGCGGGCGCCTCCTCGGCAACTACCGTCACGACGGTCTGGGCGGCCTCAGCGGCCTCGGTGGCCTGCGGAGCCCCGGCGGGCGCGGACGCACGACGCGCGACACGGCGACGGGTACGGGGGGCAGACGCGGCCTCAGCCTCGGCAGCGGGGGTCTCCACGGCCGGGACGGCCTCCGGAGCCGGGGCGGCCTCGACGACCTCGGCGGCGACGGCGGCCTCGGCCACCTGCGGGGCACCGGCGGGCGCCGACGCACGACGCGCGACACGACGACGGGTACGCGGGGCAGACGCGGCCTCAGCCTCGACAGCGGGGGTCTCCACGGCCGGGACGGCCTCCGGAGCCTCCGCGGCCGGGGCGGCCACGACGGTCTCGGTGGCCTCGGCCACCTGCGGGGCACCGGCGGGCGCCGACGCACGGCGCGCGGCGCGACGACGGGGGCGGGCGACAGGCGCGGCCTCTACGGCAGCCTCGGTCTCGGCCTCGACGACCGCGGGCGCGGTCTCGGCGGCCGGAACGACAGTCTCCACGGCCTCGGCCGAGGCCGGAGCCCCGGCAGGCGCGGACGCGCGGCGCGTGGCACGGCGGCGGGGACGCGGGGCGGCCTCGGCCACGACGGCGGCAGCCGCCACAGCCTCGGTCACTGCCTCCTCGGCGATCTCGCCCTGCTCAGCGACCTCGTCGCTGTCGGCGAGCTCCGCGGCCGGCATGGCCGGCGCGGTGGTCTCGGTGGCTGCCTCGGCCGCGGCGGGCGAGCCCGCCGGGCGTGAGGCGGCACGGCGACGCCTGCGCGGCGGCAGGGTGTCGCTGGGAGTGTTCAGTTCGGAACCCTCGTTGGGTTCGGTCGGTTCCAGCATGCGGGCGTTTCTCCCGTCAGGCTCCCGGGCGCCGCGCCTGGTCCGGCGGCGGTCGCGATGGACCGCCCGCCGTTGACGTCCGCGGCCCGCGCGATGCGCGATGGCCGCCGTCCGGGGCGCGGGCGCCGCACGGGAGCTCTCTGTGTCTTGTCTCGCCGGTTCCGTACGCCTTGTTGTGCACGGCCTGGCGAAAGTCTTCTGGTCGGTGCGCTGCCCGACCCAGGTGGCTCCCGAGTACGAGGGCGGCGCTACGACGTCCGTCCCTACGCGGGACCTTCCGGCGTCGGCGCCGCCGCGGCGGCTGCCGGTACGGCCGTCAGGGCCTCGGCTGCCTCGCGGTCGGGCGCGAGCGGGTCGGTCACCGTGCCGGTCTCTTCATCGAACAGCCCCTGCGCCAGCCTGGTCACCGCTGCGGGGACCGGCGGCGCCAGGTCGGCCACGGCGCGGAGACCGGACAGGACGTCGTCGGGTCGTACGGCAGGCGTCACGTGCCGAACAACCAGCCGCAGTATCGCACAGGGCTGGTCGGTAGGCCTATCAGCCGGCGAACTGTGCCTTTCTGTGCTCACGACCTCCAGGCTGACGACCGCGGGGCGGGCGTCGAAGGTGCGGACGCCGTTCTTGGTCATGCGCTGCACTTCCACGGTGTCGGCCTCGGTGAAGGCCTCGACCGCGCGTTCGGCGCCGGCCGGGTCGACGCCGTCCAGCCGCAGCTCCCAGACGGAGGCCGTCAGCCGGTCGGCGAGACCGGAGGTCCGCGCCTCGACCGCGTCGACGACGTCGAGCCCGGCGGGCAGCGACTCGTCGAGGAGGACGCGCAGCTTCTCAGGGTCGCGCTGATCGGTGAGCGCGATCTCCAGGTACTCCGCCTCACTGCCCGTGCCGGTGGGTGCGGCATTGGCGTACGACACCTTCGGGTGCGGTGTGAACCCCGCCGAGTACGCCATGGGCACCTCGGCGCGGCGCAGCGCACGCTCGAAGGCGCGCTGGAAGTCACGGTGGCTGGTGAACCGGAGGCGGCCTCGCTTGGTGTAGCGCAGTCGGATGCGCTGCACCGCGGGTGCGGGCGGCGGGCCTTCGGGCTGTCGCTTGCCCAGTGTCCTAGTCCTTCGTGAGAGCGGTCGTACTCCTATCAAGAGTACGTGCCGCACGGCTCCCGGGTTCCCGCCGGTCTGCGCGCACGGCTTCCCGCGGGTCCACGCGCACCGGCTGCCGGGGCTCGCCGAACAGCATCCGCCTCAGGTCCGCGCGGGCCTCCCGCACGGCCCGCCCCACCGCACGGGCCACCTGGGCGACGGGCCGCAGCACGAGGTCCCGTACGACGTGCCCGACCGGGGTGAGGACGGTCCGGTACACCCAGCGCAGCGGATCCAGGAAGATCCACCGGGCGAGGGTCCCGAGCACCCGGCCGACGGCGCGCGAGACATGTCCGGCGACCCGCCAGGCGTGCCCGAGGGCCGTACCGATCCCCCGCCCGATCACGGCGAGGAACCGGCCGACGGGCGCGAGGATCCAGCGCCACAGGGCGAGGGCGGGCAGCACGAAGAGGATGCGGGTGATCCAGTACAGGACCCAGGCCAGGGCGCGGCCGACGGGCGCGAGGACCCACATGATCCCGTGCCCGATCGGGGTGAGCACGTGCACGTACACCCATGCGAGGGCGCGCCCCAGGGGCGTGAGCAGGAACCGGTACAGCCACTTCAGGGGTACGACGAAGAGGGCGTACAGGACCCAGCCGATCGCGCGGCCGACGGGGGCGAGCAGGTACCGCCACAGGAACCGCGCGACCGCGACCACCGCGTCCCAGAGCAGCCGCACCGGCAGCACCAGCACGAACATGAGGATCCGCAGCGGGATCCTGAGCGCGACGACGAGACACCCCTCGGGCGGCTGCTGCGGCTGGGAGGACGGCTTCTGGAGTTCCATACCGGCGTAGACGCGCGGGGCCGCGGGTCCGGATTCCCGCCCTTGGTTGCGATGCCGTCACGTCTTGGGGCCGTTCACCGCTTCCGGGCCTTGGACCTGGGCAGACGCCGCCCGGGTGCGGGGGACGACGGCGCCGGGACGGTGGTCGATGTCGTCGAGACGTACGGGGTGGAGAACTGCCGGTTGGCGCGGACCTGTTGACGGATCGCGTCGGGCAGGTCGGGCAGGGCGAGCAGGCGGTCGCAGGCGCGCACGGCGGCCGTGTGATCGCCCACCCAATATGCGGCGATGGAGAACTCGAAGAGCAGGCCCCAGCGGTAGACCCAGGACCGGGTGAAGAGGAGGTCGTCGGGTTCGGGCCGGCCGACGACGTCGGCGAGGATCGCGTGCGCGGTCCGGTAGCGGCCCATCACCCGCAGCCGGGAGGCCAGTTCGTAGCACGCCTCCAGGCGCTCGGGCCGCGCCTCCCAGGCCCTGCTCAGCGCGTCCATGGCGCCGGGCCAGTCGTCGGCGTGCTCAGCCCGCAGGATCCCGGACTCCAGCAGCGAGCAGTAGACCTCCTCGGGCCAGCCGCCCATCGCCGCGCGCCGCTCGTACAGCTCGATCGCCTCCCGGGCGTGCCCCCGGTCGCGTTCGGTGTTGGCGAGATAGAAGACGGTGCGCGGATTGTCGGGATCGCGCTTCATCTCGCGGCGGAGCAGACGGGCGTCGCGATCGAACTTCTCGGCACGGCAGCCGCCGTCGGCGTGGTCCTCGATGACGAGCGCGTCCAGGTTCTCCTGGTCGTCGGGCGCGTCGGTGCACGGGTACTCGTGGGTGACGCCCTCGTAGCGCCACTCCAGGTCGCCCCGCATGAGGTGCTTGAAGCGGTGCTGGGTGCCAGGGGTGTCGTAGCGGAGCATGTACGACGCCGCGGTGAGCCGGGGCAGCGGCGCGTCCTGGCGCAGCACGTGGTCGGCGTCGAGGGTGAGCAGGTAGTCGGCCCGGCCGCGGGCCCGGCGGATGTTGCTGGTGCGGTTGTGCCCGAAGTCGACCCACTTCTCCTCGTGGAGCTCGCCCGGGATGCCGTCCAGCACCTTGCGGACGAGGTCCTGGGTGCCGTCGGTGGAGCCCGTGTCGGAGATCACCCAGGTGTCGACGAGGGGTCGTACGGACTCGAGGCAGCGCTCGATCACGCCCGCCTCGTTCTTGACGATCATGCAGAGGCACAGGGTCTGTGGCCTGGTCCGCGACTGGGTCTGTGACGTGGTCGACTGCTTGGCCTGCGGCAGGGTCTGCGGCTTCACGGCGGTGAATGTGACACACGCCCGCGCCCGGCCCGTCGATCCACGCCAGGGGGTAACCCGATCTGAAGACATCGACTAGCCCGATCTAAGGACAAACGGCGCGTTGCGCGCACTCCTGACGGCTCATCCAGGTGCGAACAGGTCACTCTCACACCGGAGTCCGGGAACGCACCCGGACTGCTTCGAGCGAAGGAGAAGTGCGTCGATGAGTCCTGAGTGCAGGACGTCCTCCCTGCTCGGGCCGGTGGCCCGGGACAGGTTCAAGAAGGCCGGAATGCTGACCTCGCTGGCCCTGGTCCTCGCGGCCGGTGTGGCCAGCCCCGCGGCGGCGGCTGCTCGCAGCATGCCCGAGCACAGACCGACGGTCACGCAGTACGGCGGTGGCGGCGACGAATGCAAGCCCGACCACAAGAAGCAGAAGTCCGCCGCGACGCCCTCCGGCGGGAACAACAACTGCAAGGGTCCCACGGGCCCGAGGGGCCCGAGGGGCGCCACCGGCCCCACCGGGCCCACCGGCCCCCAGGGCCCGACCGGCCCGACCGGCCCGACCGGCGCGACCGGCGCGACCGGCGCGACCGGCGCGACCGGACCCTGTGCCGACATCGACGCCACGCAGCGATCGGGCGAGTACGAACTGCGCGCGGCGGTGAGCGGCACCCTGACCTACGGCGGCATCAGGGACCTGCGCGCCAGCCGTGACCATACGCTGAGATGGACCGACCTCAGCACCCGCACGAACTACCCCAACGGCGGCGCCCCCGGCTTCGCCTGCGGGGTCTCCATCAATGAGTTCGACGCTCAGGGCATCAAGATCGACGTCCTGACGACCACCGGGCGGGTCTTCGAGATCATCTGCGTCGAGGACAACAACACCGACAACAACCCGGCCATCCTCGTCTGCCCAGCCGCCTGGGCAGAACTGCACCCCCCGACACCGGGCGCGAACAACTCCTAGCACCCGACGAGAACACGCAGCGAGCCCCCTCCCGGCCGGGAGGGGGCTCGTCCGCATCGGGGCAGTGGTCGATGTCAGCGTTCCGTGCTCGCGCCCGCCTGATCGGCGGCGGCCTGCGCGAGGTTGTGCTCCAGGCGTTCCAAGGTGCGCAGGGCCTCGGCCTGTTCGTCGGCGGAGAGGTCTGCCGCCACGAGGTCTTCGAGCTGGGCCCAGACCTGCTCGACCTCACGGCGCAAGGCATGACTGGCTGCCGTGGGTTCGATGAGCGAGGCACGTTTGTCGGTGGGTGAGGGCCGACGGCGGACGAAGCCTGCCTGTTCCAGGCGCCGGACGGTGCGGGTCATGGTGGCGGCGTCGGAGTCCAGCAGGCGTACCAGGTCGGCCTGGCGCTGAGGGCCGAGTTCCCACAGGTGCATCATCACCAGCTCCTGGCCCGGATGCAGGCCGATGCGGCGCAGCAGCTGTCCCGCGAACATGCGATGCAGGCGGGCCAGGCGGAAGATCGCGTGGCTGATCGGACCACTGCCGGCCGCGGCAGGCACCGGGACGGTGGCCTCATACCCCGTCCCCGCGGGGCTCCATCCGGCTTCCGGTGTGGACTGCGCCATCTCTCCCTCATTTCCCTGCCCGAGCAACATAACCGTACCTCCAAGTAGGCCGCTCAACATGGCATCCGGACTTCCTCGGGGGGATTGCCAGGTCGAGGCATGTGACGCGCATCACATTCAAACCCGGGAATGATCGGGCGGGATTTACCTGTTCGGACAGGTGATTTAGTTGTTCGGACAGGCAATCCCGAGGAAGAGGCCATGACCACTGCTTTCGAACCGATCGACCTGGGCGGCAAGCGCCTGACCAACCGCGTCGTGATGGCGCCCATGACCCGCAGCCGTGCCTTCGGGCCCGGTGCGGAGCCGACCGAGCTGATGGCGACGTACTACGCGCAGCGCGCCAGTGCGGGGCTGATCGTCACCGAGGGCATCCAGCCCTCGACGGTCGGCCAGGGCTACCCCGACACCCCTGGCCTGCACACGTCCGGGCAGGTGGAGGCATGGCGGACGGTGACCGACGCCGTGCACCGCGAGGGCGGCGTGATCTTCGCCCAGCTGATGCACACCGGGCGCATCGGCCACCCCAGCCTGCTGCCCGACGGCCTGGTGCCGGTGGGCCCGTCCGCGGTGGCCGCGGGCGGCCAGGTCTTCACCCACGAGGGGCCGAAGGAGTTCGTGACCCCGAAGGAACTGAGCGAAGCGGAGATCCGGCAGACGATCGCCGACTTCGCGGACGCGGCCCGCAACGCCATCGAGGCCGGGTTCGACGGCGTGGAGATCCACGGCGCCAACGGCTACCTGATCCACCAGTTCCTCGCGCCCAACACCAATCGGCGCACCGACGCGTGGGGCGGTACCACCGAGGGCCGGATCCGCTTCGCGGTGGAGGTCGTCACGGCCGTGGCCGAGGCGATCGGCAGCCACCGGGTCGGCCTGCGGATCTCGCCCGGAAACCCGTTCAACGACATCTCCGAGGACGACCCGGGCGAGGTCTACGGGGCGCTGCTGGACCAGCTCGCCCGCCTGGAACCGGCCTACCTGCACCTGATGGAGGGCCCGGACCGCGACCTGACCGCGCGGCTGCGCAAGGCCTGGCCCGGCACGTTCGTCCTCAACCCGTTCACCCACCCCGATGTCACCGGTCCCGACGCGCTGAAGCTGATCGACGACGTCGGCGCGGACATGATCGCCTACGGGGCGCTGTTCCTGGCCAACCCCGACCTTCCGGCCCGCCTGGCCGTCGGCGGACCGTTCAACACCCCGGACCAGTCCACCTTCTACGGCGGCGACCACCGCGGCTACACCGACTACCCCACCCTCACCGCCTGAGCGGCGACCGGGCCGAGACGGCCGCACAGTGGGTCAGAGCACGTGCGGCCGTCTCCCCACCTGCTTCTACCAGGGAGTTCCTGATGTCCAAAGCGATCACATTCTCCGAGTACGGCGGGCCCGAGGTGCTGCAGCTGTCGGAGGTCACAGCGCCGGAGCCCGGCCCGGGCCAGGTCCGGATCAGGGTGCGGGCCGCCTCCGTGAACCCTCTCGACCTGAAGATCCGGTCCGGTCTGATGGCCGGCACCTTCCCGGTCCGCTTCCCCGTGACCCCCGGCCTGGACGCGGCCGGTGTCGTCGATGCCGTCGGCGAAGGAGCCGGTGCGGCCGTGGGGGACGAGGTCGTCGGTTCCGCCACGGCCGGCAGCTACAGCGAGTACACCCTGCTCGACCGGCCGGTGGCCAAACCCGAGGCCTTGTCGTGGGAGGCCGCCGCCTCGCTGGTCACGGTCGGCCGGACCGCCTTCCGTGTCCTTGGTCAGCTGGGTGTGCACGCGGGTCAGACCCTGCTCGTCCATGGCGCCGGTGGCGCCGTGGGCACCATCGCGGTGCAGCTGGCCGTCGCTCGCGGCATCACCGTCATCGGAACAGCCGGCGAGCACGACATCGAGCGCCTCACCGCACTCGGGGCCACTGCGGTCCGCTACGGCGACGGCTGGGCTGAGCGGGTGAAGGCGGCGGCCCCCCAAGGAGTCGACTTCGTCCTCGACGCCTCCGGTGCCGGCGTGCTCGCCGACTCCGTCGCTCTGGCCGGGGACGGCGCACACGTGATCACCATCGCCGACATGACCGCCGCGCAGCACGGCGTCCGCTTCAGTACCGCCGACGCCGGCCAGGCCGGGGAATCCCTGCCGGAGCTGGTGCAGCTGGCCGCCGCCGGGAAGCTCACCGTGCCGATCTGGCGCACCTATCCCCTGGCCCAGGCGGCACAGGCACACACCGACCTGGAAGCCCACCGCAACCGCGGCAAGGCCGTCCTGCTGCCCTGACCCCACTCAGAAATCGAGCGGGGCTCCCTGAGGAAATCCGTTGCGGGGGAAAACCGGGGCGGGCGGGACATGAGAGACCGGCGCCCGCCCGGGGGCGGATCAGGCAGCCGTAGGGAGCGCGACCGGTTCGAGCTGCGCGGTGCGGTGCAGGCCCCTGCGGTCGTAGAGATGGGTCAGGCCCAGTCCGAGGAGCAGTGAGAGCGCGAGCCCTACGCCGGTCATGGTCCAGCCTCGGGCGAGTCCGGCGTCGAGCTGGGCGCCGAAGTAGAGGATCGACCGGACCCCGTCGAGGACCTGGCGGAACGGTTCGAACTCGGCGAGGAAGCGGTAGAAGGACGGCAGCGCCTGGAGCGGGATGGTGGCACCCGCCGACGGGATGGCGAGGCCGATCAGCACGAGCATCGAGACGAGCGGCCCAGGGGTGCCCAGGACCGCCAGCAGCGCGAGCGCCGTGCAGCCCATCGCCATCGTCGCGCAGGCCCCGAAGATCCAGAGCAGCAGCAGATGCGAGGCGTCGATGCCGATGATCCCGACGGCGGCGGCCATCGCCAGTGCCGAGGTGACCAGGGAGACTCCGGCCATGAGTGCGCAGCCGACCAGGAAGTGGCGGGTGCGGCTCAGATGCCGGACGGGCTCGGCCGTGCGGAAGGGGCCGAGGTCCTTGGCGGCGTAGCCGAGGGCGGTGTCGACCTGCATGTGGATCACGTTGGCGCCGAGCATGCCGCCGAGCACCAGCACCAGGGTGTAGAAGAAGGAGGTCAGGCCGAATCCGCTGTGGCTGCCCAGGTGGTGGCCCTGGGCCACGACGACCTTGACCGGGTCCGCGAGCAGCAGCCGTTCGGGGGCGCTCGGTGCGGTGACGTGCTTACCGGCCGCTTCGGCCTGGGCGGCCTGGTGGGCCAGCCGGTGCCCCAGCTTCTTGCCCAGCGCGACCGAGGCGTTGTGCGCGGCCTCGCGGTTGACCTGCTCGGCCATGTTCGAGCCGAAGCTGCCGGCCGCGGGGTTGGTGAGGATCTGCAGCGTCGGCTGTGACGGGGAAGCGTTGCCAGGGGCCGCGAGCCCCAGCACGGAGGCGGAGAAGTTCTCTGGGACGACCAGCGCCCCGAACGCCTTGTTGTGGCTCATGAGCCGCCGTGCCTCGGCACGGTCCACCTGCTTCCAGGCGACCTTGCCCTTGAGCTGCGGGGCGCCGGCGACCCGCTCGGTGATCTGCGCACCCAGGTTCATCCGCTTGCCCGCGTGCTCGACCCCCCGGTCGGCGTTGACGACAGCGATCGGCAGGTCGTGCATCGCCCCGACGGGGTTGCTGTTCGCTCCGAGGTAGAGCAGCGAGAGCAGGAAGGACAGCAAGCCGATCACCGCTGCGGATGCGATCCACAGGCGGCTCCCCCGGAGCAGGTGCCGTGCGCTGGTGCGGGCGTGTGTGGGTGAACTGGCCATGCGCTTCTCCTCTGTGTGCGTGGTGTTCGCGCCGGCCGCCGGGAGGGGCGACAAACTGGAAACCTGTACTTTCCAGTACTGGAAAGTAGCACTTTCCAATATGGGGGTCCAGCCTCCAGGCACCTGGGACACTGGCACCAGCAGAAAGTCGAGGGAGCGCATGAAGATCTCGGAGCTGAGCCGCCGATCCGGGACTCCGGTGGGGAGAATCAAGTTCTATCTGCGCGAGGGCCTGCTGCCGCCCGGACGTTCGATGGGGGCCACGATCGCCGAGTACGACGAAGAGCACGTCCAGCGACTGCGTCTGATCCGGGCACTGACCGCCCGCGGGGGCCTGTCCATCGCGGCCACCCGAGACGTGCTGTCGGCGGTCGACCACCCGGAGGAGTCCCGGCCCACCCTCGGCGTACTGCACCACGCGCTGCCGATCCCGGCGGAGTCGGGCGAGGCGGAGGCCGACCCTGCGCAACTCCAGCAGGTGAAGGAACTGCTCGACGCCATGGAGTGGGACATCTCGGACGACTCACCCCACCCGCAGGCCCTGGCGGCGAGTCTGCAGGAACTCAGTCGTCTCGGCGTCCCCTTCAGCAACGACGACCTGCTCCCCTACGCAAGGCTTGCCGCATCGGTCGCCCGCCTCGACCTCGAACAGCTCGACGGGATCGACACACCGGAACAGCTGGCCGAACGAGCGGCCATCGTGATCCTGCTGCTCGAACCGGTCCTGGCGCTGCTGCGCCGCCTCGCCCAGGAGGGCGCGGTGCGCCACAGGCGCGCACAGCCGCACCCGGCCTGAGGTCTTCTCCGAGCACCCCTGGCCTCCGCCCCCAGAGCCTCACCGGGAGTGCGTGCGGCGGGCCGACGCCTCTGCCCGGCCGGCTCGGGCCAGAAGGCGGGCCCGACTGCGAGGCCACCACATCAGGTCGGCCAGGAGGAGCACGACCACCAGCCACGAGGCGATGGTCTCGCCGGTGGAGCCCATCACGGTGTCGTACACGGCGAGAGCGACCGCGAGCGCGGTGACGAGCAGGACGACCCAGCGGCGCAGCCGGTCGTCCTCGGCGGCCCGGCGCAGGGCGCCGGCGTACTCGACGACCGAGGGCGCCAGCCGGGGATCGTCGATGGCCTCGCCTCGCCGGGTGGCGCGTACCACGGCCGCGCGGTCGGCACGGTTCATGCCCTTGGCCGCAGGCCAGATCCTGTTCATCCGGCGCGCCACTCGAGTCCCGTAGAACAGGCTCAGCACCACAAAGACCACTACGGCGGCCACCCATGACTTCGCCTCGAGGAGAACGAAAGCCCCGAAGAAGACGCCGGCGGCGAGGCCGGCCCCCACAGCCCGGCTCACCGACCCCCGCTGCCACATCCGGCCCGGAACGAGAATCACCCGTTCACGGTGGCCACCATCCGTCGAGGACGCAACCACCGCTCCGGCACGTCGCCCCCGGCCACACGCGCGGCGCACCGCATACGACTACAGGTCTTCGAAGGCGTCTTCGCCGGGCCGCCAGACCGTCCAGGAGTTGTCGACGAAACCGTTGAGCATCGCGATCTCCGGACCGACGAGTTCACTCTCGGTGGGGTGCAACTGGATGGAGCCGGTCGACAAGTCGACCTTGACCCCGATGCCGGTCTCCTCGTGCGTGGCGGTCACATGCTGGGAGATGAGTCCACGCAGCGCGTCGGTCCAGCCGGCCTCCGCCGGCGAGAACCGCTGTCCGGACAGCGTGACGATCGGCAGCACGTCACACGTGAGCACGGGCCTGTCGTCGGCCGGGCCGTCGAACCGCAGTTGGACATAGTCCAGGACAAACTGCACCGAAAACAGCCGGAAGCCGACAAGACGACCGAGTAGGGAGTTCCGCTCATATGCCACGGTGGAGAGTCTAGGAGCAGGGCAGCGGTCGGCAGCAGAGTGGAGCCGTGGGCTTCAGCGAGGCAGGCTTGGTTCATGACGTCGCTCTGGCGCTCGGCCCCTCGGCCAGGAGCAGGCGGCCGTGGCCGGGTCCTCTTCACGCTGATGAAGTGTGTGCCCTTCTTGATCGCGCTGGCCGTTCTGGTCATCGAGCTCACGCCTGCACACTTCATCTACACCGGCCCCCTCCTCACTGCGGTCCCGGCGCTGGCGGCAGTGACGATGGGACCCAAGGGAACCACCGCGGCGGCGGCTCTCACGCTGGCGATCAGCGTGACCACCGCGACCTATAACCAGGCTTGGGGCACACTACAGGTCTACACCAATTTCCTGGCTCTGGCACTGGTCTCCGTGGCCGGCTTCATCACCAGCAGCGCCGTGCAGGCACGCAGGCAGAGAGAGCTTGACCAGGTCCGCCGGATCGCCGTGGCGGCTCAGGAGGTCGTGCTGCGGCCCGTGGCCGCGCGGCTGGGCTCAGTGGTGGCGGGCAGCATGTGCCTGGCGGCCGGGACGGGGGCACGGGTGGGCGGCGATCTGTACGAGGCCGTGCAGACCCGGTACGGCGTCCGGATGATCGTGGGGGACGTTCGAGGCAAGGGGCTGTCCGCGATCCGAGCCGTTGCGGTGGCGTTGGGCGCGTTCCGGGAAGCCGTGCACTACGAGGACGAGCTCGCGGAGGTCATGAACCGCTGCGCGGCTGCGCTGCGACGTGAAGCCGCCGTACCGGGTACGTACGAGCAGGAAGCTCTTCTGGAAGGGTTCACCACGGCACTCATCGCGCAGGTGCCGGACGAGCCTGTGGTGCAGCTGATCAACCGTGGGCATCCGCCGCCGCTGCTGCTGCACCAGGGCAGGGCTACGCCGCTGATGCCGCCCTCGCCGTTGCCGCCTCTCGGCCTCGAAGACCTCGCCAGCGACCTCCCCGGCAAGCCTGAGAGCTATCCGTACGCCCCCGGTGACCGTCTGCTGCTGTACACCGACGGCGTGACCGAGGCCCGCGACCGTGACGGCGACTTCTTCGCCCTGCCGGAGATCATGGAAGAGATAGGCGCCGACACCACCCCAGCGGAATTCCTGGAGCAACTGCACCGGGCGTTGATCCGCCACACCGTGGGCGACTTGGCGGACGACGTGGCGATGATCCTCGCCGACCGGCTGGGACCGTCCGGTCCCGGCTGAACGCCGCCGAGCAGCTTGGGCCCGCACGTCAACCGGGGGCGAAGCGGAAGCTCTGCCACGGTCCTGTGGACCTGACCACCTCGTCCGACGACTGCATGGTCAGGTAGACGCTCTGCCCTCCCCGCGGCACAGTGCAGTCGGGTGTCGTGTACAGGATGATGGCACTCTGCGTGTAGTTGTCGACGTGGGTCACGCCCTCGCGGAAACGGTGGCACCCGTGGGTGGACGGATCCGAGACGGCCTGCACAAGGTTGGCATCCTTGCGCGCCACGATCATGCCGGACGCCTGATCCTGGCAGGCGGTCAGCACGATGCCGAACAACGCGATGCCGGTGAGTGCGGCCAGCGGCCGTGAAGCACGCATCGGTCCTCCTGCCGGTACGGGGAGCTGACGGAGACCTCGTCCCCCACCACCATCCGCCACATCGGGCGGCCACGCCTGGCGGATACGACCGTTGCGGTCAGGCTGCGGCCGTGGGGAGAGGCTGTTCGGTCCAGATGGACTTGCCGGTTCGGGTGTGACGGGTGCCCCAGCGCCGGCAGAGCGCGGAGATCAGCTGCAGGCCTCGGCCACCCTCGTCGGAAGGGGCTCTCACCAGCCAGACAGCCACGCCCGACTCGCAGCTCCGCCTCGCACCCCTCTCCTGCGCTTCAGCAGCTGCGGCCGACATGCCGCGCATGGCGTAATGAACCGCTCCGGCGGCTTCCCAGGTCACGTTGTGCGGAGGCGATGACCAGCGTGGACGCGGGAAGGCGGGTGACAAACCGGGCCATGGGCGCGGAAAGCATCGACCGATCGGAGGGTTTCGGCGAGCGGCTGCTCGGCCTGCTGCTGGACAGAGCGCGGCTGCTGCCGCCCCAGATGATCGCCCCGCTGATCGCGGAGGGGGTGGCCAGGATCGGCGGTCGTGACGTCTCCATCCTGCTCCAGGACTACGCGCAGGAGTTGCTGGTGCCGCTGCCGGGCAGGAAACTGCACGTGGCGCAGCCAGAGCCGGTGTCCGACTCCCCCGCCGGGCGGGCCTTCCTGCGCGGGGACATTGTCGAGGTACCGCAGCCCCGCGGCGGCGTCCGGGTCTATGTGCCGCTGCTGGACGGCAGTGACCAGGTGGGCGTAATGGCCCTCACCCTGGACGCGGTCGGCGACAACGACCGGCGACTGCTCCGCAGGCTCGCCAGCCTGGTCGCCGACATGCTGGTCACCAAGAACGCCTATACCGACCAGTTCTTCCAGGCCCGGCGTCGGGAGCCGATGAGCGTGTCCGCGGAGATCCAGTGGAGCCTGCTGCCGCCGCTGGCGATGTCCGTGCCCCAGATCGACGTGGCCGGCGCCCTGGAGCCCGCCTACCGCGTCGCCGGCGACAGCTTCGATTACGCCCTCAACGGCAACATCCTGCACATGGCCGTCATCGACGCCATGGGCCACGGCCTGGACGCCGCCACGATGGCGACCGTGGCCATCGGCGCCTACCGGCATGCCCGGCGCGTGTTCATCAGCCTGGACGAAAAGTACGCGTTCATGGACGATGCCATTTCCCGGCAGTTCGGGCCCGACCACTTCGTCACGGCGCAACTGATGCACCTGAACATCGCCACCGGTGATTTGGAGCTGGTCAACGCGGGCCATCCCGCGCCGCTGCTGATCCGCGACGGCCAGGTGGTGCAGCAGCTGGAGAGCGCGACGACGCTGCCCGTCGGCTTCGGTGGTGACCTGCCCCGAGTCGTCGAGCACGTGCTCCAGCAAGGCGACCGGGTGCTCTGCTACACCGATGGCATCATCGAGGAGCATGTCGCCGGCGGCGAGGCGTTCGGCGAGGAACGCCTCATCCGCTGCGTCAACCGCCTGGGTGAAGAGCCGTCAGAGGGTGTACGGGCGGATCTGCGCCGGCTCTCCCACACGCTGAAGAGCGAACGAGGCGGGCGCACCACCGACGACGCCACCCTTTTCATGATCGAGTGGCACGGGGGCACCGCCGACCACCTCGCGACCCTCGACTGAACGTCTCGACGCCGACCGAGTCCGCCCCCGAAACCGCCGCCCACGCCTGGCGCCGTGTTCTTGACCGTCAGAGGCAGCAACTTCTTGCCGGTCGGGCCGATTTGCTCCGCCACGGAACGCCTTCGCATGCCCGGCCGACGCGGTCTGCCGGGTGTCTAGCGCAAGATCCAGAAAGCCACTACCATGCGCACGATCCGGCCACAGTCGGGTCGGTCAGGCGATCTTCCCTGGAAGAGCGGGAGCACCCTCCGCTGCGAGAGTCCCGTTCGCCTCTAGGAGGGAATGGTGTCGCAGTCCCGTAGACTCTCGAGTCGCCTCACTGGCCGGTTTCCATCGGCCCCCCACTATGGTGCGTGGCCCATCCGGTTGAGCGCCGTTGATCCCTCGGAGGGAAGTAGTTCACGCCACGGCAGGGAGATCCAGTGAAAGACGTCGGGCCTGTGCGTACTGCCGTACGGGAGGATGAGTCCCATCCCGGCGCCTTCCAGGCCAGCGCGAGCATCGTGCAGGCGGGCTTCTTCTGCTGGGAGATCGCCACGGGCGAGGTGAGCTGCGATCCGCTCACCCTCGCGCTGCACGGCATGCCCGAGAACGGACCGTCGGACATCTCGAGCTTCCTGGCCGCAGTACACGAGTCGGATCTGGCCGATGTGCGCGACGCCTTGGGCCTGATAGCGGAATCCTGCGGCAACTACCAGATCGAGTACCGGGTCGCTTCCGACGGCGACCGGCACCGGTCCCTGGAAGCCCGGGGCCGCGTCCTGCCCGGCGCCGACGGGCTGCCGGCCCGCATGGTCGGAGTGGTCATGGACACAACGGCCGTCCATGAACGCCACGAGGCGGAGAAGCGGCGGTTGTACGAGCGCGCCACCCGTGACCGCTGGATGCGGGAGCTGACCGCGGCTCTGGCCGCCGCGGTGACGGTCAAGGACATCATGGCCGCCGCACAGGCAGGACTGCGTACCTTCGGAGCGGACGCGCTGGCGGTGATCGCCCCGGAGGGAAACCGGTTGACCGTCGTCGCCTCGTGCGCCGACGACGAGCAGGGCGAGAACTCCCTGCGAGTCCTCGACGCCACGGCCCGCACGCTCGCGCAGGAGTCACTCGACCGCAGGGCGCCCGTTCTCATCGGCTCCGCGGACGCGCTGATCACCGGTTATCCGCACCTGGCACCGCCCGCACAGTCGGCCCTGCAGGCGTGGGCGGTACTGCCGCTCACGGACTCGCGCGGCCACGTCAGTTGCTGCCTCGTCAGTTTCCACGAGCCGCAGGAATTTCTGCCCGAGGAACGGGCCCTCCTGATCGCCGCCATGGGACTGCTCGCCCAGTCACTGGAGCGAGCCGGCATGTACGAGTCGGAACACGCACTCGCCACCGAGCTCCAGCGCGGCATGCTGCCGCGCGGGCCGCTCACGGTGCCGGGTGTGACCATCGCCGCCCGCTACCAGGCCGCCACCTCCGGCATGTGGATCGGTGGCGACTGGTACGACGCCATCAGCCTGCCCGACGGCGGCGTGGCTCTGGTCATAGGAGATGTGCAGGGACACAGCGTTCACGCCGCGTCCCTCATGGGGCGACTGCGTACCGCCGTACACGCCTATGCGAACGAAGGACACCCGCCCTCGGCCGTCCTGGAACGCACCAACCGCCTGCTGGCCGAACTGAACACCGACCCGGACAGGGCCCTGTTCGCCACATGCTGCTACATCGCACTCAACCCCTCCGACGGAACGCTCCGGGTGTGCCGGGCGGGCCATCCGGCCCCAGCGTTGGTCACGCCCCGCAAGCCGCCGCGCCTCCTGGAGGTCCCCGGCGGGCTCCCTCTGGGGATCGACCGGGAGCAGCGGTACCCGACCACCCGCCTGCGCATCGCTCCGGGCAGCGTGCTCGCACTGACCACCGACGGCCTGCTCGAGGCCGTGAACAAGGACATCGACCAGGGCATCGAGAGGTTTCTCCAGGGTCTGCGAGGGGCTCCCACGGCGGACCTGGAGACCGTTGTCGACGACCTCCTTGCCGCTACGCAGAAGACTCACGGCCTGGGCGACGACGTCGCTCTGCTCCTGGCTCGTCTGAACAGGCCCGGCCACCGCAGCTGACCCGGGCCTGACCCGGTCTGTGATCCTCGGTCGAACGCCATCGACAGGCAGGGTAATTTACGTCGGTGGCTGGGACGGTGTGGTGATGCTCCATGCGGGCTTTGGCATGCCGCATCGGCAATGCCGCCGGATGCCGCGAATGGCAGAGGATTACCGAGAAGCGAGCTGACGTATGGACAATTTCCGGATTCCGGACCTCTGCATACCCGTACCCGCAGCGCTCAATCCGGAACTCCAGGAGGCTGCCGCGGCTGCTGAGGCATGGCTGGACGAGTTCGGCCTGGTGCCCACCGAGGAGGCGCGTCGGCATGTGCAGCGCACTCGTGTGGACCGGCTCACCGCGTGGCTGTGCCCGAACGCCTCACAGGAGGCGCTGACGCTGATCACCCAGTGGAACGCGTGGCTCTTCCAGTTGGACGACCAGTTCGACGACGACCCGGTGCGCGGCTACCGGCCCGAGCAGTGGCGGGAGGCGTTCGGGCCACTGTTCGCCGTATTCGACGGAAATGTTACGGCTGGGCGGCTGACGCGCTCCTTGGCCGATCTGTGGCGCCGCACGACGGAAGTCCGCTCTTCCACATGGCAACGCCGATTTGTCCCGCACCTGTTGTGGTATTTCGACAGCTACCGTGCCGACATGATCCACCGGGAACAAGGGCGTGTGCCCGGCCTGCAGCAATACCTCGCGCACCGCCGCGCCTCGTTCGCATTCGATGCCGTCCTTGACCTGATGGAAATCGGAACCGGTGTGGATCTGCCCGACCAACTGCATGCCAACCCCGCCTTCACTGACATGCGAGAAGCAGTGATCTATGCGAATGCCTGCATCAACGACCTCTACTCACTGCCCAAAGAACTCGCCCATGACTATGCGTTCAACGCCGTCACGGTGATCTGCCATCATCACCGGTGCAGCCTCCAGGAGGCGGCGGAACGAGTGGCCGTGATGCAGGCCGGATACGTCCAGCGCATCCTTGATCTCGAACAGGTCCTGCCCGGGCGGCTGACACGTTCCGGCCTCGCCGACGACGTCGTCGACGACGCGCTGCGCTGCGTCAGGGACTTCAACGCGCTCACCGCTGGGAACGTCGCTTGGTCGAAGGAGACCGGGCGCTATGCGGAGATAGAGGCCAAACCGACCTATCTGGCGAACCTGTTCATTCCGTAGGACCCTCGACCATCACCCAAGTGCGCCGCAGCCCACAAATGGGGTACTCAGCCGGCGAACACTCGACACGTCCCGCGCGAAAGGCTGCCGCCGCCTGGTCGGTACTCCTACCGTCTCCAGCGCGGCGACAACCTCATCCCCACTCACCCCCGCAGCGCCTCAACCACCCGGTCGAGTGCCTCGTTCGCGTCAGTGCGTGTCACCGCTCGAAGCTGGCGTCGGACCTGCGTTCTTGACCACCCGGAATGCTGTCCAGGCTGAGGGTGGTCCGGTCTTTGCGTGGTTGGTCTTCGATGTGCGAAGCGTCGTCGGAGTGAATCGGCGCTTCGGGGGTTCAGCTCAGAGCCTTGCCGACCTCGTAGATCGTGGGCCTGTCTTCGGGCGCAGGACTGAGCATGGAGTCGATCAGCTCGCCCAGCTCGCCGCGTACTTTCACGGGACGACGCTTGCCGTCGGCCACGGCTTGCCTCTGCTCGGCGCGCGGCGCGTCGTCCGGGTACTCGACAGCCCGCCATCCCGTGGCGGAGATGAGCAGTGACGCGCCGAGCGCGTAAATGTCGGCCTCCTGCGTGGGATCTGCCTCCCCGGTGGCGAGGACACTGCGCGCGATCTCCGGTGCCTCGTAGTGGACAAGGCAGCCGCGGAATGGGAAGTCGTACCCCCCGGGCACGTGGCCGCCACGAGCCAGGGCCAAGTCGATGACGTGAGTCCGTTCCGGCCCGATGATGAAGTGGGCGGGCTGCACATCGCCGTGGGCCCAGCCCTTGGAGTGCAGTTCGGCCAGCACTTCCACGCAGCCCAGGGCCACGCTGGTGTGCGGTTCGATGCGCGAGTCCGGCTCACGGCAGGGCGCCCACAGCTGGTAGAGGTCCGGTCCTTCGCGCCACGGCTGGAAGTTCCAAGTGCCCCGTTCCCATTCGCCGTACGCGAAGTCACGGAAGCCCAGGCGGTGCAGCACGGCGCCTTCGCGTGCTGGTGCGAGCGCCGTCCACGGCTGGGCTGGCCAGTCGGCCGTAGCCTCGATCGGATAGCCGACCTTCACGGCGTACTGCCCCCGATCGCTCTCGACCTCCCAGACCATCGAGCCGCGGCGATTGACGACCAGGCGCTGAGCTGTGGGCATGAGTGCGTCGAGCACCACGATCGGCAGTTCAGGGGGTGTCCCGGACAACGTCAGTTCTCCTTCCGGGCAACGCGGCCGACCACGCATCAAGGTCGGCCGCGCGCTGGTGTCGTGTAGCTACGCCTGACCGTACGGGCGGCCGCAGTCCGAGTCGCACTGCGCGAGGTTCGTGCCGTCCACGGTCCAGAGGCCGTCGAAGACCATGAACCCGGCCGCCTTCATCGCGTGTGCCGAGGTAGCAACCTTCTCCGGGTCACGGGCCCCTCCGCCCGGCATCGGGTTGTGGTGCAAGAAGCGGCCCGCGTACCGCTCGCACAGTGCTGCGTACTCCTTCGTGTGCAGGATGAGTGCGTGCAAACCGAGGTCCACGTCGTCCGACGGGACCATGGGGACGGTGGCGGTTGCTGCGGTAACCAGGAAGGCCACCGCCTGGTCCGCGATCCGCTCGGCCCGCTCGCGCGTCTGCCCGTTGTGGACGACCACGAAGTGCGTGAGGCTGTCGAACAGGTCCTCACCAGCCACCGCGCGACCAGTCCTCTGATCGTTGGCCGTTGCCGTCATGCGAATACTCCTTGAGTGTCGCTGTGCTCTGGCACTTGCTCCCGCGTCGGCCGCCAAGGCATCGCCCAGGACAACCGGGGGTATGGAAGGCCGGCCCCGAACGGGGAAGGGGGGAGCCAAGGAACTGGCACCCCGTCCGGGGCGGCCGGTCTACTGGCTGATACCGAGGGCCATGCCGATCACCAGGCCACACGAGCCGCTGATCATGATGATGAACAGGACCCCCGCATACCGGCCGATGGCGCGCATCACAGGCCGTCCCGGCTGTTGCCGTTCTTGATGGCCAGGCGGGCGGTCAGTTCCTCCCGCGCAGTCGACGCCACCACGTTGTCCGGCTTGGCGTCCCACTCGACGCCGCCACCGATGGGCCTTATCTGCACCCGGGCGCCGACCTCACCCATGACGACGCCGATACGTCCGCTGGCTGTGTCCTTCGCCAGTTCACCGATGCCTGGTCTGGTCTGCTGGTTGCTCGCCATGGGCACGAGCATCCTGCCGTCCAACAGGACGTCGGAACCTCCGACAAACCCCACTTCGGGACGTCCCGCGTCTTGTAGAACGTCCCTAGTGCCGTCCCCGGGTATTAGGAGAGATTGGGATGCCGAACGAGAGGTTACGTGCTGCCATGGCGGCCGGCGGCTGGACGTACACCGCCCTCGCGGACAGGGTCGAAGTCGATCCCAAGTCCGTCGAACGATGGGTCAATCTGGGGCGTACACCACGCCGTGCCACGGCCATGTTGACAGCGGAAACGCTAGGAGAAGACGTGCACGCTCTATGGCCATCGCTCCGCCAGGCACGCCCCGCCCGCGCCGTCAGTCCGGAGCTTGTGGCTCTCTACGACCAGCGCGCGGACATCCCCGTGTCCACCTTCGTGGACATGCTGACCCAGGCTCGCGAGCAGATCGACGTGCTGGTGTACGCCGCCATCTTCTTGCACGAGGCGTACCCGAGACTCAACGAGCTCTTGAAGGAGCGAGCGGCCGAGGGCTGCGCAGTCCGTATTGCACTCGGCGACGCGGACAGCCCAAACGTCCAGCAGCGCGGCGAAGAAGAGAAGTTCGGCCACGGGATCCAGTCCCGTTGCCGTCTCGCGCTGATGCACTATCGCCCCCTTGTCGGGCTACCTGGCATCGAGCTGCGGACCCATGGCACCACGCTCTACAACTCGATCTACCGGGCCGATGATCAGGCACTGGTCAACGCTCATGTCTGGGGAGTGAACGCCTACGGTGCCCCCGTCTGGCACCTGCGCCGTAGTGGGGAAGGCGGCATGTTCGACACGTACGCTGACAGCTTCGCTGCGGTGTGGGCGACCGCGACGCCAGTCCGGGAAGGGTGAGCATGGCACGGACCGAGTACTACGACGACCCGGCGGCACCTGAGCCGAACAGTTTGGTGGTCGCCGCGTCCGCCGTGGTTACCGATGACGAAGGGCGCATCCTCCTTCAGCGCCGACGGGATAACGATCTCTGGGCGCTCCCTGGCGGCGGTATGGACATGACCGACTCACTTCCGGGAACGGCCGTCCGCGAGGTGAAGGAGGAAACGGGTCTGGACGTAGAGATCACTGGGCTCGTGGGCACGTACACCGACCCTCGGCACGTCATCGCCTACTCGGACGGTGAGGTGCGCAGACAGTTCAACGTCTGCTTCACCGCCCGCATGGTCGGCGGCCGACTCGCGATCTCGGACGAGTCCACGGAGCTGCGATTCGTCCAGCCAGAGGAGATTGATCAACTGCCGATGCACCACACGCAGCGGCTCCGGATCCGTCACTTCCTGGAGCACCGTGAGCGGCCCTATCTCGGCTGATCTCCTAGATCGCGGTGACGGCAACCCCGCTGGCAACGACGGCACACAGAAGCCGTTGAACACGACCATCAGTCCGGAGGAGGGCCGAGCGCCCGCACAACACGCTGCCCGATCGCAAGGATCAGCCAACTGCGCCACGGCACGGATCGCTGCTGCCTCCTCTGAATGGGCTCCTGACAGCCCTTAGGTGCCCGACCCATACAGCGCCTCCACTTGGAAGGCTTCGGCAATTACCTTCAGGCGCTCACACAAGGCGGGGTGCTGGGGATGATTCATACCGAGCTTGCGCAGGTGCGCAGCCCTCTGCTGGCTGTCCATCTGGCCGCTGCTTAGGCACGACAAGAGCACCATCGCCAGCAGGACCGCAGCGCGCCCTGCTTCAGGGACCCGGGTCTCGCTAGTAAAGGCCGCTACTGTGTCCACCAACGCGTTGGCGTTCGTCGCATCAGACCCCAACAGGCCAATCCGCTCACCCCAGGCGCGAAGGCCGCCACGCCGGCCTGGCCAGATCGTAGCGTGCCAATCCCACGCCTGGAACGAAAAGTTTTCCCACGAATCGTCGTGCCTGTTACGACGCGGCGGCAGAAGCATCTCTTCCATGTCGGCGAGCAGGAACCGCGCTGCTTCAAAGCCGCCCGACCGGTCCCAAGGCTCATTCCAGTCATTGGCGGCCATCAACTCCCACCCGGCGACCATGAGTCCCACCAATGCGCCTCGATGGTCCGGTACGTATCGCCCAAAGGAACAGACGTTTTCATGGGCTAGAGCTAGCAGGTCCGGACTCACGTCCTCGTGCAACTGCCCCATGAGCATGCTGAATGAGCGAGCAAGGACGAATACCTCCCGATCGTCACAGATCTCGTACGGCGGCGACTGGGAAGCCGCTCCCAGCATGGCGCTCAAGATCTCCTCTTGGTCCAACCCAGCCGTAATCCCCTTGCACGCAAGGCGCAGCAGCTGCCGAAGGGTCAGTGTTGCTGAGGTGAGCAGGTCGAGGAGTGCTGCTGCCCCTACCGATCCGGGCAATTCCAAAAGGGTCTCAACCGCGTGGTCGGCTACGGACTCAGTGACGGTCGAACCGATCAGCGAGACCAGACGGTCTCTGACATCCTCAGCGTCCTCATCACTGACGGCCGCCAGTACTAACAGCGCGACGAAGTCAACTGCCTCGTCCAAGCGGGCCACCCGATCGCGTAAGAAGCTTTCTAGCTCACCGGTGGTGTAGACCTCCTTGAGGGCGGAAACCGCCGACTCGCGGTTGAAGCGGTCGCGCGGCCTCTCAAGCAGTTGCTCCCGCAGGGCCTGGGCGGCCTGGCGCGATCGTCGGTCCCCAAGTCGGGCCAGAGTGCGCACAGCGTCGCATCGGGTCGCCCACAGTTCCCCGGCTGCCAGGACCAAATTTAGGAGCTCGGCGCCCGCAGCCGCTGGCCGGTGTGCGGCAAGCGCAGCCGCCGCAGCGTAGCGCCGTTCGCCAGGTCGGCAGGCTAGTTCCGTCAACAGGTCCGTGACGTCTGGGTGGCCGATTCTGGCTGCGAGCCGCCACCAGTCAGGGTCGAGGTCGGGGTCGGTCCCGTCGAGCTGGGCGAGGAACCACTGGGCATGTGCGTCGTCGAGGATCGGACCTTCTGCAAGCAGATGAGCGGCGACCAGCCGGTCCGCGCTCGTACCGGCTTGCAGCTTCGTCAACAACGCTTTGGCAAGGGTCGTGGAGCGATGGGCGGCGTGGATGAGTGTGGCAAGAGATGCTTGGTCATGGGCGCGAGCGCGGTCGACGACTGGTCCCCAGGCGGGGTCGGTGAGGGCAGGAACGTCAGGGAGCTGCTTGGACTGGAACTCGGCGGCCAGGTGTTCAGCAAAACTAGTGTGCAGGAACTGCACATCCGCTGGCGTGCGCACCATCATGCCTGTAGCGGCGAGGAGCCCTCTGACGTGGTCGGGCCAGCCAAGCATGAGGCGGCTGGCCGGTATATCCAATTGCTCGTCCAACCACCGCAGGGCAGTTTGGGTCAGGTTCTCGATACCGCGTGTGGTCTGCTCGACAGCGAGGTGGTGCAGCAATGCCTCACCGCGTTGTGCCGCCAGTTCTCGGACGGCTGCCGCCGAACCCGGCGCTTCGTCCCGTACCGCAGCCTCCAGTCGCTGCCACTGCTCACTAAGCTGCTTTTCCTTGCTCCGGGCCAGGTGCCTCCGGTACTGCTCGTACAGCAGGTACTGGTTGCCTGGTAGTGGGCTGTTGGGGTACGCCTCATATACGACGGCCGTGATGGTGGCGAGCAGCGGCACGCGCACCAGTGACCCCAGGCAGGCAAGGTCGACATGGCGCACATAGTCCGCGGCTGTCTCCTCGTCGCCGAACCATCGTTCCGCGAAATCAATCAGGCGCGGGCGGTCGAAGGGTTCGAGGACGTAGGGGGGCAGGCTCGCCGCCCGCAAGGTTCGTACCTCTTCACCAGGCAACGGCCTAGTGGTGACGAGCAGTTGGTGTGTGTTCTGGTGTTGTTCGGCGAAGCGCGCCAACCGGATCACGAACGCCCGGCGGGTGCCGCCTTCGACGATCTCGTCGACCCCGTCCACGAGAGCCAGCCAACGCAACCCTTGGGGGAGTACGGCTGGCACCAATGCAGCTTCGAGCGATTCAGGCCGGCGCGCGAGTTCGGTGGCCGTCACCCAGAGAGGAACTACTGAGAACGGTCCACTGTCTTTCAGCCAGTAGTCGGCGAAGCTCCCCGCTAGTTGACGGACTAGGGTGGACTTGCCGCCGCCAGGCCCCGCGACAACCAGAAGGTGCCCAGGCCCATCGTTGAGGACGTCGTGCACCAAGCGGGCAGCCGGTCCTTCGCCGCTCTCTGAGTCGAGAAGTTGCCGCACGTACACCTCTGAAAGGCGGGGTAATCTCCCCTCCGGGAGTACGTAGGGCGCGCTGTCGCTGTCCTCTCGCTGCCGGGCTAGCAGTGCCGTGACCGTGTCGGGCAAGGATGGGCGGGGCCCGGTCCACTCCGCTTCGGGTGGGAGGGGTGGCATAGGTGGCGTCCCTTGCATGCCCCGCCTGACCCAAGCCCCGAGCTCATCGTGGAATCGCTCCCAGCGTTCGAGGTCAGACTGCTTCGCTCCACACGCCTTGAGGATCTTGAGCGCCCGGGCTAGCAAGGCTTCATTGAGCGCACTGTAACGAATACCGGACAGTGTGTGACCGATGGTCGCTTCAGAGAAGCCTGTGGCCTCCGCAAGGCGTGCGTTCGTCCTACCTGCCGACGCTTTCCAAGCACGCAGCCCCATCGCGTATGAACGAGTCGGCTCGACCGTCGGCACAGGTCCAGGCGGGCGCCCAGGCGACCGCCCCGCAGTGCCAGCGTGTTCGCTCAATGCCTTCTCCCTATGCCGTCCTACCTCCCACAGAATGCCGCCGATTCCATGTCGCATGCCAGTGAAAGCAGCTCAGAGCGCCGGGGTTTCCTCCTGGGTGCCACAGAATTGATCACGGGTGTGTCCTGGGCTTCCAGTCGGAACTTCCAACCCCTGGAGCTGCACATGGTCAAGGACCCCACACCCTCCGCCCGCTCCCGGGCGAGGAGCGCCGCTGTCATCGGCGGTTCTGCTGCTCCTACGATCGCCCTGTCGGCCGCGGCGGTCTGGAGCGAAAATTACTTCCCGGCTATCATCGGCGCCCTGCTACCCGTGTTCGTCTTCGTCTGTGTGGTCTGTCCGGCTGTGTGGAGCCGTAACCCAGCCCGGCGGCGGGCCGCATTGGCAGTGCTAGACCGCCTGTTGGGGTGCGACGAAGCCAGGAGCCCGGGCCGTCGTGGCGAGCATTGAAGGGCTGGCCGATCGGGGCACTCACGCGACCCGAAACGGGAGTAACCCCGCCTCGAGTTTCGACCTCCTGCACACCAAGCAGACCTCATTCCTGCCCCGTCCAGCTTGCTCTACATGATCTACTTACCGCTCATTCCCGAGACGGCCCAGGAGACGAGAATCGAGCTTGGCCTCCTGTGATGCGCGAACCAGGTCTGACCTCAGGCGGCGGTATAAGAGGCCTCCAAGCCCTGTCTACCCGCTGAGGACTCAGCCCCGCTTCCTGGAGGGGGTTAGAGCACCCAGGAGGCGGCAGCTACGTTCTGTGCACCGACTGCCCCCGAGCATCGAGCGCGTTGAGCACGGCGAAAACCCCGACCTCAAGGCGCGTCCGCCGGCGCGTCCACGACCCGCGGCAGTGCCCCATTCGCGATCAGCACCCGTTTTAGAGGGCGTGAACCGCCGTACAGAAAACCACTCATGCAGCGAGATCTCTAACGGGCTCAGACACTAGCCACCACTGCGTGGACGCCCGAGGCTCATCCACCGTCTGCTCGGCTCTGCCTGCGCGGCGGTGTACGAGGTGGGAGGGAACTCAGCGCCACAACGGCACCCCCTCCATCCCCCTGCCGCCTGATCCTCCACCGGAAGCTGCGTTCTGACCGTGGCCACACTGTGCGGTGGTCAACTCATGCCCACCGGCCCTGCCCACACCTGGGTGCAGGTTGGCGCAGCGTGCCTAAGGTGGAGCGCGGCGCGGAACACAGCCGGGCCCTTGGACGGCGCGGACTAGGTTGCAAATCAGCTGCGTTGGAGAACTCCATAGCGCCAAGGACACGGACTTTCGCACCACCGAATACCAACGAGCCCCCCTCCCAGTCATGGAAGGGGGCTCGCGGAGCCACGAGGTCACGCACAAGCTGGAACGGCCCTCAGACCCACTCCACCTCGGAGACGATTTGCGAGCCGCCTCCAGGCGCTGGCAGTGGCGTCCAAGAGAAGGCCGACGGCGCCAGTTGGCGAGGCCGTGAAGCGCCGACCGCAGCCAACGCCGCAGCCACCTCCTCCTCACTCACCCCCGCCAGCGCCTCAATCACCCGATCAAGGCCTCGCTCACCTCAGTGCCCGTGACCACTCGAAGCGGGCGCCTGACCTGCGTTCTTGACCGTCAGCGGCAGCAACTTCTTGCCGGTCGGGCCGATTTGTATGGCCGTGTCCATCTGCGGGCACACGCCGCAGTCGAAGCACGGAGTCCAGCGGCAGTCCTCGACCTCCGTTTCGTCCAGGGCGTCCTGCCAGTCCTCCCAGAGCCAGTCCTTGTCGAGGCCGGAGTCCAGGTGGTCCCAGGGGAGGACTTCCTCGTAGGCGCGCTCGCGGGTGGTGTACCAGTCGACGTCCACGCCGAAGGGGGCCAGTGCCTTGTCGGCGCACTGCATCCAGCGGTCGTAGGAGAAGTGCTCGCGCCAGCCGTCGAAACGGCCGCCGTCGTCGTACACCGCGCGGATGACCGCGCCGATGCGGCGGTCGCCCCTCGACAGCAGGCCTTCCACGATGCCGGGCTTGCCGTCGTGGTAGCGGAAGCCGATCGAGCGGCCGTACTTCTTGTCGCCGCGGATCTTGTCTCGGAGCTTCTCCAGGCGCGCGTCCGTCTCCTCCGCCGAGAGCTGCGGGGCCCACTGGAAGGGGGTGTGGGGCTTGGGGACGAAGCCGCCGATGGAGACCGTGCAGCGGATGTCGTTCGACTTCGACACCTCGCGGCCCTTCTGGATCACGCGGGTCGCCATGTCGGCGATCTGGAGGACGTCCTCGTCCGTCTCCGTCGGCAGGCCGCACATGAAGTACAGCTTCACCTGGCGCCAGCCGTTGCCGTAGGCGGTGGAGACCGTCCGGATGAGGTCCTCCTCCGAGACCATCTTGTTGATGACCTTGCGCATGCGCTCGGAGCCGCCCTCGGGGGCGAAGGTCAGGCCGGAGCGGCGGCCGTTGCGGGTCAGCTCGTTGGCCAGGTCGACGTTGAAGGCGTCGACGCGGGTGGAGGGGAGAGACAGGCCGATCTTGTCTTCCTCGTACCTGTCCGCCAGGCCCTTGGCGATGTCGCCGATCTCCGAGTGGTCCGCGGAGGACAGGGAGAGGAGGCCCACCTCTTCGAAGCCCGTCGCCTTCAGGCCCTTGTCGACCATCTCGCCGATGCCGGTGATGGAGCGCTCGCGGACCGGGCGGGTGATCATGCCGGCCTGGCAGAAGCGGCAGCCGCGCGTGCAGCCGCGGAAGATCTCCACCGACATGCGCTCGTGGACCGTCTCGGCCAGCGGGACGAGGGGCTGCTTGGGGTACGGCCACTCGTCCAGGTCCATGACCGTGTGCTTGGACACGCGCCACGGGACGCCCGAGCGGTTCGGGACCACGCGGGCGATACGGCCGTCCGGGAGGTACTCGACGTCGTAGAACGCCGGGATGTACACCCCGCCCGTCTTGGCCAGGCGGAGGAGGACCTCCTCGCGGCCGCCGGGGCGGCCCTCCGCCTTCCACTCGCGGATGATCTTCGTCATGTCCAGCACGGCCTGCTCGCCGTCGCCGATGATCGCCGCGTCGATGAAGTCCGCGATCGGCTCCGGGTTGAAGGCGGCGTGGCCGCCGGCCAGCACGATCGGGTCGTCGATGCCCCTGTCCCTGGACTCCAGCGGGATGCCCGCCAGGTCCAGCGCCGTCAGCATGTTCGTGTAGCCCAGCTCCGTGGAGAAGGACAGGCCGAACACGTCGAAGGCCTTCACCGGGCGGTGCGTGTCCACGGTGAACTGCGGGACGTCGTGCTCACGCATCAGCGCCTCGAGGTCCGGCCACACGCTGTAGGTGCGCTCGGCGAGGACGCCTTCCTGCTCGTTGAGGACCTCGTAGAGGATCATGACGCCCTGGTTGGGCAGACCGACCTCGTACGCGTCCGGGTACATGAGCGCCCAGCGGACGTCGCACTCGTCCCAGTTCTTGACGGTGGAGTTGAGCTCTCCGCCGACGTACTGGATCGGCTTCTGCACGTGCGGCAGCAGGGCTTCGAGCTGCGGGAACACCGACTCGACAGACATCGGGGGAACCTTCGTGAGCTGACAGGGGTGACCATCAAGCCTAACGCGCCCGGCGGACTCCCCCGTACGGCCGACGACCGGACCCCCGGGCTTGCCCCCTCGCTCAGCCGGACGCCCCCTTCTTGCCCTTCTGCCACTCGACCTCCGCCCACAGGCCCGGCAGGTCCGTCTCGGCCTGGGCCGCTCGCTGCTCCTCCCTGCCGTAGAGCACGCCGTAGGTGAACGCGCTCTCGCCCGCCGCGTGGGCCACCGCGGACAGTTCGCGCAGGGTGTGGCGGGCCATGACGCTGTCCTGGTGGTCACCGAGGAGGGTGGTCAGGGACTTCGTGGACTTGGTGAGGGAGCGGGCCGGGGAGCCCAGGGCCGGGGTGGCGGCCTCGGCGGCGTAGCGGGTGCGCTTGGCCTTCTTGCGGGCCTCGTGCAGGGCGAGGTCGCGGTCCTCGCCGGGGGGCAGCTCCAGGGCCTGGCCGACCAGGCCGGACAGCTTCGCCAGGTCCTTGCTGATGGCCTTGGCCAGCACCTTCTCCGGTTTTCCCGCGGCGGCCTTGCGCAGGGGTGGGTCGGCGATCAGCGTGTCGAGGGTGTCGAGCAGGGCGAGGTGGCGGCGGGAGTCGAGGACGCCGGTGACGTGGCCGCGGGCGCTGCCGTGCCGGGCGCTCGCCCAGGCGGCCAGGCGGTCGTGGACGGGGCCGCTGACGAGGGTGGGCGGGAGGTCGTCCAGGGCGGTGGTGAGGCGTTCGGTGAGGACCTCGCGGTCGCGGTCCACTCCCAGCTCCCGGGCCAGCCACTTCAGCTCGGCGCCGATGGGGTCGGTGACGGTGCGGTCGAGGACCTTGCCGAAGGTGCGCAGGGTGCTGCGGGCCCGGCGGGTGGCGACGCGCATCTGGTGCACGGAGTCGGGTACGTCCCGGCGGGCGGCGGGGTCGAGGGCGACCAGCGCGTCCCGCTGGACGCGGAGGTAGGCGAGGACGTGGTCGCCGGCGGTCTTCGGCTCGGGGGGTCCGGAGGTCTTCGGGCGGCCGGGGGCGGTCTGTTCCAGGGCCCGGGCCAGTTTCGACGGTGCCTTGGAGGGGCGTACGCCCGCCTTGCGCAAGCGTTTCTCCACCTTGTCGAGGAAGGCCGGGTCGCCCTCGTCGGCCAGTTCCACCTCGATCTCGGTCCACTGGGCGGCCCCGCCGCCTGCGGTGAGCCGCTCGGCGGTCACGGTGTCGACGCTCGCCTCGGCCAGCAGGGTGCCGTGGGCGTCGAGGAGGTGGCGCACGTCGCGGGCGGAGCGCAGCCGGACCACGGGGATCAGCTCGGCGTCGCGGACCCGGGAGCGCACGAGGGCGGCCAGTTCGTCGGGGACGGTGTCGGAGAGCGGCGCCCGGATCTCGTCGCGGACTCCGGGGGCGACCGGGATCTTCAGATGCCAGCCGGCGTCGGAGCCTCCGGTGCGGCGGCGCAGGGTGAGGGAGGCGGCGGCCAGGCGCAGGTCGGCGGTGTCGTAGTAGGTGGCGTCCAGTTCGACCAGGCCCTTGTCGAGCACGGCCGTGACTCCGCCGACGCCGGTCAGGTCGGGCAGCCCACTGTCGTCGGATTCGTACTTGCGCTCGATCTCGCGTGTCGCATCCGCCATGGATTGAATCTAGTGGCTGTCGAGCCGGGAAGGCAGGGGTCGCCCCGGGTGAATGGCGGGAAAACTCCCCCCAATCACCCGGTTAACGACCTCGCGAACCGCCTCAGGCCGACATCGGTCTCTGCACCTTGATCGACTGCAGCAGCCCTACCGCCACCCATACCGCGAACATGGACGAGCCGCCGTAGGACACGAACGGCAGGGGCAGGCCGGTGACCGGCATGATGCCGAGGGTCATGCCGATGTTCTCGAAGGCCTGGAAGGCGAACCAGGCCACGATCCCGGCGGCGACGATCGTGCCGTAGAGCTCGGTCGAGTCACGGGCGATGCGGCAGGCGCGCCACAGGATGACGCCGATCAGGAAGATGATCAGGCCCGCGCCGAGGAAGCCCAGCTCCTCCCCCGCGACCGTGAAGACGAAGTCCGTCTGCTGCTCGGGGACGAACTGGCCGGTGGTCTGCGAGCCGTGGAAGAGGCCGGCTCCGGTCAGTCCGCCGGAGCCGATGGCGATGCGGGCCTGGTTGGTGTTGTAGCCGACGCCGGCCGGGTCGAGGTCCGGGTTGGCGAAGGCCGCGAAGCGGTTGATCTGGTACTCGTCCAGGATGTGCAGCTGCCAGATGGCGACGCAGCCGATCACGCCGGCGGTGAGCAGGCCGAAGACCCAGCGGTTGGAGGAGCCGGAGGCGAGCAGCACGCCCAGGATGATGGCCACCATGGCGAGCACCGAGCCGAGGTCGGGCATGAGCAGCAGGATCAGGATCGGTACGGCCGCGAGGCCGAGGGACTGCGCCACCGTCCGGTGATCCGGGTACGGCTTGTCTCCCGCGTCCACCCGCGTGGCGAGCATCATCGCCATGCCCAGGATGATCGTGACCTTGAGGAACTCGGCGGGCTGGATCGAGAAGCCGCCGATGACGATCCAGTTCCGCTGGCCGTTGATGGTGGCGCCGAGCGGGGTGAGGACCACCAGGGACAGCAGGACCGACAGGCCGTAGAGGATCGGCACGGCGTTGCGCAGGGCGCGGTGCCCGAGCCAGATCGTGCCGATCATCAGGGCGGCCCCGATGCCGAGGTTCATCAGGTGCCGGACGAGGAAGAAGTACGGGTCGCCCTGGTTGATCTCGGTGCGGTTGCGGGTCGCCGAGTACACCAGCAGGGAGCCGATCAGCGACAGCGCGACGGCCGCGAGCAGTATCGGCCAGTCGAGGCGGCGGGTCAGCGAGTCACGGGCGAAGATCCTGGTCCACCCGGCCCGCTCGGGCCCGTACCCGGAGACGGAGAAGCTGTTGCCGGTCATGCGAGCGTCCTCCGGCCACCTCGGCCGCCCCGGCCGCGAGGCCGTCTGCGGGTGTCGCGGTTGCCGCCCGTGCCGGGCGAGGGCGTGGTGGCCGGGGTCTGCTGGTCGTCGGCCGCGTTGGTGTCGTCCGTCCCGGTCGCCTGGGCCTTCTCGTTGTCCTTCCCCGGGTCGCCGGTGATCTTCGGGGCGGCGATGGTGCCGTCCGTGCGGACCTTCGGCAGGCCCTTCTGCGGTTCGGGCAGCAGGGCCTTCTTGTTGTCGATGGAGCCGTCGCCCTGGACGCCGTAGAGCGCGCTGTAGATGTTGCGCACGGCCTCACCGGAGGCACCGGAACCCGTACCGGCCTGGGCGATCGTCATGATCACCGTGTAGTCCTTGGAGTAGGTGGCCAGCCAGGAGGTGGTCTGCTTGCCGTAGACCTCGGCGGTACCGGTCTTGGCGTGCAGCGGGATCTTGTCCTGCGGCCAGCCGCCGAACTTCCAGGCGGCCGTACCGCGGGTGATGACGCCCGCGAAGGCGTCGTTCATGCCGTGGAGGGTGGCCTGGCTGACCGGCAGCCTGCCGCGCACCTTCGGCTTGATGGGCGTCACGGTCTTGCCGTCGGGGCTGATGATCGCCTTGCCGATGGTGGGCGCGTACATGGTGCCGCCGTTGGAGACGGCGCCGTAGATCACTGCCTCCTGGATCGGCGTGACGAGGGTGTCGCCCTGGCCGATGGAGTAGTTGATCTCGTCACCCTCGCGCATCCTGTTGCCTTCGAGGCAGTTCTCGTAGGCGATCCTCTCGACGTAGGAGCCGTCCTTCTTGCCGGACTTGCACCAGGCGTCCTTGTTGGCCTTCCAGTAGTCGAGCTTCCACTGGCGGTCGGGGACGCGGCCGGTGACCTCGTTGGGCAGGTCGACGCCGGTCTCCTTGCCGAGGCCGAACTGGTGGGCGGTCTTGAAGAACCAGTCCTTCGGCTGGCCCTTCTTCGGGTGGATGCCGCCGTCCCTCTTCCACTCCCGGTCCGCAAGACCGTAGAAGACGGTGTCGCAGGAGACCTCCAGGGCGCGGCCGAGGGAGATCGGGCCGAAGTTCTCGCCCTCGAAGTTCTTGAAGACCTGGCCGCCCACCGAGTAGGAGCTGGTGCACGGGTAGCCGCCGTCCCACACATAGCCGGCCTGGACCGCGGCGGCCGTGGAGACCACCTTGAAGGTCGAGCCGGGCGCGGCCTGACCCTGTATGGCCCGGTTGAGCAGCGGGTAGTCGGAGTTCTTGCCGGTGAGGGCCTTGTAGTCCTTGGCGGAGATGCCGCCCACCCACACGTTCGGGTCGTAGGTCGGGGCCGAGGCCATGGCGACGATCCGGCCGGTCTTGGCCTCCATCACGACGACGGCGCCGGAGTCGGCCTTGTATTTCTCGCCGGTGACCTTGTCGAACTGCTGGCGGGCGACCTTCATCGCCTTGTCCAGTTCGTACTCTGCGACCCGCTGGACGCGGGAGTCGATGCTGGTGACCAGCTTGGAGCCGGCCTCGGCCGGGTCCGCCTTGGCCTTGCCGATGACCCGGCCGAGGTTGTCGACCTCGTAGCGGGTGACGCCGGCCTTGCCGCGCAGCTGCTTGTCGTACTCCCGCTCCAGGCCGGAGCGGCCGACCATGTCGGAGCGCAGGAACGGCGAGTCGGTGTCCTTGGCCTTCTGGATTTCGTCGTCGGTGACGGGCGAGAGGTAGCCGAGCACCTGGGCGGTGTTGGATTTTCCGGGGCCCGCGTAGCGTCGCACGGCCTCGGGCTCGGCGGTGATGCCGGGGAAGTCCTCGGAGCGCTCGCGGATCTGCAGGGCCTGCTTGGCGGTTGCCTTGTCGGTGATCGGGATCGGCTGGTACGGCGAGCCGTTCCAGCAGGGCTGGGGGGTCTTGGCGTCGCACAGCCGGACCTTCTGCCTGACCTCCTCGGTCTTCATGCCGAGGACGCCGGCCAGCTTGGCGAGGACGGCCTTGCCGCCGTCCCGCTGCTTGAGCAGGTCGGTGCGGGAGGCGGAGACCACCAGCCGGGTCTCGTTGTCGGCGAGGGGCACGCCGCGGGCGTCCAGGATGTCGCCGCGGACGGCGGGCTGGACGACCTGCTGGACGTGGTTGCCGGAGGCCTCCTTCTGATACTCGGCGCCCTCCCGGATCTGCAGGTACCACAGCCGGCCGCCGAGCGTGCCGAGGAGGGAGAGGACGAGGATCTGGATCACGACGAGGCGCGTCTGGACCCGTGGGGTCCTTCCGGTCTCGGGAATGTTGGTCACTGTGGCTGTCTCCCCCTCTCAGTACGCGAACGTGAGTACGCGAACCGTGTGTGTGCGTACGCGTGATGAACGACCGGCCTGTGAGCCCGCGTTCCGCGAAAGCTGCCCCGTTCGGGTGAACTCTGCGCTGTTCACAGCCGCTTGACCCCCTTGATGCGGCCGACCCGGGCCGAGCGGGTGCGGGCCTTGGCCTTCAGCGCGCCGAGGCCACCGCGCTGGGAGCCGATGCGCAGGCCGGTGCCGGAGGACTGCCAGCCCGAGGAGATGTCACCGGCCTTGGCGGCCGGGCCGCTTTCGGCCAGCGGGTTGTTGTCGGCGCGGCGGGCCAGCCACATGATCCCGGGGACCACGAACGGGGCGAGCAGCAGGTCGTACAGGGCGGCAGAGAACAGCAGGCCGGTCAGGCCGACATGGCGGGCCGCGGTGTCGCCGACGAGGGTGCCGACGCCCAGGTAGAGCAGGGTGGAGCCGATCGCGGCGGCGACCACGACGGCCATCGGGCCGGTCGCCGACTTCAGGCGGCCGTTCTCCGGTCTGATGAGCCCGGCGCCGTAGCCGATGACGCACAGCACGAGCGCGTAGCGGCCGGCCGCGTGGTCGGCGGGCGGGGCGAGGTCGGCGAGGAGGCCCGCGCCGAAGCCGACGAGGGCGCCGCCGACGTGGCCGTACACCATGGCGAGGCCGAGGACGGTGAGCAGCAGCAGGTCGGGCACGGCGCCCGGCAGATGCAGCCGGGCAAGGACGCTGACCTGCACCACGAGGGCGACGACGACCAGCGCGGAGGAGAGCAGGATCCGGTTGAGGCGCATGAGGTGAAGAGCTCCTACTGCTGCTGTCCGTCGGCGGGTGCGTCGGCCGAAGGGGTGACCGTGACGGTCACCGTCGGCGTCGGGATCGGCTTGGGCTGGGCCGGGAGCACGGTGTCCCGCGGGTCCTTCTTCGGCGCCTCGACGACCACGCCGACGATGTCGAGCTTGGTGAAGGCGACGTACGGCGTGACGTAGAGGGTGCGGGTGAGGCCGCCGCCGGAGGGGTCGACTCGGGAGACCACGCCGACCGGGACGCCGGGCACGAAGGGCTTGTCCGCCTCGGAGCCGAAGGTGACGAGCCGGTCGCCCTTCTTCACCTCGGCCTTGGCGTTGAGGAGTTCGACGCGCAGCGGTCGGTCGCCCTGCCCGGAGGCGAAGCCGAGTTCGTCGCCGCTCTCCATGCGAGTACCGACGGTGAAGTCGGGGTCGTTGGCGAGGAGCACGGTGGAGGTGTTCGGGCCGACGGTGGTGACGCGGCCGACCAGCCCGTCGCCGTTGAGTACGGTCATGTCGCGCTTGATGCCGTCGTCGGCGCCGGCGTCGATGGTGATGGTCCAGGAGAAGCCCTGCGCCGACCCTATGGCGATGACCTGGGCGCCCTTGATGCCGTACTGGCCCTCGCCCGAGATCTTCAGCATCTTGTCGAGCTGTTTGAGGCGGCTGCGGTTGCGGTCGTCGCTGCCGAGCTTCGCCTTGAGGGCCGCGTTCTCCTTCTCCAGCGCGGCGAGCCGGTTGTGGCGGCTGCCGGAGTCACGGATGGCGGAGACGGCGTTGCCGACCGGCTCGACCGCCGAGGACAGCCCGTTCTCGATCGGGCCGAACACCGCGGCGGCGGCCTGCCGGGCACCGTCGACAGGCGAGTTCCGGCCCCCTCGGATGTCCACCGTGATCAGCGCGAACGCGATGGCGATCAGCAGGACCAGGAGCAGCCGGCTCTCTTTCGTGTCCCTCACGTGCGGCGGCCGTGCCCTTCCTCAAGTAGGAATTCGGGGACCCCCAGACGGTGCCGTCGGTGAAGCACCGACCCAAGGGGCCCATTTGTGGGAGCTTATGCCTCTATATCAACGTCTACGTCAACGATCCGCCGCACGAGAGGAGAACGTCTCGTACGGCGGAATCGACGTCACGTCACCGGCGCGGCTGGGCGTCCAGGACCTGCTGGAGCGCCTCGAACTCCTCGACGCACTTTCCGGAGCCGAGCGCCACGCTGTCCAGCGGGTCCTCGGCGATGTGGATCGGCATGCCGGTCTCCCGCCGCAGGCGCTCGTCCAGGCCGCGCAGCAGCGCCCCGCCGCCGGTCAGAACGATTCCTCTGTCCATGATGTCGCCGGACAGCTCCGGCGGGCACTTGTCGAGCGTCGTCTTCACGGCGTCGACGATCGCGTTGACCGGCTCCTCGATCGCCTTGCGGACTTCGGCGGCCGAGATGACGACGGTCTTCGGCAGTCCGGACACCAGGTCCCGGCCACGGATTTCGGTGTGCTCGTCGGAGTCGAGGTCGTACGCCGAACCGATCGTGATCTTGATCTGCTCGGCCGTCCGCTCACCCAGCAGAAGGCTGTACTCCTTCTTGATGTGCTGGATGATCGCGTTGTCCAGTTCGTCGCCCGCGACACGGATGGACTGGGCGGTGACGATGCCGCCGAGCGAGATGACCGCGACCTCCGTGGTGCCGCCGCCGATGTCCACCACCATGTTGCCCGTGGCCTCGTGGACCGGCAGCCCGGAGCCGATGGCGGCGGCCATGGGCTCCTCGATGATGTGCACCTGGCGGGCGCCGGCCTGGGTGGACGCCTCGATGACGGCGCGGCGCTCGACGCCCGTGATGCCCGAGGGCACACAGACGACCACGCGCGGCCGGGCGAGGTAGCGCCGCTTGTGGATCTTCAGGATGAAGTAGCGGAGCATCCGCTCGGTGATCTCGAAGTCGGCGATCACGCCGTCCTTCAGTGGACGCACGGCGACGATGTTGCCCGGCGTCCGGCCGATCATCTTCTTCGCTTCGGCACCGACCGCGAGGATGCCACCAGTGTTGGTGTTGATCGCGACCACGGACGGCTCGTTGAGTACGATCCCGCGACCCCTGACGTACACCAGCGTGTTGGCGGTCCCGAGGTCGACAGCCATGTCACGGCCGATGAACGACATTGAGTTCCCCATCAGGATTCGTCTGGCCTTCCCACGAGCTTTTGAGGGCTTTTCAGGTTGGCGAGGTGGGTGCTGTGACGTGAAGGCTTCCATGGTAGACGCGCCTGCACGGACACTGCGCGAGGGTCTTCGCCATTGTCAGCAGATGACGAGCCGCCTCGCTTGTGGAGACGGTCCATCGGTGGCACGCGTTCCCCCGATCGGCAACGCATATGCCAAAGGACGGCCGAAAATGTACGGCCGTCCCAGGCGACGGTCCCCCGAGGACCCCTGACGGAGCTGACTCTCCGTCAGAAAATTTATCCGAATATCAGCCCGACGTCGCCGTTCAGGCACGGCCCGGGAAGAAGATCTTCACCTCGCGCTCGGCGGACTCCTCGGAGTCGGAGGCGTGGATCAGGTTCTCCCGGACGATGACGCCGAAGTCACCGCGGATGGAGCCGGGGGCGGCGGCGATCGGGTCGGTGGGGCCGGCCAGCTGGCGCACGCCCTCGATGACCCGCTCGCCCTCCACGATCAGCGCGACGACCGGGCCCGAGGCCATGAACTCGACCAGCGGCTCGTAGAAGGGCTTGCCGACGTGCTCGCCGTAGTGCTGCTCCAGCGTGCCCTGGTCCAGGGTGCGCAGCTCCAGCGCGGTGATCTGCCAGCCGGCCTTGCGCTCGATACGGCTGATGATCTCGCCGGTCAGGCCGCGACGGACGGCGTCGGGCTTGAGCAGGACGAGGGTGCGCTGGCTCATCGGGGTGACTCCTTCTGACTGATATGTGCGGTGGGACGAGGTTACAGGGCGTGTCCGGGAGCCCGTTACGCAGCGTCAGGTGCGGAGGAGCCCGCGGCCTCGGCCTCGGCCTCGGCGGCGAACCGGGCCTTGGCCTCGTCCACCTTCCTGCCGAAGTGCACCGACGCCCACCACAGCCCCGCGAACACCACGCCGAGGAAGAACATGGTCGGGACGGCGAAACCGGAGGCGATCAGGCCGAGTTGCAGCACCCAGCCGAGGGCGACGCCGCCCGGCCGGGTCACCATGCCGCACAGCAGCAGGCACAGCACCATGGCGAGACCGCTGACCAGCCACACCATGGACACCGACAGGTCCGGGTCCTTCATGGCCACCAGACCGGCGAAGCCGATGACGAAGAACTCGCCGATCAGAGTCGATGAGCAGAGCACACGCACGACGGAACCCCTCAGCCCTTTCCCAGAAGCAGGCGGGCTTCGCCCACCGTGATGACCGATCCGGTGACCAGCACCCCGCCGCCCGCGAACTCGCCCTCCTCCTCGGCCAGCGTGATCGCGGCCTCCAGGGCGTCCGGCAGCCGCGGCTCGACCTGGACCCGCTCGTCGCCGAACACCTCGACGGCGATCGCGGCCAGCTCGTCCGCGTCCATGGCGCGGTCGCTGGAGTTCCGGGTGACGACGACCTCGGCGAAGATCGGCTCGAAGGCCTCCAGCACCTCCCGGACGTTCTTGTCGCCGCTCGCGCCGACCACGCCGATCAGCCGGCTGAAGTCGAACGCCTCCTGCACCGCCTCCGCGGTCACCCGCGCGCCCGCCGGGTTGTGCGCGGCGTCCAGGATCACCGTGGGAGAGTGCCGTACGACCTCCATCCGGCCCGGCGAGGAGACGGCCGCGAAGGCCCTGCGGACGACGTCGATGTCCAGCGGCTCCGCGCGCTGCGCGCCGACACCGAAGAACGCCTCGACTGCGGCGAGCGCCACGGCCGCGTTGTGCGCCTGGTGGGCGCCGTGCAGCGGCAGGTACACCTCGGGGTACTCGCCGCCGAGACCGCGCAGCGTGATCAGCTGCCCGCCGACGGCCACCTGCCGGGCGACGACCCCGAACTCCAGGCCCTCCCGGGCCACGGTCGCGTCGACCTCGACCGCCTTCTTCAGCAGCACCTGCGCGGCTTCCACCGGCTGCTGCGCCAGGATGACGGTCGCACCCTGCTTGATGATCCCGGCCTTCTCGGCGGCGATCTCCGCGTGCGTCTCACCGAGCCGGTCGGTGTGGTCCAGGTCGATGGGCGTCACCACGGCGACGTCGGCGTCGATCACGTTGGTGGCGTCCCAGGCGCCGCCCATGCCCACCTCGACGACGGCGACGTCCACCGGCGCGTCCGCGAAGGCGGCGTACGCCATGGCGGTGAGCACCTCGAAGAAGGAGAGCCGGTATTCCTGGGCGGCGTCGACCATCTCGACGTACGGCTTGATGTCGCTGTACGTCTCGATGAAGCGCTCGGCGGACATCGGGGCGCCGTCCAGGCTGATCCGCTCGGTGACCAACTGCACGTGCGGGCTGGTGTAGCGGCCGGTGCGCAGCTCGAAGGAACCGAGCAGGGCCTCGATCATGCGGGCGGTGGAGGTCTTGCCGTTGGTGCCGGTGATGTGGACGGAGGGGTACGAGCGCTGCGGCTCGCCCAGCACGTCCATCAGCGCGGCGATACGGCTGACCGAGGGCTCCAGCTTGGTCTCGCCCCAGCGGGTCGCCAGCTCCGCCTCGACCTCGCGCAGGGCCTTGTCGACCTCGGGGTCCTCGGGGCGCGCGGGTACGTCGGCCTGCGGCGGGCCGCCCTGGGTGCGCAGGGTGCGGCTGCCGGCCTCGATCACCGCGAGGTCGGGGTCGCGGGTGGTTTCGGCTTCGATCATCTCGTCGAAGCTGTCGAGGGGGTCTCGCTGGTCGTCGGTGCCGTGGTCGCTCACAGGGTCAGTCTACGGAGCGCGCGGGGGCTTGGCGGCGTCGGTCCGGGGTGGCTTCCGCACGGGCAGGCGAAAGGCCCCCGGTGCCTGACAGCTCCGGGGGCCTTCAGCAGGGTCGAACGACTTACGCCTGCGGCAGTCGGTCCAGCTGGGACTGGATACGGGCGATGTCCTCGTCCGCCTTGGCCAGGCGCGTGCGGATCTTGTCGACCACCTGGTCCGGGGCCTTCGCGAGGAACGCCTCGTTGCCGAGCTTGGCCGTGGCCTGGGCCTTCTCCTTCTCGGCCGCCGCGAGGTCCTTCGCGAGGCGCTTGCGCTCCGCCGCGACGTCGATCGTGCCGGAGAGGTCCAGCGCCACCTCGGCGCCCGCGACCGGGAGGGTCGCCGTCGCCGTGAAGGACTCGCCCTCCGGCTGGAGGCGCAGCAGCTGGCGGATGGCCGCCTCGTGCGGCGCCAGCGCCGTACCGTCCAGCGTCAGGCGGGCCGGGACACGCTGGCCGGGCTGCAGACCCTGGTCGGCGCGGAAGCGGCGGACCTCGGTGATGACCGACTGGAGCGACTCGATCTCCCGCTCGGCGTCGGCGTCACGGAAGCCGCTGTCCTTGGGCCAGTTGGCGATGACGACCGACTCGCCGCCCGTCAGCGTGGTCCACAGGGTCTCCGTCACGAACGGGACGACCGGGTGGAGGAGCTTCAGGGTGACGTCGAGGACCTCGCCGAGGACGCGCTTGCTGACCTCGGCCGGCTCGCCGCCCGCCTGGAACGTCGTCTTGGACAGCTCGACGTACCAGTCGAAGACCTCGTCCCACGCGAAGTGGAACAGGGCGTCGGAGAGCTTGGCGAACTGGAAGTCGTCGTAGAGCGCGTCGACTTCGGCGACGACGGAGTTGAGCCGGGAGAGGATCCAGCGGTCCGTCGCCGACATCTTCGACGCGTCCGGCAGCGGGCCCTCGACCGTCGCGCCGTTCATCAGCGCGAAGCGGGTCGCGTTCCAGATCTTGTTGGCGAAGTTGCGGGAGCCCTGGACCCAGTCCTCGCCGATCGGGACGTCGACGCCGGGGTTGGCGCCGCGGGCGAGGGTGAAGCGGAGGGCGTCGGAGCCGTACTTGTCCATCCAGTCCAGCGGGTTGACCGCGTTGCCGAAGGACTTCGACATCTTCTTGCCGAACTGGTCGCGGACCATGCCGTGCAGGGCGATGGTGTGGAACGGCGGGGTGCCGTCCATCGCGTACAGGCCGAACATCATCATCCGGGCGACCCAGAAGAAGAGGATGTCGTAGCCGGTGACCAGGACGGAGTTCGGGTAGAACTTCGCGAGCGAGTCGGTCTGCTCGGGCCAGCCCAGGGTGGAGAAGGGCCACAGGCCGGAGGAGAACCAGGTGTCGAGGACGTCGGTGTCCTGGTGCCAGCCCTCGCCGGTCGGGGCCTCGTCGTCCGGGCCGACGCAGACGACCTCGCCGTTCGGGCCGTACCAGACCGGGATGCGGTGGCCCCACCACAACTGCCGCGAGATGCACCAGTCGTGGAGGTTGTCGACCCAGTCGAAGTACCGCTTCTCCATCTCCTGCGGATGGATCTTGACCTTGCCGTCACGGACGGCGTCACCGGCGGCCTTGGCCAGCGGGCCGACCTTGACCCACCACTGCATGGACAGGCGCGGCTCGATGGTGGTCTTGCAGCGCGAGCAGTGGCCGACGGAGTGGATGTACGGCCGCTTCTCGGCGACGATCCGGCCCTCGGCGCGCAGCGCGGCGACGATGGCGGAGCGGGCCTCCAGGCGGTCCAGGCCCTGGAAGGGGCCGTGGGCCGTGATGACCGCGTGCTCGTCCATGATCGTGATGGCCGGCAGGTTGTGACGCTGGCCGATCTCGAAGTCGTTCGGGTCGTGGGCCGGGGTCACCTTGACGGCGCCGGTGCCGAACTCGGGGTCGACGTGGGTGTCGGCGACGACCGGGATGGAGCGGTCGGTCAGCGGGAGCCTGATGAGCTTGCCGACGAGGTGCTTGTAGCGCTCGTCGTCCGGGTGGACGGCGACGGCGGTGTCGCCGAGCATCGTCTCGGCACGGGTGGTGGCGACGACGATGGTGTCGTCCCCCTCGCCGTACTTCATGGAGACCAGCTCGCCGTCGTCGTCCTGGTACTCGACCTCGATGTCCGAGATCGCCGTCAGACAGCGGGGGCACCAGTTGATGATGCGCTCGGCGCGGTAGATCAGCTCGTCGTCGTAGAGCCGCTTGAAGATGGTCTGGACGGCCTGGGAGAGGCCCTCGTCCATCGTGAAGCGCTCGCGCGACCAGGCGACGCCGTCACCCAGACGGCGCATCTGCCCGCTGATCTGGCCGCCGGACTCGGCCTTCCACTGCCAGACACGCTCGACGAAGGCCTCGCGGCCCAGGTCGTGCCGGGACTTGCCTTCCTTGCCCAGCTCACGCTCGACGACGTTCTGGGTGGCGATGCCGGCGTGGTCCATGCCGGGCTGCCACAGGGTCTCGTAGCCCTGCATGCGCTTACGGCGGGTCAGGGCGTCGATGAGCGTGTGCTCGAAGGCGTGGCCCAGGTGGAGGCTGCCGGTGACGTTGGGCGGCGGGATGACGACGGTGTACGGCGGCTTGTCGCTCTTCGCGTCCGCCTCGAAGTAACCGCGCTCTACCCAGCGCTCGTACAGCGGCCCCTCTACATCGGCCGGCGCGTACTGGGTCGGCAGTTCGTTGTCGGGCGCGGGTGGCTGCTGCTGAGCGTTCTCGGTCACGGGCACAGTTTAGAGGCGTCAGGGAGCGGCGCCGAAACGCGTTTGTTGTTTGACATCCTCCCCGCAGCGACCCGCTGCGGGGATTTCTGATGATCTTCGCTGCCCGCCACGGCCTGTACCGTCAAGGACTGAAGCATCAGAGGTTCACGCGTGCCCCGCACAGGTGCGAGGCTCGACCGGTCCACGAGGGTTGGCCGCTGCGTGCTGTTCACCGCAATGTCCTGCGGCAATGTATTGGTGTGCAGTGCGCGATCGAGGATCACGACCGAGGCGTTGTGATCCGCATCGTCGGTATGTCCGCAAGCGGTGCAGACAAAAGCATCACGACTGACCCGTGATGCCGGGTCCCGGACTCGGCAGATGCCGCACGTCTGTGAGGTCCCGGCAGGCGGGACCGTGACAAGAACGGATCCGTAATCGGGACACTTGTAGGCGAGCTGGCGATGTCGCTCGCCCGGCATATTGTCAAGGATGCCCCGATTCAGCCCGGACTTCTGCGAGACACACACTCCAGGTGCGCTCCGTGTGCCTTTTGCGCTCTTTGTCATCTGCTTCACGCGAAGATCCTCGATGGCGACCAGACCGTGGCTCTTGGCAAGGTCGGTGGTGAGCTTGTGCGTGAAGTCCAGTCGGCGGCGAGCTTGCCGAGCCTTCAGCTCCGCGATGGCGCGGAGCGTCCTCTTCAGCCGGTTGCTGTATCTCCCTCCCTGGCGTTGTCTGGCCTGCTTGATCTGACGGTCTCTACGGCGTTCCAACCCCGCCAGTCGGCGCTTCTCGCCCTCGGTCAGCGTCCCGCTCATGAGTCGGGGAGCCGGTTCATCCGACAGGTACGCCGACTGCTTCACACCGAAGTCCACTCCCACGGGTGGCTGACCGTTGGGCGGGGCTGCTCGTCTTCCGGCGCGGACACCGAAGGCGATGAACCACCGGCCGGCCCCGTCGACGCGAATCGAGGCGTTCTTGATCTGCCCCCCGAGGGAGCGCGTCAGCCTGAATCGGACCTCGCCGAGCTTAGGGATCCTGACACAGGCCCACTTGCGATTCAGCCGGGTCACACGAACAGCCTGTCCTGGGAGCGGGATCGCCACACAAACAGTCCGCTTCTTGAAGCGGGGGAAGTCGGCCGGGTGTTCCGGGTTCCAGAAGTTGTCGTAGGCCCGATCAAGGTGGCGAAGGACTTGCTGTGGCGCCTGAGACGGGAGATCCCCGATCCACTCGAGATCATGTCGCGCCTGTGTCAGGAAGCGGCACTGCTCGTCGGCGCGCAGAGTCCTACCGCGCTGGCGATACACGTAGATCCGCTGCTCCAAGGCGACGTTCCAGACGGCGCGGCAGGTGTGGCCCCACTCGCGGAGTCGCTCCGCCTGACAAGGCGTGGGGTACAACCGGTACTTACGTCCAGAATCCGCGATTCGCTCCCGCTGCACACGTCCGCTTCGCCCTGGCACTGACACCCCCTCTCCCCGCTCCTGCGTCGTTCTGCCTTCGCCGCACCAACCGTATGACAGACAAGTTCAACTTGCCTGTCATACGGTGAAATCCATGACGGACATCCGGCTCACTCCAGCTCAGGCGGCCGACTACCTGGGCATCTCCCTCCAGGCGATCTACGTGCTCAACTCACGGCCGAACGACTTCCCGGTCCCCACCTACACAGGACGTACCCCCACTTGGACCCGCTCGGCGCTGGCCATGTGGAGGACCGCTCATCCTTCAAAACAGCGCAGGCAGGCAGCATCAAGCCCCGGGCCGATGGAGGAACGCCCCACCACGCGGTTTCACAGCCTCCAGGCACGGCTGGCATTCGCAACGGACGGCTGTCGCACAGTGCTCACCGAAACCCTGCTCCGGGCCAGCGAGCAGGCGGTCCGCACAGCGGCCTCTGAGGCGGGCGCGGAGGTGACGGAGTTCGCTGGTGCGGCGGACCACATTCACTTGGTTGTCACCTATCCGGCAGACCAGTCGATCGCACAGTTGGCCAAGCGGTTCAGACACGCGGCAGCCCGTGCGGTGCGCCAGCAAACCAGCCCAACACCGGCGGCCGAACGGATCCGTGTCTGGTCGTCGTCGTATTACGCCTCGTCAGCAGTTCTCAGGTCCGTCGCCGCTGTCGCCGAGTACGTCCGCCAACAGGCACAGGACGTCAACAACTAAGCATCAATCGGCCCCCGCCTTCCTACATCGCGGCGCGGCACGCCAAGATGTGAAGAACGCATAAGCAACGGAGGGGACTGAGAAGTTCATGAGCTACAACCAGCCGGGCCCGTACGGCGGGCCGCCCCAGCAGCCGGGTCCCTATGGCCAGCCGGGGCAGCCGGGTCCGTACGGCCAGCCGGGCCCCTACGGCCAGCCGCCGCAGGCACCCCAGCCCGGCTACGGCTACCCCCAGCAGGCCCCTCCGGCCCAGCAGCCCGGCTACGGCTACCCGCAGCAGGGCGGCATGCCCCCGCAGCCGAACCCCTACGGCCAGCAGGCCCCTTACGGCCAGCAGCCCTACGGCATGGCGCAGCCGCCGGCCCCGGCCGGGGGCAAGAAGAAGACGGGCCTGATCATCGGCGCGGTGGCCGTGGTGGCCGCCGTGGCGGTGGGCGCGGCCTTCGCGCTCAACGGTGGCAGCGGCAGCAGCGACGTGGCGGACGACGGGCCGCACAAGCTGACGACTCCGGAGACGGTGATCAACGGCACCTACACGAAGTCCGGCAACTCGGACTCCTCGGACGACATCAGCGACTCCGACAAGTCGGACTTCGAGAAGTGGGGGGTCAAGAACCCCACGGAGGTCGGCGCCAAGTACGAGAGCGGCAAGGGCCTGACCAAGAAGGGTCTCGGCTTCAACGGCGTGTACGGGACGATCGACAACCCCGAGGCAGTCGTCGACGCCATGTTCGCCAAGGCGAAGACGGAGTCCGAGAAGGACCAGAGCGACTCCGAGACCAAGGGCAAGCTGATCGGCACCCCCGAGACCGTCCACCCCGCGAACTTCAACGGCATCATGAAGTGCCAGGTGGCCCAGATCGACACCAGCGACTCGTCGTCCTCGGAGGCGGGGGTGCCGAAGACCCTGAAGTTTCCGATCTGCATCTGGGGCGACCACAGCACCGTCGCCATCGTCTCGTCGTACAGCGTCGCCAGCATCGCCTCGGGCCAGGGCGGCTCGATCTCCGACGCCGCGGAACTCGCGGCCAAGCTCCGCAACGACGTGCGAGTGAAGATCTAGTCAGGTCACGACATCTCCGTCGTGTCCCCCTGCGGAGGGGTGTCCGTCAGCGTATGGCGGGCACCCCTCTTGCACGTCGCCTGCGCCTGTTAGGCACGTCGGCAGGCGGCAGACGCAACTTCGTCCTTGACGTGGATTTTCACCAGACCCACTTCACAAATGGGGTTCGGCATGCGGCCGATACCCGTGTCTAGGGCACTGTGGCTGCACGCTGCCGTCACCTTGGGACCGACCCTGTAGCCATGGCTGGCGATGTAGCTCGCGCAGTCGTCCCAGGCGGCGCTCGCCGGCGTGGCCGAAATGAGCGGCAGAGCCCCGGCAGCGACCACCACACTCGCCGCAGCCGCCATGCGCTTCACGCTCTGGAAATTCATCAAGAGTCCTCCCGTTTTACACAGCCGGACAGTCGAACATGCGTCCAGCTCGGTCGGACTCATTGGATCAAGAAAGCCGGAACGGGCTCCAGCTGCCGGCGGAACGATGGCGTGATTCGGGCGTCCATTGTCTGACACGCCAGTGGGCAGGCACCCCAACAGGGTGCCTGCCCGCCGCCGAGATGCTCAGGCCGTCTTCTGCTCGCCCGTCCCCCGCCCCCGCGCGTCCCTCGGGATCAGGGTCGGGTTCACGTTCGAGTGGACGACGTCTGCCGTGATGACGACTCGGGCCACGTCCTTGCGGGACGGGACCTCGTACATCACGGACATGAGGACTTCCTCCATGATGGCGCGCAGGCCGCGGGCGCCGGTCTGGCGGAGGATGGCCTGGTCGGCGATGGCCTCCAGGGCCTCGCGCTCGAAGTCCAGTTCCACGCCGTCGAGTTCGAAGAGGCGCTGGTACTGCTTGACGAGCGCGTTGCGGGGCTCGACCAGGATCTGGAGGAGGGCCTCGCGGTCGAGGTTGTGGACCGAGGTGATGACCGGCAGACGGCCGATGAACTCGGGGATCATGCCGAACTTGACCAGGTCCTCCGGCATGATGTCCTCGAAGACGTCCTTGGACGCCAGCTCGCGCTTGGAGCGGATCGTGGCGCCGAAGCCGATGCCCTTCGCACCCGCGCGCGCCTCGATGATCTTCTCCAGGCCGGCGAAGGCACCGCCCACGATGAACAGCACGTTCGTCGTGTCGATCTGGATGAACTCCTGGTGCGGGTGCTTACGGCCGCCCTGCGGCGGGACCGAGGCCGTCGTCCCTTCGAGGATCTTCAGCAGCGCCTGCTGGACGCCCTCGCCGGAGACGTCCCGGGTGATCGACGGGTTCTCGCTCTTGCGGGCCACCTTGTCGATCTCGTCGATGTAGATGATGCCCGTCTCGGCCTTCTTGACGTCGTAGTCCGCCGCCTGGATGAGCTTCAGGAGGATGTTCTCGACGTCCTCGCCGACATAGCCCGCCTCCGTGAGAGCGGTCGCGTCGGCGATGGCGAAGGGCACGTTCAGCATGCGCGCCAGGGTCTGCGCGAGGAGGGTCTTGCCGGAGCCCGTCGGGCCGAGCAGGAGGATGTTGGACTTCGCCAACTCGATCCCGTCGTCACGGCCGTTGGCGCCGCCGTTCTCGCCCGCCTGGACCCGCTTGTAGTGGTTGTAGACGGCGACGGAGAGCGCCTTCTTGGCCGCTTCCTGGCCGACGACGTACCCCTCCAGGAACTCGTAGATCTCGCGGGGCTTGGGGAGTTCCTCCCAGCGCACCTCGCTCGTCTCCGCGAGTTCCTCCTCGATGATCTCGTTGCAGAGGTCGATGCACTCGTCGCAGATGTACACACCGGGCCCTGCGATGAGCTTCTTGACCTGCTTCTGGCTCTTGCCGCAGAACGAGCACTTGAGCAGATCGCCGCCGTCACCGATGCGTGCCACGGTGTGCTTCCCCTTCGCCTGGGAGACGCCCGGACGCTTTCGAGTCCAGCGGCTCCTGGTGCTGCCTTATGTCCGACGGTACCTTGCCGGGCCCCGTGTTCGGGCCCCCCTTGGCACGGTTCACTTTGACGTGCGCCACGCCGAGGGGGGCACAGAATATGCCGTTCCGGGTCAGCGGACCGATGCGTTGTTCATCTTGCGGGTGGAAATGATCTGGTCGACGATGCCGTACTCCAGCGCCTCCTCGGCCGTGAGGATCTTGTCGCGCTCGATGTCCTCGCGGACCTTCTCGATCGGCCGGCCGGTGTGCTTGGACAGCATGTCCTCCAGCTGCGTCCGCATCCGGGTGAACTCGTTGGCGATGATCTCCAGGTCGGAGAGCTGGCCGCGGCCGGTGGAGCCGGCCGGCTGGTGGATCAGCACGCGGGAGTTCGGCAGCGCCATGCGCTTGCCGGGCGTACCGGCGGCGAGCAGGATGGCCGCGGCGGAGGCCGCCTGGCCCATGCACACCGTCTGGATGTCGGGCTTCACGAACTGCATCGTGTCGTAGATCGCCGTCAGGGCGGTCATGTCGCCGCCCGGGCTGTTGATGTAGATCGAGATGTCCCGGTCGGGGTCCATCGACTCCAGGCACAGCAGCTGCGCCATGACGTCGTTGGCGGAGGCGTCGTCGATCTGGACGCCGAGGAAGATCACGCGCTCCTCGAAGAGCTTCGCGTACGGGTCGTACTCGCGGATGCCCTGGGAGGTGCGCTCGACGAAGCGCGGGATGACGTAGCGGCTCTCGGGGCGGGGCCCTTCGTACATGCCGCTGGCGGCGCCGGGGAAGTTGCTCATGGGGTGTTCACCGTCCTGGTGGCGTTCTGGGAGCTGGGGTCGTGGCGGTGCCTGGCGCGGCCGGGCCGGTCAGGCACCGGTGCCGCCGCCTCCCGGAACACCCGAGGCGTGCGTGATGATCTCGTCAATGAGACCGTACTCCTTGGCCTCTTCCGGGGTGAACCAGCGGTCGCGGTCACCGTCGCGGATGATCGTCTCGACGGTCTGGCCGGAGTGCTGCGCGGTCAGCTCGGACATGCGCTTCTTGGTGCGCATCAGGTACTCGGCCTGGATCTTGATGTCCGAGACTGTGCCGCCGAGGCCCGCGGAGCCCTGGTGCATCATGATGTCGGCGTGCGGCAGCGCGAAGCGCTTGCCCGCGGCACCGCCGGTGAGCAGGAACTGGCCCATCGAGGCCGCCATGCCCATGGCGATCGTGACCACGTCGTTCGGGATGTACTGCATGGTGTCGTAGATCGCCATGCCGGCCGTCACCGAGCCGCCGGGGCTGTTGATGTAGAGGTAGATGTCCTTGTCGGGGTCGGCGGCAAGGAGGAGCAGCTGCGCGGTGATCTTGTTCGCGATGTCGTCGTCGACCTGCTGACCGAGGAAGATGATCCGCTCGTTGAGCAGCCGGTTGTAGACCTGGTCGCCGAGGCCACCACCGATGGAGGGCTCGCCGGCGGCGGAGGGCATCAGATTCGTCACGTATCCACCTGCTCGTCTTACGACGGCGCCGGGCCGTCTCACGTGTTCCCTGCGGGGTCCTGCCGGGGGCTTCAGGAGACTCCCCTGCCCCCGTATTCATGGACCCTAACGCGCAGGTCCCTTCGGGGAATCCCGGAGATGGGGGTGTTCGCCGGGGGCGTAGAGGCTCTGCCTGCGGCATAACGGCTGCGCCGGGGCCGGATGTGGCGAACGGGCCCCTGGGAAAGTCCCCAGGGGCCCGTGTACGTCGTCAGAGGTACCGTACGGCCGCTCAGGCCTCCGGCTGCTCCTCGGCGCCCTCGGCGCCCTCGGCGACCTCGACCGTCTCGATGGCGGCCTCGGCCTCGTCCTCGTCGTCCAGGTCGACGACCTCGCCGTTGGTGTCCTTCACCGTGGCGGCCTCGACCACGACGGCCAGGGCCTTGCCGCGGGCGACCTCGCCGACGAGGAGCGGCACCTGGCCACCCTCGACGACGGCCTGGGCGAACTGGTCGGGGGACATGCCGGAGGAGGCCGCACGCCGCATGAGGTGCTCGGTGAGCTCCTCCTGGTTGACGTTGAGCTGCTCCTTCTTGACCAGCTCGTCCAGGACGAACTGGGTCTTGATGCCCTTGACCGCGGCCTCACGGGTCTCGGTGTCGAACTCCTCGGCGGTCTTGCCCTGGATCTCCAGGTACTTGTCGAGGGTGAGGCCCATCTGGCCGAGCTGGTGGTGCTCCAGGTTGTGCTTGCGGGTGTTGATCTCGTCCTCGAGCAGCTTCTCGGGGACCGGGACCTCGACCAGCTCGAGGAGCTTCTCCAGGACGCGCTCCTGGGCCTGCGTGGCCTGGTCGAACTGCTTCATGTTGGCCAGGCGCTTGCGGCTGTCGGCCTTCAGCTCGTCCAGGGTGTCGAACTCGGAGGCGAGCTGCGCGAACTCGTCGTCCAGCTCCGGCAGCTCACGCGCGGCGACCTGGGTGACCTTGACGGTGACCTCGGCCTCCTTGCCCGCGGCGGAGCCGCCCTTCAGCTCGGAGGTGAAGGTGGCCTCGCCACCGGCCTCCAGGCCCTTCACGGCGTCGTCGATGCCGTCCAGCAGCTCACCGGAGCCGATGGTGTAGGAGACACCGTTGGCGACGCCGTCCTCGAGGACCTCGCCGTCGACCTTGGCCTCCAGGTCGATGGTGACGACGTCGCCGTCCTCGGCGGCACGCTCGACCGGGGAGGTGGAGGCGAAGCGCTCACGCAGCTGCTCGACCGACTTCTCGACGTCCTCGTCGGTGACCTCGACGGCGTCGACCTCGACCTCGATGCCGGAGTAGTCCGGGATCTCGATGGCCGGGCGGACGTCGACCTCGGCGGTGAAGTTCAGCGTCTCGCCGTCCTTCAGCTCGGTGATGTCGACCTCGGGCTGGCCCAGCGGGCTCAGCTCGGCCTCGTTGACCGCTTCGGTGTAGAACTTCGGGAGCGCGTCGTTGACGGCCTCTTCGAGGACCGCACCGCGGCCGAACCGCTGGTCGATGACGCGGGCCGGGATCTTGCCCTTACGGAAGCCCTTCACCGTGACCTGCTGGTTGATCTTCTGGTACGCCGCGTCGAGGCTGTCCTTGAGCTCCTCGAAGGGCACCTCGACAGTGAGCCGAACCCGGGTCGGGTTCAGGGTCTCCACGGCGCTCTTCACGGTTCGGTCTCCTTGTGGCTGACTTCTCGGGTTCTGCCGGGACCTGACAGGCCCGGCCGATTTAGCCGCCCGGAGGAGTTCGTAGGCCCTGGGGCCGGGACACACGGGCGCGCAGTCTGCATAGTAACCGCAGCCGCGGGACGCCCCAAAAGGCGATCATCACAGCGACGTGAGCCGGTGGTCGGGGTGGCGGGATTTGAACCCACGGCCTTCCGCTCCCAAAGCGGACGCGCTACCAAGCTGCGCCACACCCCGTCTGGTGCGAGACGTAGGGTACATGGCCCGGCCGGGTACGTCGGCCGCTTTATCCGGTGCATGTGCGCAGGGCGTCGCCGCAGAACAACACGTTGGCCTCCACGGCGGGCGACCCGCTACGATGCACTCCAGTGCCGCAGTCACCGACCTGCGGCTCACTGCTGCGGGCGTAGCTCAATGGTAGAGCACTAGTCTTCCAAACTAGCTACGCGGGTTCGATTCCCGTCGCCCGCTCTGTACGGCCCAGGGGCCCGGCTTCCGCTTCGGCGGAGCCGGGCCCCTGGCGTGTTCCGGGACCGGTGGGTTTCGGGTTTCGCCTGTGTTCCCACGCTTTGATTGTCCGATTTCGCCCCGGACATCCCGGCAAGTCAGAATTTGATCGAGTCGATGCTCTCGGCTATCGAGTTCAGGAACCGGTTGATGGACGGCGCCATGCCCGTCGAGGCGAGGAAGAAGCCGAAGAGCACCGCGACGATGGCGGGGCCGGTCTTCATGCTCCCCCCTCGGATCAGCACCACCAGGATGATCGCCAACAACAGCACCACGGACAGTGAAATGACCACAACTGATCACACCCTCGGTCGATCCGCGCTCCCGGCCGGAGGTACGACCCCGCGCGCCCCCGCCAGAACCATCGTGCCACCAACCCGGCCGCGGTATGCGGCTCGTGACGGAACGTCGGACGCGGGTCCGGTTCGGGCGACGCCCCGCACGGTAATTCCAGACTTCGGCAGTGCGCGGCCACACGGGTAATTACGCGACTTCGTTTCAGCACCCACACAACGCGTTCGCAGGTAATTCGAATTGATGCCACCGATGGACCGTATGCACCATTTAGTCGGGATGAATCGGGACATCAGGGGTAAATGAACGACCCTTCGGTGCACACCATCACATCGACAGCCGAGACAACTTCTGCAATTCACGGGGCATCCGAGGGCGATAGCCAGGAAAACACAGCGGGCGTTTTACGAATTCCACGGACGACGCTAGGGTGCCTCAGATGTTTGACGCCGCCTCGCTCCCCGGCCAGACCCGCACGCCACTCCCCCCGGCGCAGTCGCCGGCGGACGGAGTGCGCAGACAGCGCGACGCGTTCTTCGACAACGCCAAGTACCTGGCGATCGTGCTCGTCGCGATGGGGCACTTCTGGTCGCCGATGATGTACGACAGCCGCGTCATGGAGGCCGTGTACCGGGTCGTGTACACCTTCCACATGCCGGCGTTCATCATCATCTCCGGCTTCTTCTCGCGCAGCTTCGACATGCGGCCGGACCGGCTGAAGCGCCTGGTCACCGGTGTCGCCGTGCCGTACGTCGTCTTCGAGACCGCGTACCAGCTCTTCAAGAACGCCGTCGGCCACACCCACGACGACATCAGCCTCCTCGACCCCTGGTACCTGACCTGGTTCCTGGCTGCCCTGTTCGTGTGGCGGATCACGGCTCCCATCTGGAAGGTGGTGCGCTGGCCGCTGCCTCTGGCGATCGGCGTCGCCATGCTGGCGAGCGTCACGCCGAGCATCGGCAAGGACCTCGACTTCCAGCGTGTCCTGCAGTTCCTGCCGTACTTCGTGCTCGGCCTGTGCATGAAGTCCGAGCACTTCCAGCTGGTGCGCCGCCCCTGGGTGCGGATCGCCGCGGTCCCGGTCGTCGCGGTCGCCCTCGTGTTCGCCTGGTGGTCGGTGCCGCGCATGAACAGCGGCTGGTTCTACCGCCAGGCCTCCGCGCAGGAGCTGGGCGCGCCATGGTGGTGCGGACCGGTGATGGTGCTCGCGATGATGGCCTGCACGCTGGTGCTGACCGTCTGCTTCTTCGCCTGGGTGCCGCGCCGGAAGATGTGGTTCACGGCGCTCGGCGCGGGCACCCTGTACGGCTATCTGCTGCACGGCTTCCTGGTGAAGTACGCCGACCTCCACAACTGGTTCGACCGCCCCGCACTGCACCGCCCGCTCGGCGAGATCGCGGTGACCGTCTTCGCCGTGACCGTCATGACGCTGCTGTGTACCAAGCCCGTGCAGCGCGTCTTCCGGTTCGTGATGGAGCCGAAGATGGAGTGGGCGTTCAAGCAGGACGCGACGGAGCTCGCCCTCGAACGGCAGAAGGACCAGAAGGACCAGAAGGACCAGATGGGCCGGAAGGACCGGCAGAACGGGCGTGAGCGCGAGAAGGTGCGCGCGTAGCTCAGCCGGACAGACCGAGAAGTGCGCGCATCCGGGCGTACTTCTCGGTCAGCCGTTTCCGGGTGGGTTCGCCCAGGACGGCGAGCCGGTCCGGGTCGGCGTTGTGCGCCAGGTCGGCCTCCTTCACCAGGCGCGCGCCGGGCGTGTCCAGGATGCGGCGCGCGTACGCCTCCGGCTCCTCTCCCGGCCGCTTGGTGAGGGCGCGCACGACCGCCTTGGTGCGCGCGGACAGCGCGGCGGCCTCCAGCCACTCCTCGCTCAGGGCGTCGTCCTCGACCGAGTCGTGCAGCCAGGCCGCCGCGATCTGCTCGGCGTCCCCGCCGCGGGCCCGTACGCCCTCGGCGACGGCCGCGAGGTGTTCGGCGTACGGCCGTCCCGCCTTGTCGGTCTGGCCCTCGTGGGCGGCGCGCGCGAGGGCCTCGACCTCGGCCAGGGTCAGATACGTCATGCCGCCGCCGTCTCCCGGCAGATCAGCAGGAGCGCGCGGTCGTCGTTGACGTCCTTCGCGACCGCCTCGATGAGGTGCCAGGCGGCGCCGTGGAAGCCGCCGGCGACATAGCGGTCGGCCTCGCCCGTGAGCCGGTCCATGCCCTCGACCAGGTCGCGCTCGGAGGTCTCCACCAATCCGTCTGTGAACAGCATCAACACGTCCCCGGGCCGCAGCGAGCCCTTCACGGAGTCGAACTGGGCGCCGTCGTACACACCCAGCAGCGGGCCCTCGGCCGCCTTCTCCTCCCAGCGTCCGCTGCCCGCGCTGAGCTGGAGTCCCGGCGGATGGCCGGCGGAGTACAGCTCGTAGTCCCCGGAGTCGAGGTCCAGGACCAGGTGGATGGAGGTGGCGAAGCCCTCGTCCCAGTCCTGGCGCAGCAGATAGCCGTTGGCGGCCGTCAGGAAGGCGTGCGGGGGCAGCGAGCCGAGCAGGCCGCCGAAGGCGCCCGACAGCAGCAGTGCCCGCGAGCCGGCGTCCATGCCCTTGCCGGACACGTCCGTGAGCACGACCTCCAGCGTCCGGCCGCCGTTCGTGCGGCCCGCGACGACGAAGTCGCCGGAGAAGGACTGGCCGCCCGCCGGGCGCAGCGCCATCTCGTGGTGCCAGCCCTTCGGCAGCTTCGGCAGCTTGCTCTGCACCCGGATCCGCTCGCGCAGGTCGAAGAGCATGGTGCCGCCACGCCGCCAGGGCACGCCGACCCGGCTGCGGAACTGCGCGGTCAGCAGCCCGAAGAAGCCGCACGCGGCGACCACCAGGACCACGCCCGGGGTGACCCGCGAGGGGCCGTCGGTGTACGGGCCGAGCCGCACCGACTCCACGATCAGCGCGGTCGCCGCCGTCGCGTACAGGCCGAGCAGGCTCGCCGGGCGCAGCAGCAGGCCGCCGGCGACGATCGGCAGGACCAGGGCGGACGGGGAGAACCACACCGAGTTGGCGAGCGTCATGGCCGCGAGCGCCGGGACGGTCAGCAGCAGGCCGGCCAGCGCGACCCAGTCGGAGCCGTCACCGCGGAAGTAGTCCACGGCGCTTCTGCGCAGCCCTACGCGGACCCGGTGCCACTGCATCCTCCACCGGGCCGTGAACGTCTCGGCCTTCGCGCGCCGCTCTCGTCCTGCTGCCATTAGTTCGGGACCCTATCCATCGGACCGGCCGCCTGGCACGGGAGGTCCTACTTGTCCCCCGTGCGAGGCCAGATTTCCGGCTCTGCTTCGGGCTCAGGTTCACAGTGAACGGCATGCGGGGCCGGTGCGCCGCCGCCCGGGAGAAATTCGCTGGCTCGTCCTGCAATGCCCTGATAGGCATGACTCATGGGTAGTGACCGTGCTGCTGATCTGAAGGTATTGCGCCCGGACGAGTGGGACGGCTGGTTCGACCACCTGATCCGCGCCTTCGGCGGCGGCCCCGCATCGGCCGAAGAGCGCGAACTGGACCGGTCCGTCACCGAGTTCGACCGCTCCCTGGCCGCCTGGGACGGGGACGAGTGCGTGGGCACGGCGGGGGCGTTCAGCTTCCGGCTGACCGTGCCGGGCGGCGCCGCGGTGCCCGCGGCCGGGGTCACCATGGTCAGCGTGTCCGCCACTCACCGGCGGCGCGGGGTGCTGACCTCGATGATGCGCCGTCAGCTGGACGACGTACGCGCGCTCGGCGAGCCGCTGGCGATCCTGACCGCCTCCGAGCCCGTCATCTACGGCCGCTTCGGCTACGGCGCGGCGACCTTCGAGATGCACGCCGAGATCGACACGAGCCGGGTGGCGCTCGCACTGCCGGCCGGCACGGAGGACGTACGGCTGCGGTACGCGGCGCCCGCCGACGTCCTCACCGAGTGCGAGGCGGTGTACGCGGCCCTGGTACCGCGGCGGCCCGGCATGCTGGCCCGGCTGCCCGGCTGGGAGCGGTTGGGCCTGCTCGACCCGGAGAGCGAGCGCGAGGGCGGGTCGGCGCTGCAGTGCGTGGTCGCCGAGCGGGCGGGAGTAGTGACCGGATACGCCCGGTTCCGGACCAAGACGGGCTGGAACGAGGGCGTGCCCGGCGGCACGGTGACCGTCAACGAACTGCATGCGCTCGACCCGGCGAGCGAGGCGGCGCTGTGGCGCTTCCTGTTCGGTATGGACCTGATGACGACCGTGGTCGCGCGGGGGCGGCCGGTCGACGACGCCTGGCAGTACCAGGTCTCCGACATCCGCCGCTGCCGGCCGCGGGTGCGCGACGACTGCTACGTCCGCCTGGTCGACGTCGGCAGGGCCCTGTCGGCGCGCACCTATCAGGCGCCGGTGGATGTCGTGTTCGACGTCGAGGACACCTTCTGCCCCTGGAACACGGGGCGTTGGCGACTGAGCGGTGACGCCAAGGGCGCCTCCTGCGAGCGCACCTCTGACGCGGCCGATCTCAGCCTCTGTGTACGGGAGTTGGGGGCGGCCTACCTCGGCGGTGTGCCGCTGCTGTCGCTGGCGCGGGCCGGGCGGGTGCGGGAGCTGCGGACGGGGGCGCTGGCGGAGGCGTCGGTGGCGATGGGCTCACCGGTACCGCCGTGGCTGCCGCACGGCTTCTGACTCACGCCTTCTGACTCACGGCTTGCAGCTCACGGCCGGGGGCTCACGGCCGGGGGCTCACGGCCGGGGGCTCACGGCCGGGGGCTCACGGTTTCTGACAGCCGGGGCACCAGAAGAGATTGCGGGCGGCGAGATCGGCGGTGCGGATCTCGCCGCCGCAGATGTGGCAGGGCTGGGTGGCCCGACGGTAGACGTACACCTCGCCGCCGTGGTCGTCCACACGGGGCGGACGCCCCATGGCCTCCGGGGTGTGCTCGGGCCGCACGGTGTCGATGCGGTTGTTCCGTACGCCCTCGCGCATCAGCGCCACGAGGTCGGCCCACACGGCGTCCCACTCGGCCGGGGTCAGGTCCTTGCCGGCGCGGTACGGGTCGATGCCGTGCCGGAAGAGGACCTCGGCGCGGTAGACGTTGCCGACGCCCGCGATGACCTTCTGGTCCATGAGGAGCGCGGCGATGGTGGTACGGCTGCGGGAGACCCTCCGGTACGCGGCGTCCGGGTCGGCGTCCGCGCGCAGCGGGTCGGGGCCGAGGCGGTCGTGTATCGCGCGCTTCTCGGTGCCGGTGATCAGCGCGCAGGTGGTGGGGCCGCGCAGGTCGACGTACGCGGTGTCGGTGGCGAGCCGCAGCCGGACGGTGTCGGTCGGCGGGGGCGCCGGGGCGTCACCGAAGTCGACCTTGCCGAAGAGCCCGAGGTGGATGTGCACCCAGTCGCTGCCGCGGAAGCCGAGGAAGAGGTGCTTGCCGTGCGCTTCCGTACGGGTCAGCTCCGCTCGGTCCAGCAGGGCCGCGGCGTCGGAGAACTTCCCCTGGGGGCTGGTGACCCGGGGAGTCGTGCCAGAGAAGCGGGCGGCGTAGTCGTGAGCCAGCCGGTGGATCGTGTGCCCCTCTGGCACGGGTCCTGTTCCTTCCAGCCCCCCAGGGGGGACGTCAGTCCTGCTGCGGGTGGTGGGCCGGGATCGGGGGGAGGTCGCCCGTCGTCTCGTACGCCGTCAGCATGTCGATGCGGCGGATGTGACGCTCGTCACCGGAGAACGGGGTGTTGAGGAAGATCTCGACGAACTTCGTCGCCTCCTCGGTGGTGTGCATCCGCGCCCCCACGGCCACCACGTTGGCGTTGTTGTGCTCACGCCCCAGCGCCGCCGTCTGCTCGCTCCAGGCGAGAGCCGCGCGGACCCCCTTCACCTTGTTCGCGGCGATCTGCTCCCCGTTGCCGGAGCCGCCGATCACGATGCCGAGAGCCTCGGAGTCCGCGGCCGTCCTCTCCGCGGCGCGGAGGCAGAAGGGCGGGTAGTCGTCCTGGGCGTCGTAGATGTGGGGCCCGCAGTCGACGGGCTCGTGCCCCGCCGCCTTGAGCCACTCGACGAGGTGGTTCTTGAGTTCGTAGCCCGCATGGTCGGAGCCGAGATACACGCGCATGGGACGAGTGTGACACGCCGGTTCCCGGACGACGGTCTCGGGTTCTCCATTGGAGAAATGTGAGCCCGACCATAGAACCTCAAGGAAACCTCAAGTAACAATCCGGATTCAGAGGTTCCCGAATCCATTCCCCTCAGATTCACTGGACCGTCTCGTACACCGCTCGTGCGAGGCCCCGTACCCCCGCCCCACAAGGGCACCCCCGCACGTACGGGAACCGCTCCACCGGCGCAAAGGAATTCCGTACATGACCCCTGGTTCCGGACTTCAAGCAGGCCTCAAGAACCGCCATCTCTCGATGATCGCCATCGGCGGTGTGATCGGTGCCGGACTCTTCGTCGGCTCCAGCTCCGGTATCGCCAAGGCAGGACCCGGCATCCTGCTGTCGTACGCCCTCGTCGGCACCCTGGTCGTCCTCGTGATGCGGATGCTCGGCGAGATGTCCGCCGCGAACCCCACCTCCGGCTCCTTCTCCGCGCACGCCGACCGTGCCCTCGGCCGCTGGGCCGGGTTCTCCATCGGCTGGCTGTACTGGTTCTTCTGGGTCGTCGTGCTCGCCGTCGAGGCGACCGCCGGCGCGAAGATCCTGGAGGGCTGGATACCGGCCGTCCCGCAGTGGGGCTGGGCGCTCATCGTGATGGCCGTCCTGACCGCGACCAACCTGGTCTCCGTCGGCTCCTACGGCGAGTTCGAGTTCTGGTTCGCCGGCATCAAGGTCGTGGCGATCGGCGCGTTCATCGTCGTGGGTCTGCTGGCCATCTTCGGTGTCCTGCCGGGCGTGCACGCCGACCAGGCGAGCTTCGGCAACCTCGCGAACCACGGCGGCTTCCTGCCGCACGGCCCCGGCTCGATCCTCACCGGTGTGCTGCTGGTCGTCTTCTCCTTCATGGGCAGCGAGATCGCGACCCTGGCGGCCGGCGAGTCGGAGAACCCGCAGCAGGCGGTGACCAAGTCCACCAACAGCATCATCTGGCGTATCGGCGTCTTCTACCTGGGCTCGATCCTGGTCGTGGTCTCGCTGGTGCCGTGGAACGACCCGTCGATCGCGAAGGACGGCTCGTACGTCGCCGCCCTGAACTCGCTCGGCATCCCGCACGCCGGCGAGATCATGAACTTCATCGTGCTGACCTCGGTGCTGTCCTGCCTCAACTCCGGCCTGTACACGGCCTCCCGGATGGCCTTCTCGCTCGGCCACCGCGGTGACGCCCCGAAGGCGTTCGCCAGGACCACGTCCCGTGGTGTGCCGACGGCGGCGATCATGGCGTCGGTCGTCTTCGGCTTCGTGGCGGTCTTCTTCAACTACGCCTACCCGGACACCGTCTTCCTCTTCCTGGTCAACTCCAGCGGCGCGGTGGCCCTGTTCGTGTGGCTGGCCATCTGCTTCTCGCAGCTGCGGATGCGGAAGATCCTCCAGCGCGAGGCGCCGGAGAAGCTCGTCGTGAAGATGTGGCTCTACCCCTACCTGACCTGGGCGACGGCCTTCTTCATCATCGGCGTCCTCGGCTACATGCTGACCGACACCGAGGGCGAGAGCAGCGGCCGTACGACCGTGCTGCTGTCGGTGGGCGTGGCGGCGGTCGTGCTGCTGATCGCCGTGGTGAAGCAGAAGCTCGACTCGCGCCGCGCGATCGGCGACGCTCCCGCCGTCGAGACGGCCGAGAAGGTCACCACCGGCTGACCTCCCTCTCACCGAAGTGGCCGCATGACCTGACGGAAACTGTCAGGTCATGCGGCCACTCTGTGCGTCATGAAGGTCATGGACGACAGCGACGCAGACCTGCTTCTCATCCGCCCCGGCGACTTCGCCTACGAGGACGAACTCGCCGGATTCCAGCTCGGTTTCACCCAGCGGCCCGACGTGATCGTGGCCGCCCGCTCCGCCGCGGAGGTGGCCGCCGCCGTGCGGTACGCCGCCGCCGCGGACCTGCCCGTCCGCGTCCAGGCCACCGGGCACGGGCTGCCCGGCGCCGCCGAGGGCGGGATGCTGGTCACCACCCGTCGGCTGGACGGCATCACCGTCGACCCCGAGGCCCGTACCGTCCGGGTGCAGGCCGGGGTGCGCTGGGGCCAGGTGGCCGCGGCGGCCGAGCCGTACGGGCTGGCGCCGCTCAACGGCTCGGCGCCGAGCGTGGGCGCGGTGTCGTACACGCTGGGGGGCGGACTAGGCATCCTGGGCCGGGAGTTCGGGTACGCGGCCGACCATGTCCGGTGGCTGGAGGTCGTCACCGCCGACGGCGAACTGCGCCGCGTCACGCGGGAGTCGGACCCCGACCTGTACTGGGCGCTGCTCGGCGCCGGGCAGAACTTCGGCATCGTGACCGAGCTGGAGATCGCCCTCGTGCCGGTGCGGACGCTGTACGGCGGCTCGCTGGCCTTCGACGGGCGCGTGGTGGACCCCGCCGCCGTGCTGCGCGCCTACGAGGCCTGGACGCGGACCGTGCCGGACGGGCTGACCTCGTCCTTCGCCGCCGTGTCGTACCCGGACGGGCCCGGGCTGCCGCCGCACCTGCGCGGACGCTACGTCGTGTCGATCCGGGTCGCCTACACGGGCACGGACGGCGAGGAACTCGTCGCCCCGCTGCGGGAGCTCGGGCCGGTGCTCACGGACTCGCTGCGCGAGATGCCGTACGCCGAGAGCCCCACCATCCACAGCGACCCGGAGTTCGCGCACGCCTACTACGGGGACAGTGCGGTGCTGCGGGAGCTGGACCTGGAGCGGGCCGCCGAGCTGCTGAAGCTGACCGGGCCGGAGGCGGGGCAGATGTGCGTCGTCCAGGTCAACCACCTGGGCGGGGCGCTCGGCCGGCCCGCGCCGAACGCGGTGCCGTTCCGCGAAGGGCGGTTCCTGCTGCGGGTGCTGGGCGTCGGGGAGCGGGAGCAGGCACGGACCCTGCTCGACCCGGCGTTCGCGCTGCTCGCCGACGACACCCTCGGGCGCTGCCTCAACTTCGCCTTCGGCGCCGGGGACCGGAGCGCGGGCCTGTACGACCCGGAGACGCGAAAGAGGCTCGCCGGGCTCAAGGAGCAGTACGACCCGGCGAACCTCTTTTGCGGAAACTACGGCGTCAGCGCATGACGCACGGCATCAGCGCTTGCTGACGAGCTTCCAGGCGGTGGGCAGCGCGCCCATCGCCAGGGCGGCCTTCAGGGCGTCGCCGAGGAGGAACGGGGTGAGGCCGAGCGAGATCGCCTGGGACGCGGACAGGTGGGCGGCCAGCGCCAGGTAGGGCACGCCGACGGCGTAGATGACGGCCTCGCCGAGGATCATCGCGCCCGCCATGCGCAGCGGGGAGCGGTCGGCACCGCGGCGGGCCAGGGCGCCCACGGCGGCGGAGGCGAGCAGCATGCCGAGGATGTAGCCGAAGGAGACCGCGCCGGTGCCGGAGGTGCCGCCCGCGAACCACGGCAGGCCGGCGACGCCCGCGAGCGCGTACACGGCGAGGGAGAGGAAGCCGCGGCGGGCGCCGAGCGCGGTGCCGACGAGCAGCGCGGCGAAGGTCTGGCCGGTCACCGGCACCGGAGAGCCGGGCACCGGCACCGACAGCTGGGCCGCGAGGCCGGTGAGCGCCGCGCCGCCGAGCACGAGGGCGGCGTCGCGGACGCGGGACGCCGGGAGGAGGTCGGCGAGGACGGCGCCGGGGCGCGTGAGGGCGGTGGCGGTGCTCATGGGGACTCCGCAGCTGGTGAGGGCATGTGGGACACCGCGACGCTATCCCGGCAGCCACGCGGTGATCACCGTCAGTGCTCGACAAAGGCGGGAACGGGCAGTTGGTGGACTCCGGACAAAGGATGCGGGTTACACCGGGTACGGCGTGACAACGGTCACTGAGGTGAAGTGACCCGAGGCAAAAGGAGGGCTGACGGGGCGTCTGTAGGGTTTCGCCAAAGAGTCGGTGGCCGCCACTCCGTCTGCCAGGTGAGCGGACGCACACACTCCGTAAAGCCGTTGTCCGGATAGTGAGCGCCCCCTGCTCGTGAGCGGACACGCTGTCCAGACTGTGGGCGATTTTGCCCATCTATTGCACTGGACGAGCCGCGCCCATGCCCAGCACCACAGTCGAGACGCCGCCACAGCAACACGACGACGCCTCCCTCTCCCACGGCCTCAAGCAGCGCCACCTGTCGATGATCGCCCTCGGCGGGGTGATCGGTGCGGGCCTGTTCGTCGGGTCCGGCGCGGGCATCGCCGCCGCCGGCCCGTCCATCGTGATCGCCTACGCCCTCTCCGGCCTCCTGGTGATGCTGGTGATGCGGATGCTCGGCGAGATGTCGGCCGCCTACCCCTCCTCCGGCTCCTTCTCCGCGCACGCCGAGCGGGCCATCGGCCCCTGGGCGGGCTTCGCGGCCGGCTGGTCCTTCTGGGTGCTGCTGTGCACGGCCGTCGGCCTGGAGGGCATCGGCGCCGCGCACATCGTCACCGGCTGGCTGCCGGGCACGCCCGAGTGGGCCTGGGTGGCGCTGTTCATGGTGGCCTTCTGCGGCGCGAACCTGGCCGCCGTGAAGAACTTCGGCGAGTTCGAGTTCTGGTTCGCCGCGCTGAAGGTCGGCGCGATCAGCCTGTTCCTGGTCCTCGGCGTGCTGGCCATCGCCGGCGTGCTGCCGGGCACAAACTCGCCGGGCACCTCGAACCTGACGGACTTCATGCCGCACGGCAGCGACGGCCTGCTCGTCGGCCTGCTCGCCTCGGTCTTCGCCTACGGCGGCATGGAGACGGTCACCATCGCCGCCGCCGAGTCGACCGACCCGGTGCGGGGCGTGGCGAGCGCCGTCCGCACGGCCATGTGGCGGATCGCCCTGTTCTACATCGGCTCGATGGCGGTCGTGGTCACCCTCGTCCCGTGGAACTCCAAGGAGGTCGTGGAGAAGGGCCCGTACGTCGCCGCGCTCGACCACCTCGGCATCCCCGGCGCCGGCCAGCTGATGAAGGTGGTCGTGCTGGTGGCGCTGCTGTCCGCGATGAACGCCAACATCTACGGCTCCTCGCGCATCGCCTACTCGCTGGTCCAGCGCGGCCAGGGCCCGAAGGCGCTGGCGAAGGTCTCCGGCGGGGTGCCGCGGATCGCCGTACTGACCTCCTGCGTCTTCGGGTTCGTGTGCGTGGTGCTCAGCTACTGGCGGCCGAACGACGTCTTCCCCTGGCTGCTGAACATGATCGGCGCGGTCATCCTGGTCGTCTGGATCTTCATCGCCGTCTCCCAGCTGCTGCTGCGCCGCCGGGTGGAGCGTGAGGCCCCCGAGAAGCTGGTCATCCGCATGTGGGCGTTCCCGTGGCTGACCTGGGTCGCACTGGCCGGCATGGCGGCGATCTTCGTCCTGATGGCACGCGAGCCCGGCACCCGGGTCCAGCTGTACTCGACCGGCGGGATGACGCTGCTCCTGGCCGTCGTGGGCTACGTCCGGCAGCGGGTGCGCGCCAGGAGCTGACCCGTCCCCCGGTTCCGGAAGACCCCCCGCGAGGACGTGACTCGCGGGGGGTCTTCCGTCGGCCCCGAGGCTGACCGGCAGGCCGGCCTACAGGTTGCTGAAGTCCGGGCCCTTGGTGCGGGTCCGCTTCAACTCGTAGAAGCCCGGCACCGAAGCGACCGCGACGACGCCGTCCCACAGGCGGGCCGCCTCCTCGCCCTTGGGGGCGGGGGTGACGACCGGGCCGAAGAAGGCGATCTGCTCGCCGTCGGCGCCCGGGAGCGCGATGACCGGGGTGCCGACGTCCTGGCCGACCTTTTCGATGCCCTCCTTGTGGGAGGCGCGCAGCTCGGCTTCGAACTCGAAGTCCTTCTGCTCGGCGTAGTCGATCAGGTCGGCGGGCAGGCCGGCATCGGCGAGCGCACCGGCGATGGCCTCGAGCGTCGGGCCCTCGCCGTTGTTGTGGATGCGGGTGCCGAGCGCGGTGTAGAGCGGGCCGAGGATGTCGTCGCCGTGCTTCTGCCAGGCCGCGGTGACCACGCGGACCGGCTGCCAGGCCTTGGTCGCGAGCATCTCCCGGTACTCCTCGGGCAGCTCGTCCACCTTGTCCTCGTTGAGCACGGCGAGGCTCATGATGTGCCAGCGGACCTCGATGTCGCGGACCTTCTCCACCTCCAGCACCCAGCGGGAGGTCATCCAGGCCCAGGGGCACAGGGGATCGAACCAGAAGTCGACGGGGGTCTTGCCGGGCGAGGTCACGGACTCGGACATGGTTCTCCTCAGCGAAACGTTCGTTTGAAACGTCAACGACGTCGAGGCCGAGGGCATTCCCTACTGCCCGGCGTCAGGAGCACATGGCAGGATCGGTCCTGTTCAGCCGTAGTTCAGCCGTATTCACGCGATCACAAGGGAGTGCCGTCCGTGCCCGGTGAGAATCTGACCCGCGACGAGGCCCGGGAGCGGGCGGCCCTGCTGTCCGTCGACGGGTACGAGGTGTCCCTGGATCTGCGGTCCGCGGTCGGCGGCGCGGACGGCGAGAGCGAGGGCGAGCCGCGCACCTTCCGCTCGGTGTCCGTGATCCGCTTCCGGTGCAACGAGCCGGGCGCCTCCAGCTTCGCGGACCTGATCGCGCCGAGCGTGACGTCCGTGTCGCTCAACGGGCGCGATCTGGACCCGAGCGAGGTGTTCGACGGCTCGCGGATCCTGCTGGAGGACCTGGCCGCCGAGAACGAGCTGGTGGTCTACGCCGAGTGCGCCTACTCCCGCACCGGCGAGGGCATGCACCGCTTCGTCGACCCCGAGGACGGCGAGGTGTACCTGTACACCCAGTACGAGCCGGCCGACTCCCGCCGGGTGTTCGCGAACTTCGAGCAGCCCGACCTCAAGGCCCCGTTCCGCTTCGAGGTGCGCACGCCCGAGGGCTGGACCGCTTGGAGCAACGGCGCCGGTGAACTCGTGGACGGCGTCTGGCGGTTCGCCGAGACGAAGCCGATCTCGACGTACATCACGTGCGTGGTGGCGGGCCCGTACCACTACGTCACCGACTCCTACACCCGCACCTTCGAGGACGGGAGCAAGCTGGAGATCCCGCTCGGCGCGATGTGCCGCAAGGGTCTCGCCCCCTACTTCGACGCCGACGACGTCTTCCTGGTCACCAAGCAGGGCCTGGACTTCTTCCACGACCACTTCGACTACCCGTACCCGTTCGGGAAGTACGACCAGGCGTTCGTGCCCGAGTACAACCTGGGCGCGATGGAGAACCCGGGGATGGTGACCTTCCGCGAGGAGTACATCTTCCGCGGCAAGGTGACGCAGGCGTCGTACGAGGGCCGGGCCAACGTCATCCTGCACGAGATGGCGCACATGTGGTTCGGCGACCTGGTCACCATGGAGTGGTGGGACGACCTGTGGCTCAAGGAGTCCTTCGCGGACTTCATGGGCACGTTCGCGAATGTCGGCGCGACCCGCTTCACGGACGCCTGGATCACCTTCGCCAACCGGCGCAAGGCCTGGGCGTACCGCGCGGACCAGCTGCCCTCGACGCACCCGATCACGGCGGACATCCGCGATCTGGAGGACGCGAAGCTGAACTTCGACGGCATCACCTACGCCAAGGGCGCGAGCGTCCTGAAGCAGCTGGTGGCGTACGTCGGGCAGGACGCGTTCCTGGAGGCCGCCCGCCGCTACTTCAAGCGGCACGCGTACGGCAACACGCGCCTCGACGACCTGCTGTCGGTGCTGGCGGAGACCAGCGGCCGGGACATGTCGGCCTGGGCGCAGTCCTGGCTGCAGACCGCCGGGCTGAACTCGCTGACGCCGCAGGTGCTGCTGGACCCCGAGGGCCGGGTCGCCGAGCTGGCGGTGCTCCAGGAGGCGCCGGAGGCGCACCCCGAGCTGCGCCCGCACCGGATCGCGGTGGGCCTGTACCGGCGTACGCCCGAGGGCGCGCTGGAGCGGTACGCGCGCGTGGAGACGGACGTGGAAGGGCCGCGTACGGTCGTGGCGGACCTGGCGGGCGCCGAGGCGCCGGAGCTGGTGCTGGTCAACGACGACGACCTCACGTACTGCAAGATCCGCTTCGACGAGACGTCGGTGGAGACCCTGCGCGAGCACCTGAGCGCGCTCACCGACCCGCTGGCGCGCGCCCTGTGCTGGACGGCGCTGTGGAACCTGACCCGGGACGGGCTGCTGCCCGCGCGGGACTTCGCGCAGCTGGTGCTGCGGCACGCGGGCCGCGAGTCGGACATCGGCGTGCTGCAGATCCTGCACTCCTGGGCGCAGTCGGCGCTGGTGCACTACGCGGCGCCCGAGTGGCGGGAGACGGGCGAGGTGCTGCTCGCCGAGGGCGCGCTGCGGGAGCTGCGGGAGGCCGAACCGGGCAGTGAGCAGCAGCTGGCGTGGGCGCGGTTCTTCGCGAACCTGGCCTCCGGCGAGACGGATCTGGCGCTGCTGAAGGGCCTGTTGGACGGCACCGAGGTGCTGGACGGCCTGGACGTGGACCAGGAGCTGCGCTGGGCGTTCCTGGAGCCGCTGGCGGCGCACGGGGTGGCCGACGAGTCGGTGCTGGCGGCCGAACTGGCCCGGGACGACACGGCCTCCGGCAAGCGGCACCAGGTGCGCTGTCTGGCCGCCCGTCCGTCGGCGGCGGTCAAGGCGCAGGCGTGGGCGCAGGTGGTGGAGTCCGAGGCGCTGTCGAACGCGCTGACGGAGGCGACGATCGCGGGCTTCGACCAGCCCTCGCAGCGGGAGCTGACGGCGCCGTACGCGGCGCTGTACTTCGCGGCGATCGAGCGGGTGTGGCGGGAGCGGTCGATCCAGATCGGCATGAGCGTCGTACGGGGTCTGTTCCCGCTGCTCCAGGACCGGCAGGAGACGCTGGACGCGGCGGACGCGTGGCTGGAGGCCCACCGGGAGTCGGCACCGGCGCTGCGTCGCCTGGTGCTGGAGTCGCGGGACGAGCTGGCGCGGGCGCTGCGCGCGCAGGCGTGCGACGCGGCGGCGGCCGGCCGCTGAGCCGTGACTCGATCTTTGGCCTGAGCTTCCCCGGTCGGTGACCGTTACGAAATTCAGGCAAAAGGAACCGTGACCCCTGGTCCGCACCCGATCGGACCAGGGGTTTTCCGCGCCTACTCGGCACCCGAACACCCGTCCTTTAGTTCCATCTTGTCCGCATTGATCGACGACCGTGTAACAGCGGTTAAAGGTGGGACCAGGCGCGGGAATCCCGTGGCCATGACGCACAACACCCCGCTCTCCCCCCGCCCCCTCCGCCACCTCGCCGAGGTCCACCGCCGCGTGCTGACGGCGGCTCAGCTCCGCTCCCACGGCGTCACCACGGCCGAGCTGAACGAGCAGTGCCGCCCCGGCGGCCCCTGGCAGCAGCTGCTGCCGGGCGTGGTGCTGCTGCACCCCGGCCCGCCGACGAGCGAGGAGCGTCTGCACGGAGCCCTGCTGTACGCGGCCCGCGAGTCCTCCGCGCGGGGCGTCCCGGCGCAGCCGACCGCAGCGGACCCCTACCGCCCGGTCTACGCGGACGCGGTGATCACGGGCCTGGCCGCGCTCACCCTGCACGGCTTCTCGGCGACCCCGCCGCTGCTGTCCCTGGACCACATCGACGTCCTGGTCCCGCGGCTGCGCCGGCTGCGCTCGGCGGGCTACGTCCGCGTCCTGCGCACCGCCGCCCTGCCCGTGCCTCGCACGGTGACGGGCCTGCCGGTGGCCCCCGTACCCCGGGCACTGGCGGACGCGGTGGCGGAACTGACGGACGCGGAGGCGGTACGACGCCTGCTGACCGAGGCGGTGCGCGGCGGCCACTGCGAACCGGCCACGGTGGTGAGGGAGTTGACCCAGGCCAAGCTGCTGAACCGCCCCCACGTGGTGGACGCGGTGGACTCCCTCCTGGCGGAGAGCCGGGCGATCGCCGAGGACCGCCTGTACCGGATGGTCCGCGAGTACCGCCTGCCCGACCCGGTGTGGAACGTGGACCTGCGCCTGCCCGGCGGCCCCCACCTGGGCGGCCTGGACGCGTACTGGCCGGACCAGGCGGTCGCGGTCGAGCTGGACACCTGCGCACCGCGTCAAGGCCATCGGCAGGACGACGACGCGCTGTGGTCGCAGTACGCGCGCAAGCGGGAGCACCTGGAACGGCTCGGCATCACCGTCGTGTACATCACCCCCAGGAAGCTCCGGGAGTCCCTGGAGCAACAGGCCACCGTGGTCCGCACGGCCCTGATGGCCTCCGGCGACCGCGATCCGGCCGCGTATGTCGTGGTGCTGCCCCATCAGTGACGGCCGGGGAGAGCACCAGGAGGGGAGAGGAGGGGCCACCGGGACCGCACACCCGGTGGCCCCTCCTCGTGCGGGTCAGGAACTCGGATGCAGCGAGGAGGGCAGCGGAGCCAGCGACCTGCACAGGGCGGTCGGGAACCTCGGCTCCCTGCGCTGCACGTCCCGGCAGCCTCCGGTCACGCTTGCGAGGATGGGTACCCAGCCGGACTTCCCCGCCCGGAAGAACCAGCGGTCCCCCAGACTCGACGAACAGGCGGGATCCGACGCGTCGTCGCAGGCCGGCCCCGTGCGCCAGGAGAAGTCCAGCACCAGCCACTTCCCGTCGCACTCCTGCGAGTCCCGGTACGAGTGCATGGGCGCGTTGACCGCGTACAACGCCTGGTCGTAGGAGTCGGCCGTGCATCCGGTCGCCGGGGGCCGGCAGCCGAGCGGCCCGCACAGCCGCAGGGCGGGCGGCTTCGCGCCGTCGCGCGTGAAGGTCAGGTTGCGGTCGACGATCAGCTTCAGCTTGCCGAGCGGCCGGGGCAGCCGCACCCGCGCGGTGGCCGGCTTCTCCTTGCCGCACGGGGAACCCTTGTCCATGGACCGCGAGGAGAAGGTGATCTGCACCCACACCGCGCCGTTCACCTGGTCGGTGACCAGGGCCTTGAGGTCCCGCACGCACTGGCTCCCGCCACTCGGTACCTGCGTGTCGAGGCTCAGCGCGCGGCCGTCGGCTCCGAGGCGGGCCCCGGTGACGCCGGAGGGCTCCATCGTGACCCACGACGGCGGCGAGGCCCCGCCACCGGCCGCACCGGCCGTCTCCTTGCCGCATCCCCCGAGCAGCATCACGGCGACCACCGACAGCAGCGCTGCCGCGCCGCGTATTCTCCTTGATTGCAGGAGCACTTGTTCTCCCCCATGTATAGACGTGACCCCGGGGGTCAGTCCGGGGCGGGGGCCACCGTACCGAGCCGCGCCACTGCTTCCGGAGGACACTCCCGACTTCGTGCAACGACTAGAACGAGAGATGTAGGCCATGCGCTCACGCTTCACTGCACCCGAACTCGCCCTCCTCGTCCCCGCCCAGGCCTGGACGGCGTTCCTCGCTCATGTCGGCTGAACCCATAGCCCTCCGCCCCGTCGGTGAGGACGATCTCCCCCTGCTGGAGCGCTTCCTCACCGACCCGGCCGCGGCAGGGCCCTTCCAGTGGTACGGGTACGCCGACCCCAGCCGTTTCCGCCGCCGGTGGGCGGAGAACGGGCTGCTCGGTGAGGACGGCGGGCAACTGGTCGTCACCGCCGGGGCGGAACCGCTCGGGTTCGTCGCCTGGCGGAAGGTCGTCGTCTCGCCGTCCACCTACTGCTGGAACATCGGTGCCCAACTGCTGCCCGAGGCCCGCGGGCGGGGCATCGGCAGCCGGGCCCAGCTACAGCTCGTCCGCTACCTCTTCACCCACTCCCCCGTGATGCGGATCGAGGCCGACACCGAGGCCGAGAACCTCGCCGAGCAACGGGCCCTGGAGAAGGCCGGGTTCACCCGCGAGGGCGTACTGCGCGGCATCGTCTTCCGGGACGGGAAGTGGCGTGACGGCGTCGCCTACAGCGTGCTGCGTGACGATCCCCTGCCCGGCGACGTATGAGGCGTACACCTCGTCCAGCAGCGCCGCGTACGCCGCGATCATCCTCGTACGGCTGAAGCGTTCCCGGCTCAGTTCCAGGGCCGAACCCAGCTGCGCGCGGCCGGTGATCGCGGCGGACCAGGCCAGGGCGATGGCTCCCGGGTCCGGCGGCGTGACGAAGCCGAGGCCCGCCACGATCGAGGCGCTGTCGCCGACGTCCGTGGTCACCGGGATCGCGCCGCACATCATGCCCTCGATCAGGCACAGCGGTGCCGCCTCCCCGGAGACGGAGGTCAGGGCGACGACGTCGGAGCCGGCGTAGACCGCCTCCATGTCGTGCCGTACGCCGAGGCGGTGCACACGGTCCGTGAGGGACCGGTCACCGGCGAAGGCCTCGTCGATGTCGGCCTCCAGGGCGGGGTTGGCGTCGGTCATCCCGGCGCCGCACATCACCACGTGGCCACCGCCCTCCTGGGCCAGCCAGGCCCGCGCGGCGCGGAGGAAGAGCGGGACGTTCTTCATCTCGGCGTACCGGGCCGCGAAGACGACCACCGGGGCCGACAGCGGAATTCCCAGCGAGGCACGGAAGGCCTGACGGGCGACCGCGTCCGGGCGGTAGCGGAGCAGGTCCACCCCGTTGGGGATCACGTGCAGCGCCTCGCCGGGGATGCCGGCCGCCTCGTACGCCTGCCGGGTCGACTCGGCGCAGCACACGGCCGCCGCCACCTTGCCGTCGGCGATCGCGGTCTTCAGCTCGTCCAGGGCGGGGCCCTGGTTCTCGGGGTCGGAGCGGTGCAGGCCGACCACGACCGGGCGGCGGGGCAGTCCGCCCTGGTTGAGGAGGGCCAGCGGCTGCTCCTTCAGGGAGAGGATCACGTCCGCCCCGGCCATGGCCCGAGCGGTTTCGGCCAGCTCCGGTCCGCTGAAAACGGACGCCGCGACCGAGCCGTCGACCAGGCCCGCGCTGCGGCCCAGTGACGTGACCCCGACGCCACCGGCGGTGAGCGCCCGGTAACAGGGGTCGTCCTCCATCCGCTGCCGGGTGGCCTCGCGGTGGACCTCTCCGTGGATGCTGAGTACCTGGTGGGACTGGCCGCCCTCGGCCAGTCCCAGTACGACGTCGGTGTGTACGATCCTTGCTCCTCCGGAGAAGAAGCCCTCGTAGACCGACAGAACACGCAGTCCGCGCCTCGTGCGCACACGACCACCCGCCTTGCATAAATGATCGAGAAGATCGAGCCATCCCCGTCCATAGCGGGTTAGCCGATATGAGGCGGTACGGACATTACGGGCGCGTTAACACAAAGCGTCGCGCGTGAAACGATGGCCAATGGATTTTCCGTCGATCTTCAGCCCTTCTTGAGCACCAGCTCCGTGTTCCGGTCGGACGGGTTGCCCGCGAAGGTCTTGCTGGCGCCGGGGGAGTTGAAGGACAGCTCGCGGTAGAGGGCGGCGAGGCCCGTCTGGGAGAGGTCGGCGAAGTCGGTGCGGTGCGGGGCGGCGGACTCGATGAGGGTGGTGAAGATCGAGAGCGTGCCGTCCTTGTTGTCGACCAGCTCGACGACGCGGGCGAGCTGCGGGTAGTCGACGTGCGAGGCGGTGGAGATCTCCCAGAAGGAGCGGCCGTCGGAGGCCGCGTGCGGCGTGATGATGTTCTTGTGGACGTGGCCGTTCACCCAGGCCACGACGTTGGTGTGCGAGGCGAGGGCGGCGACCAGCTCGTCACCGGTGTGCCGGCGCTCGCCGGGCCGGGCCGGGTCGGGGCGGGTGTTGGTCATCGTCTTGCTGGTGTGGTGGCTGAAGACGATGGCGTGGGCGTCCCGGTTGTTCCGCAGCGTCCTGTGCAGCCAGTTCAGCTGGGCGGTGCCGATGGAGCCCTCGAAGTGGCCGCCGGCGTCGGTGGTGTCGAGGCTGATGCCGATGACGTCGTCGGAGATGCGGAAGGAGTAGTACTGGGTGCCGGCGTCCAGGTTCGCCGAGCTGTAGCCGTGGCCGACGGGGCCGACGCCCTGGTAGGCGGGGTCCAGGTGGGCCTTCAGGTAGTCGGCCGGGGTGTACGGCACCCGCTGCTCGTCCGGAGTGACCGAGCGCATGGCGCGGGCGTGCGCCTTGAGGAACTCGCGGTAGCCGGAGCCCGTGGGGTCGAGGCCGTTCTTGTTGGTGTCCGCGAACTTCTGGGCCTCCGCGGCGGTGACGAGCATCAGCTTCTTGCCGCCGATGGCCGCTTCGGCGAGGTAGGGGTCGGCGTGGGAGCCGTAGACGCCGAGCTGGAGGCTGTCGTGGTTGCCGACGGTGGAGTACCAGGGCAGGTGGAGGCCGGGGCTCGTCGTCTCGCGGATCGCGGCGGCCAGGAAGCCCTTCAGATAGGGGAAGCCGAGCGCCTTGTCGCCGTCGCGGGCGGTGGAGTCGGGCTGCCAGTACAGCTTCAGGTCGCTGTTCTGGACGCCCTCGTAGTGCCGGGGGTCACCGGAGTTGGGGGTGATGCGGCCACCGCTCATCACCTTCATGTACCACTGGAGTTCGCACAGGGCGTTGTTGTCGGTGTTGTCGCCGGTGGCCATGACGAAGCCGAGCGGGGCGCCGGTGACGGGGGCGCCGCGCAGCGCGTTGACGCGCTCGACGAGCGAGATGGCGCCCTGCACGGTCAGCGCCTCCTGCGGGCGCCAGGCGTGCGGATCGGCGGCCCGGATGTACTCCGCGCGCAGCGGGTGCTGGACGTCCTGCAGGTGCATGTCCGTGAACTGCACGAACGCGGCGAGCGCCGTACGGCGGTCCGCGCGGCCGGACTTGGGCGCGGCCAGCTCGGTGCGCACGACCTGCGCCCAGCCGGGCCCGTCGCCCAGCCGCCGGTAACCGGAGGGGTTCTGCGGGGCGGCGACGGAGGCGAGGGTGGTGCCCTTGGTGTAGGGCGCGAGGGGGGCCGGGGCACCGGCCCTGCCGGTGGCGGCGGGCGCCTCGTCGACGGTGGCGGCCTGGCTGTCGGTGGGGCGCAGGGCGTATCCGACGCCCGCGGAGAGCGTGACCGCTCCGGCGGCGGCGAGGACAGTGCGGCGGTTGGCCCCCAGTGCGGAGGTGACTACAGAGCGTATGCGCGACATGGCGCGGTCTCCCCGAGTGCGAACGCGTCGGACGTGGTCGCGGGCCGTCGCTCACGCGAACACCCCGCTCACTTGGGATGCTTGGCACCGGGGATGACCTGCGCGTGAACGGGGCGGCAACGTGCAGCGCCGAACTGCGTACGTGGATCTGAGCCGGCCGACAAGTCGCCTGAACACCCTGTCAACAGGGGATTTCCGCCCACATCGCATCGCGGGTTTTCCCCATACATGGATCTCGATTCGGTCAACGGTCCCCAAAGCCCCAGGCCTTGGGTAAAGCTGAGCGCTCGCATTCGCTCGCTCCTTTACCTACAAGGGATGCCGATGACTCTCACCCCCGAGCGTGATCCCATACCCGGCCCGAGACGCCTGGCCCGCATAGCCGTGGCCGTGGGCGTGGTGGCCGCTCTCTCCGCGACCGGGCCGATACCCCTGGCCCTCGCCGCGGACGCGCCGCACGCCACGGCCGCCGACCCCGGCACCAAGTCCGCCGGCGAGAAGCTGGGTTCGGACGACGCCGACCTGCTCGCCGAGGCCAAGGCCGACGGCGACAAGAACGTCACGATGATGATCGCGACGGCCCCGGGCCAGACCGACCAGGTCACCGAGGAGCTGGATGCGGTCAAGGGCGGCTCGGTGGGCCGTACCTACGACAAGCTCGGCTACGTCCGCGCCACCGTCCCCACCGCCCAGGCCGACTCGGTCATCAAGGCGGCGGCCAAGCTGTCCTCGGTGCACGCCATCGACCTGCGCCAGGAGATCCAGCTCGACGACCCGGCGCCGAGCGCGGACACCGCGAAGGACGCGAACAGCACGGGGACGGCGGCCACTTACTCGGGTCCGGGCAAGGACACCCCGGCGGAGAACCCGTACAACCCGTCCTTCGAGACCGGTGCCGTCGACTTCGTGGACGAGCACCCGAAGGCCGACGGCCGGGGTGTCACCATCGGCATCCTCGACTCCGGCGTCGACCTCGGCCACCCGGCGCTGCAGAAGACCACCACCGGCGAGCGGAAGATCGTCGACTGGGTGACGGCGACGGACCCGATCCTGGACAGCGACGCGACCTGGCGTCCGATGGTCACCTCCGTCTCCGGCCCGAGCTTCACCTACGCGGGCCAGTCCTGGACGGCGCCCGCGGGCGCGTACGGGATCAGCACCTTCAAGGAGTCCGCCACCACGGGCGGCGACGAGAAGGGCGACCTGAACCGGGACGGCGACACCACCGACAGCTGGGGCGTGCTGTACGACGCCGCGGCCGGCACGGTCACGCTCGACCTGAACAACAACCACGACTTCACCGACGACACGCCGATGAAGCCGTACAAGGACGGCTACCAGGTCGGCTACTTCGGCACCGACAACCCGGCGACCGACGTGGTCGAGCGGGTGCCGTTCGTCGTGCAGATCCGCAAGGACGTGGCGATGGACCCCTACGGCGGGTCCTGGGTCGGCAAGAAGGCCGACTTCGTCAACATCGGTGTCATCGAGTCCGAGCACGGCACCCACGTGGCGGGCATCACCGCCGCCAACGGCCTGTTCGGCGGGAAGATGAACGGCGCGGCCCCCGGCGCGAAGCTCGTCTCCTCGCGGGCCTGCACCTGGACCGGCGGCTGCACCAACGTCGCCCTCACCGAGGGCATGATCGACCTGGTCACCAACCGGCACGTCGACATCGTCAACATGTCGATCGGCGGCCTGCCCGCGCTGAACGACGGCAACAACGCGCGCGCCGAGCTGTACACGCGGCTCATCGACACCTACGGCGTCCAGCTCGTGATCTCCGCGGGCAACTCCGGCCCGGGTGCGAACACCATCGGCGACCCGGGTCTGGCCGACAAGGTGATCTCGGTCGGCGCCGCCATCTCCAAGGAGACGTGGGCGTCCAACTACGGCTCGGCCGTGGAGAAGAAGTACGCGATGATGCCCTTCTCCTCGCGCGGTCCGCGTGAGGACGGCGGCTTCACGCCGACCCTGGTCGCCCCCGGCGCCGCGATCAACACCACCCAGACCTGGCTGCCGGGCTCCCCGGTCGCCGAGTCGGGCTACTCGCTGCCGGCCGGCTACTCGATGCTCCAGGGCACCTCGATGGCCTCCCCGCAGGCCACCGGCGCCTCCGCGCTGCTGCTGTCCGCCGCCAAGCAGAAGGGCATCGACCTGACGCCCGCGAAGCTGCGCACGGCACTGACCTCGACGGCCGACCACATCAAGGGTGTCCAGGCCTACGAGGAGGGCGCGGGCCGCATCAACATCGTGGACGCGTGGGACGCCATCCGCGACGACGCCGAGTCCCACGACTACACCGTCAAGGCCCCGGTCGACACCGCGCTCGACTCCGCGCTGAAGACCCCGGGCTTCGGCACCGGCCTGTACGACCGTGAGGGCGGCCTCCAGGCCGGCCAGAAGAAGACGTACGACATCACCATCACCCGTACGTCCGGCCCGGACCGTCCGGTCTGGCACGAGCTGGACTTCGCGAACAACGCGGGCGGCACCTTCCGGCTCGTCGGCGACGACATGGTCCGGCTGCCGCTGAACCAGCCGGTGACCGTCAAGGTCCAGGCGGCCCCGGCGTCGGCCGGCATCAAGAGCGCGATCCTTGAGGTCGACGACCCGTTCACGGAGGGGGTCGACAAGCAGATCCTCACCACCGTCGTGGTCGCCGCCCCGGTGAACTACACCTACTCCGCCTCGGGTTCGGTGCAGCGCAACAGCACGCAGTCGTACTTCCTGAACGTGCCCGCGGGCGCGAAGTCCCTCGAGGTCGCGATGAGCGGGCTCGCGGACAAGAGCCAGACCCGGTTCATCGCGATCCACCCGTACGGCACTCCGGTCGACAGCACCGGCACCCCGTACTGCTACAACAACTACCTCAACGGCAACGGCTGCAAGCCCGACGTGCGCTCCTACGCCGACCCGCAGCCCGGTGTCTGGGAGGTGGAGGTCGAGTCGCGCCGCACCTCGCCGCTGCTCGACAACCCGTACAAGCTGGACGTCACCGTGCTCGGCGCGGCCTTCGACCCGGAGACCGTGACCGTGCCCGAGGCCAAGGTCGGCACCCCGGCCACCGCCACCTGGACGGTGACCGACAAGTACGCGGCCCTGGACGGCAAGCTCGTCGGCGGCCCGCTCGGCTCCTCGAAGACGGCCCGCCCGTCGATCAAGGAAGGCGAGACGCAGACCAGCACCGTGGACGTCCCGGCCGGCGCCACGTCCCTCGACGTCGCCATCGGCAACGTCTCCGACGCGTCCGCCGACCTGGACCTGACCGTGTACGACGCGAACGGCAAGCAAGTCGCGCAGTCCGCGGACGGCGACTCGGAGGAGGCCGTCTCCATCCCGAACCCGGCCGCCGGCACGTACACCATCAAGGTCGTCGGCTACTCGGTCCCGGCCGGCTCGACGGACTACGACTACCGGGACGTGTTCTTCTCCTCCGCGCTCGGCACCGTCTCCGTCGACGGCTCGACGCCGGTCAAGCTCGGCACGGGCGACTCGGCCACGGTGAGCGGCCAGGTCACGGCCGCCGCCGAGGCTCCGGCCGGCCGCGAGTTCTTCGGCCGGGTCCAGCTGGTGAACGCGCACGGCACGGTCGCGGGCACCGGCAGCGTGAAGATCGAGAAGGTCACGCCGTAACGGTGTGAGTTTCCCACTGAGGGGCGGGCGTCCGGGGGGACGCCCGCCCCTCACTGTTCTCCGCACAGGTGGTGGCGGGACCCGGGCAGCGCCTCGGTGATCCAGGCCCGGTTGACGTCCACACGGTCGTCGCCGGCGGCCCACAGACTGGCGTTCTCCGCGTCCTGGTGGACCCCGATGAGCACGTGCTGCCCCACGCGGGGCGCCGGCCGGGCACCGCGGTCGAGGCGGAAGGAGACCTGGGCCGGGGTGTGCGCGGGCTTGTAGGCGTGGGACACGGTGAGCACGATCCAGGACCACGGCGACAGGTGCTCCGGCTGGATCTTCGCCACGGTGCCCTCCACGACCAGCCGGAAGCAGGCCAGCGTCAGCTCGGGGTCGTCTGGCCGGCCCCCGTCCCAGGAGTACTTGGCCGGCGCGTGGGCGTCGCTCTTCGCGCCGGCGCTCGCGCCCTGGCGGGACGCGCTGTCCCCCTGCGAGGCGACCCAGCCGAGCCCGACGGCCATCGTCAGGGCGGCGGCACCGGCGAGCGAGGCGAAGGCGATCCGCAGGGCCCGGCGGGGACCGGAGGGCCGGCCCGGGCGCGCGGGGCGGGCGGGGCTGACGGGGTGTGTGCTGCTCCGGGGGCGTCTGCCCGGCTTGACGCCGCGAGCCGGGGCGGTGGGCTCCGTGGACTCGGGCTCCTCGGGCGCGGACTCCTCGGGCGCGGGTTCCTGCGCCACCACGGGTTCCTGCAGCTCCCCCGTGAGCGCCTCCGCGAGCCAGGTCAGCTCTTCCTTCAGCAGGGCGTCCATACCGCCGTACTCCCCGCTGCCCTCGTGTTCGGCAGGCACGTCACACCACCTCGTCCTCGTGCAGGCGCTCGCGCAGCGCGCGGACCGCCGTGTGCAGCCTGCTCTTGACCGTGCCCTCGGGAATGCCCAGCTCGTCCGCGATGGCGCGCACCGGCAGGTCGGCGAAGAAGCGCAGGATCACCACCTGCCGCTGGGTGTCGGGCAGTTCGTCCAGGCCCCGGGCGACGGCGAGGGAGAGCAGGCTGGTCTCCTCGCCGGAGGGGTGCGCGGGCTCACGCAGCGAGGCCAGCCGCTCCCCCAGCCGCTCTTGGCGCCGCTTGGCGCGGTGCCAGTCCATGGCGAGGTTGGAGGCGACCACCGCCGCCCACGCCGACACGTCGCGCGGCGCCTCGCGCCCGCTCGCGGCCCGCTCCAGCAGCCGCAGCCGGACCTGCTGCACCCCGTCCGGCAGGTCCGACTGCGGTACCCCGCCGAGCGCGAGCACCGCCCGCACCCGGCGTTCCTGAGCCGCGTCCAGCGGGTCGCCGCCGGTACGTCCGTCCGTACCGGCGGTGTACGCCCCCTGATCGCGGCGCGCCCCTCCGCGCAGCACACGCCACCCCCTCACACGTATGCACCTACGACGCGGCGGGCGGCCGAAACGTTCGGCCGTTGCTGCCGGTCCGCAGAGGCGTACGTCACACCCTCGTGTGGCCGGGGGCCGGGCGGGCAGGGGCGGGACAGCACAGCTTGCGGCGCGGAGCCCTCGGCGAGGGAATTTCTGCAGCTCAGCGAGGGGTTCGGCGGAGGTGTGGAACCGTCGGCCGGGTGATCGTGTCCCATTCCTCGGGCACACCCCGCAAAGAATTGGACAGGTGGACCGGGGTCGACCGCATGATGGACAGGCCCCGGTCATCCAAGAGACACGCAGAGGGAGTCACCGTGAGGGTCGGAATCGTCGGAGCCACCGGTCAGGTCGGCACGGTCATGCGCAGGATCCTCACGGAGCGTAACTTCCCGGTCACGCAGCTGCGCCTGTTCGCCTCGGCTCGCTCGGCCGGGACCGTGCTGGACGGCGTGACGGTGGAGGACGCGGCGACCGCCGACTACACCGGCCTGGACATCGTGATCTTCTCCGCGGGCGGCGCGACGTCGAAGGCGCTGGCCGAGAAGGTCGCCTCCCAGGGCGCCGTCGTGATCGACAACTCCTCCGCCTGGCGCAAGGACCCGGAGGTGCCCCTGGTGGTCTCCGAGGTGAACCCGCACGCGATCGCCGACCGGCCCAAGGGCATCATCGCCAACCCGAACTGCACCACGATGGCCGCGATGCCGGTGCTGAAGCCGCTGCACGAGGAGGCCGGCCTGGAGGCGCTGGTCGTCGCCACCTACCAGGCGGTGTCCGGCTCCGGCCTCGCGGGCGTCGCGGAGCTGCACGGCCAGGCGCAGAAGGTGGTCGCCGACGCCGACAAGCTCACGCACGACGGCGAGGCGGTCGACTTCCCCGAGCCGCAGGTCTACAAGCGCCCGATCGCCTTCAACGTGCTCCCCCTCGCGGGCTCGATCGTCGACGACGGTCTGAACGAGACCGACGAGGAGCAGAAGCTGCGCAACGAGTCCCGCAAGATCCTGGAGATCCCGGACCTGTTGGTCTCCGGCACCTGCGTGCGCGTGCCGGTCTTCTCCGGCCACTCCCTCCAGGTCAACGCCCGTTTCGCCCGCCCGATCTCCCCGGAGCGCGCGACCGAGCTGCTCGCGGGCGCCCCCGGCGTCGTCCTCTCCGAGATCCCGACCCCGCTCCAGGCGGCCGGCAAGGACCCGTCGTACGTCGGCCGCATCCGCCGCGACGAGACGTCCGAGCACGGTCTGGCGCTGTTCATCTCCAACGACAACCTCCGCAAGGGCGCCGCGCTGAACGCCGTCCAGATCGCGGAGCTGGTGGCGGCCGAACTGTCCGAGAAGTAGGGCGCCCTGCCGGCGAACGGCGGTCACCTCGGGTGACCGCCGCTTTCGCATGCCCGGGCTCATCGCGCTCCACGTGACCCGCATGGAAAGATGGCGCAATCCACACATCACGAGGAGATGACCGCGTGCCTGGCACAAACCTGACTCGCGAAGAGGCTCAGCAGCGGGCGGAGCTGCTCAGTGTTGACTCGTACGAGATCGATCTCGACCTCTCCGGCGCGCAGGAGGGCGGCACCTACCGGTCCGTGACCACGGTGCGCTTCGACGTCGCGGAAAACGGCGCGGCGTCCTTCATCGACCTGGTCGCGCCGACGGTCCACGAGGTGACCCTGAACGGCGACGCGCTCGACCCGGCCGAGGTCTTCAAGGACTCCCGAATCGCGCTGCCGGGGCTGCTGGAGGGCCGTAACGTCCTCCGTGTCGTCGCCGACTGCGCCTACACCAACACCGGTGAGGGCCTGCACCGCTTCGTCGACCCGGTCGACGAGCAGGCGTACCTGTACACCCAGTTCGAGGTCCCGGACGCCCGCCGGGTGTTCGCGTCCTTCGAGCAGCCGGACCTGAAGGCCACCTTCCAGTTCACCGTGAAGGCGCCCGAGGGCTGGACGGTCATCTCGAACTCGCCGACGCCCGAGCCGGCCGACAACGTCTGGACGTTCGCGCCGACCCCGCGCATCTCGACGTACATCACCGCGCTGATCGTCGGCCCGTACCACTCCGTGCACAGCGTGTACGAGAAGGACGGGCAGTCCGTGCCGCTCGGCATCTACTGCCGTCCCTCGCTCGCCGAGTTCCTCGACTCGGACGCGATCTTCGAGGTGACCCGGCAGGGCTTCGACTGGTTCCAGGAGAAGTTCGACTACCAGTACCCGTTCGAGAAGTACGACCAGCTGTTCGTGCCCGAGTTCAACGCGGGCGCGATGGAGAACGCGGGTGCGGTGACCATCCGCGACCAGTACGTCTTCCGGTCCAAGGTGACCGACGCGGCGTACGAGGTGCGTGCGGAGACGATCCTGCACGAGCTGGCCCACATGTGGTTCGGCGACCTGGTCACCATGGAGTGGTGGAACGACCTGTGGCTGAACGAGTCGTTCGCCACCTTCACCTCCATCGCCTGCCAGGCCGCCGCGCCCGGCTCGAAGTGGCCGCACTCGTGGACCACGTTCGCGAACTCCATGAAGACCTGGGCGTACCGGCAGGACCAGCTGCCGTCCACGCACCCGATCATGGCGGACATCCGCGACCTGGACGACGTGCTCGTCAACTTCGACGGCATCACGTACGCCAAGGGCGCGAGCGTGCTGAAGCAGCTCGTCGCGTACGTCGGCGAGGACGAGTTCTTCAAGGGCGTGCAGGCCTATTTCAAGGCGCACGCGTTCGGCAACACGCGCCTGTCCGACCTGCTGGGCGCCCTGGAGAAGACCTCCGGCCGCGACCTGAAGACCTGGTCGGGGAAGTGGCTGGAGACGGCCGGCATCAACGTCCTGCGCCCCGAGGTGGCGACGGACGCGGACGGTGTCATCACCTCCTTCGCCGTCCGCCAGGAGGCCCCCGCGCTGCCCGCCGGCGCCAAGGGCCATGCGGTGCTGCGCCCGCACCGCATCGCGATCGGCCTGTACGACCTCGACGAGGCGAGCGGCAAGCTGGTGCGCAGCGAGCGGATCGAGCTGGACGTCGACGGTGAGCTGACCGCCGTACCGCAGCTGACGGGCACCCGCCGCCCGGCGGTCGTCCTCCTCAACGACGACGACCTGTCGTACGCCAAGGTCCGCCTGGACGAGCAGTCGCTGGCGTTCGTCACCGAGCACCTGGGCGACTTCGACGCCTCGCTGCCGCGCGCCCTGTGCTGGGCCTCGGCCTGGGACATGACCCGGGACGCGGAGCTGGCGACCCGCGACTACCTGTCCCTGGTGCTGTCCGGCATCGGCAAGGAGTCGGACATCGGCGTCGTGCAGTCGCTGCACCGCCAGGTCAAGCTGGCGATCGACCTGTACGCCGACCCGACCGCCCGCGAGGCGCTGCTGACCCGCTGGACCGACGCCACGCTGGCGCACCTGCGTGCGGCGGAGCCGGGCGGCGACCACCAGCTGGCCTGGGCGCGGGCGTTCGCGGCGACCGCCCGCACGCCGGAGCAGCTGGACCTGCTGGAGGGCCTGCTGGACGGTACGCAGACGATCGAGGGCCTGGCCGTGGACACGGAGCTGCGCTGGGCGTTCGTGGAGCGGCTCGCGGCGGTCGGCCGCTTCGACGAGGCGGAGATCGCGGGCGAGTACGAGCGGGACAAGACGGCCGCCGGTGAGCGCCACGCGGCGACCGCCCGCGCGGCGCGCCCGACGCCGGAGGCCAAGGCGGAGGCATGGGCGTCGGTCATCGAATCCGACAAGCTGCCGAACGCCGTGCAGGAGGCCGTGATCGGCGGCTTCGTCCAGACCGACCAGCGTGAGCTGCTGGCGGCGTACACGGACCGGTACTTCGAGGTCGTGAAGGACATCTGGGACGCCCGTTCGCACGAGATCGCCCAGCAGGTCGCGGTCGGCCTGTACCCGGCGGTCCAGGTCTCCGAGGAGACCCTGGCCAAGACGGACACGTGGCTGGCCGCGGCCGAGCCGAACGCGGCCCTGCGCCGCCTGGTCTCGGAGTCCCGCTCGGGTATCGAACGCGCGCTGAAGGCACAGGCGGCGGACGCGGCGGCTTCGTAGCCGACCGTACGGTCGTAGTGGTCCGTACGATCGCGGGGGCGCCCGGTGCTGCACCGGGCGCCCTTTTCGTGCGCTCAGCCGGCGAACATGCCCCCGGTGACGTTGACGAAGGTGCCGGTGATGCCGGCCGCGTGGTCGGAGGCGAGGAAGACGGCGGTGGCGGTGACCTCGGCGAGGGTGGGGTTGCGGCGGGTCATGCGCATCCCGGCCAGGTGGTCGAGGAGGCCGTCGAGGCGCATGTCGGGGTTGACGGCCTTCAGCCCCTCCTCCGAGAAGGTCTCGGGCACCCCGGCCGCCCACAGCCCCACCGCCCGGACCCCGCGCGGCCCCAGCTCCATGGCGAGGTTCCGCACGAGCGTGTCGGTGGCCCCGTCGGCGGGTCCCGTGCCGCCCATCATCGGACTGCCCTGCGCGGAGCCGCTGTTGAGGGTGAGGATGACACCGGATCCGCGCTCGGCCATGCGGCGGGCGGCGGCGCGGGCGGTGAGGAAGTTGGCGCGGATGCCGTTGAGGACGGGCCGCAGGAAGTCGTCCACGGGCATGTCGGTGAGCGGCAGTCCCTGGACGTCGCCCCGGGTGACCAGGTTGAACGAGATGTCGACGGTGCCGACGCGCTCGACGTGCGCCTCCACGGCGGTCTCGTCCAGCGCGTCGACGACGGCGGTCTCGGCGTGCCCGCCGGCCGCGGTGATGTCCTTGGCCACGGCGTCCAGGGTGTCCTGGGTACGGCCGACGAGGTGGACGCGGGCGCCCTCGCGGGCGAAGGCGCGGGCGACGGAACCGCCGATCGAGCCGCCGCCTCCGTAGATGATCGCGGTCTTGTCGGTGAGCAGCATGGTGAACTCCTTCGTGAGGGCCGGTGTCGTACGTGTCGCGGATATTCGCCGGTACAGACGTACGCACGCCCTGCCGCTCATCGCCAAGGGGATCACAGCCGCAGCGGCAGCCCGAACGCGGGGAAGAGGTGCGGTTCGAAGGAGGTGATCTCGACGATCCGGTCGCCATCGCCATCGTGGTCGAACCGGAGCACGTCGAGCACCTGGGCACGGTAGACGTTCGTACCGGGCCGGCGGACGTAACCTCCTGCGGCGAGCTGCCCGTTGGCGCGGGCGGGCAGATGCCGCCAGTGCCCGAAGAACATCGGGGAGCCGGGGTCGAGGCTGCCGCGCACGAACCCGAGGAGGGCGTCCCGGCCGGTGAACCAGAAAGGGTTGGGCGGCATGGTGAGCGTGACGTCCTCGGTGAGCAGCCCGGCCATGGCGGCGAAGTCGAGCCGCTCGGCGGCGTCCATGTACCGCTGGAGAGCCTGGCGTTGGCCCTCGGTGGGCGGGGGGGCCGCCGTCCAGTCGGTACGGCTCGCGGGCAGGTGCTCGCGCAGGGCGGGCCGGGCACGTTGCAGCGCGCTGTTGACCGAGGCCACGGAGGTGTCGAGGGCCCCGGCGGTCTCGGCGGCGGTGAGCCCGAGCAGGTCCCGCAGGACGAACGCGGCCCGCTGGCGGGCGGGCAGGTGCTGGAGCGCGGCCAGCAGCACCAGTTCGACGGTCTCGCGGGACTCGGCGGTGGTCTCCGGCAGTTCGTCGTCGGGGTAGGGCTGGAGCCACGTGACCCGGGCGGGCGGCTCCCCGCCGCCGTGCTCCATCCCGGGCAGTGGCTCGTACCGCTCCGGACGCCGGGCACAACGCCGCTGGAAGTCCAGGCAGGCGTTGGTCGCGATGCGGTACAGCCAGGTCCGCACCCCGGCCCGCCTTTCATACCCGTCCCGCGCCCGCCAGGCCCGCAGGAAGGTCTCCTGCACGAGGTCCTCGGCGTCGTCGTACGAGCCGGTCATGCGGTAGCAGTGGGCACGGATCTCACGGCGGTGGGCTTCGGTGAGGGCGGCGAAGTCGGTTTCGCTGAAGGAGTCCGTACCGGCGACGGGGTCGGGACCGGGACCGGAGTTTTCCGTAACGGACTCCGGCGTGACGGATTGCTCGGCCGTGTCCCGGGCGACACGCGCGATGCGCCGCAGCCGGGCGACGGACGACGACAGCTCGCTCACGCCGTCGTACAGCGCGGAGGCGGGCCGCGGCACCAGCTCCCGCGCCTGCCGCCCGACGGCCTCGATCAGCTCGTCCAGCCCACTGCCACCGCCCTGCCGCTCCCGGTAGGCCTTCTGCCGACAGGCGGCGGAGCAGTACACGGAGGCCCGCCCCCGGCGACCGCCGCGCCCGGGGAGCGGCCCGCCGCAGCTTGCACAGGTGTCGGCGGTCATGGGCGCCTCCTCGCACGGTCGGGGTTTCACGGTCGGGGCGCCGGCGATCCTTCCGTACCGTCTCCGCCATGGCCAGTGCGCCGTGACGAGTACGAGGTCCGAATCCCGCCGGTCGGCGGGGCCGTGGCGAGCCAGCCTGGCTCCATGACGACGTACACCGCACGGCCGCTGACCCCCTCGGCCCTCAAGGAACTCCGCGACCTCGACGACGCCGGCCGCCCCCTGTCCCCCTTCGCCGACGACGAGGGCGGCGCCCCGCTGCGCTGTTGTCTGCGCCGCAGCAAGCAGGGCGAGCGCATCGCCCTGGTCTCGTACGCGCCCCTGCGCCGCTGGGCGGCCGGGACGGGCGCCGAGCCGGGGGCGTACGACGAGCAGGGGCCCGTCTTCGTCCACGCCGACGACTGCACGGGGCCGCGCGACGGCGCCCTGCCCTTCACCAACGCCCACCGCACGGTGCGCCGTTACTCGGCCGACGGCCGCATCCTCGGCGGACGCCTGGTGACGGACCCCGACGGCTTCGAAGCGGCCTTCGCGGAGGCTTTCGCCGACCCGGAGGTGGCGCTCGTGCACGTGCGGGCGGTCGAGTACGGCTGCTTCCTGTACGAGGTGCGCAGGCCGTAGCTCACCCGCGCACCGGCGGGCTACGCCGAACGCGGCGCCGCCCGCCTCCCGGGTGCGGGGGGCGGGCGTGGGGGCAGAGGCAGAGTCAGTGGTCGAGGTTCGGGTGGTCTGGGGCAGGAGTGCTGCCACTTAGGTCCCTTCGCCGGGTCGTGGAGTGGTGTGCACCTAACGTCGCAGCGCCGGAACCGTAAGGTCCATCGAATCCTTCTGAGCCTTCTTTTCAGCAGAACTGAACGATGCGACGCGGCCCGCACGCCGGCTCTCCCGCTTGCCGGTGCCGCCCAGCTGGCCCGCCACCGTTGCCCCGAACGCCACCGCCATGCCCGCCACCTGAACCGGCGTCAGCGCCTGGCCGAGGGCGGCCCAGCCGACGACGGCCGCGGTCAGCGGGGAGAGCGGGCCGAGGAAGCTGACCTGGGTGGCGGTGAGCCGGCCGATGCCGCGGAACCACAGGAAGTAGCCGATGGCCGTGTTGCCCAGCATGAGGTAGAGGTAGCCGCCGACGGCCGCGCCGTCGAGCGCGGGCGGGGCACCCTCGACCAGGAAGGCGACGGGCGCGATGAGCAGACCGCCCGCGGTGAGCTGCCAGCCGGTGAGCGCGAGCGGGCCGACCCCCTCCGGCCGGCCCCACCGCTTGGTCAGCACGGTCCCGGCCGACATGGAGGCCGTCGAGGCGACGGACGCGAGCACGCCCACCACGTCGAGGGCACCGGCCCCCTTGAGGACAACGAGGCTGACACCGAACGCGGCGGCGGCCCCGGTCAGGAGGGTGCGCGCGGTCGGCCGCTGCTTGAGCAGCAGTGCCGAGAGGCCGACGACGAACAGCGGTCCGACCGAGCCGACGACCGCGGCCATGCCACCGGGCAGCCGGTACGCCGCCACGAACAACAGCGGGAAGAAGGCCCCGATGTTCAGCGCGCCGAGCACCGCCGCCTTGAGCCACCAACCGCCGCGCGGCAGCACCCGGGTGAGCGAGAGCAGCAACAGCCCGGCGGGCAGGGCGCGCACGAGGGCCGTGAAAAGGGGACGGTCCGGCGGCAGGAACTGGGTGGTGACCGCGTAGGTCGTGCCCCAGGAGACGGGGGCGAGGGCGGTGGCTGCGATGAGGGTGGTTCTGGTCGCGCGGCTGGTGGCCATGGGAGGCACCCTTCGGGAGAGACCAAGAGATCGACTGACCAAGTAGGTCAACGCTGATTAGCTTAGCGCTAAGCTACTTACTGTCAAGCCACTTACTTGCAGGCGACCGGAACCGGATGGATACTCGCCGCATGCAGCAGCACAGAGACCCCGTCGACGCGATCATCGACCAGTGGGCGCAGGTACGGCCCGACCTCGACACCACGGCGATGGAGGTCTTCGGCCGCATCACCCGGCTCTCGCGCACGATGGCCGACAGGATCGAGAAGGCGTACCAGCCCTACGGCATCTCGCGCGGCGAGTTCGATGTCCTGGCCACCCTGCGCCGCTCCGGCGAGCCCTACACCCTCTCGCCCCGTCAGCTGTCGGCGACGCTCATGCTGACCACCGGCGGGATGACCGGCCGCCTCGACAAGCTGGAGCGCGCGGGGCTGCTGCGCCGCTCCCCCGACCCGAACGACCGGCGCGGCCTCCAGGTGACGCTCACCGAGGAAGGCCTGCGGCTGATCGACGAGGCGGTCGGCGTCGGCCTCGCGGAGCAGACCGACGCCCTGTCCGGCCTGACCGCGGAACAGGCCGGCCAACTGGCCGACCTGTTGCGGGAACTGCTGCGCTCTGCCGTCAAGTAGCCCTCCGGGCCGAACCGTTCGCGTTCAGGCCTTCGTGCCGACGTACCGGGTGAGGGCCGCCTCGATCGCCGCCAGGTCGGCGGTGTCTGCCGCCCAGGCCACGTATCCGTCGGGGCGGACCAGCACGGTCGTGCGGCGGTCGCTCGCCCAGCGCGCCAGGGCCAGCCGGCCCGCGCGCCCGGCCTCGTACGACGCCTGCTCCTGCTCCGGGGTGATCAGCACGAACCGGCCGCCGCGCAGGGCCTCGTGGAGCCGGCCGCCGTCGGCCAGGGCGATGTCCGGGACGCGGGTGCCGGTGAGGCGGTGGGCGCCCCGGGGGGCGGGGTAGCGGTAGCCGATCCCGGTGACCTGGCCGGTGACCTTGCGGCGGGCGGGGCCGACGGCGTTGAGGAACGCGAGGAGCAGGGCGCGGCCCGTCAGCTGCCAGGGGCCCTTGGCCATGGCGAGGCGCACCAGGCCGCCGCTGCTGCGCAGCACCGACTTGCCGATGGGGTGCCGCTCGGCCTGGTAGGTGTCGAGCAGCCCGGGGTCGGCGTGCCCGGCGACGACCGCGGCCAGCTTCCAGCTCAGGTTGGCCGCGTCCTGCAGGCCGACGTTCATGCCCTGCCCGCCGGCCGGGGTGTGCACATGGGCGGCGTCTCCGGCGAGGAAGACCCGGCCGACCCGGTAGGCGGGTGCCTGGCGCTCGTCGCTGTGGAAGCGGGACATCCAGCGGGCGTCGTGCATCCCGTAGTCCCGGCCGAGCGCGAGGCGCGTGATCTCCTTGACCTCCTCCAGGTCCAGCGGCTCCTTGTCGGGGACGTTGCGGCCCCGGTGCCAGCCGATGACCCGGTAGTAGCCGTCACCGAAGGGCGCGAGGAAGGCGAAGGCGTCGCCGACGGCGTCGGCGGTGAGCAGCGTCGCGGGCTTCTCGGTGAGCAGGACGTCGGCGAGGACGACGGACCGGATCACCGACTTGCCGGGGAACGGCAGCCTGATCGCGTCCCGTACGGCACTGCGCATGCCGTCGGCGCCGACGACGTACGCGGCCCGCAGGCTCTCCGCGCGCCCCTCGGGACCGCGGACCTCCACCGTCACGCCGTCCGCGTCCTGGGTCAGGCCGGTCAGCTCGGTTTCGTGACGGAAGTCGACCCCCGCCTCCGCCGCCCGCTGCTCCAGCACCTTCTCGACCTCGTACTGCGGGATCAGCAGGACGTGGTTGAAGCGGGAGGGGAGGGTGTCGAGGTCGAGGGTGAGCCGGGAGAACAGGCGCAGCCGGTCCAGGGGCTGCCCGACGGCCTCCAGGTCGTCCACGACTCCCCGGGCGTCGAGCTGCTCCAGGCTGCGGGCGTGCAGGACGAAGGCGCGGGAGAGGTTGTTGATCTTGTGGGGCCGCTTCTCGATGAGGGTCACCGGGACGCCGGCGGTGGCGAGGTCACCGGCGAGGAGGAGGCCGGTGGGGCCGGAACCGACGACGATCACGCGAGAGGTGCTGGTCATGGTGGCCTCCCAGGTTGCCAACGCTCGTTTGCCAACAGATGTTGGCCAACACTTGTTGGCAACCGTAGAACCGGGCGAGAGGGAAGTCAACAGTTGTTGGCCTACGCGTGTTGGCCTACGCTCGTTGGCATGAATGGCAATGGCAGCACGCACACAGGCGGGGGGCGGCGCTCCGACGCCACCCGGAGCGCCATCCTCGACGCGGCCCGCGAGCGCTTCGCCTTCGACGGGTACGACCGGGCCACGATTCGCGCGATCGCCAAGGACGCGCGTATCGATCCGTCGATGGTGATGCGCTACTTCGGCAGCAAGGAGGGGCTGTTCGCGGCGGCCGTGACCGTCGATCTGCGGCTGCCCGACATGCGGGAGGTGCCGCGGGAGGAGGTCGGGCAGGCGCTGGTGCGCCACTTCCTCGCGCAGTGGGAGGAGAACGAGGAGCTGACGGCCGTGCTCCGGGTCGGCGCGACCAACCAGGCCGGGGCCGAGCGCATGCAGAGCATCTTCCGGGAGCAGCTGTTCCCGATGGCCGAACGGTTGTGCCCCGACCCCGAGCAGGCCCCGGCACGGGCCGCGCTGTGCGCCGCGCAGCTGCTCGGGCTCGCCCTCACCCGCTATGTGCTGCGGCTGCCGCCGACGGTGGCGCTGTCGCGCGAGGAACTGGTGGCGTGGCTGGGCCCGACCGTGCAGCGGTATCTGACGGCACCGAGCCCCTGACCCCACGGGGCAGGCCGGGCGCACGCGGAAACGCCGAGGGCGCCGGCCTCACCCGGGTACGGCGGCTTCACGCACGTACGGACGGGAGGACGGGCGCCCTCGGCGAGAAAAGTTGTGGTGTGGTCAGGCGGCCTTGGACGAGGTGCCGGGCTTGCGGTGCCTGATCTTGGACTTGTCCAGGACCATGACCAGGCCGGCAATGACCCCGAAGATCACCAGCGGGGCCAGCACGTACAGACCCAGCGTCTGGGCGACGTTCAGGCCCTTGCCGGGGTCGTCGCCGTCGTCGCGGGTCAGCGCGAGCGCGGGGGACGACATGAGCAGCATCATCAGCGTCGTACCGGCGGCCAGGGCGCCGGCGCGCAGGGCGTTCTTCTTGTCCACGGTCTCAAGTTAGCGAACCCTCCTGAGGGCCGCGCGTCCGGGGTGCCATATGAACTCCCCCGGGGGCGGCGCCCCTGGTCGGGCTGCTCGTGCGCAGCACCTCCAGCAGCGCCCGCACCCTCCTCGACGCCGTCAGCTCCTCCAGCGCCACCGGCCGCCGCTCCCGGTCCGCGACCGGCAGCCGCCAGTTCGGGTACTCGTCCCAGGTGCCGGGGAGGTTCTGCGGACGGCGGTCGCCGACGGCGTCCGGGAGCCAGACGCCGATCAGCCGGGCCGGGGTGCGCAGCAGGAAGCGGTGGACGGCACGGATCTCCGCCTCCTCGTCAAAGCCGGGCGGGCCCACCGCGATGCTGTCCAGCAGGCCGAGACTGCCGAACAGGGCGAGCCACTCCGCGGCGTCCGCGGTCGCCTCCGCACGCTCCACGGCGGCCGGGCGGGTGAGCAGGCCCAGGCGGTCGCGCAGGTCGACGTGTTCGCCGGTGAGCCGGGCGGCGGTGGGAGGCAGGTCGTGGGTGGTGGCCGTGGCCAGGCAGTCGGCGCGCCAGCGGTCGGGCGGCAGGGGGCGGCCGTCGCCGGCCCAGTCCCGTTCGAACCACAGCACCGAGGTGCCGAGGACCCCGTGCCGCTGCAGGGTCTCGCGTACGCCGGGCTCGACGGTGCCGAGGTCCTCGCCGATCACCACCGCCCCGGCGCGCGAGGCCTCCAGAGCGAGCAGGGCGAGCATGGCGTCGGCGTCGTAGCGGACGTAGGTGCCCTCGGTGGGCGCGCTGCCCCTGGGCACCCACCAGAGCCGGAACAGGCCCATGACGTGGTCGATGCGCAGGGCGCCCGCGTAGCGGAAGAGGGCGCGCAGGAGGTGGCGGTAGGGGGCGTGGCCGGAGGCGGCGAGGCGGTCGGGGCGCCACGGGGGCAGGCCCCAGTCCTGGCCGCGGGCGTTGAAGGCGTCCGGCGGAGCGCCGACCGACATGCCGGCGGCGAACACGTCCTGCTGCGCCCAGGCGTCGGCGCCGCCGGGGTGCACGCCGACGGCGAGGTCGTGCACGATCCCGACCGGCATCCCGGCTTCCTTCGCGGTGCGCTGGGCGGCGCGCAGCTGGCCGTCGGTGAGCCAGGCGAGGCGGGCGTGGAACTCGATGCGGCCGGCCAGTTCGGTGCGGGCGCGGGCGGTCGCGGCGGAGTGGGGGTCGCGCAGGCCGTCCGGCCAGCTCTGCCAGTCGGGGCCGTGGGTCTCGGCGAGGGCGTACCAGGTGGCGTGGTCCTCCAGCGCCTGCCCCTCCTCGGCACGAAAGGCGTCGTACGCGGCCCGCCGGCCCGGCCCGAGCGGCACCCGCAGGACCAGCTCCAGGGCCTCCCGCTTCAGCTCCCACACCGCGTCCCGGTCGATGAGGGCGCCCTTGTCGAGCACGGCGGCGCGCAGCCGCCCGGCGCGTTCCAGCAGCACGCGGACGCGGGCCCGGTCCTCGACGTACGCGAACTCGGGGATCTCCTCGATCCGCAGGTGCACGGGGTCGGGGAAGCGGCGGGAGGAGGGCCGGTACGGGGAGGGGTCGGTGGGGGCGCCGGGTACGGCCGCGTGCAGCGGGTTGACCTGCACGAATCCGGCGCCTGCGGTGCGCCCGGCCCAGCCGGCCAGCTCGGCGAGGTCGGCGAGGTCGCCCATGCCCCAGGAGCGGCGGGAGAGCAGGGAGTACAGCTGGACGAGGAGGCCGTAGGAGCGGCCGGCCGGGGTGGGCAGCCGGTCCGGGGCGACGATGAGGTGGGCGTGGCCGGTACGGCCGTCGGGGGCGGCGGCGCTCACCCGGTGGACGCCGGCGGGCAGGCCGTCGGCTGTGTCCCGGGTCTCCCCCTGCTCGGTCTCGACGCGCAGACGGGTGCCGGGCGGCAGCGCGGCGAAGGCGGGCGGCGGCTCCTCGGCGCCGGCCCACTGGACCACCGTCGGCGGCAGCAGCCGTTCCCGCAGCTCGCGTTCGCGCGCGGCGAGCGCGGTGCGGACGGCGTCCGGGGTGCCCGCGTCGACGCCGAGGGCGGCCAGGGCGGCGACCACGGCGGAGGCGGGGACGGCGACCGTGCGGTCCGGGGCGGGGCTGTAGGAGGTGGCGACCCCGTGCAGCCCGGCGAGCCGGGCCAGCTGCTCGTCCTCGTGGTCCTCGCGCGCCGCGGGCATCTACAGTCCCGCGCCGAAGGAGTCCGGCACCGGGTCGGACTCGCTGGTCAGCGGGGCGGCGTCGGCGAGCGGCGGCTCGCTGGTCAGGGGCTCGGCGTCGGGCAGCGGCGGCTCACTGGTCAGCGGCGCCTCGGCGCACGCATGCTCCGCGCTGAAGACGCACGCCTGCGCCGCACGGGTCTCGGCGGACGACTCCGCCACGGGTTTCCACTGGGCGGGGACCGGGCGACGGGAGAGATGAGCCGGTGCGGCCACGGGGGCCTCCTTGTCGGTGCGTCGGACGGATATCGGCAGGCCTACCCCGTGGGCGCGACGCCAGACGTATTCGGACGAAGAACGTGCTTCTTCCGACATACCGGCCACCCTGCCCGAGGTTCCCCGCCACCGTTCCCCACCACCGTGCCCCGCCACCATTCCCACCACTATTCACTCAGTACATGTACTCAGTGCATACTGATCTCCATGAGCACCCGGCACATCCTCCTGGGGCTGCTCGAGGCGGGGCCGAGTCATGGCTACGACCTCAAGCGACGCCATGACGAACGCTTTCCGCAGGCCCGGCCGCTGGCCTACGGGCAGGTCTACACGACCCTGCAACGCCTGGTCCGGGACGGTCTCGCCGAGGTCGACGGGACAGACGCCGACGGGGGGCCGGAGCGGACGCTGTACCGGTCGACCGGGGACGGGGCGCGCGAACTGGCCCGGTGGGCCGGGGAGATCGCCCCGCCCGCGCCCTTCGTGGCCAACGAGATCTTCGCCAAGGTCGTCGTCTCGATCCTGGCCGGCGGCGATCCGGCTGCCTATCTGCGCGCCCAGCGTGCCGCGCACATGGACCGGATGCGGGAACTCACGGCCGTGAAGACGGCACGGGGCGCCGGTCTGGCGACCGTGCTCTCGGCCGACTACGCCCTCAACCACCTCGACGCCGACCTCCGCTGGATGAACACCACGGCGGCCCGGCTGACCACTCTGACCGCAGAGGTCGACACAGCATGAACAGCAAGGGGGACTCGTGATCAGCAAAGGGGAATCCTCGGTGCCGCTTCTGGCGGGCCGGGACCTCGCCAAGGCGCACGGCAGGACGCAGGCGCTGCGCGGCGCCTCGGTCGAGCTTGGCGCCGGTGAGATCGTCGCCGTGACCGGGGCCAGCGGCAGCGGCAAGTCCACGCTCCTGCACTGCCTGGCCGGGATCGTCCGCCCGGACGCGGGCTCGGTGACGTACGCCGGTGAGCGGCTCGACCAGCTGCCGGAGCAGCGACTGAGCGAGCTGCGGCGGACCGACTTCGGGGTGGTGTTCCAGTTCGGGCAGCTGATTCCGGAGCTGACGGCGCTGGACAACGTGGCGCTGCCGCTGATGCTCGCAGGGGCGGCGCGTACGGACGCCCGGGCGCGGGCCGCGGAATGGCTGGAGCGGTTCGGGGTGCGCGGGCAGGAGGAGCTGCGGCCGGGTGAGCTGAGCGGTGGGCAGGCGCAGCGGACCGCGCTGGCCCGTGCGCTGGTCACGGGCCCGAGGATCGTCTTCGCGGACGAGCCGACCGGGGCGCTGGACTCCCTGGCGAGCGAGCAGGTGATGACGGCCCTGGTGCACACGACCCGCGAGACGGGCACCGCCGTCCTGCTGATCACGCACGACGCCCAGGCGGCGGCGTACGCGGACCGCGAGGTGCGGCTGAGCGACGGGGCCGTGCTGCCGGCGGAGGTGCCGGCATGACGGCCATGGGGGCCATGGGGGTCAAGGGGGCCATGACGTCCGATCTGCGGCTGGCCTGGCTGCTGACCCGGGGGTCGGACCGGCAGGAGTGGTGGCGGGTCGCGCTCACGGGGATCGGCGCCGCCCTCGCGACCGGGCTCGGGCTGGTGATCGCGGTCATCGCCCCGATGGACGGGCAGTACAGCGTGGGGGTCGGGGGCGGGCTCCTGGACCAGCCCGGCACCCGCGACGGAGTGGTCATCGCGCTGTTGCTGCTGCTCGTCCCGGTGTTCGGCTTCCTCGGCCAGTGCGCGCGGATCGGCGCGGTGCACCGGGACCGGCGGCTGGCCGCGCTGCGGCTGGCGGGGGCCACGCCGGCCCAGGTACGGCGGATCGCGGCGTTGGAGTCGGGGCTGGCCTGCCTGACCGGCTCGGCGGTGGCCACGGTGTTCTCCGTACTGTCCCTGCTGCGGCTGTGGCAGCATCCCGCTCCCCTGGCCTGGGCCGGTATCGCCCTGGTGGCGGTCCTGGTACCGGTGCTGGGCGCGGCCGTGAGCGCCCTGTCGCTGCGCCGGGTGGTCTCCTCGCCGCTGGGGTGGATACGGCGGGTGCGTCCGACCGAGGGGCCGGGGCGGGTGTTCCTGGTGGCGACCGGGCTGCTGGCGGTGCCCGCGGTGTGCGTCGCGCTGGCCCCGCTCACCGGCGACCCCTTCGCCTTCCCCTTCTTCGGCATCGCGGTCGGCCCGCTCACCGTCTTCGCCCTCTGCCTGCTGGTCGGCGCCGCGGCGGTGTGGCTGACGGGCTGGTCCGCCCGGTGGCTCGGCGCGCGGTTCGCCGCCCGGACCGAGAGCCCGGCCGTACTGATCGCGGCGGAACGGCTGCGCGACGACCCGTGGGCGGCGGCCCGTACGCACGCGGCCGTGCTGCTGGTCACCGTCGTGGGCACCGGGTTCATGGGGGTGCGGGAGGTGCTGCTCGCGGAGCTGCACGCCTCGCAGCGCGAGGGCCGGCTCGGGGAGAGCCTCTCCTACTACACCAACGGGCTCGATCTGACGGCCGCCGCGATCCTCGTCGCCCTGGCGATCGTGCTGTCCGCGCTCGCCGTGGGCACCGCCGAGTCCCTCGCCACCCGGCGCCGGGGCCTGGCGGCCCAGACCGCCGCCGGGGTGCCGCACGGGGTGCTGGCCCGGGCGCTGCTCCTGGAGACGGCGCTGCCGCTGGCGCCGGCGGTCACGGTGGCGGGCGCGGGCGGCATGGGGATCGGCGTCTGGTACGCCTCGGTCACGTCGGAGCAACACACGGTCCCGGCCGTGCCGTACGTCGCCCTGCTGGTCCCGCTCGCGGTGTACGCCTGCTGTCTGCTCGCGGCGGCCACCTCGCTGCCGCTGCTGCGCCGCTCCGTCCACCCGGGCGAGCTGCGCTACGCATGACGGTCCGGCCCCGGGAGTACGGGGGTCTCCCAGGGCCGGACCCCTGTGACCAGGGGGTACGCGAAGGCCCGGATCGTCAGGCGGAGATGCCGTCGATCCGGGCCATGGCGTCGTCCGCGCCGTACGGCTGCAAGTAGGGCAGCCAGCGCGGGTCCCTATGGCCGGTGCCGATGATGCGCCAGGCCAGACCGGTGGGCGGGGCGGGTTTGTGCCGCAGTCGCCAGCCCAGTTCGACGAGATGGCGGTCGGCCTTGACGTGGTTGCAGCGGCGGCAGGAGGCCACCACGTTGTCCCAGACGTGCTTGCCCCCGCGACTGCGCGGGATGACGTGGTCGACGCTGGTTGCGACGCCACCGCAGTACATGCACCGGCCCCCGTCGCGGGCGAACAGGGCCCTACGGGTCAGAGGAACGGGCCCCCGGTAAGGAACCCGTACGAATCGCTTGAGCCGGACCACGCTGGGTGCGGGGACTGTGACGGTTGCGCTGTGCATAAAGGCGCCGGATTCCTCGAGACAGACTGCCTTGTTCTCAAGGACGAGGACGAGCGCGCGGCGGAGCGGTACGACGCCGAGGGGCTCGTACGACGCGTTGAGGACCAGGACATGCGGCACGGGTGCCTCCTTGGGCGTCGGCGGCGCGTGGCTCGCGCCGGGACGATCTGCAGTCAGTCTCCCCTCATGCCTGGTGGAAGCGCCACCATGTCCCGGTAACGGGCTGAGAGTGTTTTCGACCACACCGCATTCATCCCCCGGATCATGGCCTGTTCAAGCCCGGGTGAGAACGGTCTCTCCTATGCGGATCGGCGCGGAGCACAGACAATGCCCCGTTAGTGTGTTGGTTCTGTCCGCCCGGTGGCCTTTTCGTGACCTTGACCGCCCCGCCGGAACGGATCGCGCAGCACCTGGAGGTACCTGCCGTGTCGTCCTTGCCCGTCGCCCTGTCGGCCGCCGGCGCCACGCCCACACCGTCCCCCTCGGGGTCGGCGCCGGCCGTGCCGACGCTCCAGGACGCGCAGGAGAGCGCGACGAACGCAGCGAGCTGGGTCGAGCAGAACTGGTCGACCTGGCTGGCGATGGGTCTGCAGATCCTGCTGATCGTGGTGGTCTCCTTCGTGCTCAGAGGGGTGGTGCGGCGGGCGATCACCAAGCTGATCGACCGGATGAACCGCACCGCCCACGCCGTGGACGGCACCGCGCTGGGCGGGCTGCTGGTCAACGCCGAGCGGCGGCGGCAGCGCTCGCACGCGATCGGCTCGGTGCTGCGCTCGGTGGCCAGCTTCCTGATCCTCGGCACGGCCGCGCTGATGGTGCTGTCCACGTTCAAGATCAACCTGGCTCCGCTGCTGGCGTCCGCCGGTGTGGCGGGCGTGGCGATCGGTTTCGGCGCGCGCAACCTCGTGACGGACTTCCTCTCCGGCGTGTTCATGATCCTGGAGGACCAGTACGGCGTCGGCGACACGATCGACGCGGGGGTGGCCTCCGGCGAGGTGATCGAGGTCGGGCTGCGGGTGACCAAGCTGCGCGGCGACAACGGTGAGATCTGGTACGTCCGCAACGGCGAGGTCAAGCGCATCGGCAACCTCTCCCAGGGCTGGGCGACGGCCGGCGTCGACGTGACCGTCCGGGCCTCTGAGGATCTGGACAAGGTGAAGTCCACGCTGGACGAGGTCGCCGAGAAGATGAGCAAGGAAGAGCCCTGGAACGAGCTGCTATGGGGCCCGATCGAGGTACTGGGCCTGGACAGCGTGCTCATCGACTCGATGGTGGTCCGTGTCTCGGCGAGGACCATGCCGGGCAAGTCGGTAGGGGTCGAGCGAGAACTCCGCTGGCGCATCAAGCGGGCCTTCAACGCGGCGAACATCCGGATCGTCGGCGGGGTGACGGCGGCGGAGGATGTGCAGGACACCCCGGACCCGACGGCGGCGGTGGCCGCGCCGTCGGCGTACTCCAACGCCGACTCCCCGCAGTCGGTGGCGGCGGCACCGATTGCTCCACAGCGGCCGACGCCTCCGGGCAAGTAGCGAGCGGAACGGTTCAGCACACTCGTTCGAGTGAACACGTGGGGCATTCCGGCGCCGAGAGCGCGCGGGATGCCCCATCGTTCTGCCGGGGCGCCCGAGGCGGGCTTAGCCTGGCATCAGCGTGACGAGGAGAACCAGGGATGAGCGCCGAACCGATCATGGAGACGGTCATGACGGAGCAGGACCCCATCGATCTGTTGATCGCGTTCGAGGAGGCGTCCGTGGCGCCGATTCGGCCCGAGTACGTCGAGGGGACGGTCATCGTGCCGCCGCAACCGAATCACGAGCACAACGACGGCGCCTTCAAACTCACCGTCCAGTTCTTCACGGCAGGGCTCGACCTGGCGGGTATGGGCAACGGCTACCGGGGTGCATACAAAGACGGCAGCACCATGGCTCTCGTCATCCCGGACTTCTACGTCCTGCGCCGCCCACCGACAGACCTCGACGAGGCCTACCGGAAAGCCCACAAGGGCTGGTATCCCGTCGACATGGTCACTCTGGTCGGCGAGGTCACGTCGACCAATCACGCGGTTGACACCGGCCCCAAGCTGGCCACTTATGCCGCCGTCGGCATCCCCGTCTACGTCCTGATCAACCGCGATGCGAAGACAGCCCATTGCTACACGGATCCCGTCCTCCCCGGTGACGACCCCACCGAGGCGTACTACAAGACCGACACCAAAGTCGCCCTCGGCGACCCCCTCCCCCTCCCGGCGCCGTACCCCACCCTCGACACCACCCCCTTCCTCGGCGACTGAGCCCCAGGCCGTCCCGCCCCCGAGGTAACGACTCTGTTGCCCCGGGGGCGTTGTCTATTGACGCCCCCTTCGTGCCGGGCTTACCTTCCTCCCACCCCAATAGGAAAGTTTCCTAACAGTGATCTGCGTTCCACCGGCCGCCGGTGATCACCGCTGGACTGCATGGCCAGGTCACTGGAAAGCTGGGCGGCTGGAAAGGCAGGTGTCGACCCCCATGGCAGGAACCGCCGGTACGCCGGGCACTCCACGCGTGCTGCGCGCCATGAACGACCGCGCCGCCCTGGACCTGCTGCTGGAGCACGGGCCGCTGTCGCGGACCCGGATCGGCAAGCTCACCGGCCTGTCCAAGCCGACCGCCTCCCAACTGCTGGCCCGCCTGGAGGCCGCCGGGCTGGTCCGGGTCACCGGCACCAGCGAGGGGCGGCCGGGGCCCAACGCCCAGTTGTACGCCGTCAACCCCGGTGCCGCGTACGCCGCCGGGCTCGATGTCACGCCGGAGCGGATCCGTGCCGCCGTCGCCGACATCACCGGCCGCACGGTCGGGGAGTACGAACTGGCCACGCCGGGGCGGCGGCCCGCGCAGCCCGTCGTACGGCAGGTGGCCGACGCGCTCGACGGGGCCGTCAAGGCCGCCGGGCTCTCGCGGGGCGACGTGCATCGGGTGGTCATCGCGACCCCCGGCGCCTTCGACCCCAACACCGGGCGGCTGCGCTACGCCTCCCATCTGCCCGGCTGGCACTCCCCCAGCCTGCTCGAAGAACTCGCCGCGGCGCTGCCGATGCCGGTCGAGTACGAGAACGACGTCAACCTCGTCGCCATCGCCGAACAGCGGCTCGGGGCCGCCAGGGGCCACGGGGACTTCGTGCTCCTGTGGAACGAGGAGGGCCTCGGCGCCGCCCTGGTCCTCGGCGGCCGGCTGCACCGCGGCTGGACCGGCGGTGCCGGCGAGGTCGGCTTCCTGCCGGTGCCCGGCACCCCCCTGGTCCGCCAGGTGACCAAGGCCAACAGCGGCGGCTACCAGGAGCTGGCCGGCGCCCAGGCCGTACCGAAGCTCGCCCGCGAACTCGGCATCACCGAGGTGCGCCCGGGGCCGTACACCGAGGCCGCCGCGGACCTCGTGGCCCGCGCCGCCGATCACGCGAGCGGGCCGTACCGGGAACTGCTCCAGACCTACGCGACCCGGCTGGCCACCGGTCTCGCCTCGCTCGTGTCCGTCCTCGACCCCGAACTCGTCGTCCTCAGCGGCTCCGCCCTGACGGCCGGCGGCGAGGTGCTGCGCGCCCTCGTCCAGGCCGAGCTGGAGGAGCTGGCGGCGGCCCGCCCCCGGCTGGTCGTCGGCGACGTCCGTGAACACCCCGTGCTGCGCGGCGCGTTGGAGAGCGCGCTCGCGGCCACCCGTGACGAGGTCTTCGACACCTCGCGCTGAGCCCGCCCCCGCAGTCCCGCTCCTCTCACCCACCCCTGCCCCGGGAGACCTCGCCATGCCCGAAGTCATACCCTCAGCTGCCCGAAAGGCGGCTTTTGCCCTGACCGCCGCCTCCCTCGTCCTCCTCTCCACCGCCTGTACCGGCCAGTCGGACAACTCGGCCTCTGGCGCCACCGACGACGCCTCCAAGGACACGACGATCAACTTCTGGCACGCGTGGAGCGCGCCGGGCGAGGTGAAGGCGGTCAAGTCCCTGGTCGCGGGCTTCGAGAAGGCCCACCCCAACATCCACGTGAACATCGTCGGCAACGTGACCGACGACAAGATCAACCAGGCGCTGCGCACCGGCGGCGACCGGGCCCCGGACGTGATCTCCTCCTTCACCACCAACAACGTGGGCAAGTTCTGCTCCTCGGGCGCGCTGGTGGACCTCAACCCCTTCTTCAAGAAGTCGGACATCGCCCCGGAGAAGACGTTCCCGAAGGCGATGAACGAGTACACCCAGTTCGACGGCAACCGCTGCTCGGTACCGCTGCTGGGAGACGCGTACGGCCTCTACTACAACAAGACGGCGTTCAGGAAGGCGGGCATCACGGCCCCGCCGAAGACCTGGTCGGAGTTCGAGGCCGACGCCAAGAAGCTGACGATCCCGCAGGGCGAGGGCTACAAGCAGCTGGGCTTCATGCCGGACTACCACGGCTGGGAGTCCACGACCGAACACTACTTCGGGCAGTTCTCGCCGACGTACTTCGACAAGACCGGCAAGTCCGACGTGGCCGAGGACCCGGCGTTCGAGAAGGGCTTCACCCTCCAGAAGAAGCTCGTCGACGAACTCGGCGGCTTCCAGAAGCTGGAGAAGTTCCGGGCCACGCTGGGCGACGAGTGGGGCCCCAAGCACCCCTTCCACACCGGCCAGGTGGCCATGCAGCTGGACGGCGAGTGGCGGCTCGGGATGGCGCTCGACGCCAAACCGAAGTTCGAGATCGGCGTCGCTCCGCTGCCCGTACCGGACGACCAGGCCGACCAGTACGGCAAGGGCTACATCACCGGCACCGTCGCGGGCATCGCGGCCACCAGCCACAAGCAGAACGCGGCCTGGGAGCTGGTGAAGTACATGACCACGAACACGGACGCGGTGGTCGGCTTCGCCAACGACATCCACAACGTGCCCTCCACGCTGGCCGCGCTGAAGTCCCCGAAGCTGAAGTACGACCCCCGGTTCAAGACCTTCCTGGACATCGCCGCGAACCCGAACTCGACCACGAGTCCCGCCTCGATCAACGGCGGCCAGTACCTGGTGACGATCCAGCAGTTCGGCTACGACTACGAGAGCGGCAAGGTCACCGATCTGAAGGCCGGTCTGAAGAAGACGGCCGCGCAGATCGACACGGACATCGCGCAGGCGAAGTAGCCGATGGGTACGGTCACTCCGGCGTCCAAGCGCCGCCGGTCGGCGCTCAGGACCCTCGCCTTCATGTCGCCCTGGCTGATCGGCTTCGCGGTCTTCTTCGCGTACCCGCTGATCTCCACGGTCTACTTCTCGTTCATGCACTACGACGGCTTCCGGCCGCCGACGTGGAGCGGCGGGAAGAACTGGACGTACGTCTTCGAGCACTATCCGCTCTTCTGGCCCGCCCTGCGCAACACCCTGTGGCTGGTGCTGGTGATGGTGACGCTCCGGGTCGTCTTCGGGCTCGGCGTCGGCCTGCTCATCACGAAGATCAAGACGGGCACGGGCGTCTTCCGCACCCTCTTCTACCTGCCGTACCTGGCCCCGCCGGTGGCGGCGACGATGGCCTTCGCCTTCCTCCTCAACCCCGGTACGGGACCGGTCAACTCGATCCTGGAGAAGCTCGGCATCCCGGCGCCGGGCTGGTTCAACGACCCCGCCTGGTCCAAGCCGGCGCTGACCCTGCTGGCCCTGTGGGGCGTCGGCGACCTGATGGTCATCTTCATGGCCGCGCTGCTCGACGTGCCGATGGAGCAGTACGAGGCGGCCGAGCTGGACGGGGCCTCGGCATGGCAGCGGTTCCGGTACGTGACGCTGCCGAACATCTCCCCCATCGTGATGTTCGCCGTCGTCACCGGGGTCATCCAGACCATGCAGTACTACACGCAGCCGCTGATCGCCGGGAAGGTCGCCTCCGGGGTGATCCAGGGCGCGGGCACCCAGTTCGAGCCCGGCTACCCGGACAAGTCCACGCTCACCCTCCCCCAGCTCGTCTACAACCTCGGCTTCCAGCGCTTCGACTACGGCTCGGCCTGCGTGGTGGCCCTCGTGCTGTTCGCCCTGTCGATGGTGTTCACCGCGTTCCTGATGCGGCGCCGGGGCGGTCTCATCCAGGCAGGTGACTGACCATGACCCGAGTACTGGACCAGACGGTGGAGCTGACGGCCCCTGCCCCGGCCGCCGAGCGGACCGCCCGGCGCAGGGCACTGCTCGAATGGGTCGCCGTGCACTCCCTCGGCGTCGCCGCCGCGCTCTTCTTCACGCTCCCCTTCGTGTTCGTGTTCCTCACCTCGCTGATGAGCGACAGCCAGGCCCTCAGCCGGGATCTGATCCCGCACACCTGGGAGTGGGGCAACTACAGGAAGGTGTTCGACACGCCCGGCTTCCTGACCTGGTGGAAGAACACCCTGATCTACGCCGGCCTCGGCACCGTGCTGACCGTGGTGTCGTCCATCCCGGTGGCGTACGCGCTCGCCAAGTTCCGCTTCCCGGGGCGCAATCTGGCGCTCATGCTGGTCATCTCGATGATGATGCTGCCCCCGCAGGTGGTCGTCATCCCGATGTACCTGTTCTGGGCGAAGCAGCTGGACCTGTCCGGCACTCTGTGGCCGCTGATCATCCCGATGGCGTTCGGCGACGCGTTCTCCATCTTCCTGCTGCGCCAGTTCCTGACGACCATCCCGAACGAGTACCTGGACGCGGCCCGCGTGGACGGCTGCGGCGACCTCAGGACCCTGCTGCGCGTCGTCCTGCCGATGGCGAAGCCCGGGATCGCGGCCGTGGCCCTCTTCCAGTTCTTCTATGCCTGGAACGACTACTTCGGCCCCCAGATCTACGCCTCGGAGAACCCGGGCGCCTGGACCCTGTCGTACGGCCTGGAGTCCTTCAAGGGCGCCCACCACACGGACTGGAACCTCACCATGGCCGCCACCGTGCTGGTCATGGCCCCCGTCATCGTCGTCTTCTTCTTCGCCCAGAAGGCGTTCGTCGAGGGCGTCACGCTCACCGGAGTGAAGGGTTAAGCACGTATGAAACTCACCGTGGTCGGCGGCGGCTCGACCTACACCCCCGAACTCGTCGACGGCTTCGCCCGGCTCAGGGACACCCTGCCCATCGAGGAACTGGTGCTGGTCGACCCGGCCGCCGAGCGCCTGGAACTGGTCGGCGGGCTGGCCCGGCGCATCTTCGCCAGGCAGGGCCACCCCGGCCGGATCGTCACCACCTCCGACCTGGACGCGGGCGTCGACGGCGCCGAGGCCGTCCTGCTCCAGCTGCGCGTCGGCGGGCAGGCGGCCCGCGAGCAGGACGAGACCTGGCCGCTGGAGTGCGGCTGCGTCGGCCAGGAGACGACCGGCGCGGGCGGGCTCGCCAAGGCGCTGCGCACGGTTCCGGTGGTGCTCGACATCGCCGAACGGGTCCGCCGTACGAACCCGCGCGCCTGGATCATCGACTTCACCAACCCGGTCGGCATCGTCACCCGCGCCCTGCTCCAGGCGGGGCACCGGGCGGTCGGGCTGTGCAACGTGGCGATCGGCCTCCAGCGGAAGTTCGCGGCCCTGCTGGGCACCGAGCCGAGGGAGATCCACCTCGACCACGTCGGCCTCAACCACCTCACCTGGGAAACAGGTGTGCGACTCGGCGGGCCGGAGGGCGAGAACGTCCTGCCGAAGCTGCTCGCCGAGCACGGCACGGCGGTCGCCGAGGACCTGCGCCTGCCCCGCCCGCTCCTGGACCGCCTGGGCGTGGTCCCCTCCTACTACCTGCGCTACTACTACGCGCACGACGAGGTCGTACGAGAGCTGCGCACGAAGCCCTCGCGGGCGGCCGAAGTGGCCGCGATGGAACGCAAGTTGCTGGCGATGTACGCCGACCCGGCCCTGGACGAGAAGCCGGAGCTGCTCGCGAAGCGCGGCGGCGCCTACTACTCGGAGGCGGCGGTGGACCTCGCCGCGAGCCTGCTGGGCGGCACGGGCAGCACGTACCAGGTGGTGAACACCTACAACAAGGGCACGCTGCCCTTCCTCCCCGACGACGCCGTGATCGAGGTGCAGGCGGCCGTGGGCACGAAGGGGCCCGTGCCACTGCCGGTGCCGGAACTGGACCCGCTGTACGCGGGCCTGGTGGCGAGCGTGACGACGTACGAGGACCTGGCCCTGGAGGCGGCCCTGCGCGGCGGCCGGGACCGCGTCTTCCGCGCGCTGCTCGCCCACCCCCTGATCGGCCAGTACGCATACGCGGACCGCCTCGCCGACCAGCTGATCGCGCACAACCGGGAGCACCTCGCGTGGGCCTGACCTCGACCGTTCTTGCCATCGACGCGGGCAACAGCAAGACCGACGTGGCCGTGCTCACCGTCGCCGGGGAGGTCCTGGCAACAGCCCGCGGCGGCGGTTTCCGGCCGCCGGCGGTGGGTGTGGCGCGGGCGCTGGACGCGCTCGCCGAGCCGGTCGCGCGGGCGTTCGCGGAGGCCGGGGTGACGTCCGTGGCGCACCTGTCGGCCTGCCTGGCCAACGCCGATCTGCCGGTGGAGGAGGAGCAGCTGGCGACCGCGCTGCACGCGCGCGCGTGGGCCGCGTCGGTGGAGGTGCGCAACGACACCTTCGCGATCCTGCGTGCGGGTGTCGCCGAACCCCGGGGCGTGGCCGTGGTCTGCGGCGCGGGCATCAACTGCGTGGGCATGCGCCCCGACGGCCGTACCGCGCGCTTCCCGGCGCTCGGCCGGATCTCCGGCGACTGGGGCGGCGGCTGGGGCCTGGCGGAGGAGGCGCTGTGGCACGCGGCGCGCGCGGCGGACGGGCGCGGCGGGCCGACGACGCTGTCCCGGACGCTGCCCGCGCACTTCGGGCTGCCGTCCATGTACGCGCTGATCGAGGCCCTGCACCTGGAACAGGTCGACCCGGGCCGCCGGCACGAGCTGACGCCGGTGCTGTTCGCGACGGCCGCCGAGGGGGACCCGGTGGCCCGCTCGATCGTCGCCCGGCTCGCGGAGGAGGTGGCGACCATGGCGACGGTGGCGCTGACCCGGCTGGACCTCCTCGCCGAGGAGACCCCGGTGCTGCTCGGCGGCAGCGTCCTGACGGCCGGGCATCCCCTCCTCAACGACGGCGTCCGCGAACTGCTGTCCACCCGCACCCCCAAGGCGGACGTCCGGTTGGTCACCGCGAATCCGGTCCTGGGAGCGGCCCTGTTGGGCCTGGACCACCTCGGCGCGGGAAAGCAGGCCCAGGAGCAGACAAGGGCGTTCTGGGAGGGGTAGGCGGCAGGCGGACATCAGGAGACAGCGGCGGCGGAACCGAACATGCGCGCGCGGCGTATACATGTGCGGCAGATACATGTGCGGCGGACACTGCGATCCGATCAAGATCCAGTGAAGGCCCGTGCGCACGGCGGCCCGGTACGGCGATACTTGGCGGCGACCCGAAGACCATGGGGGAGGTCGAGTGACACACCCGCCGCAGAGCAGCACGACGCCGCCGACGGTGGGCTCCGTCATGCCCACGATCCCGGCGCAGCCCGGCCGGCCGCCCGCGGCACCGCCCGCCGCGCCTCCCACCGCGCCGCCCGCGCGGCGTTCCGCCTTCGCCGAGGGCGTCGACAAGGTGCGGGCCGCGGCGACCACCGAGCCGGGGCGGCTGCGGATCATCGGTGCCGTACTCGCCCTGCTGGTCGTCGCGTTCGGCGCGGTCACCGCCTATCAGACCAGCGAGCGCGCGGCAGCCGCCGACGACGTGCTGCACCGCAGCCAGCCGCTCAGCTCCGGCGCCGCCGACATCTACCGTTCGCTGGCGGACGCCAACACTGCGGCCTCCAGCGGGTTCCTGGCCGGCGGGCAGGAGACGGCCGGCTCCCGCGACCGGTACGAGAAGGACATCCGCACCGCCGCCGCGGGGCTCGTCACGGCCGCCGCCAACGCCGAGCCCGGCTCCGCCTCCGAGTCGACGGTCGCCAAGCTCAACACGCTGCTGCCCGAGTACAAGGGCCTGATCGAGCGGGCCCGGACCTACAACCGGCAGGGGTATCCCGTCGGCGGGGCGTATCTGCGCTACGCCAACGAGAAGATGCAGAAGGAGATGCTCCCGGCGGCCGAGGATCTCTACACCAAGGAGAACCAGCGGCTGCGCGCCGACTACGACGACGCGACGCCCTACCCGTGGGCGGCGATCGCGCTCGGCCTGATCGCCCTGGCCGCGCTCGGCTGGGCCCAGCACCGCACGTACCGCCGCACCAATCGCGTCCTGAACCAGGGCCTGGTCGCCGCCACCGCCGCCACCACCGTGGTGCTGCTGTGGCTGGTCGTCGGCCACACGGTGGCGCGCTCGGGGCTCAACGAGTCGTACGACAACGGCATCCGCTCGCTGAACGTCCTGCACGAGGCCCGGATCGCCTCGCTGAAGGCGCGCGGCAGCGAGAACCTGAGCCTGGTGGCGCGCGGCGCCGAGACCGTGACGGTCGACGGGCAGACGTACGACGCGTACTACTACGACTTCGACCAGGACATGACCGTGCTCGGCAAGGGGCTGAGCGAGGCCGAGAAGCTCGCCGACGACGACGCGGGCACGAAGCCGGTCAAGGCGGCCGAGGGCAACATGGCGGTGTGGAAGCAGCGCCACGGCGCGGCCCGCACCGAGGACGAGAACGGCAATTTCCAGCAGGCGCTGGACAAGGTGATCGGTGCGAAGGGCGCGACCGGCCAGTGCTTCGACGGCGTCGACAGCAACCTCGCCCAGGCCATCGACCACGAACAGCACGAGTTCCGGCAGTCCGCCGGTGACGGGCGGGACGCGCTGACCGGGCTGGCCGTCGGCGCCGCCGTCCTCGCCCTGCTCGGCGCGGCGGGCGCGGTGGCCGGCATCGGCCGCAGGCTTTCGGAGTACCGGTGACAGGGGGCAAGGCAATGTACGCAGCACGTGCCCGGGCCGCCCTGCGGGGCTGGGGCGGGGTCGGTGCCATGGCGGTCCTGTGCGCCCTGGCGCTGGCCTTCGTCCTGCTGCTGCCGCGCACCCAGGCCTCCCACGGGGGCGGCGGCACGACGTCCGGTCCGGGCGTGGCCGAGGGCAGCCAGGCCCGCGCGGACAACTGCACGGACGCGAACGCGCAGAAGCAGACGCTGTCGCCGTCCGGCGCGGACGGCCCGACGATCGACGCCATCAAGTCCCGTACGGGCGCCAAGCGCAAGCTGATCGTCGGCGTCGACCAGAACAGCTACCACTGGGGCTACCGCAACCCGAACACCTTGGGCGCGGAGCTGGAGGGCTTCGACATCGACCTCGTGCACAAGATCGCCGCGGACATCCTCGGCGATCCGGACGCGGTCCAGTTCAAGGCGATCCCCACCAGCCAGCGCATTCCGGCGATCCAGGACGGCCGGGTCGACATGGTCGTCCGCACGATGACGATCACCTGCGACCGGCTGCAGCAAGTGGCGTTCTCCGCGCCCTACTTCAAGACCGGCCAGCAGGTGCTCGCGCCCAAGTCGTCGTCGATCACCGGTTACGACGGCTCGCTCGCGCACAAGAGGATCTGCACGGCGACCGGTTCGACGGCGTACACCAAGCTGGACGCCGACAAGAAGCTGGGCAAGCTGCCCGCCTCCGCCGACATCTCCGGGACCGTCCCCAACCAGCTCGACTGCCTGGTGCGGCTGCAGCTCGGCGAGGCGGACGCGGTCGTCACCGACGGCGCGCTCGCCGCGAGCCAGGCCGCCCAGGACCCGACCGTCGAGCTGAAGGGCGAGGCGTTCACCACCGAGTACTACGGCGTGGCGATGAAGAAGGACGCCACCGATCTGGTACGCCGGGTCAATCGCATTCTGGTGGACTACCGCGGCGGCGGCTGGCAGGCGTCGTACGACAAGTGGCTGGCGGCGACGCTGGGTTCGGACCCGGCGGCGTCCAAGCCGCCCGCGCCGCAGTATCTGGGCACGAACTGACCCCTTGACCGCAAGGTTTCCCACCAGGGCCGACACAGGAAGCGAGAGGTGATCGATGGGCGTCACGGACCCCGCCGGGCCGGTGATGGACCGGGACGAGGTGGACCGTGCGCTGGCGCGGCTCGGCGCAGAGCACGAGGCGATCGAGACCTCGCTGTTCGCCCTGCAGGACCACGCGGGCCGCAGGCTCCTCGAAGGCGCCCGGCTGACCGGCGTCACCCAGGAGCGCTGGTCGGCGACGGAGGCGTCGATCACGCTGCTGTGGGCCTACTTCGAGGCGTACGCGGCGGCGCTGCGCGGCGCCCGGGAGATCCGCGCCCGGCGCCGCTGGTCCAGCCGCGAGGACCTGGTGGAGCTGACCGAGCTGCTGCGCGGCGAGTCCGTCACCGTGCCCGGTGCAGGCCGGCTCAGCGAGCGTTTCTCACTGTCCGCCCTGGTGGACCGGATGAACGAGCTGTACGCGACGAGCCTCGACATGGTCGTCACCGCCGACGCCGTCTGGTCGGCGCTGCCCGCCCGGATCGATTTACTCGCCGCGGAACTCCAGCGCACCCGCAAGCTCGCGCACTCCGTCGGCGTGCGCCCCGGCGAGCACCCCTCCGGCGACGACCTGGAGCGCATCACCCGGATACTGACCAGGCTGCGGGAGGACGTCGTCTCCGACCCGCTCGCCTTCTGGGTGCCCGCCGAGGGCAGTTCGGCGCCCGGCGGCGGCCGGCCGGACACCACGGTGTACGACCGTGAGGCGCGCGCCCTGGAGGAGGTGCGGCGGGAGATCGACGCCGTGCTGACCGTCCGGCAGGACGCGGAGGCGCGGCTGATCCGGCTGCGGGACGTGCTCTCCCGCGCGGACCGCACCCTCGCCGAGGCGCGCACCGCGCGCGGGGAGGTACTGGCGAAGATCGCCGCGACGGAGGTGCCGGTGGTCAGCGGGCCGCCGACCGTGCTCCAGGAGCAGCTGGCGACGGCGGCCGAGTACCGCCGGCAGGCGCAGTGGCACCGGCTCTCCCCGCTCCTGGAGTCCCTGGAGGAGAAGGCGGAGGACGAACTGCTGCGCGCCCGCGAGTCGTTGACGGCGGTCACCGCGCCGCTCGCGGTCCGCGCCGAGCTGCGCGGTCGCCTGGACGCGTACAAGGCGAAGGTCGCCCGGCACGGGCTCGCCGAGGACCCGCTGCTGGTGGAGCGGTACGACGCGGCCCGGCGCATGCTGTGGAGCGCGCCGTGCGACCTGCGCGTCGCCGAACAGGCCGTCCTGCGCTACCAGCAGGCGGCGGCCGAGACGCTCGGCACACCGAGGATCCCCGAACAGGGCGGACCTCAGGATCGTAGGAGTGAGTCGTCATGAGTCAGGCACAGCAGACGTGCCAGCGGCCGGGCTGCGGCGGTGCGTACGAGGACGTGGGCGGCGGTGAGCTGTACTGCGACACCTGCGGTCTGGCCCCGGTCGTGTCCGCGAACGGCATGGTCGGCTCGCCGCCCACCGGTCTGACCAAGGGCTCGTCGCAGAGCGGCGGTTCGCACTCCAGCTCCCGCAGCAGTTCGCGCACGTCCTCGCAGTCGTCGAAGTCGCGGCGCTCGGTGTCGGGACGGCTGTCCCGCTCGCTGTCCGGCGCGTCCACCGGCCGCTCGGTGTCGGTGCGCAGCTCCGGCTCCTCCTCGGGCTCCTCCTCCCGGGGGCGGCTCGGCGCCGGTCTGGTCTCGGTGCCTCAGGTGCCGCGGCCCGATCCGCGCGCGATGGTGCTGGAGAACCCCGAGGTACCCGAGCGGAAGCGATTCTGCTCGCGCTCGGACTGCGGTGCGCCGGTGGGGCGTTCGCGCGGTGAGCGGCCGGGGCGCACGGAGGGCTTCTGCACCAAGTGCGGGCACCCGTACTCGTTCGTGCCCAAGCTGCGGGCCGGGGACGTGGTGCACGGCCAGTACGAGGTCGTGGGCTGTCTCGCGCACGGCGGGCTCGGCTGGATCTACCTCGCCGTGGACCGGGCCGTGTCCGACCGCTGGGTGGTGCTCAAGGGCCTGCTGGACACCGGCGACCAGGACGCGATGGCCGCCGCGATCTCCGAGCGGCGCTTCCTCGCGGAGATCGAGCACGCCAACATCGTGCGGATCTACAACTTCGTGGAGCACCTCGACCAGCGCACCGGCTCCCTCGACGGCTACATAGTGATGGAGTACGTCGGCGGCAAGTCGCTGAAGGAGATCGCCAACGCCCGGCGCACCCCGGACGGCCGCCGGGATCCGCTGCCGGTGGAGCAGGCGTGCGCGTACGGCATCGAGGCCCTGGAGGCACTCGGCCATCTGCACAGCCGCAACCTGCTGTACTGCGACTTCAAGGTCGACAACGCCATCCAGAGCGAGGACCAGCTCAAGCTGATCGACATGGGCGCGGTCCGCCGGATGGACGACGACGAGTCGGCCATCTACGGCACGGTCGGCTACCAGGCGCCCGAGGTCGCCGAGGTCGGCCCGTCCGTGGCGAGCGACCTGTTCACGGTGGCCCGCACCCTGGCCGTGCTCACCTTCGACTTCCAGGGCTACACGAACGTCTTCGCGGACTCCCTGCCCGACCCGGACAACATCGAGGTCTTCCGCCGCTACGAGTCCTTCTACCGGCTCCTGGTCCGCGCCACCGACCCCGACCCGGCCCGCCGGTTCGCCTCCGCGCAGGAGATGGCCGAGCAGCTGACCGGTGTGCTGCGCGAGGTCGTCTCGCTGCAGACCGGGCACGCGCGGCCCGCGCTGTCGACCCTGTTCGGACCCGAAGTCAAGGTCACGGACACGGAGCTGTTCCCCAGAATGGACGGGGACGTGTCGCGGCTGGGCGCGCGGGCGGTGCGCAGGAACGGCACGACGAGCCCGCTGCCCGCGCTGCCCCCGGCCTCCCTCGTCCGGCCCGTCGTCACCCCGGCCGCCGCGCTGGCGCTGCCGGTTCCGCTGGTCGACCCGGGCGATGCCAACGCCGGTTTCCTGGCGGGTCTTTCGGCCTCCGCGCCGGCCGAGCTGATCTCCGCGCTGGACGCGGCGCCGATGCAGACCGTGGAGACCCGGCTGCGGCAGGTCCGCGCCCGGCTGGAGAGCGGCGACCACCAGGCCGCGCTGATGTCCCTGGCCAAGCTGGAGGACGAACGGCCCGACGACTGGCGGGTGGTGTGGTACCGGGGCGTGGCCGCCCTGGTCACCGGCGACTTCGAGGGCGCCGCGCTCTCCTTCGACGCGATCTACGACGCCTTCCCCGGCGAGGCCGCGCCGAAGCTGGCGCTGGGCCTGTGCGCCGAGGTGCTGGGCCAGCTGGACAACGCCGCCGAGTACTACCACCTGGTGTGGGCGACCGACCCGAGCTATGTGAGCGCCGCGTTCGGCCTGGCCCGGGTGCAGCTCGCGGCCGGGGACCGGCGCAGCGCCGTACGGACGCTGGAGTCGGTGCCGGAGTCCTCCATCCACTACACGGCAGCGCGGGTGGCCGCCGTACGCGGGCGGCTGCGGCAGCGTACGGCGACCGCGGGTGACGTACCGTTCGTGGAGGACCTGACGGCCGCCGCCGGGCAGGTGGAGGCGCTGGACGCGTACGGTCTGGACCCGGCCCGGCGCGAGCAGTTGTCGGTGGAAGTCCTCGGCTGCGCACTGGACTGGATACTCTCCGAAGGCCAGGGCACCGCCCCGACCGCCATCGCCGGCGGACGGGTGCTGCTGGGCAGCGGCCTGGACGAGCGGGGCCTGCGCTTCGGACTGGAGCGCTCCTACCGCACGCTCGCCCGGCTGGCGACCGGCGGCGAGGAGAGGATCGAACTGGTGGAACGGGCCAACCGTTACCGCCCCCGGACGTGGGTGTAGTTGATGTCGCAGATGCCCCAGCAGGCCGCACTGTCCGAGTGCCCGAGCTGCGCGGAGCCGATCGAGTCGGGTGACCTGTTCTGCGGCGCGTGCGGACACGACCTCTCGGTGGTGCCCGCCTCGTCGCCGGACCACCCGACGCTCACCCTGTCCGGCCCGGCCGCCGCCGGGGACGGCGTGGACTGGCCCGCCCCCGAGCCGGCCGGCTCCGGCGCGCCGCCCGCGGCGCATCTGCCGGCCGACCTGCCCGGCGCGGAGGAGCCCCCGGCCTCCGGGGTGCGCTTCGACCGGGTGCCGGAGGAGGAGCCTGACGAGTACGCGTTGCAGGCGCCGGACCCGCGCCAGGCGCCCGACCCGCGCGTGGCGGATCCCGCTGCCGCCGCCCCCGCCGAGGCGGCGCGGGTGTGTGTGGCCTGCCGGGCGGGCCGGGTGGACGACGACGGCTACTGCGAGAACTGCGGGCACGCCCAGCCGCGCGAACGCGACCACGTGGAGCGGGAGTCGGGCCCGGTGGCCGCCGTCAGCGACCGCGGTCTGCGCCACCACCGCAACGAGGACGCCTTCTCCGTCGGCCACACCGCGCTGCCCGACGGCACCCCGGCGGCCCTCGCGATCGTCTGCGACGGCGTGTCCTCGGCGACCCGCCCCGACGAGGCGTCGACGGCCGCCTCGCAGACGGCCGGTGACCTCCTGCTGGCCGCCCTGCCGCGCGGCACGCACCCGCAGACGGCGATGCACGAGGCGATCGTCGCCGCCGCGCAGGCCGTCAACGCGCTGGCCGAGGAGCCCGCTTCGGCCCGCGAGCACAGCCCGCACACCAACGCCCCGGCCTGCACCATCGTCGGCGCGGTGGTCACCGCCGGGCTGCTGGTGGTCGGCTGGGTCGGCGACAGCCGCGCCTACTGGGTGCCCGCGGACCGCTCCGCGCCCCCGGCCCGGCTCACCGAGGACGACTCCTGGGCCGCGCAGATGGTCGCCGCCGGGCTGATGAGCGAGGCCGAGGCCTACGCCGACGAGCGCGCCCACGCGATCACCGGCTGGCTCGGCGCGGACGCCTACGAACTGGAGCCGCACACCGCTTCCTTCAAGCCGGACCGGCCTGGTGTCGTGGTGGTGTGCACCGACGGGCTGTGGAACTACGCGGAGACGGCCGAGGAGATGTCCGAGGTCGTGCCCGCGGACGCCGCCGCGCGCCCGCTGCACAGCGCCCGCGTCCTCGTCGGCCACGCCCTGGACGGCGGGGGCCACGACAACGTAACAGTGGCCGTCCTGCCGTTCCCGGCACCGTCTCAGGGGGCAGGATCGGCCTGAGGCCGGTACGACGGGGAGCCTCACAGGACCGGAGGGGACCGGTCCGCATACAGTCGTCACCCACAAGACCCGTGGGTTCAGAGGGGGATCAGAGTCAGCATGGCCAATTTCTCCAAGTCGAGCGTGCCCGCTTTCTCCATGGACGTGTACCAGAACGAGTACCTGCCGGAGGGCGGTCGCGAGGTCAACGCGATCGTCACGGTGACGTCGACCGGCGGCGGCACGATCGGGAGCGCGGCCGGCGCGGCCGGGTACGCGGCCGGGCACGGCCCGTCCGCAGCGGTGGCGCTCATGGTCGACTGCTCGGGTTCGATGGACTACCCGCCGGTCAAGATGCGCAACGCCCGTGACGCCACGGCCGCCGCGATCGACACGCTGCGCGACGGCGTCCACTTCGCGGTGATCGGCGGCACCCACGTCGCCACGGAGGTGTACCCGGGCGGCGGGCGGCTGGCCGTCGCCGACGCCACGACGCGCCGGCAGGCCAAGGACGCGCTGCGCAGGCTCAGCGCGGGCGGCGGTACGGCCATCGGCACCTGGCTGCGGCTCGCCGACCGGCTGCTGTCCTCGGCGGACGTCACCATCCGGCACGGCATCCTGCTCACCGACGGCCGCAACGAGCACGAGTCCCCGGAGGACCTGCGCGCGGCGCTCGACGCCTGCGCCGGACGGTTCACCTGTGACGCGCGCGGTGTGGGCACCGACTGGGAAGTGAAAGAAGTCACAGGGATCGCCTCGGCCCTGCTCGGCAGTGCCGACATCGTCGCCGACCCGGCCGGACTCGCCGCCGACTTCACCCGGATGATGGAGACGGCGATGGGCAAGGAGGTCGCGGACGTCGCCCTGCGCGTGTGGACCCCGGTCGGCACGACGATCCGGTTCGTCAAGCAAGTGGCGCCTACGGTCGAGGATTTGACCGACCGCCGCACCGAAGCCGGCCCGCGCGCCGGGGACTACCCCACCGGGTCCTGGGGAGACGAGTCCCGGGACTACCACATCTGCGTCGAGGTGGCCGCGGCCGGACTCGGCCAGGAGATGCTGGCCGCCCGGGTCTCCCTGGTCGTGCCGCAACCGGACGGCAACGTCCAGAACTTGGGCGCCCAGGGCCTCGTACGGGCCGTGTGGACCGACGACATGGTGGCCTCGACCGCGATCAGCCCCCAGGTCGCCCACTACACCGGGCAGGCCGAACTGGCGCAAGCCATCCGGCAAGGGCTCGATCTGCGCAAAGCGGGCGATTTCGATGGGGCAACGGCCAAACTGGGGCGTGCCGTTCAGCTCGCGAGCGCCTCGGGGAACGCGGATACTGCGAAACTGCTTGCGAAGGTGGTGGACGTTGTCGACGCCGCGACAGGTACTGTGCGGTTGAAGACGAAGGTTGCCGAGGCCGACGAAATGACCCTCGACACCCGGTCCACAAAGACTGTTCGTGTAAAGAAGTAAGCCCGTAGGGCTCAGCAGGACCAGCACGACACCGAGAAGGACATCCGGAGAAGGAGAAGGGGAAGCGCCGACATGCCGACCTGCCCGAACGGACACCAGTCGGGTTCCGACGACTGGTGCGAGGTCTGCGGTCACCGCATGGCCGGTGCCGTACCTCCGCCCCCTCCGCCGCCGCCCCCGGCCGCCGGCGGCTACGGCTTCCCGCCGCCGCAGGGCGGCCGGCCCGGCGGACGCCCGCCGGGTGGCGGGCCCGCGCACGAGCCGGAGCTGTGCCCGCAGTGCCGTACGCCCCGCGAGGGCGGCGCGCCCTTCTGCGAGGAGTGCCGGTGGAACTTCCTCACCAACACGGCCACCTCGTACACCCCGGCCGCACCGCGCCCGCCGCAGCCCCGCTTCGAGCCGCCGAGCGCGACCTACGGCGGCGGTGACGGGTATGAGTACCAGGGCTCGCGGCCCTCGCAGGTGAACCGGCCCGCCGAGCCGATCCCGTCCTTCGGCAGCGAGCCCTCGGGCCCGATGCCGTTCGGCGGCCCGCGCCCGGCCGGCCCGCCGCCCACCTCGGCCGGCCCCTCGGGCCCGTCCGCCTTCGGCGCCCGGCCGCCGGCCGGTCCGCCCGGCGGTCCGGCCTCCGGCTTCCCCGGTGCGCCGGGGCAGGGTCCCGGCGCGCCCGGGGGTCCTGGTGTGCCCGGGGGTCCTGGTGTGCCCGGCCCGTCCACGCCTCCCGGCCCTCCCGGCCCCTCCGCCTTCGGCGGCGACCCCTCGCGGCCGGTTCCGCCGCCGCCCGGGCCGACTCCGCCTCCGCCGCCCGGCGGCGGCGCGCAGGCGTTCCGGCCGTCCGGACCGCCCGCGCCGCCCGCATTCCCGCAGGAGACCGGCCGTCCGCCGGCCGGCGGTCCGTCCTTCGGCGGCGCTGACGACGACTGGGTGATCTCCCCGCCGTCGTCGGCCGGTCCTGGCGGCCCCGGCGGTCCTGGCATGCCCGGTGGTCCCGGTGCGCCCGGCGGTGGCTACGGCTACCCGCCGCCCGGCGGCACGCAGGCCCCGCCCGCCCCCGGCTTCCCGCAGGCTCCGCAGGGCCCGGCCACCTGGATCGCGACGATCGGCCCGGACCGCGACTACTTCATGGCGATGATGCAGCGCTCGGGTCCCGAGGCCGCGGGCCTCAACCTGCCCGCGTACTCGCCCGAGCAGCAGCGCACGCTCAGCGGGAACCAGGTCACCATCGGCCGCCGCCGGCACTCCACCGGCGACACCCCGGACATCGACCTGTCGGTGCCGCCGGAGGACCCGGGCGTCTCGCACCAGCACGCGGTGCTGGTCCAGCAGCCCGACGGCGGCTGGGCGGTCGTCGACCAGAACTCGACCAACGGCACCACGGTCAACGGCTCGGACGAGCCGATCCAGCCGTTCGTGCCGGTGCCGCTGCAGGACGGCGACCGGGTGCACGTGGGCGCCTGGACGACGATCACGATCCGCCGCGGCTGAGCAGGCGGTTCCGTGAGGACGGTCACGGAAGGGGCCAGGCGTACGGCCCCTCCGGATCGTCCAGCCAGGCCCACGCGCGTTCGCCGTCGACCGTGACGCCGTAGCGCTCACGGTCCGGTCTGCCCTCGTGCTCCCACAGCGCGAGGGCTTCCCGCGGTTCGAGGGCGCCCCGGGCCAGCGCCAGCAGGAAGCGCAACGGCTCCTGCCCGCACGCCCGGCGGGGCAGCCCGCGCAGGGACACCGCGCCGTGGTCCGCCCGGCCCGCGCCGCGCAGCGGCACGAAATGGGCGGGCAGGTCCAGGAAACGGCCCTCGGCGTGCCCGGGGTCCGGGACGGTCAGGACGACCAGGCCCGTGGCGAGCGGGGTCAGGACGCGGGCGCCGGGGCGGCACTGGGCGAGCCAGGCGCGCGGCACCGTGCGCAGCTCGCAGGTCGCGATGATCCGGTCGAAGGGGGCGCGTTCGGGCACCCCGCGCGCCCCGTCGCCGGTGACCACGAGCGGGCGGTGTCCGGCCTCGGCCAGGTGCCGGCGGGCCGACTCGGTGAACTCCGGCTCCAGGTCGACCGTGGTGACCAGGCCGTCGTCGCCGAGGCGGTGGCAGAGCAGGGCCGCGTTGTACCCGGTGCCGGCGCCCACCTCCAGCACCCGGTGGCCGTCCTCGACCCGCAGCTCGGCCAGTATCCGCGCCATCAGCGAGGGCCGGCTGCTGGAGGAGAGCAGCTCGCCGTCGCGCAGCCGGGTGGCCAGCGGGACGTCGGCATAGGCGCCGCGCACCCAGCGCTCCCTGGCCGCCCGCTCCGGACTCTCGCCCCAACGGCGCTCGTGACCGCCCCCGGCCCCCACGTCGTAGTAGTACGGCACGAACAGATGCCGGGGCACCGCCGCGAAGACCTCCCGCCACACCGGGTCGGCGGCCCAGGCCCCCTCGGCGTCGATCTCCCGCACCAGCGCGGCCCGGGCCTCGGCGGCGAGACGGTCGATCCCGGTGTCGTAGGCACGCATATGCCCACAGTAGGGGCGCTTCGGTACCAGTGGTCCTCGGCCTTGAGTCCTAGGTCACTCCGTCTGAGACGATGGAGCCGTGAATGAGATTCGGCGCGGCACGCTTCAGGAGCAGACCTTCTACGAGCAGGTCGGCGGGGAGGAGACCTTCCGCCGCCTCGTCCACCGTTTCTACGAGGGCGTCGCCGAGGACCCGCTCCTGCGGCCGATGTACCCGGAGGAGGACCTGGGCCCGGCCGAGGAGCGGATGGCCCTGTTCCTGATGCAGTACTGGGGCGGCCCCACGACGTACAGCGAGCACCGCGGCCACCCGAGGCTGCGCATGCGGCACGCCCCGTTCACCGTGGACCGGGCCGCGCACGACGCGTGGCTGAAGCACATGCGGGTGGCCGTCGAGGAGCTCGGGCTGTCCGAGGAGCACGAGCACACGCTGTGGAACTACCTGTCGTACGCCGCCGCTTCGATGGTGAACACCCCCGAGTGAGCCGCACCCGCTGAAGGGCCCGCTGAACGTCGGATTCCGGTCGCGGCTCGCCGAAATCCGGTCACGATCCGGTATAGACCTGCTGACAACCGCTTACCCGTGGGCGGACTCCTCTGCCACCATCGCCCGAAACTCCGGAAGTACCGGACGAACACGGGGGCAGCGTGACGGGGTTCGTCGTCTTACGCGCACGGGCGCACCGCCCGCTGCTCGCTGCCGCACTGCTCACGGTGCTGCTCACCGCCGTGGTGCTGGCGACGCTCACGGCGTACTCGGACGCTCTCGGTGACGCGGCGCTGCGCCATGTGCTGCGGGACCAGCGCAACGCGGCCGACACCGCGCTGATCGTCAAGGCGGACGTGCCGCCCCAGGAGCGTGCCGCCGCCGACAAGGCCGTACACGAGGGCAGCCGCAAGGTCTTCGACGGGCTGCCGGTGACCGTGCGCACCCTGCGCCGTTCGGGCCCGTACGCCCTGCCCCGCTCCCTGCAGCCGCCGGCGGCCCGCGGGGGCGACCCCGATCTCACCTACTTCGCCGCCCTGGACCCCACCCAGATACGGCCCTGTGCCGGCCGGCTCCCGGGCCACACCGCCTCCGGCGCGATCGAGGTGGCGCTCCCACAGGCCGCCGCCCGACAGCTGGGCCTCGCGCCCGGCGACCGGCTCACCCTGGCCGACCGCCTGGACGGCCCGCCCGTGCACGTACGGATCACCGGCCTGTACCGCCCCGTCTCCGTCTCGGCCCCCTACTGGCGGCTCGACGACCTGCTCGGCCGCGGGGCGAAGAAGTCCGGCTTCACGACGTACGGCCCTCTGCTCGCCGACCCGTCCGTGCTCGGCGGCGGGCGGGTGAGCGTGGGTCCTGTGGCCTGGCTCGCGTCGGCCGGCTTCGGGACGACGACCACAGGACGGATCGGCGAACTGCGCACGGCGGCACGGAAGGCCGGACCGGTGCTGCGCGCGCACCAGGCCCTGCGCGGCACGACCGTGGCGACGACCGGGCTCCCGGACGTCCTGGACCGGATCGACCGCGCGCTGCTCGTCTCACGCGCCACGCTGCTGATCGTCGCGCTGCAGCTCGTACTGCTGGCCGGGTACGCGCTGCTGCTGGTGGCCCGGCTGCTGGGTGCCGAACGCGCGGGCGAGACCCGGCTGTTGCGGGCCCGGGGCGCCTCCCGCGCCCGGATCGCGGCCCTCGCCGCGGCCGAGGCCCTGCTCCTCGCGCTCCCGGCCGCCGTGTGCGCCCCGCTCCTGTCCGGCCCGCTCACCACCCTGCTGGCCGGACACGGCCCGCTCGGCCGGCTCGGCCTCCACCTGAACACCCCCGCCGTGGCCCGGCCCACGGTCTGGCTGGTGTCCGCCGCGGTGGCCCTGGGCTGCGCGCTGGCGGTGACGGCACCGGCGGTGACGAGCGCGGACGGGGGGCGGCCGGGCCCCGCCCGGGGCAACGGCGCCCGGCGGACCCTCCGGCTGCCCGTACGCCGTTCCGCCGGCTCCCGGCGCCCCCGTCCCGCCGGCCGTCGCCCCGCACCCGTGCGCGCCGGGGCCGACGTCGGGCTGCTGGTGATCGCCGCGGTGGCCTACTGGCAGCTGGGACGGCAGAAGTCGGGGGGCGTGACCGCCGACCGGACGGGAACCCTCGGGGTCGATCCGCTGCTGGTGGCCGCGCCCGCGCTGGCGCTGCTCGCCGGGACGGTGCTGACCCTGCGGCTGCTGCCGCCCGTGGCGCGGCTCGCGGAGCGCTGGGCGGCGGCCGGGCGCGGACTGCCGGTGGCGCTGGCCGGCTGGCAGTTCAGCCGCCGTACCGCGCGGGGCGCGGGCCCGGTGCTGCTGCTCGTGCTCGCCGTCGCGCTCGGCATGCTCGCGATCGGGCAGGCCGCCTCCTGGGACCGCTCGCAGGACGACCAGGCCGACTTCCGCGCCGGGATGCCGGTGCGGGTGCCGGCCGCCGGGGAGGGCGGGCTCGGCCGTACGGACGAGTTCGCCTCCCTGCCGCACGTGCGCGCCGCCGCCCCCGCCGTCCGGACCGCGCAGCCCCTGTCCGGCGACCGCACCGCGACCGTGCTGGCCCTGGACACCGCTCGCGCGGCGGACGGGGTGCTGATGCGCCCGGACCTGGCGGACGTCCCGGTACGGCCGCTGCTGTCCGGGCTGGCGGCCAAGGGCACCCCGGCGGGCGCCCGGGTGCCCGCGGGCACGACGCGGCTGCGGCTGGCGGCAAACCTGCACAGCTCCACCGGCCCGGGGACCACCGTCGACGTGACGGCCACGCTGACCGACCACTACGGGGTGCCGTACGACGTGCCCTTCGGGCTGCTCCCCGCCGACGGCCACCGGCACACCCTCGACGTCACCCTCCCGGACTCCCTCGGCTCGCTCACCCTCACCGGGCTCCGGCTGGACATGTCCCAGCCCGCCATGCGTTCCGAACAACACCGGCTCACCCTCGACGAGTTGACGGCCGTCTCCGCCGACGGGACGCGGCACCGGGTCGCGCTCCCGGCCGACTGGACCACCGCCGTGCACGCGGGCGGCGCGGCCGTCCCGAACTCCACCACCAGTCCCACCCGCCCCCGGCTCACCGCGCACCGGCCGCTGACCTTCACCTACGGCACCGGCTGGCTGCCGGACGCGAGCATCTGGACGGTCGCCTCCGTCACCGTCCAGCTCACGGCGACGCAACCCGCGCCGCCCGAGCTGACGGCCGTCGTGACCGACCGCTTCCTGTCCTCGGCGAGCGCCCGCACCGGGCAGCGGGTGGACCTGACGATCGCCGGCCAGAACCTGCCGGTGCGGATCGTCCGCTCGGTACGGGCCCTGCCCGCGACCGCCGACCTGGCCGACCCCGGCGCCGGCGACGGCGGTGCCGTCCTGGTCGATCTGCGCGCCGTGAACCGGGTGTTGCAGGCCCGGTACGGGACCGGCGCCACGCCCACCGAGTGGTGGCTGCGCACCGCGCCGGGCGCCGCGACGGAGGTGGCCGCGGCGGTGCGGGCACTGCCGGACGTGGACCCGGGGCAGGTCGTCGTACGCGACGAGATCGCCGCCGGGCTGCGCGACGACCCGTTCGGTGCCGGCCCCGAGGCCGCGTTCGCGGCGGCGGCCGTGGTGGCGGCGGCGCTCGCCGCGGTCGGCTTCGCCGTGGGCACCGCCGGGTCGCTGCGGGCGCGCTCCGCGGAGTTCGCGGTCCTGCGCGCGCTCGGGGTCCCGCGCCGCCGGCTGGCCCGGACGGTCGCCGCCGAACAGGGCGTGCTGGTGGGGCTGGCGCTGGCGGTGGGCCTCGGCCTGGGCGCCGTACTGGCCCGCGCCGTGCTCCCGCTGATCGTCCTGACCGCCGAGGCCGACCGGCCGGTGCCGGACCTGCTGGTCCAGCTCCCCGCCGGGCAGGTGGTGTTGCTGCTCGCGGCCGTCGCCGCGACCCCGCTGGCCGTCACGGCCCTGCTGTCCGTACGCCGCGCGGACCCGGTACGGGCGCTGCGGGAACAGGGAGGTGAGTGACGTGAACCGCCATCCGGCGTCTGCGGTCGCGCCCTGGGTGCGGACCCGGCTGCGGGCCGCGCCCGGCGCCGCCGTCGCGCTCGCGCTGCTCGTCGCGCTGGTCGCCGCGCTGGCCGGTGCCTTCCCGCGCGCGGTCGACCGGTACGAGGACGCCGGGCTGCTGCGCGCCCTCCACCAGGCCCGCCCCGACCGCACCACCGTGCGGGTGACGGCACCCCAGCCCGACTACACCCTGCCGGAGGACCGGCGGGGCGCGGCCCTGCTGCCCCGCGCGATGCGACCGCAGTTCGACCAGGTGCTCGGCCTGGCCGGCGGTGCGCTGTCGGTGGACCGGGACCAGTCGTCGTACGGCGTCGGCACCAACAACAGCCTGGCGGCGCCCGACCCGTGGCTGCCGCGCCCGAGCGGCCTGCCCGCCCGCTTCCACCTGGTCGCGCAGAGCGGACTGGCCGCACACGCGCACGTCCGCGAGGGCCGGCTGCCACGCGCCTCGGGCCGGGTCGACGCATGGGTCCCGGGAGTGGAGGCCGCCGTGAGCGCCGACACCGCCGAACACCTGCACATCAAGGTGGGTTCGGTCATCCACGTGCCCGGGATCTCCCGCCCGCCGATCGCCGTCCACGTCACCGGCATCCTCGCGCCGCGCGATCCGGCCGGCGCCTACTGGTCGACCGTCCCGCTGCTGCGCACCGCGACCCTGGTGACCCTGCCCACGCCGGGCCCGGACCCGGTGCGGTACTGGCTCGGCGCGCTCCTGCTGCCGCAGGACGCAGCCCCCGTCCTGCTGGGGACGGCCGGCGACCCGGGCCGCTACTGGTTCCTCGCCCCGCACCTCGCCGACCTGCGCGCGCACGACCTGGACCGGCTTGACTCCGCCATCGCCGCGCTGGCGTCCGGCCCGGGGCTCCAGCGCGCCCGCGCCGCCATCGACCCCGGTGTCGGCGTCGACAGCGGCCTGGACGACGCCCTCGGCTCCTTCTCCCGGCTGCGCTCCGGCATCTCCCCGCTGGTCGCCGTGGCCGCCGCCGGCACCGCGACCGTGCTCGGCGTGGTGCTGTTCATGGCGGCCGGCCTCGCCGCGGACCGGCGTCGGACCGAACTCGCCCTGCTGCGCGCCCGGGGCGCCTCCCTGCCCGCTCTCGCCGGACGGCTGCTGGCCGAGACCGCCGTGGTCGCCGTACCGGCGGGCGCGCTCGGCCTGGCGGGCGCGCTGCTCACGGTCCCCGCCGGCCGCGCCCGGTACGCCGTCGCCGCCGCCGTGGCCGTCACCCTCACCGCCTGCGCCGCCCTGCCGCTGCGCGCCGCCCTCGCCCATCGCCCGGTCCGGGTGACCGGGCCGCGCGAGGACGTGACGGCCCGGCGGCCCTCCCGGCGCCGCACGGTCGCCGAGCTGACGCTGCTGGTCCTGGCGGCGGGCGCGGTGGCGGCGCTGCGCCGCCAGGGCACCTCGGGCGGTCAACTGGTGGCGCTGGCCCCGGTGTTGTCCGGGGTTGTGGCGGCCCTGGTGCTGCTCCGGCTCTACCCGCTGCTGCTGCGCCGGCTGGCCCGCCCGGCAGGGCGGCTGCGCGGGGCGGTGGGCCAGCTGTCGCTGGCCCGCGCGGCGCGTACCCAGGTCTCCGCGGTGCTGCCGCTGCTGGCCCTGCTGACCGCGCTGACCACGTCCGCGTTCGGCGGCTCGGTGCTGGCGGGCGTGGCCCAGGCCCGGGACCGGGCAGCCCTGCTCACCGTCGGCGCCGACGCCCGCGTGGACAACGACGGCCCGCTCCCGGCCGCCGCCCCGGGCCGGGTGCGGGCCGTGCCGGGGGTGCACGGGGTGGCGGCGGTGAGCATCGCGTACCAGGCGAAACCGGCGGACGGGCAGGACTCGGTGCCGCTGGTCGGGGTGGACCCGGACCCGTACGCGCGGCTGTCGGCCCGCACGGGCCTCGGCGCTTTCGACGCGGGCGAGTTGCGGGGCCGTAAGGACTCTGCCGCCCCGCTGCCCGCCCTCGCCTCCCCGTCCGTCGCGGCCTCGTACGGCACCAGGCGGCCGTTCCTGGTCCGGCTGGAGGACGGCAGCGCGGTCACCGTCCGCATCACGGCCGTCCGGGAGCGCACCCCCGCCCTGCCGAGCTCCGACTTCCTCGTCGTGGACCGCGGCCGGCTCGGGGTCGATGCCGCCCGGCCTACGGCGCTGCTGCTGACCGGCGGCCGGGTGGACGCGGCCGGGCTGCGCCGCGCGGCGGGCGGCGCGGGCACCGTCCGGGTCCGCGCCGAGGAGCGGAGCCGGTACGCCGACTCGCCCCTCCAGTCCGGCGCCGAGCACGTGTACACCGCGGCAGTGGCGGCGGGCGCCGGTTTCGCCGTGCTCGCCCTGCTGCTGGCCCTGCTGCGGGCGGCGCCCGAACGGGCCGCGCTGCTCGCCCGACTCCGCACGATGGGCCTCACACGGGCGCAGGGCCGCCGCCTGCTCGTCCTGGAGTCCCTCCCGCAGGCCCTGCTCGCCGCGCTCGGCGGCACCCTGACCGGCTGGGCCGCCATCCGGCTCCTCTCCCCCGGCATCGACCTGACGACGATCGCCCTGCCCACGGCACGCGCCCCGGTGACCGAGGCCGAACTGCGCCCCGACACCTGGTCACTGACGGTCCCGGCGGTGACGGTCGTGGTGGTGGCGGTGGGCATCGCGGGGGTGCAGGCGTGGTGGACGGGGAGACGGGGGGCCGTACGGGAGCTGAGGGCGGGGGATGTCCGATGAACCAGGGGGATGTCCGATGAACCACTGGAGGCGTTTGAACCACTGGAGGCGTTCATGACCACCAACCCGAGCCTCACCGACCTCGCCGACAAGGTCGCCGAGTCCCGCAACCGCCCCGCCTACGGCCACGACGCCCTCATCACCTGCGACCGTCTCGTCCGGGTCTTCTCCACGGACGGCGTCGAGGTCCAGGCGCTACAGGGCCTCGACCTCCTCGTCCGCGAGGGCGAGCTGATGGCCCTGGTGGGTGCGTCCGGCAGCGGAAAGTCCACGCTGATGAACATCCTCGCCGGCCTGGACACCCCCACCGCGGGCGCGGCCCGGGTCGCCGGCCGCGATCTGCTCACCATGACCGCCGCCGACCGGCTGGCCTACCGCCGCGAGGTCGTCGGCTTCGTCTGGCAGCAGACCTCCCGCAACCTGCTGCCGTACCTGACCGCCGCCCAGAACGTCGCGCTGCCCCTCCAGCTGTCCGGCACCCGCATGCGCCGCCGCGCCCGCGCCGAACGCGCCCTGGAACTGCTGGAGTTGCTGGAGGTCGCGGACTGCCGCGACCGGCGCCCGCACGAGATGTCCGGCGGCCAGCAGCAGCGCGTCGCGATCGCGGTGGCCCTCGCCAACAGCCCCTCGGTGCTGCTCGCCGACGAACCCACCGGCGAACTCGACTCCCACACGGCCGCGCAGATCTTCGACGCGTTCCGCACGGCGAACGAGACCCTGGGCACCACCATCGTCATCGTCACCCACGACCAGGCGGTGGCCGGCGAGGTGCGCCGCACGGTCGCCATCCGCGACGGCCGCACCTCCACCGAGGTGCTGCGCCGCAGCGAGGTCGACGCTGCCACCGGCCACGAGACGGTGGTCGCCCGCGAGTACGCCATGCTCGACCGCGTGGGCCGCCTCCAGCTGCCCGCCGACTACCTCCGGGCCCTCGGGATGCGCGACCGTGTCGCCCTGGAACTGGAGCCGGACCACATCGGGGTGTGGCCGGACGACAGCGAAGAGAAGTAGCGAAGAGGGTAAGGCAGGGAGCAGGAGGCAGGGGCTCAGCGGACGCTGACGCCGAGCGCGCCCAGACCGGGTGCGCCGAGACCGGCGCGTCGTACGGCGACGGACCCGTACGGCGTACGCAGCCTGAGCCACGCTCCCGAGGAGTAGAGCCCGGTGTCCTCCCGGCCGACGCCCGGCCGCAGGAAGCCCAGGGACTGGGCCGCGTGCACGGCCCGTACCGGAAGCCGGGTCTCGCCGATCTCCCGGGACCAGATGTCCCGCCCGATCCGGTCCAGTTCCGCGCGGGTACGGCCCTCCGGCGCCAGCTCCTCCGTACGGGAGCGGAACTCGGAGACCGCCGCGGCGACCAGCGCCCGCAGCGCGTCCGGCGCGGGCAGCCCCGGCTCGGGCTGCCAGCCGCCGCGCGGCGGCAGCACGCCCGCCCATGGCGGCCCGGTGACCGCGCCCGGGACGGCGGCGGTGGCCGCGCGCTCGTCCACGGACTCCAGGAACTCACCGGCGGAGACGGTCACGTCCAGCGTGACGTCCAGCCCGTTCTCGTACGGCTTCGCCAGCCGGACCGCGCGGACCGCCAGCACCTCGAAGGACGGCGGGCGTCCGAAGACGGCGAGCGCCGTGCCGGCCGCCTGGAGGCGCACCGCCGCTCCACGGTCGTAGCGGAGCAGCCGGGAGAGGAAGGCGACGAGGTCCGCCGCCTCCGTCTCGTCGGCGAGGTGCAGCACGGTCATGCCGCGACGGCCTCCTCGTCGGCCTTGTCGTCGGCCTTGCCGGCACCGTCCATGTACTCCTGGAGGAACTCGCGCTCCTCCGCGGTGATCCGGCGGGGCCGCTCGGCCTCGAAGTCGAACGGCACGACGACCGTCGAGGCCCGGACATAGACCAGGTCGTCGTCCTTCACCTCGTAGGTGATGGTGAAGGACGCGGCCCTGATCTCGCTGACCCACAGCTCGATGTCCACCGGGTGGTGCCGGTGCACGAGCTGCCGCTTGTAGTCGATCTCATGGCGCGCCACCACGGACCCCTGCTTGAACTCCTTGTCCGGGCGGAACAGGAAGTCGATACGGGCTTCCTCCAGGTAGCGGATGAAGACCGCGTTGTTGACATGGCCGTACGCGTCCATGTCCGACCAGCGCAGCGGACAGCGGTAGATGTGGCGCAAGACCGATCAGCCCCGGGTCAGCTTCTTGTAGGTGGCGCGGTGCGGACGCGCGGCGTCCGGGCCGAGCCGCTCGATCTTGTTCTTCTCGTACGACTCGAAGTTGCCCTCGAACCAGAACCACTTGGACTCACCCTCGTAGGCGAGGATGTGCGTGGCGACACGGTCGAGGAACCACCGGTCGTGGGAGACGACGACGGCGCAGCCGGGGAACTCCAGCAGCGCGTTCTCCAGGCTGGAGAGCGTCTCGACGTCGAGGTCGTTGGTGGGCTCGTCGAGGAGCAGCAGGTTGCCGCCCTGCTTCAGGGTCAGCGCCAGGTTCAGGCGGTTGCGCTCACCACCGGAGAGCACACCGGCCGGCTTCTGCTGGTCCGGGCCCTTGAAGCCGAACGCGGAGACGTACGCCCGGGACGGCATCTCGACCTGGCCGACGTTGATGTAGTCGAGCCCGTCGGACACGACCTCCCACAGCGTCTTCTTCGGGTCGATGTTGGCGCGGGACTGGTCGACGTACGAGATCTTGACGGTCTCGCCGACCTTGATGTCACCGGAGTCCGGGTTCTCCAGGCCCTGGATCATCTTGAACAGGGTGGTCTTGCCGGCGCCGTTCGGGCCGATGACGCCGACGATGCCGTTGCGCGGCAGGGTGAAGGACAGCCCGTCCACGAGGAGCTTCTCGCCGAAGCCCTTCTGCAGGTCGTTGACCTCGACCACGATGTTGCCCAGACGCGGGCCCGGCGGGATCTGGATCTCCTCGAAGTCCAGCTTCCGCATCTTGTCGGCCTCGGCGGCCATCTCCTCGTAGCGGGCGAGGCGTGCCTTGGACTTGGCCTGACGCCCCTTGGCATTCGACCGCACCCACTCCAGCTCTTCCTTGAGCCGCTTCTGCCGCTTGGCGTCCTTCTGGCCCTCGACCTTGAGACGGGTGGCCTTGGTCTCCAGGTAGGTGGAGTAGTTGCCCTCGTACGGGTAGGCGCGCCCGCGGTCCAGCTCGAGGATCCACTCGGCGACGTTGTCCAGGAAGTACCGGTCGTGGGTGATCGCGACCACGGTGCCCGGGTACTTGGCCAGGTGCTGCTCCAGCCAGTTCACCGACTCGGCGTCGAGGTGGTTGGTGGGCTCGTCGAGGAGCAGCAGGTCGGGCTGCTCCAGCAGGAGCTTGCAGAGCGCGACGCGGCGCTTCTCACCACCGGAGAGGTTGGTGACGGCCCAGTCGCCGGGCGGGCAGCCCAGGGCGTCCATGGCCTGCTCCAGCTGGGCGTCGAGGTCCCAGGCGTTGGCGTGGTCCAGATCCTCCTGGAGCTTGCCCATCTCCTCCATCAGGGCGTCGGTGTACTCGGTCGCCATCTGCTCGGCGATCTCGTTGAACCGGTCGAGCTTGCCCTTGATTACGGCGACACCCTCCTCGACGTTCTCGAGGACCGTCTTCTCCTCGTTCAGCGGGGGCTCCTGGAGCAGGATGCCGACGCTGTAGCCGGGAGAGATGAAGGCGTCACCGTTCGACGGCTGCTGCAGTCCCGCCATGATCTGCAGGACGGTCGACTTACCGGCGCCGTTCGGGCCGACGACACCGATCTTCGCCCCCGGCAGGAAGTTCAGGGTGACGTCGTCGAGGATCACCTTGTCGCCGTGCGCTTTGCGCGCCTTGCGCATGGTGTAAATGAACTCAGCCAAGAGAAACCGTCCGGCAGCTTGAAATCTGGCAGTGGGCAGATACACCCCATCTTGCCTGACGGCTACCCCTGGACGGAAACGCGTGTGTCCGGGGGGCTCTGACCTGGGGTTTCACTGCTGGCGGCTGCGGCTCGCCTGTCGCCGTCGGTCGCCGTTGGGTGGCCTCGGGGGCCTCGGACGGCCCAGGGATGGCCCAGGGACAGCCCAGGGATGGCCCGAAGCGGGGCACCGATCGGGGGCTGAACGGGCACGCCTGGGGCACGACTCCCCCTTTTGTCCCGGCGATCATGTACGGATGGAGGCAGAACGGCACGAGGAACGGGACGGGATGTCGGACGACGAGCCCGATACGTGGTTCGTATGGGGTGAGGGCACCGTGTTCCGCCGGCCTGGCGGCAAAGGCATGTTGCTCGCGGGCCATGGGTGATCTTCACCGCTGGCACCGAACGGGAGGTCCGAGCGTTCGTGGACCGCTATGAGGACGTGCGCGGGATGCTGCGTGCATCCAGCGTGCGGTCATCTGGCTCCGCACATGATCGGCCGGGCGGTTCGTACGGCTCCCAGCTCGTGGACAGCTGCACCGGCCTGCCGTCGCCCAGGAACTCGTACGTCGTCCGGACGCACAGCTCACCCTCGGCGATACAGAGCCGTACGGCGATGTCCGCCGGAGCCGGCACCTTGACGTCGCTCCGACTCGCCGACACGCCGAAGGGCGGGCCCGCGAACACGACCCACCCTTCGGATGACCGGTCAGCTGTACGGTCGACATCCGGTCAGCGGACGAAGGAGATCTCCGGATAGCTCCTGGACGGTCCGTCCAGGAGGGTGCGGTGCTTGCCGCGCAGCTCTTGGTCGAAGAAGGCGGCGAGGTAGTCGGTCTGGACCTTGACCGCTCGGTCGGGATCGATCGTGCCGAACTGCTGCTCCAGCTGAGCCTGGGAGAGCCAGAGCAGGCCCGCCTCCTGCGGCACCATCCACTCGTTGTCGCTGAACGACAGGTGCGCCGCGCCATGGAGCTGGATGTCGACCCGATATCCCTTCAGATGCGACCACAGCGTGCGCCACGACCCGTCGTTGTTGCGGTTGTGGGTGCCGGAGCTGAAGAGCATGAAGGGGCGGTCCAGGTCCTTGCTCGGCGCCGTCCCGAAGAACTGGCCGTCCAGGTCGGCGCCGGCGTCGATGCGGTGGTCGAGCTGCATGGAGGTGTCGACCGCGGCGCCGCCCAGCGACCAGCCGAACATCCCGATGCGGGACATGTCCACGGCCTTCGACAGCCCGGTGGGGAGCGTGGGGTGGCTGGGGTCCGGGTTGCCGCCCCTGCTGATCGTGCCGAGCTGGTTGATGACGAACCGGATGTCGGCCGCGCGCACCTTGAGCGTGTCGGAGGAGTGGGCGCCCGCCGGCATCGTGTTGACCTCGAGCCGGTTCCCGGGGAACTGCACCTCGTTGGCGTCGTGGGTGTGGTCGACGGTGACGACGAGGTAGCCGCGGCTGGCGAGATCCTGGGCGAGCGCGGTGCCCATGGCGCGGTCCGAGTGCAGCCCGGTCGAGTACAGCAGAACGGGCAGCTTGCCAAGCCTGGTGTTCACCGGGGCGAGGACATGGCCCGCGGTCCTCGGCAGGGTCACCTGCTGCGGCGACAGTCCTCGCGTGGCGAGGAAGTGGGCGCCGGAGATCGACGGCATCCACGGCGCCTGGTAGTGCCCGGACGTGGCGGTGGCCGGATACCAGAGCGACACCATCACCTCGCGAGGCGTGCTGCCGGGGACGTACGGATCCGTACGGGACCTGTCGACGAGGTGCAGGCCGACCATGCCCACGCTGTACTGCCCGCTCGGCGCGGGCATGTTGAGCTGCAGACCGGATGTGCCCGTGAGGGCATCAGGGCGGACCGGCTTGTGGTGCAGCGGCGCCTCGTCGTTCTCGGGCGCCCAGGGCGTCTTCGGGGCGGGCTGGTCGGGTGAGAACCCGGTGGCCGCAGGCTTGTCGGACGTCTTCCCGGCGGCCATCGCCGGCGTCATCCCTGCACCCAGAGCGACGGCCAGCGCACCCGCCGTACCGACCGCTCTGGCGAGCACTCTGCGACGGTGGCGCGGGCGGCGGTGTTTCATGGAACCCCCTTGTTGGTTCAACGATCGCAGAACGGGCGATCGAAATGCCGCACACCGTACCGCTGCGGCGGCCGATGGTCTGCGCGGAGATCCATGCCGCCGGCAGCGCCTCCCAGCCGTTTTGCGAATGCGACTTCCCAAGCGCCCCAGCGGACAGTGGTGCACTGACACATACGCATCCCGTCGAGTCTCTGCTCAGCGAGGAACAGTTGCTCTCGCCGTGCAATCGTGCGGGTCATCTCAGCCACAGGAACTGGCCGTGGACGAGATCACCGCTCCCGCGTCCGTGGACGGCAGGCCGAACGGCTGCGCACCACCAAAGCCAAGGCCACCGTCGCCAAGGCGTACCACTTGCTCAAAGGCACCCTTGAGACGGCTGTCGATGACGACTTGACCAGCCGCAACCCGTGCCGGATCAAGGGGGCGGGCAAGGAGTCCGCCGCCGAAAGACGTATCGCCACCGTCGCCCAGGTCGATGCCTTTGCCGATGCGACCTACAAGGTGACAGACGAGACCCCGCTACGAGGTCCCCGCCGATGGCTCGTCCGCCACTGCCGGGCGTGGTCGGCCGGCAGCGGCCGGTCAGGGGCGACCTCGGACGACCGGGCGGGGTGACCCGGAGGCGGCCCGGGGGCGATCATCCGGCCCTGTGGGAGAATCACCCCGCTCACAGGTGAAGCTGCAACGATGGTGACGACATGGAGTCGTAGGTATGGAAAGCCCCCCGGCAATCTCGATTCCTCGCCAGCAGAGCGGGGCTGAAGTGCACGAAGGGGACGCCTACGACCTCCTGGAAAAGCTCCCGCCCGAATCCGTCGACCTCATCATCACCTCACCCCCTTATTGGGGGCTTCGGACCTACGGCCTGAGCCACAACGAGGACATCCTCCAGGAATGGCTGGCCGAAGGGGGAACCAAGGAGCAGGCGCCCTCCTACGACTGGTACCGGCTGCACGGCGGCTGCCTGGGAATGGAGCCCCTGCCCGAGTGGTACGTGTCCAACCTCGCCGATTTCTTCCAGCGGGGTGCAGCCGCGCTCAAGCCGGGCGGAAGTCTCTGGGTGAACATCGGTGACACCTATTTCGCGCGCTGGTCCAGTATCCGGATGGATGGCAGGCAGGGCCTGGGAGACAATCCACGCATGCGGCGGAAGACTCCTATGGGCGGATTCCGGCAGGAGAAGCAGCTTCTGCTCATTCCGGCACGTTTCGCGATCGCCATGCAGGAGAACCGGTGGATCCTGCGGAACGATCTCATCTGGGAGAAGCGCAACGTTCCGCCCAGGCCGGAGAAGGACCGGCTCCGCCTGGCGCACGAGCACTTCTACCACTTCGTGAAGCGTCCCAAGGAGGGGCGGGCCAAGTACTACTACGACATGTCGGCGGTGGAGGAAGGCGCCCGCGACGTCGTGACCGTCAACGCGGCCCCCGGCTCCGACGGGCACTCGGCCACGTTCCCCGTCAAGCTGATCGAACCCCGGATTCTCAGCTCCTGCCCGCCCGGCGGCCTCGTCCTGGACCCCTTCTGCGGTACGGGTCGCGCCCTGTCTGTCGCCACGCAGCACGGCAGGCGGGGCATCGGCTTCGAAATCACCCCCCATTTCGCCGCGTCCACGCGCAGAAACATTTCGACCGGGCTCGTGGCGGCTGACGAGGAACCGGACACCACGGCGGTCGTCGAGCAGGACGAGGACGCGCTCTTCTAGAAGGTTCCTGGAAGACGGAAAGCTCTCAGAAGAGCCGAGGGCTGTCGTTGCGCTGCCGCACCTGCGCGGCAGCCTTACGCTTCACCTTCGCCACGAAGTCGCCGCGGGTGAGGGACGAGTTCCCGCCCGAGAACATGGCCCGGGTGTATTCCTCGACGCTGGTCCGGACGGTCTCCACGTGCGGCATCGCGAGCCGTCCGTCGTCCAGAAGCGTTCCGTCGTAATCGAAGCCCATGAAAGTGATGTTCCAGGGGTCGGAATCACTCAGCGGCGTGAAATCGACGCGCGCTCTGAGCTGCTCCAGGATCTTCTGCTGCATCAGTACGTAGAGAGGGACGGATATCCGTTCCAGATGAGTCCCCTTCTCCGCGACCTGCGTGCCGAGCCTTTTGTGGACATTGCTGGTGTTCACGCCGTAGTCGACGGTGTCCCGCCGTTTCTTCTCGGCGGCTTCCCTGGTGAAGTACTCCCGCCACTTCTCCGGCTCCCCGGCCTCCCAGGCGTCGAAGGCAGGGCCCACTCCCCCGCCCCGCAGATCGATGGACTGGGTCTCGATGGCGATCGCCCTGATGTCACCGGGCCGGCCGGCGTCGTTGGCGTAGGCGACGTAGTCGAGGTTCAGCTTCGGCCGCTGCGTCACCGTGACCTCCGGCACCAGGTGGGCGTGCTGGTCACCGAAGTAGTCGCGCACCGCCGACAGGATCGGACTGCCGTCCAGCCGGTGGTCGCACACGGCATAGGTGTGCTGCCGCTCGTCCCAGTTGGCCTGGTACGTCACGGAGCAGTAGGCGAATCCGTACTGCTTCCTCTTCTCGCAGGAACCACCGGAGAACGGGCAGTCTTCTGCTTCCTGCGCCGCCCGGGCTTCGGGTGTCTCCGAGTCGTGCGGATACCCGTACACCTCCACCAGCGGAAAGATCCGCCCCCGCTGCCGCGCGACCGCCATGCCGGACACGCCCCCGTTCTGTTCGTCTCTGTTCGTCAGTCGCCCGGCTGTTCCCGCTTGCGCAGCAGGACGAGCACCGCTCCGCCGATCACCACCAGGGCGATGGCCGTGCCCGCGATCAGGGGAGTTGTCGCGGAGCCGCCGGTGGCGGCCAGGTCGGTGCTGTCCGCGGTGCTGCCACCCACCGTGGCCGGGCTCGGCTCGTTGCGGAACTGGGTGGTGGTCTGCGTCGTGATCGCACCAAGCGTCTTGCAGTCGAGGAGACCGGTGAAGCGGCGGCTGAAGCCGTTCGGGCCGGTGACCGTGAAGTCGTAGGCCTGGTCCTCCTGGAGCGGGAGGGTCACCGTGCGGGTGGCGCCCGCGGGGACGGTGTGCTCGGCGCCCATCAGCTGGAAGGTGAAGGGCCGGTCGCCCGTGTTGGACACGGTGACGTCCACCCCGCCCTTGGCGCAGTCCTTCCGGGCCGACACGGCGGGTATGGCACCCTCGGCCGTCCAGTCGGCGTTCGCGCTCGCGGAGACCGTGGACTCGCTGGACCCGGCCAGGATCTGGGTCTGGCTGCGGCTCTCGGAGGTGAAGGCGCGGCCCACGGGGACCGTGGTGGAGGCCTGCACGGTCAGCTGCGCCGAACCTCCCCCACTGCCGAAAGCCTGGGAGGTGCCGTCAACCGTGTCCTCGGGGATGTCGAAGTACAGTCGGCTGCCGTCCTTCGCCGAGGTGATCGCCTTGCCGCTCTTGTCGATGATCCGCACCCCGCTGGTGGCCGCGTCGGCCGGCGGGACCACCGTCACGGAGCCCGCGTTGGTGTGCACGGTCACCGGTCCGAGCAGGTCCCCGGGGCGACCGGAGACCGCGGGCGGGTCCAGGGTCAGCGAGGCCTGGGGCTCGCCCGTGCCGCGGGCGCTCTTCTCCAGGTAGTCGGCGAGCTTCTCCGCCCTCGGGTCCACCGCGTCGACCTTCGCGTGGTCCGAGTAGCGCCAGATGGCCACCTGGGTGCCGGCCGCCGCGTCCTGCTCGGTGAGGGCGCTCACGCCGGCCCGCCGGGCGAGCGCGGCGAGGTTGTTGACCTGGGGGTAGGAGTTCTGCAGGATCCAGTGGATCCGGCCCGCGTCCTTGTTGGCGCCCAGCGAGGTGCCGCTCCAGGAGGTCTCCTGGTATCTGGCGTCACGCTGTGTGGGGCTGTGGAGGTCCACGCAGTACGTCTGCAGGGTGCCGCCGCCGTCCACGGACATCTCGAACAGGCCCGCGGCCACCCGCTGATCGCCGCCGGCCTCGTGGATCACGGCCTCGCCGTAGGTCTTCAGCCCGTTGATCGTGGCCGTCGCCCCGCCCTCGGGCTGCGGTTCCCCGGCGGCCACGGCCGTACCGGCGCCGGACAGCACGCCGGCTGCCGCGAGGCCGGACACCAGCGTGACAGCGGCCAGGCGGGCCACTCCGGCGGACCGGGCGGAGCCAGAGAACGCAGCAACAAGCACAGAATTCCCTTTCGAGCAGGACCCGTTGGACGTGGGGGACGGTCCCACCAGCAGAAAGTGGCAGCCTCTCGGGCCACGTCCGGCATCCTATGGATCAAGCGGACCGCCCTTGCCCGGTCAGATCATCCGATGGGTGATCCGATCCGTAATCGTTATCGCTGGCACCGCACTTGAGCTGCGCTTATCGACAAATCAACCGGTTGGTACGGGGGCGTTCGGAGCGCTTGCGCCGATAAGCCGCAGTTCGGTCAGTGTATGACTGACGTCATGTCACCACTGCTGGTTCCAGGGGAGGTTGAGACTCCTGTTGAATCTCCGGCCGGTCCCGGGAGTCCACCACGGGTGTCTCCCAGCTCGGCTCCGGACGCGCCTCCGGCTGTGCCGCTTCGGGCCGGGCCGCGCGGCGGAAGAGCGCCGTACCGCGCGACAGGTCGTGGCCGATCGCTACCGCGTCGATGTCGGCCGACGCCCACTGCTGCTGCCCCTCGCGCACCTCCGTGCGCACCTTGAGCCTGCCCTGGACGACGACGGGCTGCCCCACCTCCACCGACGTGGCCACGTTGGTGGCGAGCTGCCGCCTGGCCCACACCGTGAAGAAGTTGGTGTGTCCGTCCGTCCAGGCGCTCTTCTCCCGGTCCCAGTAGCGCGCGGTCACCGCCAGCCGGAACCGCGCTGACGGACCCGTCGACGGCTCCCTGTACACCGGCGTCGTCGCCACGTTCCCGACCACACAGACCACGGTCTCGTTCATGCTGCGCACCCCTCCCTCGCCCGGCCCCTTCCGGCCGTGCGGACATGCGTACGGGCCCGTCCCGTACGGCGGCGTCTGCCTGCGGCACGATCGCCGTGGCATCAGACTGCCTCCGCCGGGCCGGGCCCGCTGAGCGCTGTGGACCGCTCCCCGCCTGTGGAAAACTCCGTCACCCACACGAGTGAGCCGGGTCCCCGCCTCCCTCACCCCCACGAGCCAGACCACACCCCCGCCGGTGCCCCGTCACCCCACCCCGGCCTGCACCACCCTCCCGTACTGCTCCCGCACCTCCTGGTACCGCAGCAGCTCCGCCGCCACCGGATCGAGCACCCGGGCCCGGCCGCAGCTCGCCGCGGCCTCCCGCAATCGGCGTTCCGCGTCCTGGCCGTACCGCCGCGCCGGTCCCCGGGCCGCCATCCGGCAACTCCACTCCACCAGCGGCCCGCCGACGATCCCGCACAGCATCAGCAGCACCGGCACACCCAGGTTGGGCGCCATGACGCCCACGATCTGGCCCACCAGCCACAGCCCGCCCACGATCTGCAGCAGGGTCATCGCCGCCTGCACGATCACCGCCGCCGGCCACCAGCCCGGCCGCGGCGGCCTGCCCGGCGGCAGCCCGGCCCGCGTCGCCAGCTCGTCCAGCGCCTCGGGCAGCCCCTGGGAGCCGCGTACGGCCGCCTCGCGGACCGCCTGCGCCCAGGGCGTGGGCAGCCCGGCCGAGGCCCGCTCGGACACCGTACGGACCGCCTGTTCCACGCGCTGCCGCGCCGTGACCTCCTCGTCGGCCGAGGTGCGCTGCGGGATGCGTCCCGTCGGCGTGTCCCCGCGGCCCTGGTACCAGCGCCACAGCCGCAGCCAGGGGGTGCCACAGGCGCGGTTGGCATTGCGCAGCCAGGCGCGTTCGGCCGCCTCGCCCGCCGCGGTGGCCCCCACCGCGTCCGCGAGCCGCACGGAGAAGTCCTCCCGGGACTCCTCGCTGAGGCCGGAGCGCCGCCCGGTGGCGTACACGGGCCGCAGCCGGGCCGCGGCGGCGTCCACATCGGCCGCCACCCGGCGGGCCGCGGCGCCGCGCTCGGCCACGAACTGACCGAGCAGCTCGCGCAGTTCGCCGACGCCGTCGCCGGTGAGTGCCGACACCGCGAGCACGGTGGCGCCCGGCTCGCCGTACTCGCCGAGCGCGATGCCGTCCTCGTCCAGCAGCCGGCGCAGATCGTCCAGGACCAGGTCGGCGGCCTCCCCGGGCAGCCGGTCGACCTGGTTGAGGACGACGAACATGACCTCTGCGTGACCGGCCAGGGGTCGCAGATAGCGCTCGTGGAGCCCTGCGTCGGCGTACTTCTCCGGGTCGACCACCCAGATGACCGCGTCGACCAGCTTCAGGACCCGGTCGACCTGCTCGCGGTGCGCCACGGCGGCGGAGTCGTGGTCGGGCAGGTCCACCAGGACCAGCCCCCGCAGCTGCGCCTCGGCCTCCGGGCTCTGCAGCGGGCGGCGGCGCAGCCGGCCCGGGATGCCGAGCCGGTCGATGAGGGGGGCCGCGCCATCGCTCCAGCTGCACGCGATGGGGGCGGCGGTGGTCGGACGCCGTACCCCGGTCTCCGAAATGGCCACTCCGGCCAGGGCGTTGAACAGCTGCGACTTGCCGCTGCCGGTCGCGCCCGCGATGGCGACGACGGTGTGCTGCCCGGAGAGTTTGCGCCGCGCCGCCGCCTCGTCCAGGACCCGGCCCGCCTCGGCGAGGGTCCGGCTGTCCAGGCGGGTGCGGGAGAGCCCGACGAGCTCGCGCAGGGCGTCGAGCCGGGAGCGCAGCGGACCGTCGTACGCCAGCGGGGCGGGGACGCGGCTGCCCGGTCCGCGGGCCGGGACCTCCAGGACGGCGGCGCGCTCGGCGGCGAGGGCTGCGGCGGTACCCTCCGTGACCCGCCGCGCGATGAGGCCGTCGTCCCAGGCGTCCGCGGGCTCCGGGGCGGCGTCGGCCTCCCGTGCGGTCTCTCTCGCGGTCTCCTTCGCGGCCTCGGTCGCGGTCTCCTTCGGCGTCTCCTTCACGCGCGCGTGTGGTTCGCCGTCCGGCTCCTCGTCGGGCACGCGCGCGTGCGGGGCGTCTACGACGCCGGAGGGGCCGTCGGAGGGGCCGTCGGACGGACTGTCGGAGGACTCGTCCGCGGAGCACGGATCCTCGGACCGGTGCTCGGAGCGTTTCTCGGAGCCGTTCCCGGACTGGTCCTCCTCCTCGGCACCATCGGCGCGTTCGCCACCCTCCAAGTTCCTGGTGCGGTCACCGTCGTCACCGTTCCGTTGAAGCTCCACGCGGTTGCTGTGATCCAAGTGATCCGAGTTGTCCATGTGATCGGCGTGGTCGATGTGGTCGACGTGATTGACGTGGTCGACGCGATTGACGTGGTCGCGGTGATTGACGTGGTTGACGTGGTGGTCGATGTGATCGGTGTGGTCCGTGTGCTCCGTGTGGTCCTGGTCAGTGACGGCGGTCACCGGTCACCTCTCCTTCTGCAGTACGGACAGCGCGGCGATGAGTTCGGCCTGGGGCTCGGCATGGACCTCAAGGGCGTCGAGCGGGGCGAGGCGCCGTTCGCGTTCGGCGTTGAGGACGCGGTCCACGTGCTCGTTGAGCAGCCGCCCGGCCCGGTCACGCAGCCGCATCGCGCCATGGGCGCCGAGTCGCTCGGCGAGCCCCTCGCCGGCCGTACGGGCCCGGCGCCCGCTCAGCAGCGTGGTGGCGACCAGGGCGGCGACGACCTCCGGGTCGGGCGCGGTAGCGCGGTCGAGTTCCCGGATCTCCTCCTCGGTGTACTCCTCCAGCTCGCGGCGCCAGCGCCGTACCGCGAGGCCGATACGGTGCTCGGCACTCGCCAGGGACGGGTCCCGGTCGGCGAGCTCCGGGGCGCCCGCGGCGGGCTCCCGGCGCCAGGCCTCGTCCACGCGCTCGTCGGCGGCGGTGACGGAACACAGCAGCAGGGCGCCCAGGCTCCCCACGAGGGCGTCGAGCAGCTCGCCGGCCGTGCAGTCCAGTGGGAAGGCCCGCCAGCGTTTGAGGGCGTCCCCGGCGAGTACGGCACCGGAGTGCAGGCGCTCGCGCACGCGCGCGTGCTCGCTGTCGTAGGCGTTGTCGACGGCGGAGGTGAGCCGGAGGACCGCCGCGTACTGGGCGGCGGCGGCGCTGGCCAGCTCGGGCATGCGCGCCTTGAGGGAGTCGAGGACGCCGTACGCGGTACGGGCGATGACGTGCTGCCGGGCGCCGGGATCCTGGGCGTGCTGGACGAGCCAGTTCCGCAGGGGCGCGACGGCGGTCGCGGGCAGCAGTCCGCCGCCCCAGGCCGACTCGGGCAGCTCGGGCACGGTGAAGCGGGGTACGTGGCCGAGTCCGGCCTTGGTGAGCAGCGCGCCGTACTGCCGCGAGACCTCGGAGACAACCTGGTGGGGCACCCGGTCCAGGACGGTCACGAGGGCCGCGTCGTACTCCTTGGCGGTGCGCAGCAGGTGCCAGGGCACGGCGTCGGCGTAGCGGGCGGCCGTGGTGACCATGACCCAGACGTCGGCGGCGCAGATCAGCTGGGCGGCGAGGACGCGGTTCTCGGCGACCAGGGAGTCGACGTCGGGGGGGTCGAGGAGGGCGAGGCCGCGCGGGAGGGTGTCGGCGGTCTCGATGCGCAGCGCGCGCACGGGGTTCTCCCCGGAGAGCAGGAACTCGTCCGCGGGGTCCTGGTGGGGCACCCACACGCGCGTGAGGTCGGGCAGCACCCGCATGCCGCTGAACCAGTGATGATCCTCCGGATGGCAGACGAGCACCGGGGTGCGGGTGGTCGGCCGCAACACGCCCGCCTCGCTGACCCGGCGGCCCACGAGGGAGTTGACGAGCGTCGACTTGCCGGCTCCGGTGGACCCACCGATGACTGCCAGCAGCGGCGCCTCGGGATTCCGCAGCCGGGGTACGAGGTAGTCGTCGAGCTGCGCGAGGAGCTCGTCGCGGTTGGCACGCGCGCGTGGGGCTCCGTCGAGGGGCAGCGGAAAGCGTGCGGCGGCGACACGGTCGCGCAGCGCGGAGAGTGTGTCGAGCAGCTGAGGCCGTACGTCCAAGGTCACCACATGCGAAGAATGCCCAATTTTAGGGGAATTCTGAAGCATATGGACGTGTCTGCGCGCCGACCGGACGGATCGGACAGACGGGATGACTGGGGCGCGGCCACAGCCGAGGCATAACGAGTGCACAACACCCGGTGCGTCGAGCGCCAAAAGCGGTGCACGATTCGTACCTGCCTGCGATTATCAGGACCGCTTCACCGAACCTCCACATCGAGCCACGGAGGCGAAGCGACAGGGTCGAGGAACAGGGAGCTTTATCCTTGGTCCCGCCACCAGGCCCCCGTAGCTCAGTGGATAGAGCAGGCGCCTTCTAAGCGCTTGGCCGCAGGTTCGAGTCCTGCCGGGGGCGCAAGTCTCCGCCCTCCCGCTTGGGAGGGCTTTTTGCTGGTCAGGGTGGGTCTCACTGATCACGACGAAGCCCCGGACGCCCTCTTGATGATCAAGGGCAGACTCCGGGGCTGTCCGGCTGTCACCGGGTTTTCGCGGGTGGCCGTGTCGAATACGTGTCGAAGTTCTCGACCGGGGGAAGATCAGCCAGCGCCCGGCACCTCCGGCTCCGGGAGGTCACCAGGCGTCGTCCGGGCCGCGAACGAGCTTCGGCGCGGCGCGCTGATCACGCCCGCTGCCTAGGACCCGACGCCGAAGAAGCCGGACTTCAGGTCCCCGATGATGACGTCGAGCGGATGCCCGCTCACAGTCAGCGGTCCGCTCCAGGGCGCGCTGAGTGCGAAGAGCAACGCCAAGCTCAGCCCGACCACACTCGCAACGCCCAGGACGAGCAGTGACGTTCGCAGGCTGCTGCGGAAGATGAGTGCGCCGGCGTTCACGATCAAGGCCAGTCCGGCGGCCACAAGCGTGACGACGTAGAGGGCGGGTACCTCGCGCGAGGCAGCCGCGACGCGTGCGCGACGACTACTGGTGACGCTGTCCAGGGAGACCAGTAGCTCCGTGCTCGCCGGGTTTCCCAGCTCGGGCCGGGCCGCCTCGGCACGCACGGTCCGCTCCAGCCGTGCGACCGCGCGAGCGGTGGCCGGGTCGTCACCGGACGCCGCTGCCGCCCCCTCCCATTCCCTGGCACGCGTGGTCTGCAGGTAGTCCAGCAGTGCCGAATGGATCGGCTCCGACTGGACTTGCGGACTTGTCGCCGCCCACGCCAGGCGGGAGGCCGCGGCCGCCTCGTCACTCACCAATCCCTCTGCTGCGCGCAGGTAGCCGGACTCGCTGGCCAGTGAGAGTGCCGCGAAGATCGCGAAGGCGGCGCCGAGTGTGGGCATCAGGGGCATGGCGATCTGGTGCACCCGATCCTGTTCCCCCACCGGTACGAGCACCCGGACGCCGACCCGCGCCACGGCCGCGACCAGGAGGGCAAGGCAGAGCCAGCCCACAACCAAGACCACCGTCGGCAGCGAGGCCAACCAGTTCACGACATCACCTACAGCGCGTTCTCACGAGCGTCGCGCGGCGGCGCTACCTCGCCCGACGACCTGGAGCTCCTCGTCGATCACCTTCAACGAACGCTTCATGATCACAGGTCGAAGACCTCCGAAACTCGCGACGCCCGGTGCGGCGCCTCGCTTCGTTGACCGATCAGCCGAGTACGGGTGCGACATCCGACCCACCAAACGCCGCCTTCCAAGTGCTTGGCCGCAGGTTCGAGTCCTGCCGGGGGCGCACCGTCTCCGCCCTCCTCCGGGAGGGCGTTTTTGCTCCTCGGGTCGGGGGACGCTGGACACAGGTCAGCCTCGGACGTCACCACGGCGCCGCTGTTCCCGGCCTGCGCCCTGTAACGGCAGATCACCTGGCTGGAGCTGTTCGTCCGCGATGTGTTGCCGCAGGATGCGCGTCAGGGCCGGATGCCCTGGCACAGTGCGCCTCGCCCTCGGCGCGGCCACAACAACTGGTGAGACTCATCCGCCATCGGACTACCACCCAAACTCGGGCGGCCCGACGACTCGGGCGTCGGCCTGTGCCGCCAACCAAGCAGCCCGCTCATCATCCCCAGGGCGTGCATGGATGAAGACGGTGTGCTCGGCTGCCCACTCCTCGCAGTGGATGTCGTGGCTGTTGCACGCGATCTGCAACTCGGCGTACTTGTACTCCTCGTCCAGCCCGAGCTCCGGCACAGACGGCCACTTCAGGTTGTGCCAGAGGACGTAGCATCGCGTGATGTCCGCCCAGGTCCGCAGGGCCCCGCGCGCTTGCGCGAAGGTGCCGACGCCCAGGGCCAAGCTCGCCGGCAAGCCAATACCGCCCGTTCTGTACGACGTGACCTGCGCCCCCGGAAGAGCGTCAGTCAAACGCCGCAGGTCATCATCGTTGCGCGCCCAGGCATCCAGGTAGCAGCTGCTCGGCTCGTACCAAGCCGCAACCGACAGCAACCTCTCTGCGAGGCTCAATGCCGCAGCCAAGTCCGTAGTCCGCAACACGGGCCACGCACGTGTGTTCCCCATGCCGGCATCCTGCCAGAGCGATCTTCCTTGTTCGCTGAGGACGCAACCAAACCCGGCCCTTCACTTCAAGTAGTCCGCGGCAGGAACGAAAACGCCCCCGACCAGCGGTTTCCCGTTGGTCGGGGGCTGCGCGGAGCAGCAGGCCGTCATGGGGCCGTACGGTCACCACGAGCCGCAGTCGGGAAGCCCTGTCCGTGCGCCGGGGGACGCCGGGTGGGCTGCCTATCGCGATTACGGTGGGGGCTTCGACGTCGTCCCAGTCGTCGTAACAGTCGGTGACGGCTTCTTCGTCTCAGTCGTCGTAGTAGTCGGCGACGGCTTCTTCGTCTCAGTCGTCGTAGTAGTCGGCGACGGCTTCTTCGTCCCAGTCGTCGTAGTAGTCGGCGACGGCTTCTTCGTCGGCTTGGCCGTTCCTACCGACTTGCAGACCTTGTGGCCAGGGACCCAGACGCGCTTTTTGTGCTCGCCCTTTCCCTGGTATTTCCAGTGCCCCTGCTCGTAGTGGCACTTGGTATTGGTCGGGGTGGCCTGCGTGCTCACATCAGCGGAGTGTTGCGCGGTGGCGATTCCGGCCGCTCCGCCGAGCAGTAGGACGGGCACCGCTGCTGCCGCAACTACAGCCCCTCTCATATGAGTTCGCATGGCGGCTCCTTCTCGCTGTTGGATTTCCAGTCCATGCCCACCCCTCATCTCAAGGCTGACACGACGCTACATAGCTGGCAAATTCAGACAAACACGACCGTATCCCCAAGGTGTCAACGCGCTTGAGGAGGCATTGAAACCAGCCTCGACGAGGCCAGGCCTAGAACCACGCCCCCACCAACGCGCTTACCGCCGGTGGGGGTTGACTTCACGCCCCGTGAGCAGCCTGTGGGCCGTCGTTGCCTGTTGAAGTTCTGGCGCACCGAGGGCAGCAGGGACTCAGGCGCATGAATCACCAGGCGAGCGTCATGGGACTGAGGCGTCCGGGCAGCCGGTCACGGCTCAGACCCAGGCCGTCTGTGGGCCGACCGAGCCTGGCCGACAACGCCGGACAAAAACAGGTAACCATTGCCACCCCGCAGGTCGGCCCGCGGCCGACATGACACCCGTGCAGCTCCGTCTGACGTGTAATCAGTTCCTCGATTACCGGGCTCGGGCCCGAGGTCCGTCCATGGACTGAGCCGACAGCCGGTACAGGCGCCGGCGCAGCTCGGTACGGCCGGGCCGCTCGGCGAGCTGCCGGTGGGTGGCACTCCACTGGTAGCCGCCGATAACCCTGCTCTGTTTTGGATACTTCGACGCAAGGCTCTTCACGTAGCGTGACGATGAAATGGGGAAGGGGTGTACCCACAGGCATCCATCAGGGGATTCGGATGCTGGCGAGGAGCTAACGCCCTGGCGCAGCCGCCGAGTTCACGGTTGTTGGCGCCGACCAGCCGCCATCCGGCGGGTCTGAGCCCTCCGTCCGATCTCGACTTCCCTTGCTGCTGGGGAAGTGGACCCAACGCGATGACGATCAAGGTCGCAGTCACACTGCGTCCCGACAGCGCCTGGACAGCCCGCGCACAGCAACGGCCCGGACACAAAGCAGACGCCCTCCCGGCCGGGAGGGCGTCTGGTGGAGCAGCAGCAGTCGGCTCTTCACCCGGCTCGTCGTTCGTCAGCTCGTCCAGAAGTCCCACCAGCGCGTCAGCACGAGCATGCCGACCACCCCGGTGTGCAGCACGGGGAGCACCCAGGTGAACTCGACGAAGAAGCGGCGCAGCCGGCCGGGCGCGGGCAGGAAGCCCTCTCTGACGATCAGCGAGGTGACGTACCAGAACAGCACGATCGTCGCGACCCAGGCCAGGCAGCACCACAGGCACAGCGCGTTGATCCGGTACAGCGACTGGAACTGCAGCCAGGAGACGAACCCGACCCCGAACAGGCACCCGGCCCAGAACAGCAGCCAGTACCAGCCGGGGAAGCGGGCCTCGGCCAGCAGGCTCATGCCGACGCAGACGACGATGCCGTACGCCACCAGGCCCAGCATCGGGTTGGGGAACCCGAAGGCCGAGGCCTGGGCGCTCTTCATCACGCTGCCGCAGGACACCACCGGGTTCAGGCTGCACCCGGGCACGAAGTTCGGGTTCTCGAGCAGCTTGAACTTGTCGAGGGTGATCACCCAGGAGGCGAGCAGCCCGGCCGCCCCGCTGAGCACCAGCAGCAGACCGAGGCCCCGGCCGCCGGCGGTGGCCTTGGTCATCAGCTGCGCAGGCTGCGGGCGGGCAGGATGACGTGCGCGGCGGCGTTCAGGGTGTCCTCGGCGCCCGCGAATGCGGCCAGCGCGGCCGGGTCGACGGTCTTGCCGGGCTCGCCCTCGGGCCAGGCCCGCTTGGTGAACACGAGGTAGGCGTACCCGCGTTCGGCGACGGCGGCGAGCCACTCCTTCGGTGCGTCGGCCTGGGCGACCAGCTGCGGCATGTTGACGACGGCCTGACCGGCCTCGACCAGCAGGGTGACGGGCAGGCTGGGCTTGGTGGTGCCGTCGACGAGTTCGCCGCCGACCGGCAGGCCGTTGCTCACCAGCAGGTGCTCGACCGCCGCCGCAGTGGCCTCCGGGCCGCCCTCGGCGTCCCCGAGGGAGTAGGCCAGCAGGTAGGGCATGTCGGTGCCGTCCGGGGCCTCGCCGCTCCAGGCCAGGACGACGAGCGTGCCGAGTTCGGCGGCGCGGAAGGCACGGGATTCGCTTGAGGTTGAGGTCACCGCGCGACCTTATCGACGCGGCCTCGCGCCGCCGGGCGGCTTCTCACCCTTCCGGACCAGTGCCCGCCGCTGCGCCACACGAATGAGGGACGCGGTCCCGGGAACGGGCCCGGACACACCGAGGGCCGGTCCGCGGCTGCGGTACCGGCCCTGCGGGGAGGGTGTCAGCTCTGCAGGGGCAGGCCGCCGAGCAGCGGGGTGTGCTGGTTCAGCGCGCCGGTCGCACCCTTGACCGTGTTGAGCACGGAGTCCTTGTTCTCGGTGTTCAGCGCGTCCGACTGGTGCTGGAGCGGCATCGCGTCGTTCAGGGTGAGGGGGCCCTTCGTGAGCGTGTTCACGGCGCCGTTGAGGCTGGTGGGCGTCAGGTCGGCGGTGCTGTGGGCGAACGCGGGCGCGGCGACGCCGACAAGGGCCACGGAACCGGCAACGACGGCGGCAGCCTTCAGGGACTTCATCGTGTTCCTCTCTTCGGCAACTCAAGTCGCCCCAGGGATTCTGACGTCGTGCCTAACGAGTCCCCGTCAGGCCGGAAACCCCGTACGCACAAGACATATGAAATCCCTGAGCCCGAAACGCCCCCATTCGGGTGGAACGCACAAACCGGCCGTCCACCCCGCAACGGATGAGCGGGGCGGACGGCCGGCCGAAGGGGTGCGTCCCGACGTCAGCCGTTGGCGCAGGTGTTGCCGAACGCCGGGTTCAGCAGCGCGACGACGTTCACCGTGTTGCCGCAGACGTTGACCGGCACGTGGACCGGGGCCTGGACGACGTTGCCCGACAGCACGCCCGGCGACGTGGCGGCGCCGCCCTGCGCGCCGGAGTCGGCGACAGCCATACCGGCACCGCCGGCGACGGCCGCGACGGCGGCGGAAGTAAGGACCAGGCCCTTCGCGATACGCGACATGGAGAGGTGCTCCTTGAAATCGACACAAACATCCGGGCGGGATACCCGGCGCTGTGTCAACGCGCGGCACCCCTGAGGGTTGTGCCGCCAATGGGGTGAAGTCCGAATGGGCTTCTCTTCATGGTTCCAGCACACTTGGGAGCTTTCTTCGGCCCGAACCGGTGCACGCGCACAGCGCGAAGACCGCCCTGGCCGCGAGGCTCGGCGGGCGGAGCGGGCGGCGTGGGCGGAGCGGGCGGAGCGGGCGGCGTGGCGGTTCGTGCACGGCGTGACCCGGCCGGCCGACGCGGCGAGGGGCCGCAGACGGCGCGGCACTCAAGGATGCGGTGACGGCGCCGCTGGACGGCGCCCTCTGCCGCGCGGGAATAAGGGTGCGGTGAGCGAACCGGGTGCCGGGCACGGGGGTCCGGCACCCGGCGCGCTACAGACCGACGCCGGCCCGTCCTCGCCGGTACATGACCGCCCCGGCCGCGATCAGCACGGCACTGGCCGCCGAGCTCGCAAGCAGGGTCCCGGCCTCGCCACCGGTGTGCGCAAGCTGGGGCAGCTGCTGGTATCCGCCGCCACCGATGGGCGCAGTGGTGCGACTGTCGCCGTAGGGAGGCGTGGTGTGACTGGGGGGCGTGGTGTGACCGGGCGGCATGGTGTGACTGCCTCCGTAGGGAGGCAGAGTGTGCCTGGGAGGCGTGGCGCGACTGCCGCCGGGAGAAGTCGGAGAACTCGGATGAGTCGTGTGGTCGCCTCCGCCGGAAGAGGGCGGGGTCCGGTCGCCACCGCCGCCGCGCGGTGGCGCGGTGGTCTTGCCGCTCGTGCCGGAAGTCGAGCTGTCACCTGAGTCGCCGGGACTCTTCGAGCCGGTGCTCTTCGAATCGCCGTGGCTCGCACAGGAGTTGCCGAAAGCCGGGTTCAACGCGGCCGCGACGTCAACGGTGTTGCCGCAGACGTTGACCGGGACGTCCACCGGGGCGTTGACCGTGTTGCCGGAGAGCACGCCGGGCGAGCCCTGAGTGGCGCCGTGCGCGTTCGAGTCGGCGAGCGCGGGGCTGCCGTACAAGGACAGGATGCCGGTGGCGGCGGCTGCCGCGACCATGCCCTTGCTGAGGGTCTGTCGCAATCTAGGGGTCTTCCTGCTCGAAGAGGTGGGAAGGCCGGCCTCGGAACGGAGAAGATCGACGCTCCGGGGCCGGCCAGAACGCAGCAGCTGGGCTGGTGCGTTGCGTGCCGTACGTCAGCCGTTGGCGCAGGTGTTGCCGAACGCCGGGTTCAGCAGACCGATGACGTTCACCGTGTTGCCGCAGACGTTGATCGGGATGTGAACCGGGATCTGGACCACGTTCCCGGAGGCGACGCCCGGGGAGTCGACAGCGGAGCCCGAGGCCCCGGCGTCGGCGAAGGCGGGGGCGGCCCCACCCAGCGCCAGGATCGCGCCGGCGACGACAGCAGCGCTCTTCTTCATGAACTTTCCCTTCTCTACGGTCATGCCCCAATTGACGGCCGAAACCGAGCGAGCGAAGCTTGAACGACTCGCACCATGACCGGCAAGCTGTAAACGAGGACAGGCAGCCGAAGAAACTACGGAACGCGCGTCGTTCCTGAATTCACTCGAACGCCTTCACAGAATTGACAACTTGGCGGAACCGGCAGAGAAACGCGGAGTCAGCGTGACCTGCGGGCTCAGCATTCCGCTTTCCTTCCTGGCTCCTCGCCAAGACGCACGTTCCTGCGCTCGCATCAACCCGGCCCGCACGCATTGGTTGCGGAGCCTCACTCGATCGGATCGTTCGGCGCGACGGAATGCAGGGAATGCACCGGGGCGACGCCCTGAGCTTGTTCCGCGCCCCCTTATGGGCCATCGGAGTGAACCGGAGCAACCCATTGGTGCGATGGGCAGTTGAACCAGCGTGCTCCGGTGGACGGGGTTTCTTCAGAAGGGAATCAGCAAGTGATCAAGAAGGTTCTGGCCGTCGCCGCGGTTGCCGCCTCCGTCGTCGGCGCCTCTGCCGTCGCCGCTTCGCCGGCTCTGGCCACCGGCAACGACAATGGCACCACCTCCTTCAGCGGCAACGGCGCCTCGCAGGCGTTCGGCAACTCGGCCACCTACGGCAACTTCAGCCCCCAGATGGCGCTCGTCCAGGGCTCGCTGAACAAGCCCTGCATCGGCCTGCCGGCCAAGCTCAACGCGCAGTCGCTGGTCGGCCTCGCCAACGTCGGCGTGCAGGACATCCCGGTCCTGTCCTCGCCGCAGAACCAGCAGTGCACCGAGAACTCCACCCAGGCCAAGGGCGACGAGCCGCTCTCGCACATCCTGGACGACATCTCCGCGCTGTCCAGCAACGGCACCGGCAACAGCTGAGCGCGCAACTCCCGGGCTCCTCGCGGGCCCTCCTCCGACGGGTCGCCGGTTCTCCGGCGGCCCGTCGGGCTGTTCACGCGCCCGCGCCTGCCGCAGGGAGCGCTTGTGAACTCATCCGACTGCGCTGCTCCGATCGGGGCAAAGGGCGCAACCGCCGCAGGCCCGGGGCAGTTGACGATCACGCAGCTCCCTCCCCGGAGTCCGCCTTTCGAAAGGGAACGAACATGAAGAAGCTGTGGGCAACCGCGGCTGTTGCCGCCTCCGTCGCCGGTCTCGCCGGTGTGGCGGCCCCCCAAGCGCTTGCCACCGGCAACGACACGGGCACCACGTCGTTCAGCGGCAACGACTCGAGCCAGTCGTTCGGCAACTCGGCCACGTACGGCGACATGAGCCCGCAGCTCTCGCTGGTCCAGGGCTCGCTGAACAAGCCCTGCATCGGCCTGCCGGCGAAGGCCAACGCCCAGTCGATCCTGGCTCTGGCCAACGTCGGCGTCCAGGACATCCCGGTCCTGTCCTCGCCGCAGAACCAGCAGTGCACCGAGAACTCCACCCAGGCCAAGGGCGACGAGGCGCTCTCGCACATCCTGGACGACATCTCCGCGCTGTCCAGCAACGGCACCGGCAACAGCTGAGCAAGCGCTTCGCCGAGCGGCGGGTCACCGGGTTCCTCCGGTGGCCCGTCGCTCCGCTGTCAGCCCGCAGCCGCTCACGCCTTGCGGTACAGCGCCTCGATCCGCTCCGCGTAGGCGGTCGTCACGGCGTGCCGTCTGACCTTCAGCGAGGGGGTCAGCAGCCCGTTCTCCTCGGTGAACTCCCCCTCCACGAGCGCGAAGGCGCGGATGGACTCGGCGCGGGAGACGGCCTCGTTGGCATAGTCGACCGCCTTCTGCACCTCGGCGCGCAGCCGTTCGTCGCGGACCAGCTCGGACAGCGGGGTGCCGGCGGGCAGTTGGCGTACGGACAGCCAGTGGGCGACCGCCTCCGGGTCGAGGGTGATCAGGGCGGCGACGAAGGGCCGGTTGTCGCCGACGACCACGCACTGGCCGACCGGTGAGCGGCTGCGCAGCCGGTCCTCCAGGACGGCCGGGGAGACGTTCTTGCCGCCGGAGGTGACGAGGATGTCCTTCTTGCGGCCGGTGATGGTGAGATAGCCGTCCTCGTCGAGGGCGCCGAGGTCGCCGGTGGCGAACCAGTCGCCGGCCAGCACGGCATCCGTGGCCGCCGGGTTGTTCCAGTACGACCCGAAGACGATCCCGCCCTTGATCAGCACCTCGCCGTCGTCGGCGATGCGCACGGACACGCCCGGGACGGGCAGGCCGACCGTGCCGGGGCGGGGCCCGAGCGGGGGCACGATGGTGGCGGCGGCGCTGGTCTCGGTCAGGCCGTAGCCCTCGTAGACGATGATCCCGGCGGCGTAGAAGAACAGGTTGAGGTTGCGGTCCAGCGGGGAGCCGCCGCTGATGGCGTACCGCATCCGGCCGCCCAGCTCCTTGCGGATGCGCCGGTACACCAGCAGGTCGTACAGCGCCCAGGCGACGTACAGGCCGGGGCCCGGACCCTTGCCGGTGCCGAGGAACCTGCGCAGGTGGGCCTCGCCGAAGCGGACGCCGATCCGCTCGGCGCGGTCGAAGGAGGCGCCGCGGCCCAGCTTCTCGGCGGTGGCGCGCCCGGTGTCGCGCATCTTCTCGAAGAGGTACGGCACCCCGACCAGGAAGGTGGGCCGGAACTCCCGGAGCGCGGGCCGCAGTTCGTCGGGTTTCACGCTCGGGAAGTGGCCGGTCTCGATGCGGGCCAGCAGGCAGGCCAGCTGGAGGGTACGGCCGAGGACGTGGGCGAGCGGCATGAAGAGCAGGGTGGAGGCCTGCTGTCCGGTGACGGCCTGGAAGACCGGGTGCAGCAGCTCGACGGTGTTGGCGGCCTCGGCGTGCAGGTTGGCGTGGGTGAGGACGCAGCCCTTGGGCCGGCCGGTGGTGCCGGAGGTGTAGCAGACGGTGGCGATGGTGTCGGGGGTCAACGACGCGCGACGCTTGGCGAGTTCGTCGTCGGGGACGTTGTGGCCGAGGGCGGTGAGGTCGGCGATCGCACCCCCGTCGAGCTGCCACAGGCGCGGGGGCCGGGGGTGGTCCGCGGTGCCGGTGGTGACGGTCGCGGTGTTCTCGGCGGTCTCGGTGACGACGTACCGAACACCGGAGTCGCGGACGATCCAGTCGACCTGTTCGGCGGAGGAGGTCGGGTAGAGGGGCACGGACTGGCCGCCGGCCGCCCAGATCGCGAAGTCCAGGACGGTCCACTCGTAGCGGGTGCGGGACATCACCGCGACCCGGCCGCCCGGTTCGAGCCCGGCGGCGACCAACCCCTTGGCCACGGCGGCGACTTCGGCGGCGAGGACGGCCGCCGTCACCGGGCGCCAGGCCCCTTCCGCGCGGCGGCGCAGCAGTACGGCGTCCGGGCTCCCGGCCGCGTGCGTGAACGGCAGATCGGCCAGGGAGCCGCTGGTGAGCGGGGGCGCGAGGGGGGCCGCGCGGACCTCGCGCACGACGCCCGCCGCGTCCTTGACGATCTCCACCGCGCTCCTGCCCGCCAGGTCGGTGCGTTGCCGTGCCCGCTTCAGATCCTTGCGTACGCCCATGGCGGCTCCCTGTCGCGGCTGATGCGAAGGCTCTTGCTGCCGCGCCAACTTACTCAGAGGTAAGGAAAGGTCAATGGGTCGTGCACGCGCCGTCGGTCACCGTGATGGTGAGGGAGTCGTAGCCCATCTGCGCCTTGCGTTTCATGCCCTGGACGTCGAGGCAGAACGCGGTGTCCGTGCCGTGGGCGGTGACGGAGTACCGGGCCTGCTCCGGGCCGCCGGTGAACATCATCGACTCGGGCTCCGGGGAGGCGAGCGTGACGGAGAGCGCGTCCTCGGGGCCGTTGCCGTCCCGCGCGATCCGCTCGCGCAGGATCGCGTCGTAGTCGCCGGAGCCGGGCCCGAGCAGCGCCTCCTTCGACAGCTCGCCTGTCGCCGTGGTGACCGCGCTGCGCAGGTCGTCCCCGCCCCAGGAGCCGGGCCCGCCCGAGTGGTACAGCAGCCACATGCCTCCGGCGGCGAACAGCAGCGAGCCGACGATGAGGGCCCTGCCGACGGGGTTGTCCGGGTTGTAGACGTAGCGGTTGGTGCCCCATTTGCTGCGGATGAACACGCGGTCCGCGTCGGCTCGTTCGTCTCGGTCACTGGTCATGGGGAGATTCTCTAGGAGACCACGTCCTTGCGGGCGAACCCCCGGAAGGCCAGGGCGAACAGGACCAGGGCGTACGTGACGGAGATCGCGGCGCCCTGGATCATGCCGGACCACTCGGGGTGCGGCTGGATGATGTCGGCCCAGGAGAACTGCCAGTGCGGGGGCAGGAAGTCGCGCCAGTGGCCGAGGGCGGTGACGGCGTCCAGGACGTTGCCCACGATGGTCAGGCCGACGGCGCCGCCGACCGCGCCGAGCGGGGCGTCGGTCTTGGTCGAGAGCCAGAACGCGAGCCCGGCGGTGACCAGTTGGGACACGAAGACGTAACCCACGGTGACCGCGAGACGCTGTGCCGCGATGCCCGGGTCGAGCGCGCCGCCCGTGGGTATCTGCAGCGGGCCCCAGCCGTAGGCCGCCGTGCCGACGGCGAGCGCCACCACCGGCAGCAGGACCATCGCGGCGAGGCTGAGCCCCAGTCCCACGACGAGCTTGGACCACAGCAGCCGGGCTCGGGGCACGGGCGCGGCGAGCAGATAGCGCAGGGAGGACCAGCCGGCCTCCGAGGCGACCGTGTCCCCGCAGAACAGGGCGACCGGGATGACCAGCAGGAAGCCCGCCGAGACGAACAGGTTCACCGCGGCGAAGTTGGCGCCGGACGCGGTGGCCGTGTTCATCAGCGTGATCTGGCCGTCGCGGCCCGACGGGTTGCCGCCGATCGCGAAGGCGATCAGCAGCACGAACGGCAGCGCGGTGAGGATCCCGCCCATGACCAGCGTGCGCCGCCGCTTGAGCTGGCGGACCAGCTCGACCCGCAGCGGCAGCGTGCGGCCCGCACGGTAGCCGGAGGCCACCTCGACGGACTCGGTGACCGCGCTCATGCGGAACCTCCGATCAGGGTCAGGAAGGCGTCTTCCAGGCGCCGGTGGGGGCCGACGGAGGCGACGGGCACCTCCAGGCGCACCAGCTCCACGACCAGTTGCTCGGCCGTGCCGCCGGACCGGAGGCGGACCAGCAGGCCGTCGTCGCTGCGCTCCGCGGAGGCGACGCCGGGCAGTGCGGCCACCTTCTCCACGACCGGCTCCTCCACGGGCGTGCCGGTGCCGACGAGCAGGGTGTCCCCGGAGCCGACGATCTCCCCGACGGGCCCGGCCTGGATCAGCCGGCCGCGGTCCATCACCACCAGGTGGGTGCAGGACTGTTCGACCTCGGCGAGGAGATGGCTGGAGACGATCACCGTACGGCCGCCGGCCGCGTAGCGGATCATCACCTCGCGCATCTCGCGGATCTGGGGCGGGTCGAGGCCGTTGGTGGGCTCGTCCAGGATCAGCAGGTCCGGCAGGCCGAGCATGGCCTGGGCTATGGCGAGGCGCTGGCGCATGCCCTGGGAGTAGGTGCGCACCGCGCGGGCGAGCGCGTCGCCGAGGCCCGCGATCTGAAGCGCCTCGTCCAGGTGGGCGTCCTCGGGCGGGCGGCCGGTGGCCCGCCAGTACAGCTCCAGGTTCTCCCGGCCGGACAGGTGGGGCAGGAAGCCCGCGCCCTCCACGAAGGCGCCGACCCGGGAGAGCACGGGCGCGCCGGGCCGGATCGCGTGCCCGAAGACGCGGATCTCGCCGCCGTCCGGCTTGATCAGGCCCATCAGCATGCGCAGGGTGGTGGTCTTGCCCGCGCCGTTGGGTCCGAGCAGGCCGAGCACCTGGCCCTTCTCCACCCGGAAGGACAGGTCACGGACGGCGTACCGGTCGGCGGACTTGGCGTACCGCTTGCTCAGGTCCGTGATCTGGAGCGGGACTTCGGCGAGTTCCGGATCGGGTGCGGGGGCGGTCGTACGGCGTCTGCCGGTCAGCAGCAGCGCGAGGGCGACCGCCGCGCCGGCCAGGGGCAGCCACCACACCCAGGCGGGCAGGGGCGCCGCGGCGGTGGTGACGGCGGGAGCCGTCGGCACACTGAGGTCTCCCTTCAGGGAGACGGTGTACGTGGCCGGGGCGGCCGGAGAGGCGTAGCCGAGGTCGGTGGAGGCGAGGACCAGGCGGAGCCGGTGACCCTTCTGGACCTCGTGGTCGATCGCCGGGAGGGTGACCGTCACGTCCTTGCCGGACCTGGCGCCGGTCACGCGCAGGGGGGCGACGAGCTGGGCGGGCAGCACCTGCTGGGTCCCGTCGGGGCCGACGTCGTACACCTTGCCGAAGAGGACGGCGTCCTCGCTGGTGGAGGTGACATGCACGGTCGCCGTCGGCGCGCCGGTGATCCTGAGGCCGGTGCGCACGGGTGCCGAGTCGAACCTGGCGTACTGGCCGGGGAAGTCGAGGGAGACGCCGACGCCGAGCGCGGAGAGCTGGGCGAGGCCGCCGCCGGAGCCGCCGAGGCCGGGCAGGGCGGAGACGGCGGGCGGGGCGGCGCCCGCCGGGTTGGCGAAGCGCTGCTCGCCGCCGGTCAGGGCGATGGCGCGCCGGTGGTCGTGCAGACCGGGGTAGGCGTCGGCGCTCGCGCCGCGCAGCAGGGCCCTGCCGTTGGTGGAGTCGACACCTCCGGTGCGGGTGATGCGGAAGGCCGGGCCGATGGCGGTGCCCTTGTCGCCCTTCAGGTACCGGTCGAACCAGGCGTTCACGCGCGCCTCGACGCGGCTGTTCTCCGTGTCGCCGCCGTCGTGGCCGCCCGCGATCCAGTCGACGTCCACGGGCGCGCCGCCCGCCCTGATCGTCCGTTCGGCCGCGTCGGACTGGGCGAGCGTGAAGAGGGAGTCGGTCTGGCCCTGCACCAGCAGCGTGGGCACCTTGATGCGGTCGCCGACGGCGGACGGCGAGCGCTGCTCCAGCAGCCTGCGGGCGGCCTCGTCCGGCGTGCCCGACTCGGCGACCCGGTCGTACATCCGGCACAGCGCGGGCTCGAACCGGGCGCAGCCGCCGCCGTTGTTGAAGAAGATGCCGGCCCACAGCTTCTTGAACACGCCGTTCGGGAACAGGGCGTCGGCCAGGTTCCAGTAGGTGACGGCCGGGGCGATGGCGTCGACCCGGTGGTCGTACGCGGCGGCGAGCAGGGAGACCGCTCCGCCATAGGAGGCGCCGGCCACGCCCACGCGCGGGTCGCCGGGTTGGTCGAGCCGCACCTGGGGCTGCCCGGCCAGCCAGTCGATGAGCCGGGAGACGTCGGCGACCTCGTGCCCCGGGTCGTTGAGCCCGATCTTCCCGGTGGACTTCCCGAAGCCGCGCGCGGACCAGGTCAGCACCGCGTACCCGTCGCGCGCGAGGTCCTCGGCCTGCCCGCGCACGTCGTCCTTGCTGCCGCCGAAGCCGTGCGCCAGGAGGACGGCGGGGCGGCGGCCGGCGGAGTCGGTGGTGAAGTACGAGGTGTCCAGGCGCGTGCCGTCGGCCATGGTCATGACCCGGTCGGCCCGGTGCACCGAGGGCTCCCCGCCGGAGGCGGCGGCCGTCCAGGTGCCGACGCCGGCGAGCACCGCGACGACGGCCGCGCCGGCCAGAAGCCGGCGCGGTCCCTTCAGCAGCCCTCGCAGCCCGGGCACACCCCGTCTCACGCGCCGAAGATCCATGCCCCCCACCGTACGGGCCGCCACCGACAACGGCTGCGCCCGCCGGGCTGAACCCCGGCCCCTCCTTGGGGAGTACAGACCTGTCCCCGCGTACTTCGGTCGCGGTACGCGGGGACGGGCGGGGACGGGGCGGACGGGTGGGGGACGCCGTCAGGCCTGCGCGTCCTCCGGGATGGAGACCAGCCAGCGGGTCTCGCGGCGCGGGCGGAGGTAGAAGGCCCAGTAGAGGGTGGCGACGGCGGTGATGCCGCCGGTCCACAGCAGGTAGGTCGGGTCCTGCTCCACGAGGATGTAGACGAGGACGGCGATCAGCAGGACCGGCATCGCGGGCCACAGCGGCATCCGCCAGGCCGGGATGTCCTTGTGGGAGCCGCGCCGGGCCAGCAGGGCGGCGACCGCGACCAGCAGGTACATGCCGGTCACCGAGACGCCCGTGACGCCGTACAGCGTGTCCAGGTTGACGAAGCAGAGCAGCGCGCCGGGGACGCCGACCGCGAGCGTGGCGACCCAGGGGGAGCCGAAGCGGCCGAGGCGGGACAGGGCGTTGTTGACGGGCTGGGGCCAGGCCTTGTCGCGGGCGGAGGCGAACAGGACGCGGGAGTTCTGGATGACCATGACGATGCCCGCGTTGATGATCGCGAGGGCCACGCAGAGGCTGACGAAGGTGCCGACCGCGGAGTTGGACCAGGCGGTGACCATGGAGCTGATGTCGCCGCCGGTCAGCTCCTTGAGGTCGGAGGCGCCCATGGTGATCGCGGCGACCGGGACCAGGATGACGACGGTGGAGATGGCGAGGGTGGCGAGCACGGTGCGGGCGACGTTGCGGCGCGGGTGCTCCAGCTCCTCGGAGAGGTAGACGGCGGTCGAGAAGCCCTGGGTGACGAAGAGGGCGATGGCGAGGCCGGAGACGACGAGCATGGCGGTCACGGTGTCGGCGTGGCCGTGCTCTCCGGCGACCTTCATGGAGACGAGGCTGCCGACCCCGCGGTGGCTGTGGCTGAAGCCGAGCAGCGCGACGACTCCGGCGGCGACGACCTCCAGGACCAGGAAGATGCCGGTGATCCAGGCGTTGGCGCGCAGGTCGAGCAGGCCGGCGAGGGTGGCGAGCAGCATCACGCCGGCGCCGGTCATCGAGGGGTCGAGGTGCACGATCGGCGCCAGATAGTCGGCGGTGCCCATCGCGATCACCGGCGGGACGATCATCACCACCAGCAGGGACAGCACGAAGACGAGCCAGCCCGCGAGCCGCCCGGCCATCGTCGACACCATGGCGTACTCGCCGCCCGCGCTGGGGATGAGGGTGCCCAGCTCGGAGTAGCAGAACGCCACGGCGATACAGAGGAGGGAGCCGATGGCGATCGTCAGGGCGGTGGCGGTGCCGAGGGAGCCGAAGAGGTCGGGGACGACCACGAAGAGCGTGGAGGCGGGCGTGACGCACGACAGCGTCAGCAGGGTGCCGCCGACGACGCCGATGGAACGCTTGAGCTTCTGGGGGCTGTCAGGGGCCCCGGAACCGTCTATGACGGCTGTCTCGACAGGGCGGAGCGTGTCGGTCATGCGGCGGTTCCGATCGACTCGTGTGACTGAGGGTGGGGGTCGGGAGCGCTATCGCCTCCGGCGGCTCGTCGTACGTTCGTCTCGTCCGCTCCCGGCGGTGCATAGAGAACCCCGACGAAAACCACCACGTCAATGGCGGTTTACCTTCGGAATCCGTACCTCCGGTAAGACCCACGTCACATCGATTTCCCAGGCCGTGAAGCCCTATTGGTGCATCCATCAAGCCCTGATCAGAAATGACCTTGCTTTCAAAGGTCATCCCTTGGAAACCCCTTCGTCACCCGTTTCATCCCACCTAAACGGGAACCGCAGCCGAGGCGTCAAAAAAATGTCAGAGCGTCCGGTATCCGGACGCGCAAAGCAGTCGCGTGCATGTCATCGCGGGGCGCTAGAGTCACCGCATGAATTTGCGGCACACCACCGCCTGGGTGGGACTCACCGCGGCGGCGCTGGTGGCGGCCTCCGGGTGCGGCACGCAGAGCGTCAGGACGGCAGACAGGACGACGGCGGTCAGGACGACGGCGGCGCTCGCGCGGGCCGCGGACCGGACCGAGGCCGCGGGCTCCGCCCGGGTCAGGATGACCGTCGACTACGGCACCGGCACCGCCGTCCCCATGGAGGGCACGTACTCCTGGGGCGGCGGATACGCCTACGACGTCGAGATGGACACGCGAGCCGCGCGCCTGCAGGCACTGCAGGACTCCCCCACGATCCGCTGTCTGCTCGTGCACGGCGTCTACTACTACGGCATCGACCCGCAGCCCTCGGGGCCGCTCAAGGGCAAGGAGTGGATGCGGGTCGACGCGTCGGCGGCGTACGGCGACAAGGGCGCCCGGGCCGTCTCCGCGAACGCCACCAGCCCGGCAGCGGTCATACGGCGCCTGAAGTACGCGCACGACGTCAAGGACCTCGGCACCCTGACGGTGGACGGACGGCCCGCGAGGCACTACCGCGGCGTCGTCGACCGGGCGCACCTGGGCCCGGTCAAGGACGTCTACGGCGACAAGGACAGCCCCATGGGCGCGCTGACCGGCGGGGCGGCCACGGTCGCCATGGACGTCTGGATCGGCGCCGACGGTCTTCCGGTGCGGCTGAAGGAGAGGATCGGCGCCCTGAAGCTGACCATGGACTTCGAGAGCTTCGGGCGGACCGCTCGGGTGAAGGCACCACCCGCCGCGCGGACCGGCGACGTCACCGCCCTGGTCGAGCAGCAGCAGCGGCGCTGAGCACGGCTGGACACACCGGTGCCCCGCCCTCGCGCACGCGGAGGACGGGGCACCGTACGTACGGCGTCAGTGGTTGCGCGGGAAGCCCAGGTCCACACCGGCGGGCGCCTCGGACGGGTCGGGCCAGCGGGTGGTCACGACCTTGCCGCGGGTGTAGAAGTGCGTGCCGTCGTTGCCGTAGATGTGGTGGTCGCCGAAGAGCGAGTCCTTCCAGCCACCGAAGGAGTGGTAGCCGACGGGCACCGGGATCGGCACGTTCACGCCGACCATGCCCGCCTCGATCTCCAGCTGGAAGCGGCGGGCGGCGCCGCCGTCCCGGGTGAAGATCGCGGTGCCGTTGCCGAACGGCGAGGCGTTGATGAGGGCCACGCCCTCCTCGTACGTGTCCACGCGCAGCACGCACAGCACCGGGCCGAAGATCTCGTCCTGGTACGCCTTCGCGGTGGTCGGCACCCGGTCGAGCAGCGAGATGCCGATCCAGTGGCCGTCCTCGAAGCCCTCGACGGTGTAACCCGTGCCGTCCAGGACCACCTCGGAGCCCTCGGCGGCGGCACCGGAGACGTACGAGGCCACCTTGTCGCGGTGGGCGGCAGTGATCAGCGGGCCCATCTCGGAGGCCGGGTCGTTGCCGGGACCGATCTTGATCTTCTCGGCGCGCTCGCGGATCTTCTCCACCAGCTCGTCGCCGATGGAGCCGACCGCGACCACGGCCGAGATCGCCATGCAGCGCTCGCCCGCGGAGCCGTACGCCGCCGAGACCGCCGCGTCCGCCGCCGCGTCCAGGTCGGCGTCCGGCAGGACCAGCATGTGGTTCTTGGCGCCGCCCAGCGCCTGGACGCGCTTGCCGTTGGCGGAGGCAGTGGTGTGGATGTAGCGGGCGATCGGGGTCGAGCCGACGAAGGAGACGGCCTTGACGTCCGGGTGCTCCAGCAGGCGGTCGACGGCCACCTTGTCGCCGTGCACGACGTTGAAGACGCCGTCCGGCAGACCGGCCTCGGACAGCAGCTCGGCGATGCGGACGGAGGCCGACGGGTCCTTCTCGGACGGCTTCAGCACGAAGGTGTTGCCGCACGCGATGGCGAGCGGGAACATCCACATCGGGACCATCGCCGGGAAGTTGAACGGCGTGATGCCCGCGACGACACCGAGCGGCTGGCGGATCGCGGCCACGTCGACACGGTTCGCGACCTGCGTGGACAGCTCGCCCTTCAGCTGGACGTTGATGCCGCAGGCCAGGTCCACGATCTCCAGGCCGCGCGCGACCTCGCCGAGCGCGTCGGAGTGCACCTTGCCGTGCTCGGCAGTGATCAGCTCGGCGATCTCGTCGCGGTGGGCGTCCAGCAGCGCGCGGAACTTGAAGAGGATGCTGGTGCGCTGGGCGAGAGAGGACTGGCCCCAGGTCGCGAAGGCGTCCTTCGCGGCGGCGACGGCCGCGTCCACCTCCTCGACCGACGCGAACGCGACCTTGGTGGTGACCGCGCCGGTCGCCGGGTCCGTGACCGGCCCGTACGTACCCGACGCGCCTTCGGCGGTCTTCCCGCCGATCCAGTGGTTGACGATCTTCGTCATGCCCAGAGACTCCTTATTACAGATGGCGGCGTCGGGTCGAGACGTGCCGTTCGTACAGCTCACGTGCCTTGACCGCGGACGATCGGGTCGCGGTCTCGGCCACAGGAACATCCCACCAGGCCTGCGCGGGAGGCGCGCCCGACACAGTGTCGGACGTTTCGGTCTCCACATAGACACATGTGGCGGTGTCGGCGGCCCGTGCCTCGGCGAGCGCCGCGCGCAGGTCGCTCACGCTCTTCGCGCGCAGCACCCGCATGCCGAGGCTGGCCGCGTTGGCGGCGAGGTCCACGGGCAGCGGGGCGCCCGTGTACGTCCCGTCCGCCGCCGGGTAGCGGTAGGCGGTGCCGAACCGCTCGCCGCCCACCGACTCCGACAGGCCCCCGATGGACGCGTACCCGTGGTTCTGCACGAGCAGCATCTTGATCGCGACGCCCTCCTGGACGGCGGTCACGAGCTCCGTCGGCATCATCAGATACGTGCCGTCGCCGACCAGCGCCCACACGTTCCGCTCCGGCGCGGCCAGCTTCACGCCGATCGCGGCCGGGATCTCGTAGCCCATGCAGGAGTAGCCGTACTCCAGGTGGTACTGGTCGTACGACCGCGCCCGCCACAGCTTGTGCAGATCGCCGGGGAGCGAGCCGGCCGCGCCCACGACGATGTCCGACTCGTCCACCAGGGCGTCGAGGGCGCCGATGACCTGCGGCTGGGTCGGCCGTACGTCCGGTTCGGCGGCCTCGAAGCAGGCGTCCACGCGCTGCTCCCAGCGCTCCCTGCCCTCGGTGTACTCGGTGACGTAGGAGTCGGCGACCGTGTGCCCGTGCAGCACCAGCGCCTCGGTCAGCTCGCCCAGGCCGCTGCGGGCGTCCGCCACCAGCGGGAGCCCGCCCAGCTTGTGGCCGTCGAAGGAGGCGATGTTGAGGTTGAGGAAGCGGACGTCCGGGTTCTCGAAGAGGGTGCCGGAGGCGGTGGTGAAGTCGGTGTAGCGGGTGCCCACCCCGATCACCAGGTCGGCGGTGCGGGCGAGTTCGTCGGCGGCTGCGGTGCCGGTGTGGCCGATGCCGCCGACGTCCTGCGGGTGGTCCCAGCGCAGGGAGCCCTTGCCGCCCTGGGTGGAGGCGACCGGGATCCGGGTGACCTCGGCGAACTCGGCGAGGGCCTCCTCGGCGCGGCTGTGGTGGACTCCGCCGCCCGCGACGACGAGGGGCCTGCGCGCCGCCCGGACCACCCGGACCGCCTCGGCCAGCTCGGTGGGGTCCGCGCCCGGCCGCCGTACGGTCCACACCCGCTCGGTGAAGAACTCCTCCGGCCACTCGAAGCCCTCCGCCTGCACGTCCTGCGGCAGCGCGAGGGTGACCGCGCCGGTCTCCACCGGGTCGGTCAGGACCCGCATGGCCTGCAGGGCGCTCGGGATCAGGGCCTCGGGCCGGGTGATCCGGTCGAAGTACTTCGACACCGGGCGCAGGGTGTCGTTGACCGACACATCGCCCGCGTACGGCACCTCGAGCTGCTGGAGCACCGGGTCGGCGGGGCGGGTGGCGAAGACGTCGCCCGGCAGGAGGAGGACCGGGAGGTGGTTGATCGTGGCGAGGGCGGCGCCGGTGACCAGGTTGGTGGCGCCCGGGCCGATGGACGTCGTCACCGCGTGCGTGGACAGGCGGTTCGACTGGCGGGCGTAGCCGACGGCCGCGTGCACCATGGACTGCTCGTTGCGGCCCTGGTGGTACGGCATCAGGTCCCTGTACTCGACGAGGGCCTGGCCGATCCCGGCCACGTTGCCGTGCCCGAAGATGCCCCAGGTGGCGCCGATCAGCCGCCGCCGCTCGTCGTCGCGCTCGGTGTACTGGGCGGCGAGGAAGCGGACGAGTGCCTGCGCGACGGTCAGCCGGATCGTCATCGGTATCCCCCAGTGCTCTCGACGTGATCGGGGTGGAAGCAGATCCGCCACTCCCGGGTCGCGCCCGGGCCCGCCATGACGTTCAGGTAGTACATGTCGTGCCCGGGCTGGGCGATGGACGGGCCGTGCCAGCCGTCGGGGACGAGCACGGCGTCGCCGGAGCGGACCTCGGCGAGGACGTCGGCGCCGCCCGGCCGCGAGGGGAACACCCGCTGGTAGCCGAGCCCGTTCGGGCCCTCGATCTCGAAGTAGTAGATCTCCTCCAGCTCGGACTCCACGCCCGGCCGGTGCTCGTCGTGCTTGTGCGGCGGGTACGAGGACCAGTTCCCGCCGGGGGTGATCACTTCCACGGCGATCAGCTTGTCGCAGTCGAAGCCTTGTCCATCAGCGCCTTTGGCGCGGGCGTCCGAGGCGAAGTTGCGTACCTGGCGGGCGCAGTTGCCGCTGCCGCGGTGCTCGACGGGGACCTCCGGCGCGGGGCCGTAGCGGGCGGGGAGTCGTCGCTCGCACTTCGCTCCTGCCAGGGCGAAGCGGCCTCCCGCGCCGGAGGCGATCAGGACCCGGGTGTCCCGGGGTGCGTACGCGAAGTCGGAGACCGCTGCGAACACACTTTCCCGGCCCAGGAGTTGGAACTCGTCTTCCTCAATTTGCACGGTACATCCGCCTTGCAGCGGAAGCACGATCCATTCACTGTCCCCGGTGGTGAACGTATGGGTGCCGCCCGGTGTCAACTCCACGACGCGCAGACTGCTGTGTGTCCAGCCGGCCCGTTTGGGGTCGATGTCGACGGCGTACTGGGCGTTCGCGGTCGCGCCCTTGGGCAGATGCAGGTCGGTGCTGGTCATACGGCCCCCTCACAGCAGTCCTACGGCGGTGTCCACGGCGGCGGCCACATCACCGTCCGCCGGGTACAGCAGCGAGCGGCCGGCCACCAGGCCTCGCACGGTGGGCAGTTGGAGCGCTCCGCGCCATTTCTCGAAGGCGGCGACCTGGCCCTCGGGCGAGTCGCCGATGTCTCCGCCGAGCAGGACGGCGGGCAGGGTCGAGGTCTCCATGACCTGGGCCATGTCGTCGGGGTTGTCGGTGACCGGCACCTTCAGCCAGGTGTAGGCGGAGGTGCCGCCGAGGCCGGAGGCGATGGCGATGGCCTTGGTGACCGCCTCGGCGGACAGGTCGTTCCTCAGCTTCCCCTTGGGGGTGCGGTGGCTGAGGAACGGCTCCACGAAGACCGGCAGCCGGCGCGCGGCCATGTCGTCGACGGCGCGGGCGGCGGACTCCAGGGTGGTCAGCGAGCCCGGGTCGTCGTAGTCGATGCGCAGCAGCAGCTTGCCGGCGTCGAAGCCGAGGCGCTCGATGTCCTCGGGGCGGTGGCCGGTGAACCGGTCGTCCAGCTCGAAGCCGGCGCCCTGGAGGCCGCCGCGGTTCATGGAGCCCATGACGACCTTGTGGTCGAGGGCGCCGAGCAGCAGCAGGTCGTCGAGGATGTCGGCGGTGGCGAGGACGCCGTCGACGCCGGGCCGGGCCAGCGCGATGCAGAGGCGTTCGAGGAGGTCGGCGCGGTTGGCCATGGCGAGCCCCCGGTCGCCCACGCCGAGGGCGCCGCGGGCGGGGTGGTCGGCGGCGACGATCATCAGCCGGCCGTTCTCGTGCAGCAGCGGGCGCCGGGCCCGGCGGGTGGCGGCCTCGGCGATGGCCTCGGGGTGGTGGGTGCGGGTGTGGACCAGCGCGGAGACGTCCACGCGGGCCTGCCGACCGCCGTCCCCGCCCTCGCGGTGGGTGCCCGCCACCCTGCCCGCCCTCACAGCACCGCTCCGGCGTCGAGCGCGGCGGCCACCTCGTCGGGGGTGGGCATCGCGGAGGAGCACTCCAGGCGGGAGGCGACGATGGCGCCGGCCGCGTTCGCGTGCCGCATGGTCGTCTCCAGGTCCCAGCCCGCGAGGAGGCCGTGGCACAGGGAGCCGCCGAAGGCGTCTCCGGCGCCGAGTCCGTTGAGGACGGTGACGGGCAGCGGCGGGACCTCGGCAGACTCGCCCGCCCGGTTCACGGCGAGCACGCCCTTCGCTCCCTGCTTGACGACGGCGGTCTCGGCCCCGGCGTCCAGGAGCGCGCGGGCGGCGGCGTGCGGCTCGCGCAGCCCGGTGGCGACCTCCACCTCGTCCAGGTTTCCGACGGCGACCGTGGCGTGGCGCAGGGCCTCGGCGTAGAGGGGGCGGGCGGCGTCCGGGTCCCTCCAGGCCGGGTTGTTCCAGAGAGCGGGCCGCCAGTCGAGGTCGAAGACGGTGATGCCGGACCTGGCCCGGTGGGCGAGGGCCGTGAGGGTCGCCGTACGGCTGGGCTCCTCGCTCAGGCCGGTGCCGGTGACCCAGAAGACGCGGGCCTCGCGGATGGCGTCCAGGTCCAGCTCGTGGGCCTCGATCTCCAGGTCGGGCGCCTTGGGCTGCCGGTAGAAGTAGAGCGGGAAGTCGTCCGGCGGGAACACCTCGCAGAACGTGACCGGGGTGGGCAGTCCGGGCACCGGCGTGACCCAGCGGTCGTCCACGCCGAAGCCGCGCAGGGCCTCGTGGAGGTAGGCGCCGAACGGGTCGTCGCCGGTGCGGGTGATCACGGCGGTGTGCCGGCCGAGCCGGGCCGCGGCGACCGCGACGTTCGTCGCCGACCCGCCGAGGAACTTGCCGAAGGACGACACCTGGGCGAGCGGGACGCCGGTCTGCAGGGGGTAGAGGTCCACTCCGATCCGCCCCATGGTGATCAGGTCGTAGGCCATCGGCTTCCCTTCGTCATGGCTCTCCCCATGGCTCTCCCCGGCTTTGTAGTCCCGTACGCGGAAGCCTGTCAATGTTTTGTCCAGACATTCGGACCAGACGGCCGTGCGATTCCCGGGTGACCCGGGCATATAAACGGCTACTTTGCGGCAGGCGTGTCACAAACGCCCCGTTCGTGTCACACATGTCGCGTCTATGCGGGTTATCCGTCACACCCGGTCGACAGCTGCTTCCCATCGGTCACCGTGCGCCGTTCACCGGGCACAGGCTTGGTGATCGCCGGCGCAGCGCCCGGCTCCCCCGACGGCCGCCCCCGGCCGCCGCCGCGGCGCGCGCAGGGAGGTACGACTCATGACCGACCGCAGGCTCTGGTCCTACAAAGAGATCGCGGCGCACATCAGGGTGCAGCCGGACACCGTACGGTCCTACCGCAAGCACGGGCTGCTGCCTCCGCCCGACCACGTGGAGGGCGGCAAGCCCTACTGGTACGCCGACACCGTGCGCGCCTGGGTCGCCTCCCGGCCCGGCAACCGCGGGCGCAGACACGGCTGACGGGCGCCGCGGGAGCGAGGGTCGGGGGCGTCAGCTCCAGGGCTCGATGACCGTGACGCCGGCCCCCGGTGCCGTACCCATCGCGGCGAGGGCCGCCGGGGCCGCGTCGAGGGATATGGACGACGTCACCAGCAGGTCGGGGCGCACGGCGCCGGAGCGGACCAGCCGGAGCATGCCGGGATACGCGTGCGCGGCCATGCCGTGGCTGCCGAGGAGTTCGAGCTCCAGGGCGATGGCGCGGGCCATGGGGACGGGGGTCCTGCCGTCCGGTGAGGGCAGCAGGCCGACCTGGACGTGCCGGCCGCGCGGGCGCAGGGAGTTGACCGAGGCCGCGCAGGTGGCGGGCGAGCCGAGGGCGTCCAGGGAGAGGTGGGCGCCGCCGCCGGTCAGCTCGCGCACGGCCTCGGCGGTGTCGGTGACGTGGGCCGCGTCCACGCACTCGGCGGCGCCGAACTCCCGTGCCAGCTCCAGGGCTCGGGGCGCGAGGTCGACGGCGACCACCCGGGCGCCGGAGGCCGCCGCGATCATCACCGCAGACAGTCCGACCCCGCCGCACCCGTGCACCGCGACCCACTCCCCGGCAGCCACCCGGCCCTGCTGCACCACCGCGCGGAAGGCGGTGGCGAACCGGCAGCCGAGAGCCGCCGCCGTGGCGTAGGCCATCCCGTCCGGTACGGCCACCAGGTTGACGTCGGCGTGGTCGAGCGCCACGTACTGGGCGAAGGAGCCCCAGTGGTGGAAGCCGGGCTGGGTCTGCCGCTCGCACACCTGCTGGTCGCCGGCCGCGCAGGACGGGCAGGTCCCGCAGGCGCAGACGAACGGCACGGTGACCCGGTCGCCGGGCCGCCGGCCGGTGACCCGGGCGCCCACCGCCTCCACCACTCCGGCGAGTTCATGGCCGGGCACGTGCGGCAGGACGATGTCCGGGTCGTGGCCCATCCAGCCGTGCCAGTCGCTGCGGCACAGCCCGGTCGCCTCGACCCGCACCACGACCCCGTGCTCCGCGGGCTCCGGGTCCGGCACCTCCCGCACCTGGGCCGGCTTCCCGTACTCCTCGAACACCACGGCTCTCATGCGGCTCACCCTTTCACTCCGCCCGCACCACCGGAACGGGTGCGGGCGCCTGCGACATGGAGCGCGTCTGCTTAGGGTGCGGACAAGAGGTGCAAGCAGGAGCACAAGGGGACCCCGCCGTGACCCACTCTCCGCCGCCCGGCACACCCCGGGCCCGTATTCCCGGCCCGCAGCAGCCCCCGCCGCCGTACCCGCGCATCGGCGCGGGCCTGTGGCGGCGCTGCCTGGGCGGCGGGCTCGCGCTGTGGGCGCTGACCGCGGTGGTGGCGTACACGGCCCGGAACACCGCGGTGCTGCCCACCCTGATCCTGCTCGGCAGCTTCCTGGTGCCCGTCGTCTTCGTGCTGTGGGCGTACGAGCGGCACGGCCGGGACCTGGGTGTCAGCGCGGTCCTCGGCTGTTTCCTGGCCGGTGGCGTGCTCGGGGTGCTGGGCGCCTCGATGATGGAGTCGTATCTGCTGCGCCCCTCTCTCTTGATGTTCGCCGGGGTCGGGCCCACCGAGGAGGCGGCGAAGCTCGGCGCGCTGGTGTTCGTGCTGCGCCGGCAGCCGGGGATCCGCGGGACGCGGGCCGGGCTGGTGCTCGGCGCCGTCGTCGGCCTCGGCTACGCGGCCCTGGAGAGCGCCGGGTACGCCTTCGACGCGGCCGTGTCCCCGGTCGGCGTCGACCTGCGGACACTGCTCGAGACAGAGCTCCTGCGCGGGGTGCTCGCACCTTTCGGGCACGGCCTGTGGACGGCGATCACGGGCGGGGTCCTGCTCTCCTTCCGCCGCGCGAACGGGCAGTTCCGGCTCACCGGCCCGGTCGTCGGCGCCTGCCTCGGGGTCTCCGTGCTGCACGCCCTGTGGGACTCCACGCACGGCCTCGCGATCTGGCTGGCGGCCCGGCTGGCCGGCGCCGGACTGGACCGGCAGCTGTTCGCGCAGGGGTACATCCCCCGGCCGGGCGCCACGCAGGAGCACCTGTTCACGCTGTTCTCGGTGGGGCTCGCGGCCCTGGTCACGCTGGCCGGCATCGCGTGGCTGCGCTCAATGGGCCCACGGAACCCCGGCCCCCCTTGGAGAAATACCCCCTAGGGGTATAGAGTCATGGCCATGGGGTTCACCCGCGAACCCCATTGGCACCCTATGTGTCCGCATATGTCTCCACGAGGAGTTAACGACATGAGCGCCCAGACCGAAACCCAGGGCCCCGTCACCACCGTCTACAAGGTGACCGGCATGAGCTGTGGCCACTGCGAGGGCTCCGTCTCCGGCGAGATCTCCCAGATCCCCGGCGTCAGCTCGGTCAAGGCCGTCGCGGCCAGTGGCGAGGTGACCGTCGTCTCCGCCGCCCCGCTGGACGAGGAAGCCGTCCGCGCCGCGGTCGACGAGGCCGGTTACGAGCTGGCCGGCAAGGCCTGACAGCACGCCCCTTCCGCGACCGGGCCGTACGGACCAGCAGCAGCCGACCAGCTGATACTGGAGCCTTACGGTCCGGTCCGACGCATGGAGTCCGGTACATGACCACCGCCAGCACACAGGCCCCCATAGCCCCCGACAGCTCCGAGGTGGAGCTGCTCATCGGCGGGATGACGTGCGCCTCCTGCGCCGCCCGGATCGAGAAGAAGCTCAACCGGATGGACGGCGTCACCGCCACGGTGAACTACGCCACGGAGAAGGCGAAGGTCACCTTCGCCGAGGGCGTCCAGGTCGCCGACCTCATCGCCACCGTGGTGAAGACGGGCTACACCGCCGAGGAGCCCGCACCGCCGGAGCCCGAACCCGCCGAGACTCCCGAGGCGGCGGAACAGGACCCCGAACTGGGCGCCCTGCGGCACCGCCTGCTCGTCTCCGCGCTGCTCGCCGCGCCCGTCGTGCTGCTCGCCATGGCCCCCTCCCTTCAGTTCGACAACTGGCAGTGGCTCTCGCTCACGCTCGCCGCACCGGTCGTCGTCTGGGGCGGCCTGCCCTTGCACCGCGCCGCCTGGACCAACGCCCGGCACGGCGCCGCCACCATGGACACCCTGGTCTCGGTCGGCACGCTGGCCGCGTTCGGCTGGTCGCTGTGGGCCCTTTTCTTCGGCGACGCGGGCACGACCGGCATGCACGACGACTTCCGCTTCACCGTCTCCCGGATGGACGGCACCTCCACGATCTACCTGGAGGTGGCCGCCGGAGTCGTCGCGCTGATCCTGCTCGGCCGCTTCCTGGAGGCCCGCGCCAAGCGGCGCGCGGGAGCGGCGCTGCGGGCCCTGATGGAGCTGGGCGCCAAGGACGTCGCCGTACTCCGCAACGGCCGTGAGGTCCGTATACCCGTGGCCTCCCTGTCCGTCGGCGACCGGTTCGTCGTACGGCCCGGCGAGAAGATCGCCACCGACGGCACCGTGGTGGAGGGCCTCTCCGCGGTGGACGCGTCCATGCTGACCGGCGAGTCGGTTCCGGTGGACGTCGCCCCGGGCGACACGGTCACCGGCGCGACCGTCAACGCGGGCGGCCGGCTGGTGGTCGAGGCCACCCGGGTCGGCGCCGACACGCAGCTGGCCCGGATGGCGAAGCTGGTCGAGGACGCGCAGACCGGCAAGGCCGAGGTGCAGCGGCTCGCCGACCGGATCTCCGCGGTGTTCGTGCCGGTGGTCATCCTGATCGCGCTCGGCACGTTCGGCGTCTGGCTGGGCGTCACCGGGGACACCGTCGCGGCGTTCACGGCCGCGGTCGCCGTCCTGATCATCGCCTGCCCCTGCGCCCTGGGCCTGGCCACCCCGACCGCGCTGATGGTCGGCACCGGCCGGGGCGCACAGCTCGGCATCCTCATCAAGGGCCCCGAGGTCCTGGAGTCCACGCGCCGCGTCGACACGGTCGTCCTCGACAAGACCGGCACGGTCACCAGCGGCCGGATGACCCTTCAGGAGGTCTACGTCGCCGAGGGCGAGGCCGAGGAGGAGGTGCTGCGCCTCGCGGGCGCCCTGGAGCACGCCTCCGAGCACCCGGTCGCCCGCGCGGTCGCCGTCGGCGCCGAGGAGCGGATCGGCGCGCTGCCGCCCCTCCAGCACTTCGAGAACGTGCCCGGGCGGGGCGTGCGCGGGCGCGTGGAGGGCCGCGAGGTGGCCGTGGGGCGCCTCTTCGAGAGCCTGCCGGACGACTTGGCACGAGCCCGGGAAAAGGCCGAGAGCGGCGGCCGTACGGCCGTCCTGGTGGGCTGGGACGGCCGGGCCCGCGGGGTGCTGGCCGTCGCCGACGCGGTCAAGGAGACCAGCGCTCAGGCGGTGCGCGAGCTGCGCGCCCTCGGACTCACGCCGGTGCTGCTCACCGGGGACAACCGGACGGTCGCCGAGGCGGTCGCGCAGGCGGTCGGCATCGACGAGGTGATCGCCGAGGTGCTGCCCGAGGACAAGGTGGAGGTCGTACGGCGGCTGCAGCACGAGGGGCGGACCGTGGCCATGGTCGGCGACGGAGTCAACGACGCGGCGGCGCTCGCCACCGCCGACCTGGGCCTCGCGATGGGCACCGGCACGGACGCGGCGATCGAGGCGGGCGACCTGACCCTCGTACGCGGCGACCTGAGGGTGGCCGCCGACGCCATCCGGCTCTCCCGGCGCACCCTCGCGACCATCAAGGGCAACCTGGTGTGGGCCTTCGGCTACAACGTGGCCGCGCTGCCGCTGGCCGCGGCGGGGCTGCTGAACCCGATGATCGCGGGCGCGGCGATGGCCTTCTCCTCGGTGTTCGTGGTGACCAACAGCCTGCGGCTGCGCCGCTTCCGCTGATACCGCGCCGAAGTAGGAGTCCCTCTAGAGTCCTGCCCTCGGCTCACATAAGCTCTTCACAAGGCTCTCGCATCGTCTCTACGCTTGGGCTCCGATTTTCGTATCGGGGCTCTTGCGCACTTAAGGGACATATGCAAGAGACGCACATCACAGTGATGCGAACGTAACCATCGAAGGGGTTCGACGGTCTAAGTTGGCGATGTCGGTTCGGCGTCTTGGGGGGCGCCCAACCGCCATCTGAGGTTGTCTTGGGGGACTTCCTCAGAGATGCGTTGCCGGGGCACGTACACCGGGAAGCTTTGAGCGGCCCTCCCTGCGTGCGCTGTCCCGGCAGATCGCACCGCATCACTGGAGCCCAGCGGGTCAGCTCGTTGTGCTCAGACAGCGATTCAGGCGCTGTCTTCTCCGAGCGCCCGGCCGGATCCCGTGGGGGGAATCCGCACCGGGACACGGGAAGGCGCCCTGACCGTCGGCCCGTGGGGGGACCGGCGTTTCAGGGCGCCTTCTGCTCGCTCAGCACTGATTCAGGGCCCGCCGCCCAGGCAGGCCCTGCACTCAATACGCTCAGCGCTCCTCGACCGGAACGAAGTCGCGCTCGACGACACCCGTGTAGATCTGGCGCGGGCGGCCGATGCGCGAACCCGGCTCCTTGATCATCTCGGTCCACTGGGCGATCCAGCCCGGCAGACGGCCGAGGGCGAACAGGACCGTGAACATCTCGGTCGGGAAGCCCATGGCGCGGTAGATCAGGCCGGTGTAGAAGTCGACGTTCGGGTAGAGGTTGCGCGAGACGAAGTAGTCGTCGGAGAGCGCGTGCTCCTCCAGCTTCAGCGCGATGTCCAGCAGCTCGTCGGACTTGCCGAGCGCGGAGAGGACGTCGTGCGCGGCGGCCTTGATGATCTTGGCGCGCGGGTCGAAGCTCTTGTAGACCCGGTGGCCGAAGCCCATCAGACGGACGCCGTCCTCCTTGTTCTTCACCTTGTTGATGAAGGAGTCGACGTCGCCGCCGCCCGCCTGGATGCCTTCCAGCATCTCCAGCACGGACTGGTTGGCACCGCCGTGCAGGGGGCCCCACAGCGCGCTGATGCCGGCCGAGATCGAGGCGAACATGTTGGCCTGCGAGGAGCCGACCAGGCGGACCGTGGAGGTCGAGCAGTTCTGCTCGTGGTCGGCGTGCAGGATCAGCAGCTTGTCCAGCGCGGAGACGACGACCGGGTCCAGCTCGAACTCCTGCGCCGGCACCGAGAAGGTCATACGGAGGAAGTTCTCGACGTAGCCGAGGTCGTTGCGCGGGTAGACGAACGGGTGACCGATCGACTTCTTGTACGCGTACGCCGCGATCGTCGGAAGCTTGGCGAGCAGGCGGATCGTGGAGAGGTCGCGCTGGCGCTCGTCGAACGGGTTGTGGCTGTCCTGGTAGAACGTGGACAGCGCCGAGACGACCGAGGACAGCATGGCCATCGGGTGGGCGTCGCGCGGGAAGCCCTTGTAGAAGTTCTTGACGTCCTCGTGCAGCAGGGTGTGCCGCGTGATGTCGTCCTTGAACGTCGTCAGCTCGTCGACGGTCGGCAGCTCACCGTTGATCAGCAGGTACGCCACCTCAAGGAAGGTGGAGCGCTCGGCCAGCTGCTCGATGGGGTAGCCGCGGTAGCGGAGGATCCCCGCCTCGCCGTCGAGGTAGGTGATGGCGGATTTATAGGCGGCGGTGTTGCCGTACCCGCTGTCCAGGGTCACCAGACCGGTCTGGGCGCGGAGCTTGCCGATGTCGAAGCCCTTGTCGCCGACGGTGCTGTCGACCACCGGGTAGGTGTACTCGCCGTCGCCGTACCGCAGTACTACAGAGTTGTCGCTCACGTCTTCCCTCACCGACGTAGTGCCTCATCTTCGAGGTGCCCTGACTGTCTCTACCATCCCCCATTTGGCTCAGGAGAGTGCACTCGGGGTCGACCATTGGGCCTATTGGCGGCACTCAGTGCCGCCAACCTGCTCATCCTGCCCCGTTGTCTCCCTATCTGGAAGGGCTCTGTGACCTTCATGACTCATTTGATCGATCATTTTTCGTGATGAGCCTGAAGTCCAGCGCCGTACAGCGCCGTCCGGCCGACACCGTGCGCACCGCCTGGCCGATCGCCTTGCGTGAACCCACGAGAACGACCAGCCGTTTGGCCCGCGTCACCGCCGTGTACAGGAGGTTCCGCTGGAGCATCATCCATGCTCCCGTGGTGACGGGGATCACCACCGCGGGATATTCACTTCCCTGTGAACGGTGGATGGTCACCGCGTACGCGTGGGCCAGTTCGTCCAGTTCGTCGAATTCGTACGGAACCTCCTCATCCTCGTCCGTCAGCACCGTCAGACGCTGGTCGACCGGATCGAGCGAGGTGACGACGCCCACGGTGCCGTTGAAGACACCGTTCTGCCCTTTGTCGTAATTGTTGCGAATCTGCGTCACCTTGTCGCCGACCCGGAAGACCCGGCCGCCGAACCGCTTCTCCGGCAGCTCGGGCCGGCCCGGCGTGATGGCCTGCTGGAGCAGTCCGTTGAGGGTGCCGGCGCCGGCCGGTCCGCGATGCATGGGCGCGAGCACCTGGACGTCCCGGCGCGGGTCGAGCCCGAACTTGGCCGGAATCCTCCGGGCGGCCACGTCCACGGTGAGCCGGCCGGCCTCCTCGGTGTCGTCCTCGACGAAGAGGAAGAAGTCCTTCAGCCCTTCGGTGAGCGGATGCTGCCCGGCGTTGATGCGGTGCGCGTTGGTGACGACCCCGGACTGCTGGGCCTGCCGGAAGACCTGGGTGAGCCGGACGGCCGGGATCGGGCCGCCGTCGGCGAGGAGATCGCGGAGGACCTCCCCCGCACCCACGCTGGGCAGCTGGTCCACGTCCCCGACGAACAGCAGATGGGCCCCCTGCGGCACGGCCTTGACCAGCTTGTTGGCGAGCAGCAGGTCCAGCATGGAGGCCTCGTCCACGACCACGAGGTCGGCCTCCAGCGGCCGGTCCCGGTCATAGGCCGCCTCGCCTCCCGGTTTCAGCTCCAGCAGCCGGTGCACGGTGGAGGCCTCGGCTCCGGTCAGCTCGGCCAGCCGCTTGGCGGCACGACCGGTGGGCGCGGCGAGCAGCACGGTGGCGTTCCTGGCACGGGCCAGCTCCACGATCGAGCGGACCGTGAAGGACTTGCCGCAACCGGGACCGCCGGTGAGCACGGCGACCTTCTCGGTCAGCGCGAGCTTGACGGCGGCCTCCTGCTCGGGCGCCAGCTCGGCGCCGGTACGGGAGCGCAGCCAGCCGAGCGCCTTGCCCCAGTCCACGTCCCGGAAGCCCGGCATCCGGTCCTCCCCGGTCCGCAGCAGGCGCAGCAGCTGGGCGGAGAGGGACAGTTCGGCACGGTGGAAGGGCACGAGGTACACGGCGGTGACGGGCTCGGAGTCACCCTCGGGACCCGGCACCTTCTCCCGTACGACGCCCGGTTCCTCGCCGTCCTCCCCCGGCTCGGCCAGCTCGGCGAGGCATTCGATGACCAGCCCGGTGTCGACCTGAAGGAGTTTGACGGCGTCGGCGATGAGCCTCTCCTCCGGCAGAAAGCAGTGCCCCTGGTCGGCGGACTGGGACAGGGCGTACTGCAGTCCGGCCTTGACCCGCTCCGGGCTGTCGTGCGGGATGCCGACCGACTGGGCGATCTTGTCGGCGGTGAGGAAGCCGATGCCCCAGACGTCGGCGGCGAGGCGGTAGGGGTGCTCTTTGACGACGGAGATCGACGCGTCCCCGTACTTCTTGTAGATCCGCACGGCGATGGACGTCGACACCTCGACGGTCTGGAGGAAGAGCATGACCTCCTTGATCGCCTTCTGCTCCTCCCAGGCGTCGGCGATCTTCCGCGTCCGCTTCGGCCCGAGCCCCGGCACCTCGATGAGCCGCTTGGGCTCCTCCTCGATGATCCTGAGCGTGTCCAGCCCGAAGTGCTGGGTGATGCGGTCGGCGAAGACGGGCCCGATGCCCTTGACCAGCCCGGAGCCGAGGTAGCGCCGGATGCCCTGGACGGTGGCGGGCAGGAGCGTCGTGTAGTTCTCGACGTGGAACTGCTTGCCGTACTGCGGATGCGAGCCCCAGCGGCCCTCCATGCGCAGGGACTCCCCCACCTGGGCACCGAGCAGCGCGCCGACGACCGTGAGGAGGTCGCCGGCGCCTCTTCCGGTGTCGACCCGGGCGACCGTGTAGCCGTTCTCCTCGTTGGCGTACGTGATGCGTTCGAGCACACCTTCGAGTACGGCCGCTCGCCGCTCGCCCGTGGGATTCCCCGCCTGTTGCACCATGATCCGACGGTACCGGCGCCGACTGACAGTCCGGACCGGCCCGGGGATCCGGACCGGCTCAGGACGCCTGGAGGGCAGGGAGTACGTCCCGCTGTTACGGTGCGCCCGTGATGGATCCGAACAGCTCAGCGACTGCCCATGAGTTCGCCCTGAAGGTCCGGGACGCCGCTACGGGCACCCCGTACCGCATGTCCCGTACAGAGCGGGGATTCGAGCTGACGGTGGACGTCGACGTCCCACAGTGGCAGGAGCTCTTGACCCGTCACCGGACCAGCGAGGTGGTCACGTACCGCGTCGTCATGCGCCCGGAGAAGAAGGCCTTCTCGATCACGGATGTCGTCCGCACGGTCGAGTACTCGGCGGGCCCTGCCGGTGTACGGCTGGGGAAGACGGTGTCCGTCGGCCGGAGCGTGTCGATCACCTCGTCCCGCTCCCTGGACGGTACCGAGCAGTACACCTTCTCGTCCGCCGAGGGGCACCGCCTGATCCGGGGCGTGGCCGGGGAGCTGGGCTGGCGGGAGATACAGCCCGCCAGCGTGAAGATCGCCATAGGCGCCGCGATCGTCGGCGGACTCGGCGCCGTCGCCGCGCTGATCGCGGTGGCCGTCGTCAAGTGGCTCTGACAGGCAGGTGGGACAAACCTCGGGGCGGCCCTGGTCAGGGCTTGCGGTGCCGTCCGGCCCCCGGCGCCATCGGCCGACCCCTGCCGGGGACAGGCCTGATCCGAGCCGCCTCGTCGCCGATGCCGTGCAACATGCGTTGCGCGGCTGCGTAGTCGTCCACGGTGGTCACCGGAGCCCATTGACAGCCGTCCCACTCCACGATCAGCCGGGGCGCATCCGGGTTCAGGTGTGCGGCACGCTGCGGGCCGGGGCCGAGGGGGACGGCGCGGCGTTCACCGACCGCTCGCAGACGCGCGGCGCGGCGGGCCGCCCGCTCCTCCAACGATTCCTCGGCGTCCATGCAACGCTCCTCAGAGGGTCCAGGTCTGAGAGGGGTCATCCAACCACGCCCGTTGACCGTCGGGAGTGACCGTCAGCCCGAATCGCTCGACAGAGGGGCACCCTCGCTCGGTCCACCACGCGTAGGACGTCGCCACCTCGTCCCACAGGCGGCGGGGCCCGTACTGCCACACGGTGCACTGGTCGGCACCTCGGGTGCCGTCCCAGTCGACCGCTGCCCACGACGTGGCGTCCGTGGTCGCCAGCCACAGGCGTACGTCGACGCCTGGCACGCCCGGCTGTTCGTGCCAGGCGTGCCACACGTCCGGCAGCCGCAGCCCCACGGCGAACTGGGCGGCGGCGTCTTGGCCGGCGACCAGCCACGGGTCAAGTCGCGTGCTCGACTCGTCGGGGGTCTGCTCGTCGCGGACCACGTCGCGGTAGATCCGCAGGTCGGTGCGCTGTCCGCGCATCAGCATGAAAGCGGAGTGCGGGGAGAAACGGCCAGAGGCGATGCCGTCGCCGCCCACATGCAGGCGCAGCAGCCCGTAGCAGAGCCAGGGCGTTTCCCAGGGGGTGAGGATGGCTCCGCCGGGCCGGGTCTGCTCCACCCACGCATAGGGCAGGCGGCGCACGGAACAGGTGGCGATGACCCGGTCGTACGGCGCGTTCGGCGGGAAACCGCCCGCGCCGTCCGCCGCCGTGACGGCCGGGTGAAGGCCTGCGGCCTTCAACGAGCGTGCTGCGGTCTCGGTGAGTGCGGTGTCCACGTCCAAGGTCGTCACGTTCTCGTCGCCGAGCAGGGCGGTGAGAAGACCGGCGTTCCATCCTGTGCCGGTGCCGATCTCCAGAACCCTGTGTGTGGGGCGCGGGTCGAGCATGCGCAGCATGCGGAACACGATCGACGGAGCGGAGGCGGACGACGACGGCCACACGTCCCCGTCTTGCGGCTCCTGGCCGTCGTTGACCTGGGTGACGACCGGCCCGTTGGCGTAGGCGGCCTCCAGCCAGCTTGCGGGCTCCACGTCGCGGTCACACGGGGTCCAGTCGCCGTCGTCGTCCAGCCACACCAGGCGGGGCAGGAACGAGTGCCGCGGGGCGCGACAGAAAGCGGCTTCCAACTCCGCCCCCAGATGGCCGAGTTCTTCCGATACGGCGCGGAGCAGGCCGCGCGCGGCGGCCTGCTCCTTGGTGCTCATGGCGTTCATGCCGAAGGTCAGCCCTTCTTGTGCTTCGGGTCGGACTTCGGCTGGCTGGTGTCCGGAGACGGCTTCGAGGTGCCCGGGTCCTTGCCACCCGCGTGCCTGCCGTCGCCGCCCGATCCGCCCTTGCCGGTTCCCCATCCCATCGGGGCCTCCTTGTCGGTGTATGAGTTTCTGGTGTAACGGCCCATCGGTCGCGCGTTCAGCTGTTCGACGAGATTCGGCTGAGGGTCCGGTCCGCCGGCCGAGGGCTGGTCGGTTTGGGCGGCTTCGGCGGTGGCGGCGGTTGAGGCTGTTTCGTCATACGGTGGTCTCCCTTCCTTCGGGTTGGGGCCGGCCGGGGCGGATGTGTGAGAGCAGCAGCCCCGGCCGGGGCTCTTGTGTGGCCGCCCGCCCCAGAGAAGGGTCGGGCGGGCCTGGCAGATGATCAGCGCATCCGGTGGCGCTCGCTCACCGGTTGTCCCAGGTGCCGCGCCGGGCGACCAGCTCGACGGCCGTCCACTGCGCGCGCCATTCGGCACCGAGCCCGCCGCCGTACCGGGGGCGCAGGACCGGCACGCCGCCCTGTACGTCCGTCAGAACGGCCTCGCGGCTGCGCTCGGTGTCGCGCACGAGGTCGCCCACCTGAGCGCGAGCCTTGTCCGCGCCGGTCACTGCGGCTCCTTCGGATGCGTGCGCGGGGTGATCCGGCCGACCACTTCGAGCGTGCCCGGGTCCGTCGTCCACTCGCACCCGCCACCCATGGGCCGGAGCCACGCAACCAGCCGTCTGCCGTTCGGCTCGGGGGCGATGGCCCGCAGGATGCCCGTACGGCCACTCGCGGCGTCCAGCACCTGACGGCCCAGCCAGCGGCGCGCACGGTGCAGGAGACCGAGGCTGCTCCGGCTCACCGGGCCACCTCCGGAACCCCGTACATGCCCGCGAACGGCACGCACGCGTGCAGGCGCACATCGACCGCGCGCAGTATCCGCACGGGAAACCGCGGGTTCGGGGTTCCGGAGCACCAGCAGCAGGAGCGGCCCGCACGCTGCCGTTCGCTCAGCTGCTCGAAGTGGAGCGCGGGGGCGTCCACGAGTCCGTCGGCGGGTGGTGAGGGGGTGGTGCTGCGCGTCGTCAATGTCGGCCTCTTCGTCGTCTCGGTGCCCCGCCGGCCCCCCTCCGGGCTGGGAGGGACCGGCGAGCCGTCAACCGGCCGCCCTGAACAGGAGGCAATGCGGCCGGTAATCACCCAACACCTGTGCGCGACGGCCGGTAAGGGAGCAGAGTGGGGAGAGGGTTGAACTGGTTGAACGCACTCGGGGGTTCACCGATGGGACGACGACCGCGCACGCCTAACACCGCACTGGCAGAACTGACGCAGTCGGGAGGAATCGGAAACGCCCAGCTCGCGCGACGGGTGAACGCCACCGGCCGCGAACTGGGGCTGACCCTGCACTATGACAAGACGAGCGTGTCTCACTGGCTCGCCGGCAGCGTGCCCCGACCGGAGGTGAGGCCCGCAGTCGCCGAGGCTCTCTCGCGACTCCTCGGGCACCCCGTAACGTGCGCCGAGATCGGCTGGGAGACAGACCCTGCCGAGCCGCACGACCCGGTGACCGGGGTGATCGACCTGAGCCGAGCAGACATGGACCCCGCACGGCGGGGGGTACTCAAGGGCGGCATGTACGTTGCAGCGCTGGCCGTCCCGCGCTTTGAGGACATCGCCGACCGCGGCGCGCATGCCGAGGCCGATACGGCAGGTCGGACACTGCACATCGGTACATCCGACGTCGAGACCGTCCGCACGATGACGGACAAGATCGCTGACATCCTGGACCAGATGGGCGCCGGTCACGCCCGCCCCATGGCCGCCGCCTTCCTGGTCAACAGCGTAGGGACCTACCTACGCGCTTCCGGCAAAGGCCAGGTACAGCGGAACATGAAGGCCGCCGCTGCCGATCTGGTCTATCTCACGGGCTGGATGGCCATGTACGAGAACCAGCAGGGCCTGGGCCAGCAGTACTACCGGCGAGCACTCGACCTTGCCGGCGAAGCCGGTGACCACCTCACCTACTGCCGCACCCTCCGTGGCATGAGCCTTCAGGCCACCCACCTCGGCCACGGCAGGAAGGGCCTTGAACTCGCCGACTCCGCCGCCGAAGCGGCCCCCAGCGCAGGCCCGCGCCTGGTGGCGTTCCTACGCGGTCAGCAAGCTGCCGCCGCGGCGATGACCGGCGCCCGGCAAACCGCCCTCACTCGGCTCCGCGAGACCGAAACCGCCCTGTCCCAGGCCGACAATCGCCGGGACGCCGTGGGTGGCTACGACCAAGCCGCCTACTTCTTCCATGAGGCGCACGTACTTTGGCACCTGAAGGACCCCGAGGGCAGCATCAAGGCCCTGCGCCGGTCGAACGCGGTCAGGTCTCCGCTGGAGCGGCAAGGGCGTCTGCACTGCCTTGGGGTCATCGCAGAGCGGCAGTTCCGCATGCGGCACGTCGAAGCCGCCTGCCGGACGTGGGGGACATTCCTGGACGAGCACGTGGCAATCAGCAGTGCACGCGGGGACGAGCACCTGAAATCGATGCTCAAGTCTCTCCCGGCGTACCGCAGCGTCGCCGGGGTCCGCGAACTGGAGGAACGAGCCCGGCACGTGGCGGCCCTCAAGATGGCTTGACCCGCATGACCACGGCCCGCTCCCCAACGGGGCGGGTGGGTCACACCGTCCGGTCCGGGACCTCCAAAGAGTCGAGCCACCGGAGGAGACGCGCTCCCTCGCGGGTCATGATGTCCGGCTCGCGCAGGGCGTTGGCCAGGAGGGACATGCCCTGGTAGGCGGCGACGAGGGTGACGGCGAGGTCGTCAGGGTCGGGCAGGGACAGGGCGCGGAACTGGTGTGCGGTCCAGTCCAGCAGGCGCCGGATCACCGTGCCGGCCTCCGCGTCGAGGGTGCCGTCGGCGCGCTTGTCGAGTTCTACGGCCAGGGTGCCGGTCGGGCAGCCGTGGCGGGCGGCGACCTCGCGCTGGCCGACCCAGGCTTCGATCAGGGCCTTGAGGCGCTCGCGCGGGTCGGGCAACTCGTCCAGGTGGCCGGTGAGTTCGTCCAGGTGCGCGCTGTGCTCGGAGAGCGCGGCCAGGACCAGCTCGTCCTTGGTCTTGAAGTAGTAGTAGACGTTCCCGACGGGGACGTCGGCCTCGCGCGCGATGTCGGCGAGGGTGGTGCGCTCGACGCCCTGCTCGTGCAGGACCCGGGCCGCCGCGGCCGTCAGTCGCCTGCGCTTGTCGGTCGCTCGCACCCGCAGCTTCGCTGAGTCAGTCACCCAACTAACTATAGACAACCCCCGGGAAGGGCGTGCTACGGTCCTTCCACGCGAGTAAGTCAGCCAACTAACTAACTTGGGGAAAACAAAATGATCGTGGTGACCGGCGCTACCGGCAACATCGGACAGACCCTGGTGCCCCTGCTCGCCGAGGCCGGCGAGGACGTCGTGGCCGTCTCGCGGCGGCCGCAGCCCACCGAAGGGCTCCCGGCCGGCGTGCGGCATGCCCAGGCCGATGTCGGGAACGCCGCGGGCATGCGGCCGGTCCTCGACGGCGCCGACGCCTTCTTCATCCTGCTGGGCGGTGAACTCAACGGCCACGGCGAGCGCCCGGACGCCCTGCTCGACGCGGCCGTGGACGCCGGGGTCAAGCGGGTCGTCCTGCTCTCCTCCCAGATCAACTCCACCCGCCCCGAGGCCCCTTCACACACCCGCCTGCGCGCGTTCGAGGACGCCGTACGCGCTTCCGGAGCGGACTTCACGATCCTGCGCCCGGGCGGATTCGCCTCCAACGCCTTCGCCTGGGCCGAGCCGGTCCGCACCCAGCGCACCGTCTTCGCGCCGTTCGGCGATGTGGCCCTGCCCGTCGTCGACCCGGCCGACATCGCCGCGGTCGCCGCAGCCGCACTGCGCGAGGGCGGGCACGCGGGGCGCACGTACGAACTGACCGGGCCCGCTGCCATCAGCCCGCGCGAGCAGGCTGCCGTGATCTCCCAGGCCCTGGGCGAGGACGTCACCTTCGTGGAGCTGTCCCGCGCACAGGCCCATGCCCACATGGCGCAGTTCATGCCCGAGGAGGTCATCGACGGCACCCTGGACATCCTCGGCGTCCCGCTGCCGGCCGAGCAGGTGGTCAGCCGTGACGTGGAGAATGTCCTCGGTCGCCCGGCCCGGCCCTTCGGCGAGTGGGTCGCGCGCAACCTGCCCGCCTTCCGGTAGGACCTGACCTACCGGGTCGGAGAACGCGGCATGCTTCAGTTGCGGAACGGTACAACTCACCTAGCAGGGAGCCATGTTCCTAGACGACTTCGACCTACTCGGCGACGACGGCCACGGCCGTCTCCTGCTGGACTCGCTGCGGGCGGCCGGGGTCGACACGGTGGGTGTGCTGGTCGGCGGGGCCTCGACGGGCGCTGCCCTCAGTCCGTGGCTCGGGGATGCCCTGTCCCCGCGAAGGTGACCCAGCAGGTGTCATGGGCAGTGTCCAGGAGGTACCAGATGCGCCCTCCCCCGGTCACCTCGATCTGCCACTGCTCGCAGGTGTGTCCGCGGTGGGTGCCGTGCGCCAGGCTGCCTTTGAGACGGTGGTGCCGGGGTGACTCGATGGTCGGCCTGGGATCCGTACGCATGATGACCCAGGCTCGATAGGTGTTCTCCCGTGCCTGCCGGCAGAGGTTCTCCCATCCCTTCGCAGCAGCCCCGTCTGCGAAACGGACCTCCCATTGCCCCTCCGGTGCCGGCGGTGCGGCACGGTCACCGCGGCCCGCGCTCACGCGACGCCCCTCGGGTCCGGTGTCGGACCATAGTCCTCGCCGTGGTCCCTGGTCAGCGCGGCCAGCAGTTCGGGGTCGGAGTGCACCTCGGCCGTGTGCTGCCAGGCGATGAGCAGCTGGGCGACGGCAGCGCTGTTGCCGATGGAGTCGGCGGCCCGCATGGTATCGACCAGTTCGACGGCGAAGGCGTGGACATCGGCTTCTGGAAGGAAGCGGACCCAGGGGAAGGCGTCCGGCAGGATGTCCAGGAGAAGCTCCATGCTGCCGGGCTCGCGGCGCGCCATCGCGGCCAGCATGCGGGTCGCCGCCGACACCACGGTCTGGTCCTGCTCAGCCCTCGCCGCTGTGGTGAGGACCAGGTCTTCGCCGTCTCTGCGGTGCAGCAGCAGTCGTGGAGATTCCTTGAGACGGGCAAGTGTCTGCTTGTTCTTGTTCACCAGCTCGGAAAAGTTCACGGCGGCGTTTTCAGGTGGCATGACTTTGAAATTACTTCGAAAGTCGAGCGTTCGCCATCCCCCGAACGAGGGGCGGCAAGCCGGTGGGAAACGGGCACCTCAGCCCAGCCGCGCCAGACGCTCCCCCCTGCTCTCGGCGACCCGTTTGACCTCCCACAGGGACTCGCTGAGCCGTCGGGCGAGGTAGTGCAGCTCTCCGCCGGTCAAGCGGTGCTCGGTGAGGAGTTCGGCTGCGTGGTCGAGAAGGCCGTCCGCCATGCCGAGCTGAACGCTCTCGACCTGGTCCGCGAGCCGGGAGACGTACCCGGCGCCGTCACCCACGAGGTAACAGGGTTTGCCGTCGGAGCCGATCCAGGGAAGCAGGCGCCCGCTCATGCGGAGGCCTCCACGAGGTCGAGATAGGGGCGGACGAGTGGGCTGTCCTCACCACGAAGGGGGACCTCATGCCTGCGGTACGTCGTCGGGCGGCCGACGTATGGGCATGAGTACGGGTACACGTACGCGCACGGGAGCGGTACGACCGGCCTACGGCGCCGTCGCCCACGCGCGGGCAGGAGAAGCCGGAGCAACGGCTCGACCAGCCGGGCCAGGAGATGTGTCATGCCGACCTGCTTTCTCACCTGCGGTGACTGCGTTCTGTTGCGAATCACTCACAGCGTGGGGTCGGCGGTGGCTACGCTTCTAGACGCGGGGGGTTGACAACGAGCCTGTCAGCAAGGGAGTTGGCCGCATGAGCGTTGACCGCAGGCCGCGAACGCCGCGCGAGAAGTACGGGGAGGAGCTGAGGCTGCGGCGGGTGGCGGCTGGGCTCACCCAGGAGGAACTGGGCGAACTGGTCGTGTGCTCACCCACGCTGATCAGTCATTACGAGGCCGGGAGGCGGCTGCCCAAGCCCGATGACGCGCGGCGGATCGACCAGGCGTTGAAGACGGACGGGTTCTTCTCGCGGTGGCTGGAGGACCTGGAGTCGAAGTACGCCGACCACTTCGCGGCCGTAGCCGAGCTGGAGCAACAGGCCACGATGATCCAGCAGTTCGCCCTCTCGCTGGTACCAGGCGTGTTCCAGACCGAGCGCTACGCGCGTGCCCTGTTCCGCGCGTACCGGCCGAACCATACGGCCACGGAACTTGACGAAGCCGTTGTCATTCGAACAAAGCGTGCCCGGATTCTCGACGGACCGTTGAAGCCGGTCGTCTGGACGTTGCTCGACGAGTCCGTGCTGCGGCGCCGCGTCGGTGGCGCGCAGGCCATGGCCGAACAGCTCTACAAGATCGCGGACATGGCCGAGGCGGGACGGCTGCGGCTGCACGTGCTTCCGTACGGTGTCGGGGCGCACCCGCTCCAACAGAGCCTGCTCACGCTCATGAGCTTCGAGGACTCTGCTCCGGTGGCCTACGCCGAGGGCTTTCTCACCGGCCACTTGATGGACGATCCGGCGCTGGTGGCCGCCAGTCAGACCGCCTACGCTCTTGCGCTGAGCGACGCGTTATCGCAGCAGGAGTCACTGGCCCTCGTCAGGGCCGCAGCGGAGGAACACGCACATGGTCAGCAGTGAGCACACCGTCTCCGACTCGTCCACGCTCACCGGTTGGCACAAGTCCAGCTACAGCGGCGGCGACCAGGGCGAGTGCCTCGAAGTAGCCCGCGGCCACGCCGTCGTACCCGTCCGCGACAGCAAGGCCCTAACCGGCCCGGCGCTGATCTTCTCGACGGACGGCTGGGCGTCATTCGTGGCCGCCGTCAGGGAGGGAAGGATCGGCGACGCCTGAGTTTCCCAGCACCTGGGTCAGCGCCTCCTGCGTCCTGCGCTTCGTCATCATCTTCTTCAGCGGTGGCACGCGGGTGACCGCACCGTCCAGCCAGGCGGTGTCGGCGAGCCGGTGGATCTCACCCCTGGTGACCATCTCTTTCAGCAGGGCGTCGAGGAAGTAGACGTCGGGGAGCGGGTACCAGTGGGGGTGGCGGTCGAAGAAGACCATGTGGTCCTCGTAGGGATGGCGCAGCGTCATGTGGAGATAGCCGCCGCCCCGGCCCCTGAAGGGACCCGGCAGGCCGGCGAGCATGCCGAACTGGGTGACGTTCTCGCCCTTGCTGGGGTATTTGGCGCCCACGACGAGACGAAACCCCAGCATGATCCTCGTCCAGGGGATGAACTCCTCGCCGGAGTCACGCGCGTGGGCGCACAGGCCGTCCTCGCGGAACTCCACCCAGGCACCGCCGCCCGGCCTGCGGGTGTCGCCCAGCGCCCAGCGGTCCTCCAGCCGTACCAGCGGCCCCAGAGACCTGATCGTGTCGGTCATGTCCCCTATTGGATCACGTGTGCGGCAAACCGTTCAGTTGTCTCCGCCACGGACAAGGTCCGTTCCACGTCAAGTCGTTCGAGGGGGCGAACAGCCGGGGCTGTTGGCCTTATGGTCTGCTCGGCACCTCACGGAACCGTGGCCGCGCGCGGCCTGTCTACCAGGGCGTACGCCTACGAGGACCAAAAAGCACGACCAGAGGACGGACGACATGACGGTGACCCTTGCGGACGTGGCGGCCCGCGCCCAGGTCTCGCCCGCGACGGTGTCGCGCGTGCTGAACGGCAACTACCCGGTGGCCGCCGCCACGCGCGAGCGGGTGCTGCGGGCCGTCGACGAGCTGGACTACGTCCTCAACGGCCCGGCGAGCGCGCTCGCGGCGGCCACCTCCGACCTGGTCGGCATCCTCGCCATCGACATCGCCGACCCCTTCTTCGGGATCATGGCGAGCGCGATCCAGGCCGAGATAGGCGGGCCGGGCGGCCGGGCGGGCGGCGAACGCCTGGCGGTCGTCTGCAACACGGGCGGGTCGCCGGAGCGCGAGCTGACGTATCTCACCCTCCTCCAGCGGCAGCGGGCCGCGGCCGTGGTGCTGACCGGCGGAGCCATGGAGGACGCGCCGCACGCGGCGGCGGTGGCGGCGAAGCTGCGCAAACTGGCGGACGCCGGGACCCAGGTCGTGCTGTGCGGGCGCCCGTCGGCGCCGGACACCCGGGCGGTCGCGCTGACCTTCGACAACCGCGGTGGCGCCCGGCAGTTGACCGAGCACCTGACCGGCCTCGGCCACCGGCGCCTCGGCTACATCGCCGGACCGGAGGAGCGTACGACGACCCGGCACCGCCTGGAGGGCCACCGCGCGGCGCTGGCCGCGGCCGGCGTCGAGGACGACCCTCGCCGGCTCGTGCACGGCCGCTACGACCGCCGGTCGGGGTACGAGGCCACGCTGGAGCTCCTGCGCCGGGACCCGTCCCTCACGGCGGTGGTGGCCGCGAACGACTCCGTCGCCCTCGGCGCGTGCGCCGCGCTGCGCGAGTCGGGGCTGCGGATCCCGGAGGACGTGTCGGTGGCGGGCTTCGACGACCTTCCGTTCAGCGCCGATGCGGTGCCGTCCCTCACGACGGTGCGCCTGCCCCTGTCGGAGGTGGGGGCGCGGGCCGGCCGTATCGCGATGGGCCGCGAGGAGCCGCCGCCGGGGGACCTCGCCACCGTGCGCGGGGAGCTGATGGTGCGGGGGTCCACCGGGGTGCCGCGGGCGTAGACAGCGTGGGGACATGGGAGGCGTGGGGGCTCCGGGCCTTTCGAGCGGTCGGCGTCGGGGCGGAGGCGTAGGGTCCGGAGTATGAAGCTGGCGTTCTCCACTCTCGGTGTTCCCGGCCTGCCCGTGCCGGACGTCCTGGCGCTCGCCACCGCGCACGGTTACCACGGCGTCGAGCTGCGCGCCCACCCTGAGGAGCCGGTGCACCCCGGCCTCTCCCCCGCCGAGCGGGCCGAGACGGCCGCCGCGTTCCGGGCGGCCGGGGTCGAGGTGCTGGCGGTCGCCGGGTACGCGCGCGTCGCCGCGCCGGGTGACGATGCGGCCGTACTCGACGAGATCCGTCAACTCCTCCAGCTGGCCCACGACTTGGGTGCCCCCTTCGTCCGGGTCTTCCCGGGCGCCGACCCCAGCCGGCCCCTCGCCGAGTCCGATGCCGTCGCCGCGCGTCGCCTGGGCACCGTCGCCGAGGACGCGACCGCGCTCGGGGTCCGCATCCTGCTGGAGACCCACGACTCGCACCGCACCGGCGCCGACGCGATCCGCGTCCTCGGCCCGGTCGGCCACCGGCGGGTCGGCGCGCTGTGGGACGTCATGCACACCTGGCTGGGCGGCGAGCAGCCCGCCGACAGCTACGCCGCCCTCGCCCCGCACCTCGGATACGTGCAGGTCAAGGACATCTCCTCGGCCGAGGACACCACACCGTTGCCGCTCGGCGCGGGCGTGCTCCCGCTGACCGAGTGCGTGGACGTGCTGTGCCGGCACCACTGGGACGGCTGGCTGTGCTGGGAGTACGAGAAGCGCTGGTACAAGTCCGCCGCCCCACTGCCGGGTCTGCTTGACGCGGGCCGCCACCACCTGGGCCGGCTGCTGGACGAGGCGGCCTGAGCGACCGCAGAGGCGACAGCATCCGCGGAGACGACGCGGCCTGGCCGCCGTAATTCGGTGGCCCCTGCACCGTACGCCCCGCTAGCCTCCCCCGGTGATCCCGCAGCCCGCGCTCCGCGCCGCCCGCCCCCGCTCATGAGCCTCAGCAACTCCCTCATCGACGTACGGCCGCTGCGCACCTCGCCCGTCTTCCGGCGGCTGCTGATCGGCCGGACGGTGTCCCTGTTCGGCGGGTTCATGACCTTCGTGACGGTCATGTACCAGGTGTGGGACCTGACCCACAGCACCGTCTGGACCGGCGCCGTCGGGCTGGCGGACGCGCTGCCGCTGGTGGTGTTCGGGCTGTTCGCCGGGGTGTGGGTGGACCGGGCCGACCGGCGGCGGGTCTTCCTCGCGGCCACGGTCGGCCAGGCGGTCTGCTCGGCGCTGCTGGCCGTGCAGGGATTCACCGGGCACGTCCCGGTGGTGGGGATCCTCGCCCTCATCGCCGTGCAGTCGGCCTTCGGCGCGCTGGGCCACCCGGCTGCCGGGGTCTTCGTCCCACGGCTGCTGCCCAAGGAGCAGGTGGCCGCGGGGCTGGCCCTGCAAGGGGTCACCGGGCAGTCGATGATGCTGCTCGGCCCCGCTGTCGCCGGTGTGCTGCTGGGCTGGCTGGGCATCGGCCCCCTCTATCTGCTGGACGCCCTCAGTTTCGGTTTCGCCTTCTACGGCGCCTTCGGGCTGCCCGCGCTGCCGCCGGAGGGCGAGCCGTCGCGGGCGGGCCTGCACGGGGTGCTGGACGGGCTGCGGTTCCTGGCCGGGCACCGGGTGGTGCGGGGCGCGCTGATCACCGACCTCGCCGCCACCGCGCTGTCCTTCCCGGCCAGCCTGTTCCCGCTGGTCAACGCCGAGCGCTTCGGGGACAACCCGCGCACGCTCGGCCTGTTCCTGTCGGCGCTGGCAGTGGGCGGCATCCTGTCGTCCGCGCTGTCGGGGTCGCTGACCCGGCTCGGCCGGCCGGGCCCGGTGATGCTGTGCACGTCCGCCACCTGGGGCGCGGCCCTGGTGCTGTTCGGGCTGGTCGCCAACCCCTGGGCCGGTCTCGCGCTGCTCGTGGTCGCCGGGGCGGCGGACGCCATCTCGGTCGTCTCCCGCGCCACGATCGTGCAGACGCACACCCCCGACGCACTGCTCGGCCGGGTCTCGGCCGCCGAGGCGATCGTCGCCCGGGCCGGACCCAGCCTCGGCAACGTCCGCGGCGGCCTGGTCGCCCGCTGGACCTCCGGCACGACCTCCCTGGTCACGGGCGGCCTGCTGTGCGTACTGGCGGTGGCGGCGGTGGCCGGCTCGACGCCACAGCTGCGAGAGGCGGCCACGGCACCGGACGCGGCGTAAGGCGGCGCGAGGCGGGCGAGGCGCTGAGGCGGGCGAGGCAGGCGAGGCGGGCGACGCGGCGAGGCGCGCGAGGCGGGCAACGCGGGCGAGGCGCGCGGCGCGGGCAACGCGGGCAACGCGGGCGAGGCGCGCGACGCGGCAACTCGGGCGACACTGCGAGGCGCGACACGGCGACGCGGGCGACACGGCGAGGCTGCGACGCGGGCGACGCGGCTGTCGCGCCGCACGCAGCGTGCTGGCCGGGCACCCACCGGCAGGGCGCGGCAGCCGGCTTCACCCCGGTCACCGGCACGCGGTGAACGACCGGTCCACCCTCGCCGCCCTGGCCGAGGCGGGCGCCTGGAGGGCCCCGCCCCCCGGCCCCAGCCCCCGGCCCTTGGCCCCCGGCCCAACTACGGGCTACGGCGCCCGAGCCGGCCGCCGGTGTCACCTGGGTGCGCCGCCCCCTCAGCCCAGCCCGTCCGGCTCCCCGAAAGCCGCCCGGAACGCCTCGTGGAAGCCGGGGAACGTCTTGCGTACGCACCCGGGGTCGTCGAAGGACAGCCCCGGCACCCGCAGCCCGGTGACCGCGAAGGACATGACGATGCGGTGGTCGCCGTAGGTCTTGATCTCCGCTCCCGGCAGGGGTGAGCCCGGGCGGATCTCGATCCAGTCCGGGCCGGTCGCGACGTCCACGCCGAGCCGCCGGAGGTTCTCCGCGCAGGCCTCCAGCCGGTCGCACTCCTTGACCCGCGTGTTGGCCACGTCCTCGATGCGGACGGGCCCGTCGGCGAACGGCGCGAGCGCGGCGAGCGTCGGCATGGTGTCGGAGACGTCCCGCATGTTGACGGTGAGGCCGCGCAGAACTCCCGTGCCGCGTACGGTCGTCCGGTCCTCGGCGACCTCCACCTCGGCCCCCATCCGCCGCAGCACCTCGACGAACCGCAGGTCGCCCTGGAGCGCCCCCGCCCCGAGGCCCGGCACGGTCACCTCGCGGCCCGGGGTGAGGGCCGCGGCGGCGAAGAAGTAGCTCGCGGTCGAGGCGTCCGGCTCCACCGCGTAGGTGGTGGCCCGGTAGCCGCCCGCCGGCACCTCGAAGACGTCGCCGTCCTGGACGACGTCCACGCCGAACGCCCGCATCATCGCGAGCGTGATCTCGACGTACGGCGCCGACACCAGGTCGGTCACCCGGATCCGCAGGCCCGCGCGGGTCAGCGGGCCGAGCAGCAGCAGCGCGGTCAGGTACTGGGAGGACTGGCCCGCGTCCAGCACGACCTCGCCGCCCTCGACGCCGGCCGCGTGGACGGTGAGCGGGTGGTGGCCCTCGGCCTCCTCGTGCCGCAGGTCCACGCCCAGGTCGCGCAGGGCCCGGCTGAGGGGGCCGAGGGGGCGGCGGCGCATCTGCGGGGAGGCGTCGAAGCGGTAGGTGCCGTGGCCGGCGGCGGCCAGGGTGGGCAGGAAGCGGGCGGTGGTGGCGCCGTCGCGGCAGTAGACCTCGGCCTCGGCGACCGCCGGGCCCTGCGGGCGGCCGTCCACCTGCCAGGCGTCCGGCGTACGGCCGATCCGGTAGCCGAGCCGGGCCAGGCCCTCGGCGAAGCCCTCCGTGTCGTCGGAGGACAGGGGCCGGACGAGGGTGCTGACGCCGTCGGCGGCAGCGGCGAGGAAGAGCGCGCGGGCGGTGATGGACTTGGAACCAGGGATCTCGACTGCGGGCATGGCCTCATGATCGCAGCCCCGCCCGCGCGCCGGGCCCGACGGTCCAGGGGCTGGACGATCACCCTTCTGGGCGCTGCGCATTGCCTTGACGGAAAGAAACTTCCCGGATATTGGTGGCTGCTCGGAAGTTTCCTTCAGCGGTTCTCCTCCGGAAGGAGCGCACGTGCACGACAGCAGCACGGGAAACAGCACGGAAAACGGCACCGGACACAGCAGGAACAGCGCACGGCCGTCCAGACGGGCCGTCCTCGCCGCGACCGCGGGTCTCACCGCCGCCCTGACCGTACCGACGAGCGCCCACGCCGCCGGCCCCGACGGCGACCGCCGGCTGTGCGCCCTCATCTCCCGCATGACGCTGGAGGAGAAGGTCGGCCAGCTCTTCGTGATGCGGGTCTACGGCCACTCCGCCACCGCCCCCGACCAGGCCGACATCGACGCCAACCTCAAGGAGCTCGGGGTCCGTACGGCCGCCGAGCTGATCGCGAAGTACCGGGTCGGCGGGATCATCTACTTCAGCTGGGCGCACAACACCCGCGACCCCCACCAGATCGCGGACCTGTCCAACGGGATCCAGCGGGCCTCCCTGGAGCAGCCCCGCGGCCTGCCGGTGCTGATCACCACCGACCAGGAGCACGGCATAGTGTGCAGGGTGGGCAAGCCGGCCACGCTGTTCCCGGGCGCGATGGCGATGGGCGCGGGAGGCTCCCGGTCCGACGCCCGCACCCTCGGCCGGATCTCCGGCGCCGAGCTGCGCGCGATGGGCATCAACCAGGACTACTCCCCCGACGCCGACGTGAACGTCAACCCGGCCAACCCGGTCATCGGCGTACGGTCGTTCGGGGCGGACCCGGCCGCGGTGGCGGAGCTGGTCGCGGCCGAGGTGAAGGGGTATCAGGCCTCCCGGGTCGCGGCGACCGCCAAGCACTTCCCGGGGCACGGCGACACCGCCGTCGACAGCCACACCGGCTTCCCGGTCATCACGCACAGCCGGGAGCTGTGGGAGAAGCTGGACGCGGTGCCGTTCCGGGCGGCGATCGAGGCGGGCATCGACTCGGTCATGACCGCGCACATCCAGTTCCCGGCCCTCGACGACTCCGGCGACCCGGCCACCCTCTCCCACCCGATCCTGACCGGCATCCTGCGCGGCGAACTCGGCTACGACGGGGTCGTGGTGACCGACTCCCTCGGCATGGAGGGCGTCCGCACGAAGTACGGCGACGACCGGGTGCCGGTGCTGGCGCTCAAGGCCGGGGTCGACCAGCTGCTCAACCCGCCCTCGATCGACGTGGCCTGGCACGCGGTCCTCAAGGCGGTCCAGTCGGGCGAGCTGACCGAGGCGCGCCTGGACGAATCGATCCTGCGGATCCTGCGGCTGAAGACGCGGCTCGGGCTCCTCGAGCAGCCGTACGTCAGCCAGGCCGGCGTCGACCGCACGGTGGGCACCGAGGAGCATCTGGAGACCGCCGACCGCATCGCCGAGCGGACCACGACCCTGCTCGTCAACGAGGGCGGCATCCTCCCGCTCGACCGCCGCACCGCGCCCCGGATCCTCGTCGTCGGCGCCGATCCGGCCTCCCCGTCCGGCACCACCGGCCCGCCCACCGGCGTGCTGGCCGCCGCCCTCACCGAGCTGGGCTTCACCGCCACCGCGCTGTCCACCGGCACCGCACCCTCCGCAGCCACCATCGACAAGGCGGTCACGGCGGCGCGGGACGCGGACGCGGTGGTCGTCGGGACGTACAACGTGACGGCGGGCAGCGCCCAGAAGACCCTCGTGCAGCAGCTGCTCGCCACGGGCAGGCCGGTGGTGGCGATCGCCGTCCGCAACCCCTACGACGTGGCCCAACTCACTGCCGTCAAGGGTTACTTGGCGTCCTACTCCTGGACCGACACGGAACTGCGCGCCGCCGCACGGGTGATCGCCGGACGGGTGGCGCCGAACGGACGGCTGCCGGTTCCGGTGCAGCGGGCGGACGATCCGGCGCGGGTGCTGTTCCCGATCGGGTACGGACTGACCTACTAGCCCGCGTTCGTCGCCCGTCTCGTCGTCAGCACAGGATCCAGCCGGAGTCGACCGAGTCCCGGCCCACCGCGCCCTTGATGTAGACGCAGCGGTGGCCGGCGTGCACGGTGATCGGGCCTGCGTGGTGCCTGAAGTAGCCCTTGTCCACGACGGCCCGGTTGCCGCGGGCCTGCAGGCTGACCATCATCCAGCGGGTCACGCCCGGCCTCTTGGTGACGGTCATGGCGCAGACGTAGCCGTCGCGCTTGTAGACCTGCACGGCGCCGGATCTGAACGGCAGGGTCCGCACCGTGCGTCCGGTGCAGGCACTGTCCGCCGCCTGCGCGCTGCCCGGCACCGCCAGAGCGAATGCCCCGGACGCGGCCAGCACCGCCGCACCGAGCGCCAGACGCCGGCGTATCGCACCACTGTCCACTGAGTCCTCCCCGTCACACGACGGCCATGCCGTACTCCCGTACTTACGTACTGATGTACGGACGCACGGGTGTGTCGCATGGTTGCACGACCGTCAGGAGACGGTGAGACGGGGTCAGCGGGAGGCGCCCACCGGCTCCTCCGGTTCTGCCTGGCCGATGAACGTGCGCCACAGCTCGGCGTACCGGCCGTCGCGCGCCAGGAGTTCCGCGTGGCTGCCGTCCTCGGCGACCCGGCCGTGGTCCATCACCACCACCCGGTCGGCGCGGGCCGCGGTGGTGAGCCGGTGGGCGACCACCAGCGTCGTACGGCGGCCCGCGAGGCGGTCGGTGGCCATGTTGACCTGGGCCTCGGTGGCCAGGTCCAGGGCGGCCGTCGCCTCGTCCAGCAACAGGACGTCCGGGTCCACGAGTTCGGCGCGGGCGAGGGCGATCAGCTGGCGCTGGCCGGCCGAGAGGTTACGGCCACGCTCGGCGACCTCGTGCAGATAGCCGCCGTCGAGCGTGGCGATCATCTCGTGCGCGCCCACCGCCCGTGCCGCCGCCTCGACTTCGGCGTCGGTGGCCTCCGGGCGGCCGTAGGCGATGGCGTCCCGGATCGTGCCCGGGAAGAGGTACGCCTCCTGCGGGACGACCCCGAGGCGGTGACGGTAGGACGTCAGGTCCAGGGTGCGCAGGTCCGTGCCGTCCACGGTGACCCGCCCGCCGGTGGGGTCGTAGAACCGGGCCACCAGCTTCACCAGGGTCGACTTGCCGGCGCCGGTCTCGCCGACGAAGGCGACCGTCTGCCCGGCGGGGATCCTGAGGTCTATACCCCCGAGGGCCTCCTCGTCGTCCCCGTAAGCGAAGTGCACGCCCTCGAAGCCGATGTCGCCGCGCAGGGACAGGACGTCCCGGGGCTCCTCGGCGGGCTTCGTGGACGTCGGCTCGCGCAGCAGCTCCTGGATGCGGCCCAGCGAGACCGTGGCCTGCTGGTAGCCGTCGAAGACCTGGGAGAGCTGCTGGACGGGCGCGAAGAACAGGTCGATGTAGAGCAGGTACGCCACCAGCGCGCCCGTGGTCAGCGTGGCCGCCTCCACCCGGTGCGCGCCCGCGATCAGCACGGCCGCCGCGGCCACCGAGGACAGCAGCTGCACGAACGGGAAGTAGACGGAGATCAGCCACTGGCCGCGGATGCGGGCGCTCCGGTAGCTGTCGCTGCGCTCGGCGAACCGCGCGCCGCCGTCCCGCTCGCGCCGGAAGGCCTGCACGATCCGCAGCCCCGCCACCGACTCCTGTAGGTCGGCGTTGACCACCGACACGCGCTCACGGGCGAGTTCGTACGCCTTCACGCTCGCCCGGCGGAAGAAGAAGGTGGCGATGATCAGCGGGGGCAGGGTGGTGAACACGACGAGGGCGAGCTGCACGTCGATCACCAGCAGGACGACCATGATGCCGAGGAAGGTGACGACCGAGACGAACGCCGTGACCAGACCGGTCTGCAGGAAGGTCGAGAGGGCGTCGACGTCCGTCGTCATCCTGGTCATGATCCGGCCGGTCAGCTCGCGCTCGTAGTAGTCGAGGCCGAGCCGCTGGAGCTGGGCGAAGATCTTCAGCCGCAGCGCGTACAGCACGCGTTCGCCGGTACGGCCGGTCATCCGGGTCTCGCCGATCTGCGCCACCCACTGCACCAGCACGGTGAGCAGGCCCAGCAGCGAAGCCGCCCAGACCGCGCCCAGGGCCATCTTGGTGACGCCCTGGTCGATGCCGTGCCGGATCAGCACCGGCAGCAGCAGACCGGCGCCCGCGTCCACGGCGACGAGCAGCAGGCTGAGCAGGAGGGGCAGCCCGAAGCCGCGCAGCAGGCGCCTGAGGCCGTACGACTCCTCGGCGCGGACGGCGCGGGCCTCGTCTATGTCGGGGGTGTCGGTGGCCGGGGGCAGCGCCGCCACCTGGGCGAGCAGCTCCGGGGTGGCCGGGGAGCCGGCCAGCGCTGTGTCCTCCGCGTTCTTGGCCTCACGGTCGCCGGTCCACAGCCGCGGGGTGACCCCGCGCTCGGCGTCGAACTCGGCGTCCAGTTCCTCGCGGACGCTGGTGTCCTCCTGCGGCACGGGCGGCAGGGCGTGGCCCGGAGAGACTCCGCCGAGCTCGTCCGGGTCGGTGAGCAGCCGGCGGTAGAGGGCGGAGCGCTCCTGGAGCTCCTCGTGCGTGCCGAGATCGGCAAGCCGCCCCCCGTCGAGGACGGCGATGCGGTCGGCGAGGTTCAGGGTGGAGCGCCGGTGGGCGATCAGGAGGGTGGTCCGGCCCTCCATGACCTGCTTGAGGGCCTCGTGGATCTCGTGCTCGACACGGGCGTCCACGGCCGAGGTGGCGTCGTCCAGGACCAGCAGGCGCGGGTCGGTGAGCAGGGCGCGGGCGAGCGCGATGCGCTGGCGCTGGCCGCCGGAGAGGGTCAGACCGTGCTCGCCGACCTTGGTGTCGTAGCCCGCGGGCAGCTCGGCGATGAATCGATCCGCCTGAGCGGCGCGGGCGGCGGCCTCGATCTCCTCCTGGGTGGCGTCCGGGCGGCCGTAGGCGATGTTGGCGCGGACGGTCTCGGAGAACAGGAACGAGTCCTCCGGAACCAGCCCGATCGCGGCCCTGAGCGAGTCCAGGGTCAGCTCGCGCACGTCGTGCCCGCCGATCAGGACGGCGCCGTGCGTGACGTCGTAGAAGCGCGGGAGGAGGAGGGAGAGCGTGGACTTGCCGGAGCCGGAGGAGCCGACGACGGCGAGGGTCTCGCCGGGCTGTATCTCGAGGCTGAGCCCGTCGAGGACCTTGGAGCCGCTGGCGTACCCGAAGGACACGTCGTCGAACTCGACGCTCGCGGGCGCGTCGGCGGGCAGAGTCCGGGTGCCGTCCTGCAGGGTCGGCTCGGTGTCGATCAGCTCCAGGACGCGCTCGGTGCCGGCGCGGGCCTGCTGGCCGACCGTGAGGACCATCGCGAGCATGCGGACCGGGCCGACCAGCTGGGCGAGATAGGTGGAGAAGGCGACGAAAGTGCCGAGCGTGATGTGCCCGCGCACGGCCAGCCAGCCCCCGAGCGCCAGCATGGCCACCTGGCCGAGGGCGGGTACGGCCTGGAGTGCCGGGGTGAACTTGCTGTTCAGGCGTATGGTGCGCAGCCGCCCCGCGAAGAGCCTGCGGCCGACCTCCCTGAGCTTCCCGGTCTCCTGCTCCTCCTGCCCGAACCCCTTCACCACGCGTACGCCGCTCACGGCGCCGTCGACCACTCCGGCCACGGCTGCGGCCTGGGCCTGCGCGTACCAGGTGGCGGGGTGCAGCTTGCTGCGGCTGTGCTTGGCGATCCAGGCGAGGGCGGGGGCGACGGCGAGGGCGACCAGGGTCAGCGGCAGCGACAGCCACGCCATGATCGCCAGGGAGATGACGAAGAGCAGGACGTTCCCGACGGTCATCGGGAGCATGAAGAGCAGGCCCTGGATCAGCTGGAGGTCGCTGGTGGCCCGGCCGACGACCTGCCCGGTCGACAGCTCGTCCTGGCGGCGGCCGTCGAGCCGGGTGATCGTGCCGTACATCTCGGTCCGCAGGTCGTGCTGGACGTCGAGGGCGAGCCGGCCGCCGTAGTAGCGGCGTATGTAGGTGAGCGCGTAGACGAAGACGGCGGCACCGATCAGGGCGCCGGCCCAGGGCCCCATGGAGCGGCTGTGGTCGCCGATCACGTCGTCGATGATCACCTTGGTGATCAGCGGGACGACGGCCATGACGGCCATACCGGCCAGGGACGAGCCCAGAGCGAGGACGACGTCCTTCGGATACCGCCAGGCGTATCCCGCCAGCCTCCGTGCCCATCCCCGTTGCGCTGCCACGCTGGTGCCTCCCGTCGATTCTGTTCTGCCGGAAGACACCAACGCGTACGGGGGCGGATTTCATCCCCCTGCAACAAAGCGGCGCCAGGCGTCAGACATGCACTCGCAGGAAATAGAACCGGGTCGTCTGCGCCGGGTTCTGGTTGTCGTCGCTCACCAGCAGGACCCGAAGGCGACCGGTGTGGTCACGGCCCGTGATCGTCATGCCCTCGATGTTGTCCAGCAGCGGGTTGGGCTGGGGCTGCCGGGCGGTCGCGCCCAGGCTCGGGCAGTCGGCGATGTCCGCGAGCCGGGCCTTCCGGATCAGCTGGACCTCGGGCTGCCCGGTGAGGTTCTCGACGCCGCTCGTGTCCGTGGCATGGCGCATGTCGGCCAGGTAGAGGCGGACGGTGTTGCCGACGCCGGGGGTGAAGCCGCGCTCCAGGACGAGGAGGCGGCCGTCGGGGGTGGCCTGGACCTCCGGGACGCCGAGACCGGCGTCGGTGCGGTAGGCGTACTGGGCGGAGAGCCGGAAGTGGTCGTCCTTGGTCCGTTCCCAGGTCTGGAAGCGGACGATGCCGGTGGAGTCGCCCGAGATCGAGGACTCCATGGAGGCCAGCAGGGTGTGCCCGCCGGGCAGGAGGGTCAGGCCCTCGAAGGTCAGGTTGCGGGTGGCGCGCCCGGCCGGGGCGACCAGCAGGGAGGACGGCACCGGGAGCCGGTCGAGGATCTTCCCGTCGCGGGAGTAGCGCCGTACGGACGGCTCGTTCTCGGAGGTGATCAGCCGGGTGCCGTCCCGGTCGATGACCAGCCCCTCCGAGTCGAGGTCGGCGCCGTTCTCGTCGGCGAGGTGGACGGCCGACGCCGGCTGAAGGGTCGTCGGGTCCAGGGTGAAGAGGGACGACCGGTCCTCCAGCGCGGCGAAGGAGCCGTCCCGGTCCACGGCGAGCGCGGAGAAGTTGCCGACGAAGGTGCCGTCGTACGTCGTCTTGTCGAGCGCGTCGGAGAAGCGGTCGAGGGAGACGGTGGACGAACAGGCGTGATCCGTGGCCGAGTTGGCCGGGCTGGCTATGACGGGCCCGGCGGCGGTCAGGGTGCTGGTGGCCGCCGCCAGGCCGGCGGTGAGGGTGGCGAGTACGGTTCTCAGACGCATGGCCGCCACCGTAGGGCGAACCGATGACGTACGGGAGTCCGCGCCGTGAAGCGTCAGCCGCTCGACGGCACCGCGGGGATCGCCTCGCTGGGCGTGGTCGTCGGGGTGTAGCGCTGGGCGGTGGCGGCGGACGTGGTCGGCACCAGGTCCTTGTGGACCGCCCGCGCCACGGCCTGGATGGTGTTGACGCCGTAGTCCATGGTGCTGTTGTCCCAGGTCAGCACGGACATCATGTAGTCGTGGCCGTTGCCGTTGAAGGTGCCGAGGCTGTGCACGCGCCAGCCGTGCGTGGAGCGCGGCAGCCAGCCGTTCTTGACGTGCACGGTGACGGTGGACGGCGCCCCGGCGGGTGTGCCCCAGCGCTGCGAGGAGATGACCTGGCTCATCAACTTCAGGATGTACGCACGGGAGTTGTCACTCAGCACGGCGTTCCTGGCGGTGATGAGCTTGAGCAGCTTCTGCTCGTCGGTGACGTTGATCTGGGTGAGCCCCCAGTAGCCGTTCGCGCCCGGCACGGTCTTCGTCATCCCGGCGGCGGCCAGGAAGCCCTTGATCTTCGTCAGCCCGAGCTGCCTCCACAGCGTGGTGGTCGCGTTGTTGTCGGACTGCGTGATCATGGCCCTGGTGAGCGTGACCTCACGGTCGGTCAGATACCGGTTGTGCAGCTTCGCGTCCCACAGCAGCGTGGCGAGGACGGTGACCTTGACGGTGCTGGCCGAGTCGAAGGAGCTGGTGGCGCGCAGCGTGCAGGTGGTGTTGGTGACACGGTCGTACACGCCGACCGCGACGGTGCCCCTGCGGTTGGCGAGGGCGGCCGTGATGTCGTTCTGCAGCTTGGCGGCGAGCCCCGCCTTGGCGGAGGTGCAGCTGACGGCGGGCGTGGCCGCGGCGGCCGGGGTGGCGGCGGCCACGGTGGGTATGAGCACCCCGGCGGCAAGCCCGGCACCGAGCACACGGGCCCGCCGGGACGTGTGACGAGTCATGGAGTTTCCCGTCCCCTTCAGATGAGACGGCCGCGCGAAGCACGCGGCCGCCTCCCTTGACTCGCCAGGGCGGCCGATAGTTGCACGGGGGTTCGAGAGCGGGCGGCTCAGGAGCGAGGCGCGAGGATCACGGACGTGACGCAAAATGCGGCCAATTACCCTTACTCTCAAGCAAGTTGATGCCCGCGAGCCCGACTCGCCTTAGCATGTGCACGGCAGAGAGACGGGGGAATGATGGACGCATCAACGCTCGTGTCACAAGCCGCGCAAGTAGTGACAGAACTTGCCAAAAGCTCAGCAACTGCCGCTGCCACCGGTGCCGGACAGGCGGTCGGTGATCTCGTACGGCAGCGACTCGGCGGCACGCCGTCAGGACAGGCCACCCTGGATGCGGTGGCCGCGCAGCCGGACGACCCGGCCGCGATCGCGGGACTGCGCGAGGAACTCAGCGCCCGCGTCACGGCCGACCAGGACTTCGCCGCCGCACTGGCAGCCGCCCTGGCTCCCGTCCTCGCCGGGCCACCACCCGCCGCACCACCCATGCGCGACATCCGGAACAGCGTGGTGATCGACGGCGGGTCGCGGGTACGCGGCAACACGATCGCGATCGGCCCGGTGACCTTCAACAACACGCCGGCCGGGCGCACCGCCCTCGGTGCCGTCTGCGTCGCGCTGGCCGCCTTGGTGGCGCTCCTGGTCTACGGCGGCATCCACGTCGTGGACAACGGTTCGGGCAACGGGGAGGCCAGAGGCGGCGGCTCCGCGCAGGGACAAGGCCAACCGGCCGTCGGCTTCACGGTCGGCGGATCGGGCAACGACGCGGCGGGAGACGGCCGTACTGGCGCGGCGAAGCCGCTCACCGATGCCGAGGCCGTCCGGAGCGTGCTGCCGGACGCGGGCAGCCTCCCGTCGGGCTGGACCGAACAAACCGCCCCGACCGCGGACGCCTCCTCGCAGGACGACGGCTCCACCTTCGAAGCGGAGGCCGAGTATCTGGGTCGCTACAGCATGGACACCCAGTTTGCGGTGTACGCCTACCCGGACGAGAAGACGGCACGGGCAGCCTTCGACGCGAAGACCCGCAAGGCGCAGCAGCAGGGAGCGGACACGCTGACCATGCCCCGCATCGGGGACCAGACCGCCGCGTTCTCGATCTCGACGAGCCAGGGGGTCGGCTACGAAACCGAGACCAGCCGCAACACCATGGTCCGCACCGGAACAGTCCTCACCATCGTCGTCGGCAACGACAACGAGAGCCGCAGCTACGACAGCACCGACCTCGAAGACCTCACCCGACTCCTCTCCGACCGTGCCCGCAACGCCCAGACTGCGTAGGCCTCTTGAAGCGCGTCGTCCTCGCCCTCGATCACCACTGCCGGGATGTCATCGCGCCCCGGTCCACGGCCGAGCGGCCCCTGCACGTGCTTCCGGCGCTCGGCTGACAGGCGCCATCAGGACAGATGCGTCGGCGCGAACATCCGCAGTACCGCCGGGAGTACGACCACCGACGGGCCTGGTGTCGCCAACGCCTTCGCCAGGTCCGCCTCCAGGGTCTCCGGAGTCGTCCGCACCCCCGGCACGCCGAAGGATTCCGCCAGGGCCACGAAGTCCGGGCGGGTCAGTTCCGTGGCCGTTGCCTGGCCGAAGGCGTCGGTCATGTACTCGCGGAGGATGCCGTAGCCGCCGTCGTCCACGATCAGCCAGGTGACCGGCAGGTCGTACTGCTTCGCCGTCGCCAGCTCGGCGATCGAGTACAGCGCACCGCCGTCGCCCGAGACCGCCAGGACCGGGTGCGTCGGGTCCGCTGCCGCCGCGCCGAGCGCCGCCGGGAAGCCGTAGCCGAGGCCGCCCGCGCCCTGGGCCGAGTGCATGGTGTTGGGGCGCTGCGCGTCGAAGGCCGACCATGCCCAGTACGCCAGGATCGTCATGTCCCAGAAGGAGGGGGAGGAGGGCGGCAGTGCTCGGCGGACCGCCGCCAACACCGCCTGTTCCAGGGCCAGTTCCTGGGACGCTATGCGCGCCGAGACCTTTGACAGCAGGTCCCGTACGCGCTCGGGTGCCTGGTCGTCCTGCCTCGGTTCCACCGTTTCCAGCAGTGCCTGGAGCGCCGGGCGGGCGTCCGCGTGGATGCCCAGGGCGGGGTGGTTGGACTCCAGTTTGCCCAGGTCCGCCTCGATCTGGATCACTCGGCCGCGGGGCTTGAACGTGTGGTAGTTCGAGGAGAGTTCACCCAGACCTGAGCCCACCACCAGCAGGACGTCCGCGTCCTCCAGGAAGTCCGTCGTGTGACGGTCCTCCAGCCAGGACCGGAGGGAGAGGGGGTGCTTCCAGGGGAACGCGCCCTTGCCGCCGAAGGTCGTCACCACCGGGGCGTTCAGCTTCTCGGCCAGCGCCTTCAGCTTGCCCGAGGCGTCCGAGCGTACGACCCCGCCGCCCGCGATGATCGCCGGACGCGCGGCATTCGACAGCAAGTCCGCTGCCAGCGCCGTCAGTTCGGGGCGCGGGAGCAGGTCATCCGGCGTTGCGTCCGGTGCCGTCACCACCGGCAGCAGAGTGGGAGACAGCAGTACGTCCTGCGGGATCTCCACCCATACCGGGCCGTGCGGAGCCGTCAGCGCCGACTTCCAGGCCTCCGCGATCGCCGAGGGGATCTGCGACTGGGTACGGACCGTGTGGACCGACTTGACCACCCCGCGGAACGAGGCCGCCTGGTCCGGGAGTTCGTGGAGGTAGCCGTGGCGGCCACCGCCCAGGCCCGCCGTCGGGATCTGGCTGCTGATCGCCAGGACCGGGGCCGAGGCCGCGGCTGCCTCATGGAGCGCCGCGAGGGACATCAGCGCGCCCGGGCCCGTCGACAGCAGCAGCGGGGCCGCCTCGCCCGTGATCCGGCCGTACGCGTCCGCCGCGAAGCCCGCGTTGTTCTCCATCCGGAGGCCGATGTACCGCAGTGACGAGCGGCGCAGGGCGTCGAACATGCCCAACGCGTGCTGGCCGGGCAGGCCGAACACCGTCGTCGCGCCCAGACCGGCCAGGGTCTCCACGACCAGGTCTCCGCCGCCTCGCCCGGGAGGCGGGTTCAGCGCGGCCTCCGTCTGCGCGGGCGTCGGGCGGAGTACCTGGTCGTGGTCGTGTGTCACTGCTCTCGGTCTCCTGAGGAGCGTCAGGCGTTGCGGGCCGCCGCGATCTGGCGGCTCATGATGGTGGTCAGTTCGTAGGCCGTGTGGGAGGCCGCGACCGACGTGATCTCCGCATGGTCGTAAGCCGGCGCCACCTCGACGACGTCCGCCGAGACCAGGTTGCAGGACGCCAGGCCGCGCAGGATCTCCAGCAGCTCGCGGGAGGTCATGCCGCCCGCCTCCGGCGTGCCCGTGCCGGGCGCGTGCGCCGGGTCGAGGCAGTCGATGTCGATGGAGATGTACAGCGGGCGGTCGCCGATGCGCTGGCGCAGCTGGTCGGCGACCTCGTCGGCGCCGCGGCGGTAGATGTCGGCGGACGTGACGATGCCGAAGCCCATCTTCTCGTCGTCCGTCAGGTCCTGCTTGCCGTACAGCGGGCCACGGGTACCGACGTGCGACAGCGCCTCCGTGTCGAGGATGCCCTCCTCGACCGCGCGGCGGAACGGGGTGCCGTGGGTGTACTCGGCGCCGAAGTACGTGTCCCAGGTGTCCAGGTGGGCGTCGAAGTGGAGCAGGGCCACCGGGCCGTGCTTCTTCGCCATCGAGCGGAGGAGGGGAAGCGCGATGGTGTGGTCGCCGCCGAGGGTCATCAGGCGGGCGCCGGTGCCGAGGAGGTCGTCGGCCGCGGCCTCGATGGTCTCGACCGCCTCGTTGATGTTGAAGGGATTCACGGCGATGTCACCGCCGTCGGCCACCTGCGCGAGCGCGAAGGGGGAGGCGTCCTGCGCCGGGTTGTACGGGCGCAGCAGCCGGGAGGCCTCGCGGATGGCGTTGCCGCCGAAGCGGGCGCCCGGCCGGTACGAGACGCCGGAGTCGAACGGCACGCCGATCACGGCGACGTCGGCGGTGCCGACCTCGTCCAGGCGGGGCAGTCGCGCGAAGGTCGCGGGGCCGGCGTACCGCGGGATGCGGGAGGAGTCGACGGGGCCGCGGGGCGTCTCGTTGCCGTTCATGGTTCGCATTCCTTCTGTCTCATGCGGATGACCGCTATCCACACTAAGTGGCTGGAAAGCGGCTGCGAAGTGTACGTTTCATCCATTCGAGGGGTACGGGATGGAGGGAGTGCACACCATGCCGGAATCGATCACCCCGGGCGCCCCAGCCACCCCGGCCGTCCCGCCCACCCCGCCGGTCCCGCTCTCGGCCCTGCTGGCCCGCGAGGATCTCGCCCTGCGCCAGATCGCCGGCCCGACGGACCCGGAGATCGCCGTCCACTGGGCGCACACCTCCGAGATGGCCGACCCGTACCCGTATCTGCTGGGCGGCGAGCTGCTGCTCACGGCCGGGGTCCATATTCCGGAGGCGGCGAGTTCGGATGGGGGCGCCCCCGGTCGAGCGAATTCGAGACTGGGGGAGTACTTCGACGACTACGTCTCGCGGATCGTCGCGGCCGGCGGCGCGGCCCTCGGCTTCGGCGTCGCGCCCGTGCACGACACCGTCCCCCGCGCGCTGGTGGCCGCCTGCGAGGCCCAGGGCCTCCCCCTGCTGGAGGTCCCGCCGCAGACCACCTTCTCGGGCGTGGCCCGCGCGGTCTGGCAGCTGATGGCCCAGGCCCGCCTGGCCGAGCTGCGCCGGGTCACGGAGGCCCAGCAGAGCCTCGCGTCGGCCGCCTCCCGGCCGGACCCGGTGCCGTCCGTGCTGCGCCGGCTGGCCCAGCGGCTGAGCGGCCGTGCGGTGCTCTACGGCCCCGACGGCACGGAGATCGCCGCGGCGGGCCGGGAGCCGGCGAAGGGGGTCGGCGAGGCGCTCGCGGGCCTGGCGGCCGTCGTACGAGCGCCCCGCCCCACCCCCGCCTCCGCCACCGACACCCTCGGCGGGACCCACCTCGCCGCCTACGCGCTCGGCACCGGTGAGGGCTTCGTGCTCGGGGTCGCCGCCGGGCGGCGGGAGCCCGGGGACCACACCATCGCCTCCGTCGCCGCTGTGCTGCTCACCCTCCTCACCGGCGAGCAGCACAGCGGCAGCGGCGCGGCCCGCTCCTCCGCGCTGGTGCGGCTGCTGCTGGGCGCCGCGCCGGAGGCGGTCGCGCCACTGCTCGGGGAGGGCAGGTGGCTCGTGGTGCACGCGCGGCCCGAGAAGCAGCCTCCGGACGCCGTCGCCGCCTCGGCCCTCGGGGCCGCGCTCGGCTCGCCGCTGGTCGACCTCGGACGGGACGTCGTACGGGTCCTGGTGCCGGCCGGAAGGGAGCCCGCCGCGCAGCCGGGCTGGACCCTCGGCGTCAGCGCCGCCGCCGACCCGCGCGAGTGGCCGGCCGCCGACACCCAGGCGGCCCGCGCCCTGGCCCGCGCCCGCGCCACCCGCACCCCGCTGCTGGGGCACGGATCCCGGCCCGCCCTGGCGGAGTTGGTGCCCCCTCAGGAGGCCGAGGAGCACGCCCGCGTACTGCTCGCGCCGCTTACCGGGCAGCCCGCGCTCGCCGAGACCCTGCGCACCTGGCTTTCGCTGCACGGCAGTTGGGACCGTACGGCGGTGGCGCTGGGCGTGCACCGCAACACCGTGCGGCAGCGCATAGCCCGCTGCGCGGCGCTGCTGGACGCCGACTTGGACGACATGGACGTACGGATGGAGCTGTGGTTCGCACTGCGGCAGCCGTGAAGGACGGGGCGACGTACAGGACGTGACCCGCGTCCCAGGGTGCGATATGCCGAGGACGCGCACCGGCCGCTGCCCCACAATGGGAGGCATGCCGATATCCGGGACACCCAGCCGCGCTCAGCTCGTCGACCACTTGGTGAGGACCCGTATCGCGGGGGACGTCGCCACGCCCCGCGAGAACAACCTCTCCCACTACCGCAAGCTGGCCAACGGCGACCGCAACTACTGGCTGGGCCTGGAACTGGGCAACCGCTGGACGGACGAGCAGGACGTGCTCGCGGTCATGGCCGAACGGGTGGGTGTCAACGACGATCCCGAGTACCGGCACGGGCAGGACACCATCGACCCGGAGCTGACCGTGGACGCGCTCGACCGGATGGCGGCCCGGCTACGCAAGGCCGCTGCCGGGCGGCAGCGGGTGCTGTTCGCCACCGGCCACCCGGGCGGACTGCTGGACGTGCACCGGGCCACGGCCGGCGCGTTGCGCGCCGCCGGCTGCGAGGTCGTCGTCATCCCGGACGGGCTGCAGACGAGCGAGGGTTACGTCATGCAGTTCGCGGACGTGGCCGTCCTGGAGCACGGGGCGACGCTGTGGCACACCCACTCCGGCGAGCCGATGCGGGCCATTCTGCTGGGACTTGAGCACGAGGGGCGTCCGCTGCCGGACCTGGTGGTCGCCGACCACGGCTGGGCCGGGTACGCGGGACAGCACGGCCTGGACTCCGTCGGATACGCCGACTGCAACGACCCGGCGCTGTTCCTCGCCGAGTCCGAGGGCACCGTGCAGGTGGTCGTGCCGCTCGACGACCACGTGCTCAGCCCCCGCTACTACGACCCGATGACGGCGTACCTGCTGACGGAGGCGGGCCTGGTGTGAACCGGCGCTGACCGCGGCGTCGAGCGCCCTGACATGCGATGTGCGGCCCCGGCGCAGGGCCGCACATCGTGTTCGGTTTCGGGTTGTGGTCGGATCAGCGGCCGCCACCGCCGTGGTCACCGCCACCGCCGTGGTCACCGCCGCCACCGTGGTCACCGCCGCCGTAGCCGCCACCGCCGTGGTCGCCGCCGTAGCCGCCGTGGTCACCGCCGTAGCCGCCGTGGTCACCGCCGTAGCCGCCATGGTCGCCATGGTCACCGCCGTAGCCGCCATGGTCGCCGTGGTCGCCGCCATAGCCGCCGTGGTCGCCATGGTCGCCGCCATAGCCGCCGTGGTCGCCGTGGTCGCAGTTGTCGTCGTTCCACCAGCCGTGGCCGTGGTCGTCGCAGTCCCTGCTGTAGCCGCCGTGGTCGTTGTGTGCCGGCGCCGCCGAGGCGGTGCCCGCCGCGCCGATGGCGGCTCCACCGGCCATCAGCAGACCGGCAGCGGACATCGCGACAAGGCGCCTGGTGCGCTGTGATCGCATAGGAAATGCCCTTCCGTTCCATCGTTCTCGCGGCTTCCGGAGGGAGACGCGAGGTGGATGGCCGTCGCCGCGGTCAAGAGGGGAAGTCTTCGCGGCGCGGTCTTCAGGTGTCACCGCAGCCTCAGGAGGGGGGCACGTTGCGTTCCGCCGACGCCTTCAGTCCACCCGTACGCGGTTGCGCGGACGGGTGCTGCGGCTGAGGTCCCGGGGTCCGGAGCCTCGTCGGCCGGGCATTCCGTGCCACTGCGGCCTTCACTCAAAGAGCCTAATACCCCATCAGTCACACGGCACCTCGGGCAACGGGTTGCTCCCCGAATGCCCTGACGGGTCACCGCGGGACGCGGACCACACCCTCCTGGATGACCGTGATGGCGAGCTGCCCGTCCTGGGTGTAGATACGGGCCTGGCCCAGGCCCCGGCCGCCGTGCGCGGAGGGTGACTCCTGGTCGTACAGCAGCCACTCGTCGGCCCGGAACGGGCGGTGGAACCACATCGCATGGTCCAGCGAGGCCCCGACCACGTCCCCTACGGCCCAGCCGCCGCGCCCGTGCGCGAGCAGCACGGAGTCGAGGAGGGTCATGTCGGAGACGTAGGTGGCGAGGACGACGTGCTGCAGCGGGTCGTCGTCGAGCTTGCCGTTGGTGCGGAACCACACCTGGGAGTGCGGCTCGCGCGGCTCGCCGAACTGCCCGTACGGCGGCTCGTCCACGTACCGCAGGTCGATCGCCTCGCGGGCCTCCAGGAACCGCTCCACGACCTCGGGCGCGAGGTGCTCGTAGCCGCGGAACCGCTCCTGGGAGGTGGGCAGGCCCGCCGGGTCGGGCGCGGCCGGCATCGGCGCCTGGTGCTCCAGCCCCTCCTCGTACGTCTGGAAGGACGCCGAGAGGTGGAAGATCGGCTTGCCGTGCTGGACGGCGACGACGCGGCGGGTGGTGAACGAACGCCCGTCGCGGATGCGGTCGACGTTGTAGACGATGGGCACGCCGGCGTCGCCGGGGCGCAGGAAGTACGCGTGCAGGGAGTGGGCGGGCCGGTCCGCGGGGACCGTCCGCCCGGCGGCGACCAGCGCCTGCGCCGCGACCTGCCCGCCGAAGACGCGCGGGACGACGGCGAAGCGGGACTGGCCGCGGAAGATGTTCTCCTCGATCTGCTCAAGGTCGAGCAGATCGAGGAGACCCTGGAGTGCTTGGCTCATGGCGTGTAGTTGTACCGGCCAGTGATTGCGCCGGCCTTACAGACCCATGTCCTTGGCGATGATCGACTTCATGATCTCGCTGGTGCCGCCGTAGATGCGGTTGACGCGGTTGTCCGCGTACAGGCGGGCGATCGGGTACTCGTTCATGAAGCCGTAGCCGCCGTGCAGCTGGAGGCAGCGGTCGATCACGCGGTGGGCGACCTCGGTGCAGAACAGCTTCGCGGAGGCGGCCTCGGCCGGGGTCAGCTCGCCGGCGTCGAGGGCCTCGGTCGCGCGGTCGGCGACGGCCTCGGCGGCGTCCACCTCGGCCTGGCAGGCGGCCAGCTCGAACTTGGTGTTCTGGAAGGCGGCGACGGGCTGGCCGAAGACGGTGCGCTGCTGGACGTACTCCTTGGCGAACCGGACGGCGGCCTTGGCCTGCGCATAGGCGCCGAAGGCGATGCCCCAGCGCTCGGAGGCGAGGTTGTGGCCGAGGTAGTAGAAGCCCTTGTTCTCCTCGCCGAGGAGGTCCTCGACGGGGACCTTGACGTCGACGAACGCCAGCTCGGCGGTGTCGGAGGTCTTCAGGCCCAGCTTGTCGAGCTTGCGGCCGACGGAGTAGCCCTCGGCCTTGGTGTCCACGACGAAGAGGGAGATGCCGTGGCGGCGGTCCTCGGCGGTGGGCGCGGCGGTGCGGGCGCAGACGATCATGCGGTCGGCGTGCACGCCACCGGTGATGAAGGTCTTGGCGCCGTTGAGGACGTAGTGCGTGCCGTCCTCGGAGAGCTTGGCAGTGGTCTTCATGCCCGCGAGGTCGGAGCCGGTGCCCGGCTCGGTCATCGCGATGGCCCACATCTCCTCGCCGGAGACGAACTTGGGCAGGTAGCGCTTCTTCTGCTCGTCGGTGGCGAGCAGCTTGACGTACGGCAGGCCGAGCAGCACGTGGACGCCGGAGCCACCGAAGGAGACGCCGGCCCGGGCGGTCTCCTCGTAGATGACGGCCTCGAACTTGTGGGTGTCCAGGCCCGCGCCGCCGAACTCCTCGGGCACGCTGATGCCGAAGACGCCCAGCTCGCCGAGCTTGTAGTAGAAGTCGCGCGGGGCCTGGCCGGCGGCGAACCACTCGTCGTACACCGGTACGACCTCGGCTTCGATGAAGGCGCGGAGAGTCTCCCGGAACGCCTCGTGATCCTCGTTGAACAGGGTGCGGCGCACGGCTACCTCCACGTACTTCGGGCCTGTCTAAGCGCTTGCTCAGACTCGAAGATACCGACGAGTAGGTCAGCCGTCCAGGGTGAGCTTGCCCACCCGTACGAGGCGGACAGGCGCTTCAGCGGCCGGCCGCGTCACTCCTCCCCCGCCGCCGCGAACGCCCCCCGGGCCATCCGGTGCAGCAGGGTGGCCGTGGTGCCCCGGCCCGGGAGGGTGCCCGCGCGGCCCAGGTGCGGGGTGGAGTTCAGCAGGCCGAAGACCGAGTGGACCGCAGAGCGGGCGGCAGGCTCGGTGAGGGCCGGGTAGACCTCGCGGACCACCTCCACCCACAGCTCGACGTACTGCCGCTGGAGCTGGCGCACCAGCTTGCGGTCGCTGTCGCGCAGGCGGTCCAGCTCGCGGTCGTGCAGGGTGATCAGGGGACGGTCGTCGAGGGCGAAGTCGATGTGGCCCTCGATGAGGGAGTCGAGCACCGCCGAGGGGCCGGCCTCCCCGTCGGCCTCCGCCAGGCGCCGCTTGGCCCCGGTCAGCAGCTGGCCGCTGATGCCCACCAGCAGCTCGGCGAGCATCGCATCCTTGCCGGGGAAGTGGCGGTACAGGCCGGGCCCGCTGATACCGACCGCGGCACCTATCTCGTCGACACCGACACCGTGGAAGCCTCGCTCGGCGAAGAGCCGGGCGGCCTCCTTGAGGATCTGCTCGCGACGGGTGGGCGCGTCGGTTCTGGTGACCATGCCGGTAATTCTAGACAGCGGGGTTAGCGGTCGTTAACCTGAAGGCAATGGTTAACGCTCATTAACCGGTTCGAACACTGGGTGAGGGGACCGCAAGAATGCACGAGGCACCGGAGCTGACGAGCGCGGCGGATCCCGCGTCGGAGGCCTGGCGGGCCAATGAACAAGCCCACCTCGCACTCGTCGGGGAACTGCGCGCCAAGCTGGCCGCAGCCGCCCTCGGCGGCGGCGAGAAGGCGCGGGCGCGGCACACCGCGCGCGGCAAGCTGCTGCCGCGGGACCGGGTGGACACACTGCTCGATCCCGGCTCGCCCTTCCTGGAGCTTGCCCCGCTCGCCGCCGACGGCCTGTACGACGGCCAGGCCCCGGCCGCCGGAGTGATCGCCGGGATCGGCCGGGTCAGCGGGCGCGAGTGCGTGATCGTCGCCAACGACGCCACCGTCAAGGGCGGCACGTACTACCCGATGACCGTGAAGAAGCACCTCCGGGCACAGGAAGTCGCCCTGGAGAACCGGCTCCCCTGCCTCTACCTGGTCGACTCCGGCGGCGCCTTCCTGCCGATGCAGGACGAGGTGTTCCCGGACCGCGAGCACTTCGGGCGGATCTTCTACAACCAGGCCCGGATGTCCGGCGCCGGGATTCCCCAGATCGCCGCCGTCCTCGGCTCGTGCACGGCCGGTGGCGCCTACGTCCCGGCCATGAGCGACGAGGCCGTGATCGTCCGCAACCAGGGCACGATCTTCCTGGGCGGCCCGCCGCTCGTGAAGGCGGCCACCGGTGAGGTCGTCACCGCCGAGGAACTGGGCGGCGGCGAGGTGCACTCCCGGATCTCCGGGGTCACCGACCACCTCGCCGAGGACGACGCGCACGCCCTGCGGATCGTGCGGAACATCGTCGCCACGCTCCCCGCGCGCCAGTCCCTCCCCTGGGAGGTCACGCCCGTCGCGGAGCCCAAGGTGGACCCGTACGGGCTGTACGGCGCCGTGCCCGTCGACTCCCGCACCCCCTACGACGTGCGCGAGATCATCGCGCGCGTGGTCGACGGCTCCCGCTTCGCCGAGTTCAAGAGCGAGTTCGGGCAGACCCTGATCACCGGCTTCGCCCGGATCCACGGCCACCCGGTCGGCATCGTCGCCAACAACGGCATCCTGTTCTCCGAGTCCGCCCAGAAGGGCGCCCACTTCATCGAGCTGTGCGACCAGCGCGGCATCCCGCTGGTGTTCCTGCAGAACATCTCCGGGTTCATGGTGGGACGCGACTACGAGGCGGGCGGCATCGCCAAGCACGGCGCCAAGATGGTCACCGCCGTCGCGTGCACGCGCGTGCCGAAGCTGACCGTCGTCGTCGGCGGCTCGTACGGCGCGGGCAACTACTCCATGTGCGGCCGGGCCTACTCCCCCCGCTTCCTGTGGATGTGGCCCAACGCCAAGATCTCCGTCATGGGCGGCGAGCAGGCCGCCAGCGTCCTCGCCACGGTCAAGCGCGACCAGCTGGAGGCACGCGGCGAGGAGTGGCCCGCCGAGGACGAGGAGACCTTCAAGGCGCCCATCCGCGCGCAGTACGAGCGCCAGGGCAACGCCTACTACGCCACCGCCAGGCTGTGGGACGACGGGGTCATCGACCCGCTGGAGACCCGGCAGGTGCTGGGGCTCGCGCTGACGGCCTGCGCCAACGCGCCGCTGGGAGACCCCCAGTTCGGCGTCTTCCGGATGTGAGGAGGGGAACCGTGTTCGACACAGTGCTTGTGGCCAACCGAGGCGAGATCGCCGTACGCGTCATCCGTACGCTCCGCTCGCTGGGCGTGCGCTCGGTGGCGGTCTTCTCCGACGCCGACGCCGATGCGCGGCACGTCCGGGAGGCCGACACGGCCGTACGGATCGGTCCGGCTTCGGCCGCCGAGAGCTATCTGTCGGTGGAGCGGCTGCTGGAGGCCGCCGTCCGCACCGGCGCGCAGGCCGTCCACCCCGGGTACGGCTTCCTCGCCGAGAACGCGGGCTTCGCGCGCGCGTGCGAGGAGGCGGGGCTGGTCTTCATCGGCCCGTCGGCGGACGCGATCGCGCTCATGGGCGACAAGATCCGCGCCAAGGAGACGGTGAAGGCGGCCGGGGTGCCGGTCGTGCCGGGGTCGAGCGGCAGCGGGCTGTCCGACGCCCAACTCGCCGAGTCCGCCCGGGAGATCGGGACACCCGTGCTGCTCAAGCCGTCCGCGGGCGGTGGCGGCAAGGGCATGCGCCTGGTGCGGGACGTGACGAAGCTGGAGGAGGAGATCGCCGCCGCCCGCCGCGAGGCGCGCGCCTCCTTCGGCGACGACACGCTGCTGGTGGAGCGGTGGATCGACCGCCCCCGGCACATCGAGATCCAGGTGCTGGCCGACGGCCACGGCAATGTCGTCCATCTCGGCGAGCGCGAGTGCTCGCTGCAGCGGCGGCACCAGAAGATCATCGAGGAGGCGCCCAGCGTCCTCCTCGACGAGGCGACCCGGGCCGCGATGGGCGAGGCGGCCGTGCAGGCGGCCCGCTCCTGCGGGTACCGGGGCGCGGGCACCGTGGAGTTCATCGTGCCGGGCGGGGACCCGTCCCAGTACTACTTCATGGAGATGAACACCCGCCTCCAGGTGGAGCACCCCGTCACCGAACTCATCACCGGGCTCGACCTGGTGGAGTGGCAGCTGCGGGTCGCCGCCGGTGAGCGGCTGGGCTTCGCCCAGGAGGATGTGACGCTGACCGGGCACGCCGTCGAGGCCCGGATCTGCGCCGAGGACCCCACGCGCGGCTTCCTGCCGTCCGGCGGCACGGTACTGCGGCTGCACGAACCCCAGGGCGACGGCATCCGCACCGACTCCGGGCTCCACGAGGGCACCGAGGTCGGCAGCCTGTACGACCCGATGCTCTCCAAGGTGATCGCCTACGGCCCCGACCGGGCGACGGCGCTGCGCAAGCTCCGGGCGGCGCTCGCGGAGACCGTCACGCTGGGCGTGCCCACCAACGCGGGCTTCCTGCGCCGGCTGCTGGCCCATCCGGCCGTCGTGTCGGGCGAGTTGGACACCGGCCTGGTGGAGCGGGTGGTCGACGACCTGGTCGGCACGGACGTGCCGGAGGAGGTCTACGAGGCGGCGGCTGCCGTCCGCCTGGAGGCGCTCAAGCCCGCCCCGCAGGGCTGGACCGACCCCTACTCGGTGCCGAGCGGCTGGCGGCTGGGCGGCACCCCGAAGGCACCCGCCTTCCACCTGAGGGTGCAGGACCCGGTGACGTACACCCCGCGCGGCACGCACACCGTCGCCGAGGACCGGGTCTCCGTGACCCTGGACGGCGTCCGGCACACCTTCCACCGCGCCGCCGACTGGATCGGCCGCGACGGCGACGCCTGGCACGTGCGCGACCACGACCCGGTGGCCGCGTCGCTGAGCCGATCGGGCCATGCGGGCGCCGACTCGCTCACCGCGCCCATGCCCGGCACGGTGACCGTCGTCAAGGTGGCCGTCGGTGACGAAGTGGCTGCCGGTCAGAGCCTGTTGGTCGTCGAGGCGATGAAGATGGAGCACGTGATCTCCGCCCCGCACGCCGGCACGGTGGCCGAGCTGGACGTGACGCCAGGCACCACGGTCGCCATGGACCAGGTGCTGGCCGTCATCGCACCGCACGACAAGGAAGGGGTGGTGGCGGAATGAGCGCCGTCGGACTGCCCATGGCCGTACCGGCCCAGGATCTGCCCGCACGGGTGCGCATCCAGGAGGTGGGTGCGCGCGACGGGCTGCAGAACGAGAAGACGCCGGTGCCTACGGCGGTGAAGGCGGAGTTCATCCGCCGGCTGGCCGAGGCGGGCCTCACCACGATCGAGGCGACGAGCTTCGTGCACCCCAAGTGGGTGCCCCAGCTCGCCGACGCCGAGGAGCTGTTCCCCCTGGTGCGGGACCTCGACGTGGAACTCCCCGTGCTGGTGCCCAACCAGCGCGGCCTGGACCGGGCGCTCTCGCTCGGCGTGCGCAGCATCGTCGTCTTCGCCAGCGCCACCGAGTCCTTCGCGCGGGCCAACCTCAACCGCTCGCTGGACGAGTCGCTGGGCGCGTTCGAGCCGGTGGTGCGGCAGGCGAAGGACGCGGGCGTCCACGTGCGCAGCTATGTGTCGATGTGCTTCGGCGACCCGTGGGAGGGGGCGGTCCCGCTCCACCAGGTGGCCCGCGTCTGCAAGGCCCTGCGGGACATGGGCTGCGACGAGCTGGGCCTGGGGGACACGATCGGCGTCGGCACACCGGGGCATGTCCTCGAACTCCTCAACCTGCTCAACGAGGAGGGCATCCCGACCAACACGATCGGCGTGCACTTCCACGACACCTACGGCCAGGCGCTCGCGAACACCTACGCGGCCCTGGAACACGGCGTGACGACGGTCGACGCCTCCGCCGGAGGGCTCGGCGGCTGCCCGTACGCCAAGTCCGCCACCGGCAACCTCGCCACCGAAGACCTCGTATGGATGCTGCACGGCCTCGGCATCGAGACAGGGGTCGACCTGGGCCGTCTGACCGCCACCAGCGTGTGGATGGCCGAACAGCTGGGCCGACCCAGCCCGTCCCGTACCGTCCGCGCTCTCTCCCACAAGGACCAGTGATCAGCATGGACCACCGCCTCAGCCCCGAGCTGGAGGAACTCCGTCGTACTGTGGAGGAGTTCGCGCACGACGTGGTCGCGCCGAAGATCGGCGACTTCTACGAGCGGCACGAGTTCCCGTACGAGATCGTCCGCGAGATGGGCCGCATGGGCCTGTTCGGCCTGCCCTTCCCGGAGGAGTACGGCGGCATGGGCGGCGACTACCTGGCCCTGGGCATCGCCCTGGAGGAACTGGCCCGGGTGGACTCGTCGGTGGCGATCACCCTGGAGGCCGGCGTCTCCCTGGGCGCGATGCCCCTGCACCTCTTCGGCACGGAGGAGCAGAAGCGCGAGTGGCTCCCCCGCCTGTGCGCCGGCGAGATCCTCGGCGCCTTCGGCCTGACGGAGCCGGACGGCGGCAGCGACGCCGGGGCCACCCGTACGACGGCCCGCCTGGACCCGGACACCGACGAATGGGTCATCAACGGCACCAAGTGCTTCATCACCAACTCGGGCACGGACATCACGGGCCTGGTGACGGTCACGGCGGTCACGGGCCGCAAGCCGGACGGCAAGCCGCTGATCTCGGCGATCATCGTCCCGTCCGGCACCCCGGGCTTCACGGTGGCCGCGCCGTACTCGAAGGTCGGCTGGAACGCCTCCGACACCCGCGAACTCTCCTTCCAGGACGTCCGCGTGCCCGCCGCCAACCTCCTGGGCGAGCAGGGCCGGGGCTACGCCCAGTTCCTGCGCATCCTGGACGAGGGCCGCATCGCGATCGCGGCGCTCGCGACGGGCCTGGCCCAGGGCTGCGTGGACGAGTCGGTGAAGTACGCGAAGGAACGTCACGCCTTCGGCCGCCCCATCGGCGCCAACCAGGCCATCCAGTTCAAGATCGCCGACATGGAGATGAAGGCCCACACGGCCCGCCTGGCCTGGCGCGACGCGGCCTACCGCCTGGTGGCGGGCGAGCCCTTCAAGAAGGAGGCGGCCATGGCCAAGCTGTACTCCTCCACGGTCGCCGTCGACAACGCCCGCGAGGCCACGCAGGTCCACGGCGGCTACGGCTTCATGAACGAGTACCCGGTGGCCCGCATGTGGCGCGACTCCAAGATCCTGGAGATCGGAGAGGGCACGAGCGAGGTCCAGCGGATGCTGATCGCACGGGAGTTGGGGCTGGCGGGCTGATCCATCCCCCTTCCCCGGACGCGGGGGCGCACCGGCTGCTTCGTCGAGGGCGCCTCCTGCCGCTTCCCTGAACGGCAGAGGAACGCGTCATGGCGCCTTGCCGTGGCAGACCTGTGGACGCGGCAGCCGCGGATACGGTTCGCGTCATGACCATGCGGGGGAGACAACGTACGGCGGTCGGGCTGCCGGCGCTGCTGACGGCAGCCCTCACCGCCTGCAGCGGCAGCGCGGGCGTGCGTGGGGCGGACCCGGAGTTCCCGAGCACGCCCGCGCCGACGGTCCGGCACGATGCGGCCACGTCGTCGCCGGCGCCGGAACGCGCTCGCACGGCGCGCTCCGGCAGCCCGTCCGTCCCCGCCGCGATCCCGGCGGCAAGGCGCACGCCGGCACGCACGAACACGCCGTCCCGCACGACGGCGCCCGCCGCCCACGCCTGCGCCGCGAGCGCCCTCACCGCGTCGGAGGGGAAGACCGGCACCGGTCGCTACGGCTGGTTCGCCACACCGGTCCTGTTGCGCAACCGCTCCGGCTCGACGTGCCGTCTGCGAGGCCGGCCCGGTCTCACGTTCTTCGGCGACGCAGTCATCCGGGCCTGCACCAAGGGCGACACCTCCCCCGGCTGCGGCAAGCCGGTGAGCACGTCAGGACCGCGCCACTTCTCGGTCACCCGGACCTCCGAGCACGACCTCCCCGACGTCCACCTCGCCCCGGGCCACACCATTTCCTTCACGGTCCTGTGGGAGGGCGGCTACGCCTCCACGTGTTACGACCGCTACGAGACTCCGGCCTACGGAGTCGACATACGGGTTCCGGGCGACTCGCGGGCCCTGACCCTGGTCACCTCCGGCCTGATCACCCCATGCGGAGGAAGGACCCAGGTCACGCCGTTCGGCGTGACGGGCTGAGCGAAGGCCTGGCCAAGGCCCAGCAGTTGGAGCACTGCGGGCCGAAGCCCCCTGCGCAGAGGGCATTTACGGCCAGCCTCCCGCGTACCCGCCTCTGGACATCTAGTGAGGTTAGGCTAACCTACCTTCGACCTTGTCCGGCGGGCGTTTCGCCCTGTTCGAAAGCAGTCACACCCATGCCCCATGCCCGTGCCACCCACCTCACTCGCCGCGGACTGCTCGCCGCGGGCGGCGTCCTCAGCCTCGGTGCCGCGCTCGCCGCCTGCGGGGACGACAAGGGGAAAGACGCGGGCTCCGGCGAAGGCGGGAGCAAGGGCGGGGCGGCCGGCAAGTCCGGGCCCTGGAGCTTCAAGGACGACCGCGGTACGACCGTGAAGCTGGACAAGGTGCCTGCGAACATCGTCGCCTTCACCGGCGTCGGCGCCGCGCTGTACGACTACGGCATCCAGGTCAAGGGCGTCTTCGGCCCGACCAAGACCACCGACGGCAAGCCCGATGTCCAGGCCGGCGACATGGACATCAGCAAGCTGACGGTCCTCGGCAACACCTGGGGCCAGTTCAACATCGAGAAGTACGCCGCCCTCGCGCCCGACGTGCTCATCACGACGATGTTCGACGGCGCCGGCACCCTCTGGTACGTCCCCGAGGAGTCGAAGAAGAAGATCGGCCAACTCGCGCCCAGCGTCGGCATCTCCGTCTACGACCGTCAGCTCACCCAGCCGCTGCAGCGCATGTGGGAGCTGGCCGAGTCGCTCGGCGCCGACATGAAGGCCGCCAAGGTGACGGACGCCAAGAAGCGCTTCGAGGACGCGGCGGCCCGGCTGCGCGCCGCCGCCAAGGCCAAGCCCGGCATCAAGGTCATGGCCGGTTCCGCGAGCGACCAGCTCTTCTACGTCTCCGGCACCAACCTCTCCGTCGACCTGGAGTACTTCAAGGCCCTCGGCGTGAACTTCGTGGAGCCCCCGGAGAGCGCCAAGAAGCAGGGCGGCGGCTGGTACGAGTCGCTGAGCTGGGAGAACGTCGACAAGTACCAGACCGACATCATCATGATGGACGACCGCTCCTCGACCATCCAGCCCGCCGACATCACCAAGGCCACCTGGAAGAAGCTCCCCGCGGTCAAGGCCGGCCAGGTCATCGCCCGCTCCCCCGAGCCGATCCTCTCGTACGACAAGTGCGTACCGCTGCTGACCAGCCTGGCGGAGGCCATCGAGAAGGCCAAGAAGGTCGGCTGAGCCCACCCCGATTCCTGAAACCAGGAGCACACATGACGACGGCCGTAGCCGCCCCGTTCCGTTTCTTCTCCCTTCAGGTCGTACGGACGAGGCGGCTCGGCCCGTCTCTCGTCCGCGTCACCTTCACCGGTGCCGACCTGCACGCCTTCCACTCGGACGGGCGTGACCAGTCCCTCTCCCTGTTCCTGCCGCACCCGGGACAGGCCGAGCCCGTCGTCCCGCTGGACCTGGGGAAGGACTGGTGGCAGGCCTGGCGTGAACTCCCGGACGACGTACGGGCGGTGATGCGCTCGTACACGCTCCGCGCCCTGCGCCGCGCCCCCGACGAGATCGACATCGACTTCGTCCTGCACGGCGTCGAGCCGGGCGCCCACACCCCCGCCGGCCCCGCCTCGCAGTGGGCCTCCCGCGCCACCCCCGGCGACCGCGTCCTGCTCCTCGGCCCGGCCGTCGCGGACAATCGCGCCATCCGCTTCCGCCTGCCCGAGGACGCCGACCTCGTCCTCCTGTGGGGCGACGAGACCGCCGTACCCGCCGCCACCGCGATCCTGGAAACCCTCCCGGCGGGTGTCCGTGTCTGCGCCTGGCTGGAGGTGCCGCACGCCGGTGACATCCAGGACGTGGCCACCAAGGCGGACGCGGAGATCACGTGGCTCGTACGGCACGACGGGTCCCCCATGGCCGTCGAGGCCGTACGAGCCGCCCGACTGCCCGCCGCCGAGCGGCCGTACGTCTGGATCGCCGGCGAGTCGGGGCAGGTGAAGGCGCTGCGCCGGTACTTCGTCCGGGAGTGCGGGGTGGACCGGCGGCGGGTCACCTTCGTCGGCTACTGGCGGCAGGGGATGACGGAGGAACAGCTCCGCGAGGCGGAATGACCTCCCCTTTCAACTTAGGTTAGGCTAACCTAAGTTGAACCCGCGGAACCGGAGGACCCCGCATGCGCTCGCACCTGCTCAATGGCCTCACCGCGGAGCACTACCGCCGCTCCGTGACCGAAGGAGTCGAGCGGGTGGCGGCCAAACTCGCCACCACCGACCGTCCGTTCACCGGCGTCACCGTCGACGCCCTCACCCCCCGCCTCGACGCCATCGACCTGGACCGGCCGCTCGGCGACACCGGCGCCGTCCTCGACGAGCTGGAGGACGTCTACCTCCGGGACGCGGTCTACTTCCATCACCCCCGCTATCTCGCCCACCTCAACTGCCCGGTGGTCATCCCGGCGATGCTCGGCGAGGCCGTGCTCTGCGCCGTCAACTCCTCGCTGGACACCTGGGACCAGTCGGCCGGCGGGACCCTCATCGAGCGCCGGCTCATCGACTGGACGGCCGCCCGCATCGGCCTCGGACCCGCCGCCGACGGCGTGTTCACCTCCGGCGGCACCCAGTCCAACCTCCAGGCGCTGCTGCTGGCGCGGGAGGAGGCCAAGACCGACGACCTGGCCAGGCTGCGCATCTTCGCCTCCGAGGTCAGTCACTTCAGCGTGCAGAAGTCCGCGAAACTGCTCGGCCTGGGCCAGGACGCCGTCGTCGCGATCCCCGTCGACCACGAGAAGCGCATGCACACCCTCGCCCTCGCCCACGAGTTGGAACGCTGCGCGCGAGACGGCCTGGTCCCCATGGCGGTCGTCGCCACCGCAGGCACCACCGACTTCGGCTCCATCGACCCGCTGCCGGAGCTGGCCGAGCTGTGCGCCCGGTACGGCGTGTGGATGCACGTGGACGCGGCCTACGGCTGCGGACTGCTCGCCTCCCGCAGGTACCGGGACCGCATCGACGGCATCGAGCGCGCCGACTCCGTCACCGTCGACTACCACAAGTCCTTCTTCCAGCCGGTGAGTTCGTCCGCGGTACTGGTCCGGGACGCGGCCACCCTGCGGCACGCCACCTACCACGCGGAGTACCTGAACCCGCGCCGCATGGTGCAGGAGCGCATCCCCAACCAGGTCGACAAGTCCCTCCAGACCACCCGCCGCTTCGACGCCCTCAAGCTGTGGCTGACCCTGCGGGTCATGGGCGCCGACGGCATCGGGGAACTCTTCGACGAGGTCTGCGACCTGGCCCGGGAGGGCTGGAGGCTCCTTGCCGCCGACCCCCGCTACGACGTCGTCGTCGAGCCCGCCCTCTCCACCCTCGTCTTCCGCTACATCCCGGCCGCCGTCACCGACCCGGCCGAGATCGACCGTGCCAACCTCCATGCCCGCAAGGCCCTGTTCGCCTCCGGTGACGCCGTGGTGGCGGGCACCAAGGTCGGCGGCCGTCACTACCTGAAGTTCACCCTGCTCAACCCCGAGACGACACCGGCCGACATCGCCGCCGTCCTCGATCTGATCGCCGGCCATGCCGAGCAGTACCTGGGAGAGTCCCTTGACCGCGCTTCCTGAGGCCACCCCCATTCATGACTTCGTGGGGATCGGACTCGGCCCCTTCAACCTCGGGCTCGCCTGCCTCACCGAGCCCATCGCCGAACTGGACGGCGTCTTCCTGGAGTCCAAGCCGGACTTCGAGTGGCACGCGGGCATGTTCCTGGACGGCGCCCACCTTCAGACCCCGTTCCTGTCGGACCTGGTCACCCTCGCCGACCCGACCTCCCCGTACTCCTTCCTCAACTACCTGAAGGAGCAGGGGCGGCTGTACTCGTTCTACATCCGCGAGAACTTCTATCCGCTGCGGGTGGAGTACGACGCCTACTGCCGCTGGGCGGCCGGAAAGCTGGGCAGCATCCGCTTCGACACGACCGTCACCGAGGTGACGTACGACGACGAGGCCGAGGTCTACGTCGTCCGCACCCACACCGGCGACACGTTCCGCGCCCGCCACCTGGTCCTCGGGACCGGCACTCCCCCGTACCTCCCGGCGGCCTGCGACGGCCTGGGCGGCGACTTCATCCACAACTCCCGCTATCTGCACCACAAGCAGGAGTTGCAGCGCAAGGAGTCGATCACGCTGGTCGGCAGCGGCCAGTCCGCCGCCGAGATCTACCACGACCTGCTCAGCGAGATCGACGTCCACGGCTACCGGCTGAACTGGGTGACCCGCTCGCCCCGCTTCTTCCCGCTGGAGTACACCAAGCTCACGCTGGAGATGACGAGCCCGGAGTACATCGACTACTTCCACGCGCTGCCGGAAGCCACCCGTTACCGCCTCACGGACCAGCAGAAGGGCCTGTTCAAGGGCATCGACGGCGACCTCGTCAACGAGATCTTCGACCTGCTGTACCAGAAGAACCTCGGCGGCCCGGTCCCCACCCGCCTGCTCACCAACTCCTCCCTGAACAGTGTCAGTCACGAGAACGGCACCTACACCCTGAGCCTGCGCCAGGAGGAGCAGGAGAAGGACTACGAGCTGCGCTCCGAGGGCCTGATCCTGGCCACCGGCTACAAGTACACCGAGCCCGAGTTCCTGAACCCGGTCCGCGACCGGCTCCGCTACGACTCACAGGGCAACTTCGACCTCGCCCGCAACTACGCCATCGACGTCACGGGCCGCGGAGTCTTCCTCCAGAACGCCGGCGTCCACACCCACAGCATCACCAGCCCCGACCTGGGCATGGGCGCGTACCGCAACGCGTACATCATCCGCGAGCTGCTCGGCAGCGAGTACTACCCGGTCGAGAAGACCATCGCCTTCCAGGAGTTCGCCGCATGACCTTCACTTTCCGTGCCGTCGACCCGCCGAAGGACGCGAAGCTGCTGCACTCCTGGGTCACCCACCCCAAGGCCGCCTTCTGGATGATGCAGGACGCCGAGGTCGAGGACGTCGAGCGGGCCTACCTGGAGATCGCGGCCGACGAGCACCACGACGCGCTGCTCGGGCTGCACGACGGCGAACCCGTCTTCCTGATGGAGCGGTACGACCCCGCCCGCCGCGAGCTGGTCGGACTGTACGAGCCGGAGCCGGGCGATGTCGGCATGCACTTCCTCGTCGCGCCCACCGACGCGCCCGTGCACGGGTTCACGCGGGCCGTCATCACCGCCGTGATGGCCCATCTCTTCGAGAGCCCGGCGACAGAACGCGTCGTCGTCGAGCCCGACGTGCGCAACAAGGCGGTGCACGCCCTCAACGAAGGCGTCGGGTTCGTGCCCGAGCGGGAGGTCCAGAAGCCGGAGAAGACGGCGCTGCTGAGCTTCTGCACCCGGGCGCAGTTCGCGAAGGCGGTGGCCGTATGAGCCTCGCCGCTGCCGTGGCCCACCTGTCCCCCGAGCGCTGGGACACCGCCAACCGGCTGCTGATACGCAAGGCGCTCGCCGAGTTCGCGCACGAGCGGCTGATCACGCCCGAGGAGGAGGGCGGTGCGTACGTCGTCCGGAGCGACGACGGGGGTACTCGGTACACGTTCGCCGCGACCCGCCGTGCCCTCGACCACTGGGACGTCGACGCCGGGTCCATCGTCCGGCACCGCGACGGCGTGGAACTTCCCCTCGCCGCACTGGACTTCGTCATCGAGCTGAAGGAGTCCCTCGGGCTGAGCGACGAGATCCTGCCCGTCTATCTGGAGGAGATCTCCTCCACCCTCTCCGGCACCTGCTACAAGCTCACCAAGCCGCGCGTCCCCGCGGCCGAGCTGGCGCGGAGCGGGTTCCAGGACATCGAGACCGGGATGACCGAGGGCCACCCCTGTTTCGTCGCCAACAACGGGCGGCTGGGCTTCGGCGTGCACGAGTACCTGTCGTACGCCCCGGAGACCGCGAGCCCCGTCCGGTTGGTGTGGCTGGCCGCGCACCGCTCGCGGGCCGCGTTCACGGCGGGCGCCGGGATCGAGTACGAGGACTTCATCCGGCGGGAGTTGGGGGCCGGGACCGTCGAGCGGTTCCAGGAGCAGCTGAGCGACCAGGGGCTCGACCCTGCCGACTATCTGCTCATCCCGGTCCATCCCTGGCAGTGGTGGAACAAGCTCTCCGTCACCTTCGCCGCCGAGGTCGCCCGCCGGAACCTGGTGTGCCTCGGGGAGGGCGACGACGAGTACCTGGCCCAGCAGTCCATCCGGACCTTCTTCAACACCTCCCATCCACAGAAGCACTACGTGAAGACGGCCCTGTCCGTCGTCAACATGGGCTTCATGCGGGGGCTTTCGGCCGCCTACATGGAGGCCACCCCGGCGATCAACGACTGGCTCGCCCAGCTGATCGAGAACGACAGCGTGCTGAAGTCGACCGGGCTCACGATCATCCGGGAGCGGGCCGCCGTCGGTTACCGGCACCTGGAGTACGAGCGGGCCACCGACCGCTACTCGCCGTACCGCAAGATGCTGGCCGCGCTGTGGCGGGAGAGCCCGGTTCCCTCGCTGCGGGAGGGCGAGTCACTGGCGACCATGGCCTCCCTGCTGCACGTGGACCACGAGGGTGCCTCGTTCGCGGGCGCCCTGATCGAGCGCTCGGGCCTCGGCCCGGCTCAGTGGCTGCGGCAGTACCTGTGGGCCTACTACACCCCGCTGCTGCACAGCTTCTACGCCTACGACCTGGCCTTCATGCCGCACGGCGAGAACGTGATCCTCGTACTGAAGGACGGGGTCGTGCAGCGCGCGGTCTACAAGGACATCGCCGAGGAGATCGTGGTGATGGACCCGGCCGCCGTCCTGCCGCCGCAGGTGCGGCGGATCCGGGCCGAGGTCCCGGAGGACCAGCGGCTGTTGTCGATCTTCACGGACGTCTTCGACTGCTTCTTCCGCTTCCTCGCCGCGCACCTCGCCGCCGAGGGCATCCTGGCGGAGGACGCCTTCTGGCGTACGGTCGCGGAGGTCACGCGCGCGTACCAGGACTCCGTGCCCGAACTCGCCGAGCGGTTCCGGCAGTACGACCTGTTCGCCCCCGAGTTCGCGCTGTCCTGCCTCAACCGGCTCCAGTTGCGCGACAACCGGCAGATGGTGGACCTCGCCGATCCGTCCGGCGCGCTTCAGCTGGTGGGGACGCTGCCGAATCCCATCGCCGGGTACTGAGCCGAACGGCTGACGGGCACCCCCGAGTGCGGTCCTCGGGGGTGCCCGTCAGTCATGGGTCAACCCGTCGGCCAGGGAACCTGGGGCGACTTGTAGTACGCCATCCCGAGCGCGTCCCAGCGCGGGGCCTGGGCGGCCAGGCGCACCTTGTAGGTGTTCCAGTCGTGCGTGGCCGCCGGGGACCAGCCCAGCTCGGCCGCGCCGGGCAGCCGCGGGAAGGCCATGTACTCGATGTCGGCCGAACTGGTGACGGTCTCCGACCACAGCGGCGCCTCGACGCCCCTGATGGCGGACGCGGGGGCGCCCGTCAGATAGGCGCCCGGGTTCCAGTCGTACGACCGCTGCACCTCCACGTACCCGGCCCACTTCGTGCCCAGCCTGGTGCTGGTCGTGTACTTCATGTCCAGGTAGACCCGGTCGGCCGGGGACAGGATCAGCCCGGTGCCGTTCTGGGCGGCCTTGGCCACCTGCGCCTTCTCCTCCGCTCCGGTGCGGTCCAGGCCCCAGTACTGGGCGAGGGCGCCCTCGGCCGGGTGGGCGCCGGTCAGCTGGTGCCAGCCGATGACCGTCTTGTGGTACTTGGCCACGATCGGCTGCACCCGGTCCATGAACGCCACGTAGTCGGTGTGGCTGGTGGAGTGCGCCTCGTCGCCGCCGATGTGCAGATAGCGGCCGGGGGTGATCGCGGCCAGCTCCCTGACGACGTCGTCCACGAAGTCGTACGTCACCTGCTTGGGCACGCACAGCGAGCTGAAGCCGACGTGGGTGCCGGTGTACAGCGGGGGCGCGGTGCCGTCGCAGTTCAGCTTGGCGTAGGAGGCGAGGGCCGCGTTGGTGTGGCCGGGCATGTCCATCTCGGGGACGACCTCCAGATAGCGGGAGGCGGCGTAGCGCACGATCTCCTGGTAGTCGGCCTTGGTGAGGTATCCGCCCCGGCCGCCGCCGACCTCGGTGGAGCCGCCGTAGGAGGCGAGGCGCGGCCAGGAGTCGATCGCGATGCGCCAGCCCTGGTCGTCGCTGAGGTGCAGATGCAGCTCGTTGATCTTGTAGAGGGCCAAATGGTCGATGTACCGCTTGACTTGGGCCACCGTGAAGAAGTGTCGGGAGACGTCCAGCATGGCGCCCCGGTAGGCGTAGCGGGGACGGTCCGTGATGGTGCCGCCCGCGATGCGCCAGGGGCCGTCCTGGACGGTCCGCTTCTCCACGCTCGCCGGGAGCAGCTGGCGCAGGGTCTGGACGCCGTGGAAGAGGCCGGCGGGCGTGCTCGCGGTGAGGCGGACGCCGGCCGCCGTGCTGATCAGCCGGTAGCCCTCGGCGCCGTGGTCGCGGCCGTCGAGGTGGAGCTGGATGCCGCCCGGGCCCTCGTCGGTGAGGGGCAGCGGGTAGCCGGTGGAGGGCCGCAGGATGCCGGCGAGGTAGGTGCCGACCGCGCGCACCTCGGGGGTGTCGTCGACGCGGACGCTGGTGCTGCTGGTGATGCGGTACGAGGTTCCGCCGGGGAGGACCGAGGCGGGCGCCGGGATCACCTGGCCGAGGGGGGTGGTGGTGGCGGGTCGCGGAGGGGCGGCGGCGCCGAGGGTGAACACACCGCCTGCCGCGAGAAGCAGCAGCGATCCGAGTATGCGAGGCGTGCGGGGAGTCGAGCTGTGCTTCCGTCTCACATGCGCTCCCTTCAGATGTGGTAAAGACCACTCTCCCGCAGCAGGGTGAAACAATCCACGCATGGCGGAAATCATCCAGAAGGACGGCACCTGGGTCTTCGACGGCGACACCCTGCGGCTCACCCCCGGCCGGGAGCGGAACGTCGGCCCGCTCCGCCAGGCACTGGGTGAACTCACCGTGCCACTCGGGGCGTTGGCCGGGATCTTCTTCGAACAGGGCCGCAGGTCGGGGCGGCTGAGGCTGCGGCTGCGCGAGGGCGCGGATCCTCTGCTGCACGCCACCGGCGGGCGGCTCGCCGAGGGGGACGACCCGTATGTGCTGACCGTGGCGTCCGACCGGTACGGCGTCGCCGAGTACTTCGCGGACGAGGTGCGCAACGCCCTGCTGCTGGACCAGGTTTCCGCCGCTCCGGTCACGGAGTTCCTGCTGCCCGGCCCGGCCGTCCCGCTCTCCGCGTCCGCCGGGGACGGCTCGGCGAGCTTCGACGGGGAGTGGGTGCGGCTGGAGTGGAACTGGAAGACGGAGCAGGCCAAGTCCGCCGCCGGTCCGCGGGCGATACCGCTCGCCGAGATCGCCGGCGTGGAGTGGCAGCCGGCGGCCGGGCTGGAGAACGGGCATCTGCGCTTCCTGGTGCGCGGCGCCCCGGTCACGGCGCCGCCCAAGTACGACCCGAACACGGTCGAGCTGTGGGGCTTCAGGAAGGACCCGCTGATGGCCCTGGTGGCGGCGGCCGTCCGGGCCCGGCTGCCGCATCCGTCGGCGACGGCCACTTCCGGGAACTCCGCCCCCGCCCTCGAGAAGACGGATACGGCCGGCGAAGACAACGGGGCCCTGCCGTCACGGCCCACCGGGGCTGACGACCACGACGCCCTGCTGCGGCGGCTGCGGGAGCTGGGCGAGCTGCACCGCGCCGGGGTGCTCACCGAGGAGGAGTTCACCCTGGCCAAGCGGGCGGTCCTCAACCGCATGTGAGGACCGCCCGCCGCCCGGGACCAAAGGCCGCCGGGCGGACTGCTCACTACTTGGCCCGGCGGGCCACCGTGAAGTGGTCGATGCGGTCACCGGTCTCGGCGATGCCCTGCACCTTCAGGGTGGTGTAGCCGCCCGTGGGCGCGGGCGTGACGTCCACGCGCAGGAACGAGTAGTTGAGGTAGCGCACCCGGGACCACTCGACGGTCTCGGGCTGCCTGGCGCCGTCCTTGAGGCAGATGAACGAGGACACGGAGTCGACCTCGTTCTCGTGGCCCTCGTAGGAGTCCGGGGCGGTGAAGGCGTACAGGCTGCGGCCCGCCGCACCGGCCGTGACGTACACCACACCCTCGGTCTCGGGGTAGGCCGTGCCGCCGATCGGCAGCTTCTTGGTGACCTCGTTGCCCTTGATGACATCGGTGCGCTCGTACTGGTGGTTGTGGCCGTTGATGACGAGGTCGACCTGGTACTTGTCGAACAGCGGCACCCACTCCTGGCGCACACCCCCCTCCGAGGCGTGCGCCTTGGACGTGCAGTACGCGCAGTGGTGGAAGAACACGACGATGAAGTCGATGTCGTCGCAGGCCCGGAACTTCCTCAGCTGGCCCTCGAACCATGTGGTCTGGGTGCCGCCGGAGATGCCGAGGTTGGCCGGGATCTCGAAGGAGATGTCGTTGGGGTCCAGCGAGATGATCGCCGTGTTGCCGTAGACGAAGGAGTAGACGCCGGGCAGGTTCTCCGGGTCCGGGCCGTTGTCCGGGAGGGTCCAGCGGGCCTCCTCGCCGCCGTAGCCGTTGGGCGAGTACCAGGCCTCCATGTCGTGGTTGCCGTACGAGACCATCCACGGGATCTGCTTGGCCACCGACTCGGTCTGGTACAGGAACTGGTCCCAGGTGCGCGAGTCGAAGCCGGTGTCGGTGGTCTTGCCCTGGCCTGCCGGGTCGCCGTAGGCGATGTCGCCGGCGTGCAGGTGGAAGGCCGGGTTCTGGCCGAGGATCAGGCTGTCGTTGGCCAGCGCGTGGTAGCTGACGCCCTGGTCGCCGAAGGCCGTGAAGGTGAACGGCGCCTTGTGGGCGGGGGCGGTGGTGAAGGTGCCCAGGGTGCCGATCAGGTGCGGCTCGGCCGGGTCGAAGCCGTCATGGCCGACGCCGTAGTAGTACGTCCTGCCGGGGCGCAGGCGGGTGAGCTGGGCGTGCAGGTAGTACTGGGTGTGGTCGCCGCTCGCGCCGACGCCGGCCGGGGTGTAGAGGGTGCGGACCTCGGCCTCGATCTTGCGGGACAGGTCCCAGGGCGCGGCGCCGATGCGGATGAACGGGTTCTTCACGGCGACCGGGACCTGCCACGAGATGGTCATCTCGGTGCGCGGGTCGGCGCCGTAGGCGAGGTGGCGGCCGAAGGGCGCGACCATGGCGCCGTCGACGGTCTCGGTGGCGGCGGCAGTGCGCTGCGTCGGAACGGCGGCCTGGGCGGTGGCGCCCGTCACAAACGCGCCGCCGGTGACGGCGCCCAGCGTGACCGCGCCGCCTCTGATCATGGTGCGCCGAGAGAACTTGGCGCGCAGGTACTCATGCTGCTCAGCCATGCTCATGCGCTCGGCGAGCTTCTCCGGTACTCCCATACGAGGAATGTCCATGACGCCTGAAACTCGTCCTGTTGAGCAACAGCGCGCAAGACACAGGATGGACAGCTTGCAAACAAGATCCCAAAGGAGTCTCAATCTGCGCTTGCCCGGAATCGGGCAGGATTCTTGCGAAACTCGCTCCCGTACCTCAGGATCTACCGGGTGCACGACGAACTTGTTGATCATCTGACGCAGTCCACGCCCCTGAGCCGGGGCGAGGCGCTGCGGGTGGTCCAGGACGTGCTCGCGTACTTCGACGAGACGACCCAGGACTTCGTCCGTCGCCGCCACCGTGAGCTCCAGGCCCAGGGCCTGGTGAACTCGGAGATCTTCGAACGGATCGAGGCGGACCTGAAATACCGGGCGGTCGCACCGCCGGAGCTGACGCTCCGGCAGCTGCGCCGCATGGTCTACGGCTGAGGAATACCTATATATGTGCGGAATTGTCGGATACATCGGGAAGCGTGATGTGGCGCCGCTGCTCCTGGAGGGCCTGCAGCGCCTGGAGTACCGCGGGTACGACTCCGCGGGCATCGTCGTCACCTCCCCGAAGACGGCCGGCCTGAAGATGGTCAAGGCCAAGGGCCGGGTGCGCGACCTGGAGGCCAAGGTCCCCGCGCGCTTCAAGGGCACCACCGGCATCGCGCACACCCGCTGGGCCACCCACGGCGCCCCCTCCGACGTCAACGCCCACCCGCACATGTCGGCCGACAACAAGGTCGCCGTCGTGCACAACGGCATCATCGACAACGCCTCCGACCTGCGCCGCAAGCTGGAGGCCGACGGCGTCGAGTTCCTCTCCGAGACCGACACCGAGGTCCTCGTCCACCTGATCGCCCGCTCCCAGGCCGAGAAGCTGGAGGACAAGGTCCGCGAGACCCTCCGGGTCGTCGAGGGCACCTACGGCATCGCGGTGATGCACGCCGACTTCTCCGACCGCATCGTGGTGGCCCGCAACGGCTCCCCGGTCGTCCTCGGCATCGGCGAGAAGGAGATGTTCGTCGCCTCCGACGTGGCCGCGCTGGTCGCCCACACCCGCCAGATAGTCACGCTGGACGACGGCGAGATGGCGACGCTGAAGGCCGACGACTTCCGCACCTACACCACCGAGGGCACCCGCACCACCGCCGAGCCCACCACCGTGGAGTGGGAGGCGGAGTCGTACGACATGGGCGGCCACGACACCTACATGCACAAGGAGATCCACGAGCAGGCGGACGCCGTGGACCGCGTGCTGCGCGGGCGCATCGACGAGCGCTTCTCCACCGTGCGCCTCGGCGGCCTCAACCTGGACGCCCGCGAGGCGCGCCGGATCCGCCGCGTGAAGATCCTCGGCTGCGGCACCTCGTACCACGCGGGCATGATCGGCGCCCAGATGATCGAGGAGCTGGCCCGCATCCCCGCCGACGCCGAGCCGGCCTCCGAGTTCCGCTACCGCAACGCGGTCGTCGACCCCGACACGCTGTACGTCGCCGTCTCCCAGTCCGGTGAGACCTACGACGTCCTCGCCGCCGTGCAGGAGCTGAAGCGCAAGGGCGCCCGCGTCCTCGGCGTGGTCAACGTGGTGGGCTCGGCGATCGCCCGCGAGGCGGACGGCGGCATCTACGTGCACGCCGGCCCCGAGGTGTGCGTGGTCTCCACGAAGTGCTTCACCAACACCACGGTCGCCTTCGCGCTCCTCGCGCTGCACCTCGGCCGCACCCGCGACCTCTCGGTCAGCGACGGGAAGCGGATCATCGAGGGCCTGCGCAAGCTGCCCGAGCAGATCACCGAGATCCTCAAGCAGGAGGACGCGGTCAAGGAGCTGGCCGAGCAGTACGCCGACGCCCGCTCGATGCTCTTCATCGGCCGCGTCCGGGGCTACCCGGTCGCCCGCGAGGCCTCCCTCAAGCTGAAGGAGGTCTCCTACATCCACGCCGAGGCCTACCCGGCCTCCGAGCTGAAGCACGGCCCGCTGGCCCTCATCGAGCCCGCCCTGCCGACGGTCGCGATCGTCCCCGACGACGACCTGCTGGAGAAGAACCGCGCCGCCCTGGAGGAGATCAAGGCCCGCAGCGGCAAGATCCTCGCGGTGGCCCACCAGCACCAGGAGAAGGCCGACCAGACGATCATCGTCCCGAAGAACGAGGACGAACTGGACCCGATCCTGATGGGCATCCCGCTCCAGCTCCTCGCCTACCACACGGCGAAGGCCCTCGGCCGGGACATCGACAAGCCGCGGAACCTCGCGAAGTCCGTGACGGTGGAGTAGCCCACCTCGACAGAACAGACCCCCACGTGTGCCACCTTTCACGTGGGGGTCTCTTCAGTGCTGCACGTTTCAGCCGGCGGCCGTCACCCCCCGGCCGGCAGCACGCCGAGGAAGTACCGTCGGCCAGTGGGCCAGCGCGGCCGTCGCCGCGTACCAGGCCACCGCGCCGGAGGCGACGGCGACCCAGCCGCCGGTCTTGGTGAGACCGGAGCTGTCGGCGAACTGGGCGACCGCCAGCACCGCCATGGCCACGAACAGCAGCCCGTTCATGAGCTGCCCGAGGCTGTCGCCGCCCGCGAGGGTCAACGAGAGCGCCACGAGGGCGAACAGAAGCAGGAACAGTCCGGCCGCGTTGGCCGAGGTGTGTGCCGCGACGGCCCAGGTGAACCACAGGGCGCCGAGGGCCGCGAAGGACGTACCGGAGGCGGTGTCACCACCGCGGAAGGCCAGCAGGCCGACCAGGAACAGGGCGACGCCGCCCACGTAGTGAGCCAGCGACACGGCGTCGGAGGCCCCCACGCCGTCGATCACGCCGGTCGTACCGAGACCGAACGCCAACAGGGTTATCCCCAGGGCGAGTCGGCCCACGACGGTGGTGCTTCCGCTTCCCGCAGAGACGTCGGTGTCCACGGCGGGCTCCCTTCATGCATGTGCTGATGCGCAGTGACCGATATATGCCCTTCACAAGGGCACAAACACCTCTACGCGCGAGTAGTTTCCCGCTGTACAAAGGGAGTTGAGAGGGAGGCCGAGGACGGCTCGGAAGGCTCGGGAGACTCAGGGAATGACGACCACGGGCCGCTGCGCGCGCTTGGCGAGCCGGCCGGCGACGGAGCCGAAGATGCGTCCGACGATCCCGTGCGTGGACCCGACGACGATCGCGTCGGCCTCGTACTCCTTGCCCACCTCTTCGAGTTCGTGGCAGATGTCCCCGCCGCGCTCGACCAGGATCCAGGGCACCTCGGCCAGATAGTCCGCGCAGGCCAGTTCCAGACCGAGCACCTCGGTGCGGTGGTCCGGGACGTCCACGAACACGGGCGGCTCGCAGCCGGCCCACACGGTGGTGGGCAGCCGGTTGGCCACATGGACGATGATCAGACCCGAGTGGGAGCGGTGGGCCATGCCGATGGCGTACGCGAGGGCACGCTCACTGGACGTGGAGCCGTCGAAGCCGACCACGACTCCGTGCCGGAAGGCGGGATCGCAGGAAGGGCGTGTCTCTTCCGCCGCCTGCGGTTCTGCCGCCGTGGGATCGGCGACCGGCCGCTTGCGGTCCGCGGGGTCGAAGAATTCGTGACCGGCCATGGCTGTCTCGGCTTGGTGATCCTTGATCGGGTTCGGGACGACAGTGTGCGACGGAGCTGTGTCCGGGAAACATCTTCCCAAGCCCATACCCCCAAGGGTACGGCGGCACGCCTCCCTGGCCCAGATACCGCGCACGCTCCGTAAGCAGCCCCCCGGACTCCCGTAGGGGTTCACCGGAGCATGCACGAGCCGCGCCCGTAACGCAATGGTTGCTGCCCCGTACAGGCGGTTTGCACGGGATTCACAGGTGCACGGCCGGTGACCGAGTGATCGAACGGGCGTTGAACGGGGTGAGCCACCGCCACAGGGAGTACCCGATGCCCCGACCGCGATCCACGACCGAGCCGCAGCCCGCACCGGACACCGCGAGCGAAGTGATCCGCTGGGCCGCCTTCAGCTGCGTCCTCGTCCCCGTGGTACTCGTCTGGTACGGCACCTCACTGGCCGGCGCCGCCGGCGCCGCGCTCGGGCTCGCCGCCGTCACCGCCGTCTGCCGGATCCTGCTCCGCCGCTCCGAGCGTTGCGCGACGCAAAGAGGCGCACGTCACACAAAAGGGCAGTCAACGGTGGACTGACCGGCGCTGCACCGGTCAACTGACCGGTTTCCGCGCCCCTGAACGCTTGTTTTCGGCCAACTTATGGATGCCCTTCAGGAGGGGTCGGAACCACCCCCCAACCCCCGTTCCACCTGCACGGACAGGGTCCAGGCGGCCCTGCGCACCCTACGCGGATTGGCCACTGCGACGAGGCGCACTTCCCTGCACGCCCCACGAGTGCAACCCTTCGTGATCGAATGCTTCACGCCAAGTTGTCATGTCGACAATGCACCGCGTGCGGAACTGGACACCCGTGCCAGCGCGGGAACCAGTAGATTCGATCTTGACTTTTTACGGCGGGGGACTCGTGCAGGACCAAGGGGAAACGTGCAGGAGCGACACAACCGAGGAGCCGCGACCACCGAGGGGGGCTTAGCAGTAATGAGCCACGACTCCACTGCCGCGCCGGAAGCCGCGGCCCGGAAACTCTCCGGGCGACGTCGCAAGGAGATCGTCGCGGTGCTGCTGTTCAGCGGCGGCCCCATCTTCGAGAGTTCCATACCACTGTCGGTGTTCGGGATCGACCGCCAGGACGCCGGCGTGCCGCGCTACCGACTGCTGGTCTGCGCGGGCGAGGAAGGCGCGCTGCGGACCACGGGCGGCCTGGAACTCACCGCGCCACATGGGCTGGAGGCGATCTCACGCGCCGGCACGGTCGTCGTACCGGCCTGGCGTTCGATCACCTCGCCGCCGCCGGAAGAGGCGCTCGACGCGCTGCGCCGAGCACACGAGGAGGGCGCCCGCATCGTCGGGCTGTGCACCGGCGCCTTCGTGCTCGCGGCGGCAGGAATGCTGGACGGCCGCCCGGCCACCACCCACTGGATGTACGCACCGACGCTGGCCAAGCGCTATCCGTCGGTGCACGTCGATCCACGGGAGCTGTTCGTCGACGACGGCGACGTCCTCACGTCGGCGGGTACGGCGGCCGGGATCGATCTCTGTCTCCACATCGTGCGGACGGACCACGGCAGCGAGGCGGCCGGCGCGCTCGCCCGGCGCCTGGTGGTCCCGCCGCGCCGCAGCGGCGGTCAGGAGCGCTACCTCGACAGGTCTTTACCAGAGGAGATCGGCGCCGACCCGCTCGCCGAGGTCGTCGCCTGGGCGCTGGAACACCTCCACGAGCAGTTCGACGTGGAGACGCTGGCGGCACGCGCCTATATGAGCCGCCGTACGTTCGACCGCCGGTTCCGTTCGCTGACCGGCAGCGCTCCGCTGCAGTGGCTGATCACCCAGCGGGTGCTGCAGGCGCAGCGGCTGCTGGAGACGTCGGACTACTCCGTGGACGAGGTCGCGGGCCGGTGCGGGTTCCGCTCGCCGGTCGCGCTGCGCGGGCACTTCCGCCGCCAGCTCGGCTCGTCCCCCGCCGCCTACCGGGCCGCCTACCGGGCCCGCCGGCCGCAGGGCGACAAGCCGGGTGACCCGGAGCCGCCCATGCACCTGTCCGGCCCGGCCGGCGCCCCCGTCGGCCTGTCCGGTCCCGGCCCGATGGGCCCCGCGCACCCGGGCCTGCACCCGGACACCGGGGTACCGATGCAGAGCCGCCGCACGCCCGCGGGCGCGGTGGGCCTGCTGCCGGGGCCACGCGCGGGCAGCTGAGCGAGGCGCGAGAGCGTGGGAAAGGGGGACGGGGCTCACACCCGCCCCCCTTCTCTTTCTCTCTTCCACTGCCTCTTCCACCCAGGTCGGCCGCATGCGAGGCCCGTACCGGGGCACCCTAAAAGCCGACGTCAGCTTTAGGGTGGTCGCATGAACGATCGCATGGTGTGGATCGACTGCGAGATGACCGGCCTCTCGCTGTCCGACGACGCTCTCATCGAGGTGGCCGCCCTCGTCACCGACTCCGAGCTGAACGTGCTCGGCGAGGGGGTGGACATCGTCATCCGCCCGCCGGACGCGGCGCTGGAGACGATGCCGGAGGTGGTGCGCCAGATGCACACCGCGTCCGGGCTGCTGGACGAGCTGGCCGGCGGCACCACGCTGGCCGACGCCGAGGAACAGGTCCTCGCCTACGTCCGCGAGCACGTCAAGGAGCCCGGCAAGGCCCCGCTGTGCGGCAACTCCGTCGGCACCGACCGCGGCTTCCTGCTGCGTGACATGCCGACCCTGGAGGACTACCTCCACTACCGGATCGTCGACGTCTCCTCCATCAAGGAGCTGGCGCGGCGCTGGTACCCGCGGACGTACTTCAACAGCCCGGAGAAGAACGGCAACCACCGCGCCCTCGCCGACATCCGCGAGTCCATCGCCGAGCTGCGCTACTACCGCGAGGCCGTCTTCGTCCCGCAGCCGGGCCCGGATTCCGACACGGCGAAGGCGATCGCCGCCAAGTACGTCCTGCCCGCTCAGTAGGGCCCGCGGGTCCGTTCGGGGGCCCGCACGAAAACCCGTGCGCGAGCACCCCTTCGGACCCTGTAGACTTCTTCTCGGCCGGTCGGGGAAACGACAAGTTCAACCGCCGGTCGTGGTGGGTGTAGCTCAGCTGGCAGAGCACCTGGTTGTGGTCCAGGATGTCGCGGGTTCAAGTCCCGTCACTCACCCTGATGATCAGCCGGTGACCGCGTCGAAAGACGGGTCACCGGCTGATTCGTTTTCCCGTAATGTCACCGCGGTGACCCCAGCCCCGCTGCTCGCCGAGCCGATCACCACCGCCCGTCTGGAGCTGCTGCCGCTCGGCGCCGAGCACGCCCCCGAGATGGCCGCCGCCCTCGCCGACCCGGCCCTGCACACTTTCATCGGCGGCACCCCCGCGACCCCCGAGGCGCTGCGCGCCCGGTACGAACGTCTCGTCGCCGGTTCCCCCGACCCGGCCGTCTCCTGGTGCAACTGGGTCCTGCGCCCGCGCGAGGCGGGGCGGCTGATCGGCACCGTGCAGGCCACCGTCACCGGGGCGGGACGGGACCTCGCCGAGATCGCCTGGGTCGTCGGCACCCCCTGGCAGGGCAACGGGTACGCCACCGAGGCGGCCCGAGGGCTCGTGGGATGGCTGCGGGAGCGCGGGGTGCGTACGGTCCTGGCGCACATCCACCCCGGCCACCACGCCTCGGCCGCCGTCGCCGGTGCGGCCGGGCTGTCCCCGACCGGGGAGGAGCAGGAGGGCGAGATCCGCTGGCGGCTCACCACCGCCGAGTGACCCCCGGCACCCGCCCTACGACGACGCCCGCGTCACCAGTTCCGCCGGCAGCACCGCCTGCCGCCGCTCCAGGCCCCGGGAGGCGGCCGGACGGCGGTCGGCGATCTCCGTCAGCAGGAGGTCGATCATCGTGCGGCCCATCTCCTCGATGGGCTGGCGGACGCTGGTCAGCGGCGGATCCATGTGGCGGGCGATGACCGAGTCGTCGTAGCCGACCAGGGCCACGTCGTCCGGGATACGGCGGCCCGCCTCGCGCAGCACCTGGCGGGCGCCGGCCGCCGTCACGTCGGAGCCGGCGAAGACCGCGTCCAGGTCGGGGTGGCGGGCGAGCAGCGCCGACATCGCCCTCCGGCCGCCCTCCTCCGTGAAGTCGCCCTCTTCGATGAGGAGTTCGTCCACCTCCCGGCCCGCCTCGCGCAGCGCGTCGCGGTAGCCGTCGACGCGGCGCTGGGCGCCGTAGACGTCCGGGCGGCCGGTGATGTGGGCGATCCTGCGGCGGCCCCGGGCCAGCAGGTGCTCCACGGCCGAGCGGGCGCCGCCGTAGTTGTCCGAGTCCACCGAGGTGAGCGTCTCTGCGGCCGAGCGAGGGCCGCTGATCACCGCCGGGATCTCCAGCTGGGCCAGCAGGTCCGGGAGCGGGTCGTCGGCGTGCACCGAGACCAGCAGGACGCCGTCGACGCGATGGGCCGCCAGATACTGGGCGAGCCGCTGCCGCTTCTGGTCGCTGCCCGCGAAGATCAGCAGCAACTGCATCTCGGTGTCGGAGAGTTCGGCCCCGACCCCGCGCAGCATGTCGGAGAAGTACGGCTCGGCGAAGAAGCGGGTCTCCGGCTCGGGGACGACGAGCGCGATGGCGTCGGTGCGGTTGGCCGCGAGGGCGCGGGCCGCGGTGTTGGGGACGTAGCCCAGCTCCGCGACGGCGGCCTCGACCGCGGCGCGGGTCGCCTCGCTGACCCGGGGCGAGCCGTTGATCACCCGCGAGACCGTGCCCCGGCCGACCCCGGCCCGGGCGGCGACCTCCTCGAGCGTGGGCCGGCCACCGCTCCGGCCCCGCGCTCCGTGGCTTGCCATGGGCTCCGCCTCTCTCCGCCGCGAATCTAGGGTCTGTCCGGCGGATCTTGCCGCAGACGCGGGGCCCATGAGGTGCCGTCGATCTCCTGCGACCTGATCCGCCGGACAGACCCTAGCTGGCCTGGAATCCAACAGTGCCGCCGAGACCCGCCTCGGCCTTTGTCACCTGCGGCCGGCCAACGACCCAACAACCGAACGCGGTTGCCGCTGTCCGCTCCCTTGACACCCCGCCGCGAACCGACGACTCTTCAACACATCACTGGTGGGAGCGCTCCCACAGTACCTGACACCTACACATCCCGCACGTTCCCCGCCCGAGCCGCCGCGCGTACGAACGGGCCCAGATGCATGCAGATGGCCGGGGGTCGGCACGTCAGGCAACAGGAGGACGCACATGCGCACGAGCATCCGCCGGTCCCAGCGGCTGATGGCCCTCGCGGCCGTAGCCGCGCTGACCACGGGGCTGCTGGCCGGCTGCGCCAAGGACTCGGACGACGGCTCGTCGGACAACCCGGGCGGCGGCGACGGAGGCGGCAAGGGCAAGATCACGCTGACCGTCGGGACGTTCGGCGTCTTCGGCTACGAGCAGGCCGGCCTCTACGACGAGTACATGAGGCTCCACCCGGACATCCGCATCAAGGAGAACGTCACCACCCGCACCGACGTGTACTGGCCGAAGGTGCTCACCCGCCTCCAGGCCGGTTCCGGCACCGACGACGTCCAGGCCATCGAGGTCGGCAACATCACCGAGGCCGTGCAGACCCAGGCCGACAAGTTCGTCGACCTCGGCAAGGACGTCGACAAGTCCCAGTGGCTGGACTGGAAGCTCGCGCAGGCCACCACCAAGGACGGAAAGACCATCGGCCTGGGGACCGACATCGGGCCCATGGCCATCTGCTACCGCAAGGACCTGTTCGCGAAGGCCGGGCTGCCCACCGACCGGACCAAGCTCGCCGAGCAGTGGAAGGGCGACTGGTCCAAGTACGTCGACCTCGGCAAGCAGTACATGCAGAAGGCGCCCAAGGGCACCAGGTTCGTGGACTCCGCCTCCTCCGTCTACAACGCGGCGGTGGGCGGCGCGAGCGAGCGGTACTACGACCAGGACGGCAACGTCGTCTGGGACAGGTCCGCGGGCGTGAAGAAGGCCTGGGACGTCGCCATGACCGCCGCCACCAGCGACATGTCGGCCAAGCTGAAGCAGTTCGACCCGACGTGGGACCAGGGCTTCGCCAACGGCACCTTCGCCTCCCTCGCCTGCCCGGCCTGGATGATCGGCTACATCGAGCAGAAGTCCGGTGACTCCGGCAAGGGCAAATGGGACGTGGCGGCGGCGCCGGCGGCGTCCAACTGGGGCGGTTCCTTCCTCGGTGTGCCGACGGCGAGCAAGCACCAGAAGGAGGCGGTCGAGCTGGCCAAGTGGCTGACCGCGCCCGCGCAGCAGGCGAAGGTGTTCGCCAAGCAGGCCAGCTTCCCGTCGACCCCGTCGGCGTACGCGAGCCTGACGCCGCAGGCCGACACCACGGCGTACTTCTCCGGCGCGCCGCTCACCCGGATCTTCTCCGACGCGGCGAAGACCATCCCCTCGCAGCCTCTCGGCCCCAAGGACAAGCCGATCGACAACGCGATCAGCGACGTCGGCATCCTCCAGGTCGAGCAGAAGGGCAAGTCGCCCGCGCAGGGCTGGGACGCCGCGTCCAAGGAGATCAAGGACGTGCTCGGCCAGTGAGCGTCTCGAAGCAGGCTCTCGCGCACCCCGCGTCGAGCGCCGAAGCCGCGCCCGGCACCCCGCCGGGCGCGGCCCGGGGCGCTCACGGTCGCGGTACGCCGGCGGGCGGCGACTCCTGGCGCAGCCGGCTGTACCGCTGGGACATGAAGGCGTCGCCGTACGCGTTCGTGGCCCCCTTCTTCGTCCTGTTCGGGGCGTTCACGCTGGTCCCGCTGCTGTACACGGCCTGGTACTCGCTGCACCACGTGCAGCTGTCGGCCCTGGACCACCAGAGCTGGGCGGGCCTGGAGAACTACCAGAACCTGTGGTCCTCGGAGTTCTTCTGGAACGCCCTGGAGAACACGTTCAGCATCGGGCTGATCTCCACCGTCCCGCAGCTGCTGGCGGCGGTCTGGCTCGCGCATCTGCTGAACTACCGGCTGCGCGGCTCGACCGTGTGGCGGGTCGTGATGCTCACCCCGTACGCCACCTCGGTGGCCGCGGCGACCCTCGTCTTCACGCTGCTGTACTCGTGGGACGGCGGCATGGTCAACTGGATCCTGCACTTCTTCGGCGTGGATCCGGTCAACTGGCGTGAGTCGGACTGGGGTTCGCAGTTCGCCGTGTCGTCCATCGTGATCTGGCGGTGGACCGGGTACAACGCGCTGATCTATCTGGCGGCCATGCAGGCGATCCCGGCCGACCTGTACGAGTCGGCGGCGATCGACGGGGCCAACCGCTGGCAGCAGTTCCGGCACGTCACGGTCCCGCAGCTGCGGCCGACGATCCTGTTCACCGTCGTCGTCTCGACCATCGGCGCCACCCAGCTCTTCGGCGAGCCGCTGCTGTTCGGCGGGGTCAGCGGCTCCAAGGGCGGCTCGGAGCACCAGTACCAGACGCTCGGCCTGTACATGTACGACCAGGGCTGGATCATCGGCAACCTCGGCAAGGCGTCCGCGATCGCCTGGTCGATGTTCCTGATCCTGCTGATCATCGCCGCGGTCAATCTGCTGCTCACCCGACGGCTGAGGAAGTCCCCATGACGACCAGTGAACTGACGCTGCCCGCGACGAAGGGGAAGCGTCGCCCGCGGATGACCGGCGCGGGCAAGCAGCTGCACGCGGGCCCGGTGACGTACGTCGTGCTGACCGTCTTCGCGCTGGTCTCGCTGGCCCCGCTGGTGTGGACGGCGATCGCGGCCTCGCGCACCGACCGGCGGCTCGCCCAGACCCCGCCGCCGCTGTGGTTCGGCGGAAACCTGTTCAAGAACCTCCAGACGGCCTGGGACCAGGCCGGGCTCGGCACCGCGATGTTCAACTCGGTGCTCGTCGCGGGCACGATCACGGTGAGCACGGTGCTGTTCTCCACGCTGGCCGGGTTCGCCTTCGCCAAGCTGCGCTTCCGCTTCTCCGGCCTGCTGTTGCTGCTGACGATCGGCACGATGATGATCCCGCCGCAGCTCGCCGTCGTACCGCTGTACCTGTGGATGTCGGACCTCGGCTGGTCGAACCAGCTGCAGACGGTCGTCCTGCCGAGCCTCGTCACCGCCTTCGGCACGTTCTTCATGCGGCAGTACCTGGTGCAGGCGCTGCCGTCGGAGCTGATCGAGGCGGCCCGGGTGGACGGGGCGAGCAGCCTCCGGGTCGTCTGGCACGTGGTCTTCCCCGCCGCACGGCCCGCGATGGCCGTGCTCGGGCTGCTGACCTTCGTGTTCGCCTGGAACGACTTCCTGTGGCCGATCATCGCCCTGAACCAGCAGAACCCGACCGTGCAGGTGGCCCTGAACTCGCTCGGCACCGGTTATGTCCCGGACCAGGCGGTCATCATGGCGGGCGCCCTGCTCGGCACGCTGCCGCTGCTCCTCGCCTTCCTGCTGTTCGGCAAGCAGATCGTGGGCGGGATCATGCAGGGCGCGATCAAGGGCTGACACCCCCCTCATTCACTTCGCCGGTCTCCTACGACCCCTATGGGAGCGCTTCCATGCCTGACTCCGTTTCCTCCGTCACGTTTCCGCCCGCCTTTCTCTGGGGCGCGGCCACCTCCGCGTACCAGATCGAGGGGGCGGTGCGGGAGGACGGCCGTACCCCCTCCATCTGGGACACCTTCAGCCATACGCCGGGCAGGACGGCCGGCGGGGAGACCGGTGACATCGCCGTCGACCACTACCACCGGTACCGCGACGACGTGGCGCTCATGGCGGAGCTGGGCCTGAACACGTACCGGTTCTCGGTCTCCTGGCCGCGGGTGCAGCCGACGGGCCGGGGGCCCGCGGTCCAGGTGGGCCTGGACTTCTACCGGCGCCTGGTGGACGAACTCCTCGCCCACGGCATCAAGCCGGCCCTCACCCTCTACCACTGGGACCTGCCGCAGGAGCTGGAGGACGCGGGCGGCTGGCCGGAGCGGGACACCGCCGCGCGGTTCGCGGAGTACGCGCAGCTCGTCGGCGAGGCGCTGGGCGACCGGGTGGAGCACTGGATCACCCTCAACGAGCCCTGGTGCAGCGCGTTTCTCGGCTACGGCTCCGGTGTGCACGCGCCCGGCCGCACCGACCCGGTGGCCGCCCTGCGCGCCGCCCACCACCTCAACCTCGGGCACGGGCTGGCGGCTTCGGCCCTGCGCGCGGCACTTCCGGCCCGCGGCCAGATCGGGATCAGTCTCAACTCCGCGGTTGTACGGCCCCTTTCGCAGGACCCGGCCGATCTGGCCGCGGCCCGCCGGATCGACGACCTGGCCAACGGGATCTTCCACGGCCCGCTGCTGCGCGGGGCGTACCCGCAGACGCTGCTGCGCTCGACGGCAGCGCTGACCGACTGGTCGTACGTCCTCGACGGCGACCTGCGCACGATCCACGCGCCGCTGGACGCGCTGGGCCTGAACTACTACACGCCGGCGCTGGTGTCCGCCGCGTCCGGGGAGGTCAAGGGCCCGCGGGCGGACGGACACGGGGCGAGCGCGCACTCGCCCTGGCCGGGCGCCGACGACGTCCTGTTCCACCAGACGCCGGGTGAGCGCACGGAGATGGGCTGGACGATCGACCCGACGGGCCTGCACGAGCTGATCATGCGGTACACCCGGGAGGCACCCGGCCTGCCGCTGTACGTCACGGAGAACGGCGCGGCCTACGACGACAAGCCCGACCCGGACGGCCGGGTGCACGACCCCGAGCGCATCGCCTACCTGCACGGCCATCTCTCGGAGGTCCGCCGGGCCATCGCGGACGGCGCCGATGTGCGCGGCTACTACCTGTGGTCCCTGATGGACAACTTCGAGTGGGCGTACGGCTACGGCAAGCGGTTCGGGGCGGTGTACGTCGACTACGCCACGCAGGCGCGGACACCGAAGTCGAGCGCCCGCTGGTACGGCGAGGCGGCGCGGACGGGGACGTTGCCGGCGGTGACGGCCGGCTAGCAGGAACCGGCCCGCGGGCGGGCGCGGCACCCTGGGGGAGTGCCGCGCCCGTCCGGTCAGGAGCCGAACAGCTCGGTCATCTCGGTGATCTTGCCGTCGCTGCCCACAGCGATGTCGAAGAAGTTCTCGCCGTAGCAGTCGCTGGTGTCGGCCTTCTTCTCGGAGGTCTCCTGCGCGTAGCCGTTGACGCAGATGCGGATGTGCTCCAGGCCACCCTTGGCGGCGGTCATCTTCGCCGGGCCCTTCTCCTTCACGTGCAGGACCGTGATGGGGGTGTCACCGGACTCGACGAGGTACTCGTGCTCCTTGCCGTTCGCCTCGTAGAAGGCGCCCTCGTCGGGGTTGCAGTTCTGCGTGGCGTCCTTGACGGTGAGCGTGTTCATGGCGCCGGAGACGCTCTCGACCAGGACGTACTTGTGGCCCGGAGCGAGGGTGTGGCAGGCGCTCTTGGCGCTGGGGCTCGCCTTGGCGCTGGGGCTCGCCTTGCCGCCGGGGCTCGTGGAGGCGGCGGGCGCACCGGCGGTGGAGCTCGCGGAGGCCGAGGCGGCGGGAGGGGTGCTGGCGCCGTCGGCGGCGCCGTCGTCGCCGGGCTGGCAGGCGGTCAGGGTGAGTGCGGCGCAGCCCAGTACGGCGGTCACAAGGGCATGGCGGATGGACGGCATTGTTCCCCCGAAAATAGCGGCCCGGGGCGCGAACGGCCCGGGTGATGACAGATGAAGCGGGCCGAAGATCAACCCGGGCCGGAACTATATAGGCATGATCATGCCCAGTCAGAATGGGGCTCGCCGCGCCTGCACTCCTACTTGTACGCCCCGAACGCCTTCGAGAAGGCGGACTTGTCCTGGACGATCGAGCTGCACGTGGGGTCGGCGTAGCTCTTCGCGCCGCCGTCGCACTGCTTGTCGCGGGTGGCGGACCACATGGACAGGCCGCCGAGGCCCTTGGACTTGGCGAAGTTCACCAGCTGGGTGGCGTCGTCCACCTTGAAGACCTCGGCGGAGACGTCGTTGACGCCGATCATCGGGGTCACCGCCACGGCCTTCCAGGCGGCGGAGTCGGACAGCCCCAGCACGCTCTTGACCTGCGCCTGGGTGGCGGTGGCGGCCTGCTGGGCGTAGTCGCCCATGTCGCCGTTGTACGAGGCGCCGTAGTCCATCGCCATGATGTTGACGGTGCCGGTCTTCACCCCGTTCGCCTTGGCGTTGGCAAGGAGGTTCACGCCGTCCTGGGTCAGGCCCTCGGGCATCACCGGGAGGGTGAAGGAGACGTCCAGGCCCGGGTGCTGGGCCTGGAGCTTGGCGATGGCCTGCGCGCGGCGGGTGTTGGCGGCCGTGTTGGGCAGCGCGCCGCCCTCGACGTCGAAGTCGACCTTGGTGAGCTTGAAGGCGTCGACGACCTTGCCGTACGCCGCCGCCAGCGCGTCCGCCGAGGAGCAGGTGGTGGCCAGCTCGGAGCCGGAGGCGCCGCCGAAGGAGACCCGGACGTCGCCGCCCTTGGCGCGCAGGGAGCCGATCTGGGCGGCCACGCCGTCGCTGTTCAGGTCGGTGACACCGCCCCACTTGGGGGTGCAGCTCCCGCCGTCGGTGATGAAGGCGAGGTTGTAGTTCTTCACGCCGGTCGCGTCCGCGGCGGCGAGCAGGTCGAAGGCCGGGTAGAGGGAGGTGTCGACGTACGGGGCGAAGCCGGCGGAGGCGGTGCTGCCGCTGCCGGTGCCCGTGCTCTGGGAGGGCGTCGGGGTGGGGGTGGCGGTCGGGGTCGGCGACTGGGTCGCGGTCCGGGTCGGACTCGGGCTCGGGCTCGGCGACTGGGTCTGGGTCGGTCGCCCGCTGGGCTCGGGGGTGGCGCCGCCGTCCGCTGAACACTGGCTGCCGTCGATACGGCAACCCGTCGGATCGCCGCTGCCGTTGACGACGAAGCCAACGGTCACCGACTTGCCCGGGGCGAGGCCGTCCGTGTCCCAGGTCGCGGGCTTCACGGTGACATGCTGACCGCTGACGCTCGACTCGCCGTTCCACAGGGAGCTGAGCTTGGTGCCCGACGGGAGGTCGAACTCCAGCGTCCAGGTCTTCTCCGTCTCGCCGCTGTTGTTGGTGACGACGTACTGCGCGGTGTAGCCCGACGACCAGTCGCTGGTCTTGGTGTACGCGGCGTTCACCCCGGCCGCGTGCGCGGTGCCGGTGAGCAGGACCGCGCCACCACCGACCACGGCGGCGGCCACCAGGCCGCCTATCGCCTTGTTCCTGCCACTGATCCTGCGCCGGTGCGTACTCATGCGCGTGCCTGCCTTCGCTGCTCACGGGGTGGGGTGCGGCAGCACGCTAGCGATCCGGAACCGGACAAAAGGCCTGACAGGGACGGTGATCGGGGTTCTTGAGCTGCGCTTAAGGAAGGGATCGGGGACGGTTAAAGGTCGAGACCACCTTGCGCGATCGTCTCCGGCGTACGGCCCCCCGGTGCCCCCTGCCCTCCGGCTTCCGCCCGTCCAGCTGGAACCAGATCCGCACCTCGGTGCCGCCCAGTACGGAGGCGCCGATGCGGACGTCACCGCCGGTGGACTCGGCGAGGCGGCGGACGATGTCGAGGCCGAGGCCGGTCGAACCGTCGCTGCCGGAGCCGCGGCCCCGGGCCATCGCCGCCTCGGGGTCTGGTATGCCGGGGCCCGCGTCGGAGACCAGCACGATCACCGCGTCCTCCCCGTTGTGCACGTCGACCGCGAAGGCGGTGCCCTCGGCGGTGTGCCGGAAGACGTTGCCGAGCAGGGCGTCGAGCGCGGCGGCCAGGTCGGCGCGGGCCACCGGTATGCGCACCGGGCGGTCGACGCCGGCCACCCGCCACTTGCGGCTCTCGTCCTCGGCGAGCGCGGACCAGAACTCCATGCGCTCACGGACCACTTCGGCCGCGTCGCACCCGGCGCCGGGCCCGGCCGCGGCGGTCTGCGGCTTGGCCTCCCGGGCCGTACGGATGATCGTGTCCACCTCCCGCTCCAGCTGGGCCACCGCCGCCCGGGTCTGCTCGGCGACCGGACCGGCGCCGAGGGAGGCCGCGTTCAGCCGGAGCACGGTCAGCGGGGTGCGCAGGCGGTGGGAGAGGTCCGCGGCCAGCTCGCGTTCGTTGGCGAGGAGCTGGACGACCTGGTCGGCCATGGAGTTGAACGCGACCGCCGCGAGCCGCAGTTCGGTCGGCCCGTCCTCCGGCACCCGGGCGCCCAGCCTGCCCTCGCCCAGCTCGTGCGCGCCCTCGACCAGCCGCCGCGCGGGCCGCACCATGCGCACCCCGAGCCGGTCGGCGACCGCGACCGAGCCGACGATCAGCGCGAGACCGACGGCGGCGAGCACCGCCCAGGCCGTGCCCACGCCGTGGGTCACCTCGGACTCGGGGACGTACACCTCGACCACCGCGATCGACCCGGAGCCGAGCGCGACCGGCTGGAGCAGCGTGGAACCGCCGGCGACGGACGTGGTGGAGGCGCGGCCGAGTCTGCGCACGGTCTGGATGTCGCGGCCGGCGGCGCGCTGCCGGCCGAGGTCGAGCGCGGCCCGGCCGCCGTCGGCGGGCAGGTGCAGGGCCATCCCGGAGTCGGCACCGGCGGAGGCGACCACCCGCTCCAGCTGGTCCCGGTCGGTGGTGATGGACAGCGCGGGGGCCACCGCGGCGGCCTGCCGCTCGGCGTTGGAGAAGGCCCGGTCGCGGGCCATCTCCCGGACGACCAGGCCGAGCGGGACGGCGAAGGCGACCACGACCATCGTGGTGACCGCCAGGCAGACCTTGACCAGGGCCCATCTCATCGCGGCCCCTCCCCGTCCGCAGGAGGTTCGAGCTTCACCCCGACCCCGCGCAGGGTGTGCAGATAGCGGGGCCGGGCGGCCGTCTCCCCCAGTTTCCGGCGCAGCCAGGACAGATGGACGTCGATGGTCTGGTCGTCGCCGTACGACTGCTGCCAGACCTCGGCGAGGAGTTCCTTGCGCGCGACGACCACTCCGGGGCGGCCGGCGAGGAAGGCGAGCAGGTCGAACTCGCGGCGGGTGAGGTCGAGCCGGACGCCGTCCAGTTCGGCCTGGCGGCGCTGCGGGTCGACCGTCAGGCCGCCGACGCGGAGCACCGACGAGGGCGGGGCCTCACCTGCACCGGAGCGGGCCCGGCGCAGTACGGCCGCGATGCGCGCGGACAGGTGCGCGACGGAGAACGGCTTGGTCAGGTAGTCGTCCGCCCCGGCGTTCAACAGCCGCACGATCTCGGCCTCGTCGTCCCGGGCGGTGGCGATGATGACGGGCACGTCGGTGAGGCCGCGCAGCATCTTCAGGGCCTCGGAGCCGTCCAGGTCGGGCAGTCCGAGGTCCAGGATGACGACGTCGAAACGGAAATGGGCGACCTCGCGCAGCGCCTCCAGTGCCGTACCGACGCTGCGCACGGTGTGGGCGGCGTCGGTCAGATGCCGGATGAGCGCCGAGCGGACGAACTGGTCGTCCTCGACCACGAGCACACTTGCCATGCGCCGCACCGTACGCCATGCGGGCGATACGGATCCGGCGCCTGTGGACAAGTCCAGTCTTGTGGACAACTCATGGAAGACGAGCGGGACACGGGCGGGACACCTGGGGCAGGATGGCCCGCGATGCGCAGAGGACTCGTACACGTACTGGCGTGGCTGCTGGCGACCGGAGCGGCCGTCACGCTGTCGTGGTGGGGTGTGCACACGGTGCTGGCGGGGACGGTGTACGACCCGCCGCGTGCCCTTCCGGTCACGGCGGCCGACGCGACCGCACAGGGTTCGAAGGCGCTGGCGTCACCGACGCCGACTCCCCCCGCCCCGAGCCGGTCCGTCCACCGGTCGGCTTCGGCCACGCCCACCCCGTCGTGGACGCCCACGCGCACCCCGTCTCCGTCCCCCACCGCCGCTGACTCCGCGTCCGGCTCGGGCCGGATCAAGGCCTACGACACCGACGGTGGCCGGGCCGTCTTCGACCTGGGGCCCGCCGACGCCACGCTGGTCTCGGCGACGCCGGGGGCCGGCTGGTCGATGCAGGTGTGGAAGACGGAGTCGTGGATCCGGGTGGAGTTCAGCAGGAGCACGGACCGTGTGTCGGTGTTCTGCACCTGGCACGACGGCCCGCCGCACGTGGAGGTCGAGACGTACTGACGCCCGCTTCGGATCGGCGGGCGTCAGGGCACGTCAGTGAAGGTCAGGAGAGGTCGAGGGGCATCAGGATGCGCAGACGACGTAGATGCTGCCGCTCGCCGCTCCGCCGGTGGCCCGCTGCCGGATGTCGCCCTTCCAGCCGACCGGCTTGCCGGCGGAGTTCTTGATCGGCTCGGTGCGCGAGACGTACATGCTGTTCGGCCAGTCGACGCCGACGCCGCCGCCGGTGGCCGTCCAGCCGGACGGGCAGGAGATCGTGGTGGCGCCGGTCGTGAAGTACTTCGATCTGACGACGGAGTTGGTGACCGCGGCATCGGCCGGGGACGAGGTGAACGAGTTGAACGCGACCAGGGCGAGAAGGACCGCGGCGACCGCGCCAAGGGCGTAGGCGGTCCGTCGGACAGCAGCGCTCATGACCGTTTCCTTCCGGTGTGATGGGTCACCAGATCAGCACCAGTCACGAAAGGACACGCGAACGCCTCCTGAAATGGCCCAAGTTGAGCCAAAAGGGATCGTTCACGACAGATCCTGAACGGTCGGCGACCGGCTCGGATCGGGGCGCGCGGCCCTACTGGAACACCGAGGGCGGTGGGGCCGGGGAGGACACCGCCGCATCGTCCGTCACGGGTACCGCGCCGCCGGTGAAGTCGGTGAGCTGCCTGCCGTGTTCGACGCGGCCGGGGTGCGGGTCGGAGGCGGCCCGGCGGGTGAGTTCGGCGAGCGGGAGCGGGGCGTCGGAGGCGACCAGGATCGCGTTGCCGAAGCGCCTGCCGCGCAGCACGGCCGCGTCCGCGATCAGCGCGAGTTCGCCGAACCGCGCGGCGGCGGTGGCGATCTGGCCGCGCAGATGGGCGAGCGGCGGGCCGTCGGCGAGGTTGGCGGCGTAGACACCGGCAGGCTTCAGGGCCCGGCGGACCTCGTCCAGGAACTCGGTGGAGGTGAGGTGGGCGGGGGTCCGGGCGTCGCTGAAGACGTCGGCGATGACCAGGTCGGCCCAGCCGTCCGGCACCTTGGCGAGCCCCTCGCGGGCGTCCGCCGAGCGCACCCGGATCCGCGCGCTGGGGTCCAACGGCAGCTCGCGCCGGACCAGTTGGACGAGGGCCGCGTCCCGCTCGACGACCTGCTGGGTGGAGCGGGGGCGGGTGGCGGCGACGTAGCGGGCGAGGGTGAGCGCGCCCCCGCCGAGGTGCACGGCGTGCACGGGCCTGCCGGGCGGGGCGACGAGGTCGATGACATGGCCGAGGCGGCGCTGGTACTCGAAGGAGAGGTACGCCGGGTCGTCCAGGTCGACGTGCGACTGGGGAGCCCCGTCGATCAGCAGCGTCCAGGCCCGGCTGCGCTCCGGGTCGGGGACGAGCTGCGCCAGCCCGCCGTCGACCGCCTCCACGACCGCCTCGATGGCGGCGCCCCTGCGCCGCGTGCTCCTGGACCTGCCCACCGGTCCATTCTCGCAGGTGGCACGGGCACCCGCCGTACGGCGGCCCCGCGGCGGCTCACCGGCAGCTGTCCGCCGCCTCGATCAGCCGGGCCGCCTCCCCCAGGGCCCGGCGCAGCACCACCGGGTCGGTGGCGAGGTCGGCCTCGTCGGGCGGCAGCAGCCAGTCGGAGCCCTCGACGGGCGGATCGGGGTTCAGCCGCAGCCCGCGCCCGCTCGTCCGCGTGCAGGTGCTGCCCGGTACGTCCCAGCAGGCGGCGGTGCCCGCCGGCACCACGAAGCCGAGGGTGTCGCACCCGTCGTCGTGCAGTACGGGCCCCACCGCCTCCCCGGCGCCCCGCCGCAGGATGTCGACGGCCTCCAGCCCCTGCCGGGCCGGTACGGTCACCAGGTCGCATGCCGTGTCATCGTTGCTCTGGCTGGTCTCCATGCCGGCCTCCACCACGCTGCCCTGCCAGTCCGCTGACTCCAACGACGCGAGTTCGTCAACGGCTACGGCACAAGTGCGCCGCAAAGGATGGCAGTTCATGGCAGATCGTGGATGAGATATCCGGTTTGTAGCCAAACACAGCGTGGCGAGTCCAACACAGCAGGTACTTTCTTGCTCGCCGGAACCAGGGTGTCACACGGGCAACTCACCCCAAAACCGCCCCGGATCCGGCATGGTTCGACGGTTCGCACGAGAGGACCCGGCCATGGCGTCGTCAACCGAGACCGCGTCACAGCCCGAACGGCCACCCCGGCCGAACCTCGCTTTCCGGAGGCTGCGCGGCCCCCGCTCACCGGCCGAGTTCGCGGCGCTGGTGCGACGGGCGGCGCACGAGATCGGTGAGCGGGTGAGCTGTGACGCGCGCTACGTCGGCCGGGTGGAGGCGGGTGAGATCCGCTGCCCGAACTACGCGTACGAACGGGTGTTCCTGCATATGTTCCCCGGCCGCACCCTCACCGACCTCGGTTTCGCGCCCCGCTCGGCCGTCCGCGGACGCGCGGCGCGCGAGACCGCGGACGCACCCGGAGCCCCCGACTCCGGTGAGTCACAAGGCCCCCTCGAGCCGTATGAAACGCAGGACCTGTATGACACGCAATGCCCGTACGAACCCCACGAGCCGTACGCGAAAGACCCCCTGAACCACGAGGAGAGCGACGTGCTGCGTCGCGCATTCATGACCGGCGGAGGCGCCACGATGGCCGCCGTCACGCTGAGCCCGCTGGGGCTCACCATCGACGCCGCGGCGGCCGAACGCCCGCTGCACCGCCCCGGCATCCCCGAAGCCGTCGCCCTGGAGGAGGCCGTCCGCCGCATCCGGCTGCTCGACGACCGGCACGGCGCGGACGGCCTGTACCGGCGCGCGGCGGCCCCGCTGCGCGCCGCCTACGCGCTGCTGGATGCCGGCGCGACGCGGCAGACCACCGCGGACCGGCTGCACTCGGGTGCCGGTGAACTGGCCATCTCCGTGGGCTGGCTGGCCCACGATTCGGGCCGGTTCGACGACGCCCGCTCGCACTACGCGGAGGCGCTGGCCACCGCCCGGATGACCGGCGACCCGGCCCTTGAGGCGCACGCCTTCTGCAACACCTCGTTCCTGGCCCGCGACGCCGGCCGCCCCAGAGAGGCGGTCCGGGCGGCCCAGGCCGCGCAACGCGTCGGCCGCGCCCTCGGCTCCCCCCGCCTGCTGTCCCTGCTCTCCCTGCGCGAGGCGGGCGGCTGGGCCGGGCTCGCCGACCGGACCGGCTGTGAACAGGCGCTGGTCCGCGCGAAGACCCTCTTCGAGCGAGGCCACTCGGACGCCGACCCCGAGTGGATGAGCTTCTACGGAGAGGCCGAACTGGCGGGCCTGGAGGCCCAGTGCTGGTCCACGCTGGGCGACTGGCGCCGGGCCTCCCGGCACGCGCGCCTCGCCGCGCGCCTCCAGGACCCGCACTTCACCCGCAACATCGCGCTGTACATGGCGGAGCTGGCGGACGACCTGGCGCGCGAAGGCCGTCCCGATGAGGCTGCGGAGGCGGGGCTGCAGGTGCTGTCTCTGCTCAGCCAGGTCCAGTCCTCGCGCATCCAGACGATGCTGTCCGGGACCGCGAGGGTGCTGTTGCCTCACCGGCGGGCGTCGGGGGTGTCGGAGTTCCTTGACCGGCATGCGTCGATGCCGAGGATCGGAAGGGCGTAGTCGGAAGATCGTAGGGGTGCAGTGCGCGCTACCCCGCCAAGTGCCCCAGGTCGTTCCAGCTCTCGATCGCCGGCTCCCCGTACGCCCAGCCCAGCACCGACAGCGAGGTCGGGTTCAGCCGTATCCGCGCCGCGAAGTCCAGCGGCAGCCCGAGCCACCGCGCCCCGATGGACCGCAGGATGTGGCCGTGGGCGAAGACCAGGACGTCGCGGTCGGCCGAGCGCGCCCATGCGACGACCTCGTCCGCGCGTGCGGTCACGTCGGCCAGGCTCTCGCCCTCGGGGACGCCGTCCCGCCAGATCAGCCAGCCCGGCCGTACGGCCTGGATCTCGGCCGGCGTCATGCCTTCGTAGGCGCCGTAGTCCCACTCCATGAGCGTGTCCCAGGTCTCGGCGCGCTCACCGAACCCTGCCAGCTCGCACGTCTCACGCGCGCGGGACAGCGGGCTGGTCCGCACCTCGGCCCCCGGCAGCCCGTCCAGCGGAGCGCGATGCAGGCGCTCGCCGAGCAGCTTGGCCCCGCGCCGGCCCTCTTCGAGGAGGGGGACATCGGTCCTGCCGGTGTGCTTGCCGGACAGCGACCACTCGGTCTGTCCGTGCCGGGCCAGCAGGATGCGCGGTGCCATGGGGGGCCTTTCGAAGAGAGGTACGGGAGGCGCAAATGTGCCGCTCCCATCATCGCGCACCCCCTCGACGGGCAACCTGGTGGTCGACCTCGGCGTCTTTGAGGACCGGAGTGCCCGCATGAGCGATATGCGGACGCCGTAAAGTGGCACGGTCGCCCGGCCGGGCGTCGCACAGCAGAACCAGAAGGGGGAGGGCGATCGGATGCCGCAGACCGAGACACCGGGCACCGAGGTGGCCCCGCGTACCCGGCTGCGGTGGTGGACCGAGCTGCCACTGATCCTCCTGGTGTACGGCTGCTACTCGGCGGGCCGTCTGCTCGCGCGCGGGGACGTTCAGTCCGCCGTGGACCACGGCCTGGCGATCCTGCGCTTCGAGAAGGCCCTGCACATCGACGCCGAACACCCGCTCAACCGGCTGTTCCGGCACGAGGCGTGGCTCGGGGTGCCGGCCGACTTCTGGTACGCGTCGCTGCACTACCTGGTGACGCCCGCCCTGCTGATATGGCTGTTCCGGGCCCGCACCGAGCACTACCGGACGGCCCGCACCTGGCTGATGACGTCCACGTTCATAGGCCTGATCGGCTTCACGCTGCTGCCCACCTGTCCGCCCCGCCTGCTCCCCGGGGTCCACGGGTTCGTCGACACGATGGCCGAGTACAGCTCGTACGGCTGGTGGGGCGGCGAGGCCAGCGCGCCGCGCGGCATGGGCGGCATGACCAACCAGTACGCGGCGATGCCGAGCCTGCACGTGGGCTGGGCGCTGTGGTGCGGGGTCATGCTGTGGCGGTTCGGCGGCACGCGCCTCACGAAGGTGCTGGGCGTCGCCTACCCGCTGCTGACCGCCCTGGTGGTCATGGGCACCGCCAACCACTACTTCCTGGACGCGGCCGCGGGCGTCGTCGTCATGGGCGTCGGCCTGCTGCTCGCGCCCCGCGTGATGCGCGGTCTGGATCTGGTCCGGGCGCGCCTGCGGCCGGGTCGCACGACGGTCGTGGCGGGCTCGGGCGGCGACGGTTCCCCGATTGTCAGTGCCGGATGCCAGACTTCCGCGGGTGAGCGAATTCCACGGCAGCGCGAGTCCGGGCCGGACGCCGGGGCCGAACCGGACGCCCCCGACACCGACGCGGGCGAAGGGGCCGGCGAAGGGGCTTCGGCAGCGGCTCGCTGAGCTGCGCGGTCCCGAGGTACCGGCCAAGGCCCTGGACGCGCGCGCCCTCGCGGCACTCGCCGCGAACCCGGGGTGCCGCCGGCGGGCGATCCTGGACGGCGCCGGGGTGGACAAGGTGGCGCTGGCGAGCGCGCTGGGCGCGCCGTCGGGCTTCGGTCAGTCGCAGTTCGCACTGACCCGGGGCAACGCGTTCGAGGCGCGGGTCAAGGCCGACGGCGGCGCGGAGCTGCTGCGGCTGGTTCACTCCCGGCTCGACCCGGGCGCCGAGCCGCCCGCGGGGGCCGCCGTGCCCGACCTGTCCGCGCAGGGCCCCGAAGGGCGTACGGCCCGTACGGCGCTGGCGCTGCGCGAAGCCACGCACGCGGGCGGCTGGACGCTGCTGGACCACCCGATGCTGGCGCTGGACGTCGCGGGCTCGCTCGCGTTCCTGGAGCCGGACGCGGTGGTGGTGCACCCGGACGGCAGCTGGACGGTGGTGGAGATCAAGTCCTTCCCGATGCTGGACGGCTCGGCCGACCCGGCGAAGGTGGGCGCCGCCGCCCGGCAGGCGGCGGTCTACGTACTGGCCCTGGAGGCGGTCGCGGCCCGTCTCGCCGATGAGGGCGAGACCGCCCCCCGGGTACGGCACCGGGTGCTGCTGGTGTGTCCGAAGGACTTCTCCAACCTGGCCACCGCCTCGGCCGTCGACATCCGCAAGCAGCGCGCGGTCACCGCCCGCCAGCTGGCCCGGCTCACCCGCGTCGAGGAGATCGCCGACTCCCTGCCGGACGGCACCTGCTTCGCCCCCGACCGGCCGGCCGAGGAGCTGACGGCGGCCGTCGAGGCGGTCCCGGCGACCTACACGCCCGAGTGCCTGTCCGCGTGCGAACTGGCCTTCCACTGCCGGGAACGCTCCCGCGCGGCGGGCGCCGTGACCCGCCTCGGCCGCCCCGCGCGTGCCGAACTGGGCGGCCTGACCACGGTCGAGGACGTCCTGGCCGCGGCCCGCGGCGAGCACGGCGACCCGGACGACCCGGCGGTGCAGGCGCTGCGCCGCGCGGCGGCCCTGCGCACGGAGGCGCTGGCCGCCCGCCAGGAGGTGGCCCCTTGTCGCTGATCACCACGCTCGCCCGGCTGGAGGCGGTCAGCAGCGGCCGGGCCCAGCCCGCCGCGACCGTCCGGCACCGGCATCTGTCCGCCCGCCCGCTGGTGTTCGTGCCGCTCACCACCGCCGGCGAGGCGGGCGCCCCGCTCGGCGCGCTGGTCGGCACCGACCGGGACGCGCCCCGGCTGCTGGTCGTTCCGCAGCCCCGCGACCGCGACCTGCGCTTCGCGTTCCTCGCGGAACTCGCCGACGTGGTGCTGCCGTACGTCGACGCATACACGGAGTCGGTCGAGGCGGCCGAGCGCAGCGAGACCGACCCGGAGACCGGAAAGCGGGTCAAGGTCGAGGTGGAGCTGTGCGCGGACGCGCCCCAGCTGATCGTGCCGAGCCGCGCGGGCCTGGACTTCGTACGGCTGCTGGGCCGCTCGATGCGCTTTCGGCGCACCGCCGAGCAGGACCCTGAGGCGCCCTATCCGGCCCCGCCCCGGGTGCCGCTGCTGGGCCGCTGGCTGACCCACTTCGGGGAGCGGTCCCGGGTCCCCGGCTCCTCCCTGCTCCTCGCCCTGACCGACGTGCTGTCCCGGCACTGGGCGACCGGCCAGTCGAGCGTGGAGGACCAGCACCTGGGCGCGCTGCTCGCCTGGATAGACCCTCCCGAGGGCAGCGACGGCGCCGAGGCGGCCGTCCGCGCCGGGCTCGCCCGGGACGCCGGCGGGCAGCTGCTGTGCCCGCCCGCCGGTCCGGCCACCGACCCGGCGTTCGACAACAAGCTGCTCGCGCCCGCCATCGAGCGCTACGACCGCGCCCGCACCGCCCTCGCCGCCGCCGAGGACGCCCTGGAGGCGGACGACCGGATGGCCGCGCTCACCGCGGCCGAGCGGGAGCTCCGCGACCTGGTGGCGAGCGTCGCCCGGCCCACCTGGGACGCGGTGTGGCGGGGCCTGGACCTGCTGCGGGAGCTGCCGTCGGGCGCGCATGTCGAGGAGCGCTGGACCCGGGACCGCTGGTCGTTCACCGGCCACCGTGACCGGGTCCTGGCCGGCGAGCCCCCGCAGCCGCGCCGCGACGACGCGGTGACGGCGGCGAACAAGCTGGCCACGCGCGAGCGCGAACAGGCCCGTCTGGAGGCGCAGGAGGCGCTGGACGATCCGCTGGTGATGGCGGGGCGGCGGCTGGCCGGGGAGGCGTTCGCGGGCGAGGTCACCGATGTCGTCATGGCGTACAGCGAGGGCAAGCGGCCGAGCCCGCGCCCGCTGGTGACGGTCCGCACGGACGACCGGCCGCACCTCCCCGAGCGGGCGAAGGCGTGCCGCTCGCTGGGCGGCAAGCCGCAGACGGCGGAGTTCGTGGGCTACGAGGGCGCTCCGGAGGAAGGCGGCAGCCTCCTCGTCGTCCTGCGCGTCGTCGACAAGATGGGCCGGGGCAAGGAGCCGGAGCCCGGTTCGGTGCCGGAGAAGGGCGACGCGGTGGTCTTCACGCTCTTCGAGCACGAGCAGCGCGGCGGCGCGAAGCTGCCCGACCCGGAGGACACCCCGTGGACGCACGGCGGCCCGCCCGGGGAGGCCGCACCGGAAGCCCCCGACACCGTGACCGAGGAGGACGTGCTGTGACGACGGTCGACTTCGACCCCGGGACCGCCGCCGCCCGCGCCACCGACGCGATCCTGCACGACACCCTGCACGGCACCGAGCGGGGCGTGGTGGTCGACTCCCCGCCGGGCGCCGGCAAGTCCACGCTGGTGGTCCGGGCGGCCCTGGAACTGGCCGAGGCGGGGCGGCCGTTGATGGTGATCGCACAGACCAACGCGCAGGTGGACGACCTGGTCCTGCGGCTGGCCGAGAAGAACCCCGAGCTGCCGGTGGGCCGCCTGCACAGCAGCGACACGGACGCCTACGACAAGGCGCTCGACGACCTGTCGAACGTCCGTACGTCGGCGAAGGCGGCCGACCTGAACGGCCTCCCGGTGGTGTTGTCGACGGCCGCGAAGTGGGCGCACGTCAAGGTGGACGAGCCCTGGCGGCACGCGATCGTGGACGAGGCGTACCAGATGCGCTCGGACTCGCTGCTGGCCGTGGCCGGCCTGTTCGAGCGGGCGCTGTTCGTGGGCGACCCGGGCCAGCTGGACCCGTTCGCGATCGTCGGCAGCGAGCAGTGGGCGGGCCTGTCGTACGACCCCTCGGCCTCCGCGGTGACGACCCTGCTGGCGCACAACCCGGACCTCCCCCAGCACCGCCTCCCGGTCTCCTGGCGGCTGCCCGCCTCGGCGGCGCCCCTGGTCTCGGACGCCTTCTACCCCTACACCCCGTTCCGCAGCGGCACCGGCCACGGCGACCGCCGTCTCAGCTTCGCGATCCCGGCGGACGGCTCCGGCCCCGACCGGGTGATCGACGAGGCGGCGGAGTCCGGCTGGGGCCTGCTGGAACTGCCCGCCCGGCACACCCCGCGCACGGACCCCGAGGCGGTACGGGCGGTGGCGACGGTCGTCCGCCGCCTGCTGGACCGGGGCGGCGCGGCGGTCTCGGAACGCTCGCCGGACCCCGCCCCCCTCACCGCCGACCGCATCGCCGTCGGCACCGCCCACCGCGACCAGGCGGCGGCCGTACGCGCGGCGCTGGCCGACCTCGGCGTGGCGGACGTGACGGTCGACACGGCGAACCGCCTCCAGGGCCGCGAGTACGACGTCACGGTCGTCCTCCACCCCCTCTCCGGCCGCCCCGACGCCACCGCCTTCCACCTGGAGACCGGCCGCCTGTGCGTCCTGGCCTCCCGCCACCGCCACGCCTGCATCGTGGTCTGCCGAGAGGGCGTCGACGCCCTCCTGGACGACTACCCGTCCACGGAACCGGTCCAGCTGGGCACGCTGATGAAGTTTCCGGATGGCTGGGAGGCGAACCACGCTGTCCTGGCGCACTTGGCGGAGCACCGCGTGAGATGGAGACCATGACGGCAGCCCCCAGCTGAACCTCAGCCCGCCACCAGCCCCACCGCCCCAGGACGCGCCCCCCGGCGCGGCACCCCCCACCCGCCGGACGGAGTCCGGCACGCCGCCGCAGGCGGCCGATGAATACAGCCCCGACGGCTGGGAGGCCAACCACGCTGTCCTGGCGCACTTGGCGGAGCACCGCGTGAGATGGATGCCACAGTTTTGAGGGCCTCTTGCGGGGGCGCGGGACAATAGGGGGTGGCCCACCAGGAGGGTGGGTGCAGCGAAGCGTATGAGTCCGTACGAGGAGGATGAAGACATGGCGGAGCCCACGCCGCGTCGGAACGAACCGCGGCTACGCCCCGCGCCCTTGATCTTCGAGCCCGCGGAGGCCGCAGCCGATCCCGATCACTTCTTCGACCTGGAGTCCATAGAGGATCCGCGGGCGCTGCTGGCGCGCGCGACGGAGCTGGCCAAGGCATTCGCCGCCGCCGCCGACCGCGCCATGGAGTACCAGGCCGTCGCCGCCGCCCAGCTCGCCGACCCGCGCCGCTTCGACCGGCTGACCCCGGCGGACATCGCCGAGCAGGCCGAGTGGACCGAGGACTATGCCAAACGGATGGTCGAGTTCGGGCGGGACCTGATGCGGGGCCCCACGAGCGAGGGGTACACCTCCGTCGACCCGGTGTGAACCCGGGCCCCGTCCGAGGACCCGTGCCTCGCCCGGCGCACCTGGCATATGCCGAGCGGGCAAGATACTCCTCCGCGCCCGCCCCTGTCCCGGTTTTCCGCAACCCAGCGGAATCGCCTGCTCACCACCGGTACATGTAGACGTCATGAGCAGCGCACCGAGCGTCACCTCCGCCACCGCCGACGGCACCGCCTGGCTCGCGTCGGCAGGAACGTACCCGCGCAGCATGCTCGCCCTCTGGGAGGAGCGCCCGGACTCCCCGGTCGTCCTGCCTTGCGGCACCGTCTTCGACGTGGTGAGTGCCCCGGCGGCCTTCGGGCGCCGCATGCTGGACCGACTGTGGGACGAGGGGCCGGGCTCCGGCCCGGTCGCGGTGTTCCGGGGCCGCATGCTGCTGTTCGCCGCCCCGGGCACGGCCCAGCGGCTGCCCTCGCTGCTGAGCTGGGAGGAGTGGGGAGGCGGGCACGGCAGCCGTACGGAGGCCGTGCCGCCGCTGCTGTGCCACGGCACCGGCGACGCGGTGACCGTCCCCGCACCCACCGGAGCCGACCCCGCCGGCGCCTCCCGCTGGCTCGCCGCCCCGGACACCCGGCACCCCTGGCTGCCGGGGCCGGAGGTCGTGCTCTGGGCGGCGGTACGGGCGGCCCGCGCCGCCGTACGGATATCGATTTTTCCTCCTGCCGACCAGGGTGCTAATGTCTACGACGTCAGCAGGCGCCGCTAGCTCAGTTGGTTAGAGCAGCTGACTCTTAATCAGCGGGTCCGGGGTTCGAGTCCCTGGCGGCGCACGATGACGATGGCGAGCTATGTCCGCAGAAAGCGCGGACCTGGCTCGCCATCTCTGTTATTGCGCGGCTTCGCCGCGCGCTGTGGGGGCTCCGCCACCCACACCCCCGAGAGGTCGGCGCAGCGAGCGTTCTCCCAGAGTCACCCGGGCGTGATCTTCACCGTCCAGGCCCCCGACGCCGTCCGCCCCTGCACCTCCACCCGCACCCCGTCCCCCGGAACCGTGAAGCTCTCCCCGAGGGCGACCGGGGCGTCGGCCAGGCGTGGGTAGACCGAGTTCTCCCAGCACGCCTCGGTGTGCGGGTGGGCGTCCACCACCTCGACCGGGCCGCCGCCCGACTCCGGGCCGCCGCGCACCCGGTACACCAGGACGCCCTCCCGGCAGGCCGCCCGGTCGTTGCCGGCGCCGCCGCGGGCCTCGAAGGCGAGGACGCTGTCGGGGCCGGTGCGCACGAGGGCCAGCTTGGTGCCGTGGCCGAGACCGAAGGCGGGGGCGCCGGCCGCACCCTGCACCGGGACGCCGGGGCCGGCGGCCAGCGGTTCGAGCGTCAGCACGGTCGAGCGCTTGCTCCGTACGCACACCACCTGGCGCGGATCCAGCCAGCCCAGCTTCCACTTGTGCCAGGCGAACAGGTCGGGCGCGAGGCCGAACTGGCTGCCCATCAGGTCCCAGTCACCCACGTAGGTGTCCCAGTCGACGCCCTTGCCGCCGTCCGGGCGGTGGTAGAGGTCGGGCAGGTCGAAGACGTGGCCGGTCTCATGGGCCAGGACCAGGCGGTCCGGCGGGTGTTTCTCGAACACGGTGACGACCCGGCGGACGTCGGTGCCGTCCATGTGCACGGGCGTGTCGAGGTTGACGACCTTCGTGGCGTCCGAGTCCACGCCGGGCGCGTCCGGGTCGGCGACGAAGTACACGATGCCGTAGCGGGAGAAGTCGACCTCCTTGTCGGCCACGGCGAACGCGTCACGCAGGTAGGCGGACCGGTCCGCGGTTCTCCAGTCCCGCTTTATGGCGTACGACGTGGACGCCTGCGGCATGCGCAGCCAGTGCCCGAGCGGGTGCGGGCGGACCGTGAACCTGCCGTAGGAGGCCTGTTCGTAGAAGCGGCTGGTGGCCGGGAAGTGGTCGGCCGTCAGCTCGGCGGGCATGGCGTGCGGGGTGGCGTCCGGGAAGGAGAGGAAGACCAGGACCGCGTCGAGCGGTCCGGTCGGGCGGGTGTAGTCGGAGTTCCAGGTGTCCAGGCCCTCCGAGTGGTGGGCCTCGGTGCGGTGCAGGGCGCAGGGCGCCGTCGAGAAGGGCTCGGCGACCGACGGGCCGGTGAGGATCGAGGTCGCGGCGAGCGCCGACATCGTGGTGCACACGGCGGCGGTGCTGCGCAGCTTGAGCACGACGGGACCTCCGGACGCGGTTCACGGGACACCGCACCCAGCCTGTAATTGTTTGCTGCGCTATGCCCTGTTTGCCTGCACCAGAAGGGTGAGCACGCCCCCGGCTCGCTCCGGCGCGCCCCGGCGGGCGACACCCCGGGACACTTACGGAACGTCACAACTGGTCGCTGACTTGAAGAACCTGTCCAGACGCGGGCAGAAACGATCTGTCTAAACTGCCGACCGGTCCGGGACACTGGACAGTGGCTGGAAGGGCCCGGGGCCAACCTCTATGATCGGCACACTTTCCGGCACGGACAGGCACGGACACAGATCGAGTGCACTGCGGGAGCGAGCGGTGAGCGGAACGTCCGAAGGGCCGACGCCCGCGGCAGACCTCGACCGGTCAGCCGTCACAGACAGTGACCACACCACCTATCACCGTGTCTTCGCGGCTGCCCCGCTCGCCATGGCCGTCGTGGACCGCGAGGGACGCGTCGGCAGCGCCAACGCGGCCTTCGGCGAACTGCTCGGCACCGAACCGGACGCGCTCACCGGGCGGATCGCCGCCGACCTGGTGGACCTCTCCTCGGACACCCGCACCTGGCACGCCTACCGCGAGGTGCTGCTCGGCCGGGAGGCGCGCCTGCGCTGCACACGCCGGTTGAAGCACCCCGCGGGCCGGTCGGTGTGGGTGCAGGTCACCGTCGCCCCGCTGAGCGGCGGCGGGCCGGGCGTGCTGCTGTCGGTGGCCGACATCAGCGCCCGCCGCGAACTCCAGGCGCGGCTAAGGCACTTGCAGATGCACGATCCGGTGACCCGGCTGCCCAACCGGACGCTGTTCTTCGAGCGCCTGACGGCCGCCCTGGAGGCGGAGGCGTACGAAACGAGCGGCACCGGCCGGATCGGCCTGTGCTATCTGGACCTCGACGGCTTCAAGGCCGTCAACGACACCCTCGGCCACCGGGTCGGCGACCGGCTGCTCGCCGCGGTCGCCGAGCGCCTGACCCAGGTCGCCGAGGAGGCCGGGTACGCCCGCGCCGGCACGCCCCTGGTGGCCCGGCTCGGCGGCGACGAGTTCGCGCTGCTCGTCGAGGACTCCACCGGCACCGAGCAGGTCGCCGAGCTCGCCGAGTCCGCGCTGAAGGCCCTGGAGGACCCCTTCGACCTGGCCGGTCAGCGCCTGTCGCTGACGGCGTCCATCGGCGTCGTGGAACGGCTGGCGGCCGGGACCACCGCCACCGGCCTGATGCAGGCGGCCGATACGACGCTGTACTGGGCGAAGGCAGACGGCAAGGGCCGCTGGACCCTGTTCGACCCGGAGCGCAACGCACACCGGATCACCCGTCAGGCCCTGTCCTCCACCCTGCGCCCCGCCATCGAGCGCGGTGAATTCGTCCTCGAATACCAGCCGTTGGTCGGCATGGACGACGGACGGCTGAGCGGGGTCGAGGCGTTGGTGCGCTGGCACCACCCGCAGTTCGGCACACTGGCGCCGAATCGGTTCATCGGACTGGCCGAGGAGGACGGTTCGATCGTGCAGCTCGGCCGCTGGGCGCTGGCCACCGCCTGCCGCCAGGCCCGCCGCTGGCAGCTCGACCACCCCGGCGAGGCGCCCATCTTCGTCAGCGTGAACGTGGCCGTGCGCCAGGTGTGGGACTCCGACCTGGTCGCGGACGTGGCCGAGACCCTCGCCGAGACAGGACTCGCCCCGCATCTGCTCCAGCTGGAGCTGACCGAGTCCGCGGTGATGGGCTCGGCGGGCCGCCCTCTCCAAGCGCTCCAGGCCCTCAGCGACATGGGCGTACGCATCGCCATCGACGACTTCGGGACCGGCTACTCGAACCTGGCCTACCTGAGCCGGCTCCCGGTCTCCGCCCTGAAGTTGGACGGCTCCTTCGTGCGCGGCTTCCAGTACGAGGGTGACACGTACCAGAACGACGCGTACGAGGGCGAGAAGCCGCCGGCGATCACCCCGAACCCGGCCGACGAGGTCATCGTGGAGGCGATGATCCAGCTCGCTCACCGCCTGGGCCTCACGGTCACCGCCGAGTGCGTGGAGACCTCGGCGCAGGCGACGCGGCTGCGCCGGATCGGCTGCGACACCGGACAGGGCTGGCTGTACTCCCGCCCGGTGTCGCCGGATCGTATCTCCGAGCTGCTGGGGGCGCGGGCCTACGCGGTGGGCAAACCGTAGGCGTCGGCGATCAGTTCGTACGAGCGCAGGCGCAGCGCGCCCCGGTGGCTGTGCGAGGTGAGCATCAACTCGTCCGCGCCGGTGCGCTTCTGGAGGTCGTCCAGGCCGGAGCGGACCTCGTCGGCGGTGCCGTGCACGATGTTCCCGGTCCAGGAGGCGGCGAACTCCTCCTCCATGGGGCTGAATTCGTGCTTCGCGGCCTCCTCGGGGTCCGGGAAGAGCCCGGGACGCCCGGTCCTGAGCCTGATCATGCTCAGCGCCATCGCCCGCACCTGCCGTCGGGCCTCCCGCTCGTCCTCCGTGGCGAGGGCGGAGACGCCGATGAGGGCGTAGGGCTCGTCCAGCACCGCGGAGGGGCGGAAGGTCTGCCGGTACAGGTCGAGGGCCGGGACGGTGTTCTGCGCGGAGAAGTGGTGCGCGAAGGCGAAGGGCAGCCCGAGCAGCCCGGCGAGACGGGCGCTGAAGCCGGAGGAGCCGAGCAGCCAGATGGGCGGCCGGTGCGTGGACTGGACGCCGCCGGGGGCGGTGCCCTGCACCGGGCCGGGGATGGCGTGAATCCTCCGGTACGGATGCCCGTCCGGGAAGTCGTCGTCCAGGAAGCGGGTGAGTTCGGCGAGCTGCTCGGGGAAGTCGTCGGCGCCCTCGTTCAGGGTGTCGGTGCGGCGCAGCGCGGCGGCCGTGGCCCCGTCCGTGCCCGGTGCCCGCCCGAGGCCCAGATCGATCCGCCCCGGTGCCAGCGCCTCCAGCGTGCCGAACTGCTCGGCGATCACCAGCGGGGCGTGGTTGGGCAGCATGACGCCGCCCGAGCCGAGCCGGATGCGCTCGGTGTGGGCGGCGAGGTGGGCGAGGATCACGGCCGGCGAGGAGGAGGCGACGCCGGGCATGGAGTGGTGCTCGGCGACCCAGTACCGGTGGAAGCCGCGGGCCTCCGTGAGGCGGGACAGCGCGACGCTGGTGCGCAGGGCGTCGCCGGCGGTACTGCCCGCGCCGACGGTCACCAGGTCCAGTACGGAGAGGGGGACGGGCGCGGTGCCGTGCGTCGCGCCCCGGATCTCGTCTGCCGACACGGTGTGGGCCTCCTGTTTTCCGGCGTGGGCTGTCCTGCCTTGCGCTAACAGGAGACGGTCTCCGGTTATTCCGGTGGCTGCATCCGGATGATCCGGCTACATCTGGACGATCGGTTCCCTTGTGAACAGCGTCCCGAGGACGGGCGCGTTCACCCTGCGGTCGGCGAGCCTCAGTCCCTCCCACACCGACACCTGGTTGGCCGTGAGCACCGGCTTGGACAGCGCCTTCTCCAACAGCCGCAGATGCGCGGCCGTGTGCAACGCGGTGTCCGGCAGCAGCACGGCCTCCGCCCCGGAGCCGTCCGCCGACCGTGCCAGCGTCAGCACCTCCTCCTCCCCCCACGTGCCGACCTCCGCCGCCGTGACGATCCCCGACGCGCGGACCTCGGTCACCTCCAGCCCGCCGGCCCGCAGGAACTCCGCGAACAGCAGGGCCACGTCCTCCGGGTAGGTCGCGCCGACCGCCACCCGCCGCACCCCGAGCTCCCGGGCCGCGTGCACGAAGGCGAAGGACGTCGAGGAGGCCGGCATTCCGGCCACCCGGGCCAGGGTCCGCACCTGCTCCAGGGCGCCCTCCCAGCCGTAGACGAAGCTGCCGCTGGTGCAGGCCCACACCACCGTCTCCGCGCCGGACAGCCGCAGCACCTCCATGCCCTGGGCGAGCCGCTCGGCGGAGCCCATCTCGCGCAGCGCGTCCACCCGGTGCGCGTCCTCGCCGATGTCGGTGTGGACCACGTCCACCCGGATGTCGCTGCCCAGAAGCTGCTCGATGCGCGGATAGTCGTCCTCGGCGGAGTGGCCCGGATAGAGGAATCCGAGTGCGGTCATGTCGGCCCTTCCCACTGTTGCTGCGGTTCTTCGGGCAGTACGGGCGGCCAGTCACGCGCGGCCACGTCCAGCAGCGCCTGATACGGTCCCACGGCTCGGGTACCCAGCCGGCGCAGCGCCGCCCACATCGTGACCTGGTTGGCGGACAGGACGGGGATGCGCAGCTCGGCCTCCAGTTGCGGGATGACGTCGTACGTCGGCAGGTTGGTGCAGGAGATGAAGAGGGCTTCGGCGCTGCCCGGGCGGACGGCGCGGCGGGCCATCGCGACGACGTTCCGGTACGGCACCTGCCAGATGTGCCGGGTCAGATCCATGAAGGCGCAGCCGGTGACCCGTACGCCGGCCTCGGCGACGTACTCCCGCAGCGCGTCGGTCACCGAGACCGTGTACGGCGTGACCAGCGCGAGCCGTCGTATCCGCAGCTCCTCCAGGGCCTCCAGCAGGGCCCCGGAGGTGGTCACGGAGGGCAGGGCGCCGGCCCGGTGCATCGCCTCGCACAGCGCCCGCTCCCCCGCGATCCCGCCGACGAAGCTGCCGGAGGTGCAGGCATAGGCGACGACCTCGGGGGCGACGGCGGTCAGCGCGCGCACCGCCTCGCCCAGGGTCTCGTGCTCGCTGACCAGCCGGGCCAGGTCCAGGCTGACCTCGACCGGCACGAACGGGGTCCGGGTGAGGTGCAGCGACACCTCGTCGGGCACCCAGCGCCACAGCTCGCGGTCGAGGGCGAAGTCGAAGGGCGCCACGACCCCCACACCGCGCTGGGGGCGAGGACCGCCGAGAAAGGAGACGTCCATGGCAGGTACCCGTCTCACGCAGGGACACGAGGGGGCAACGCATCACGAGTGCGCCCTTGTTGACGACGGTAGGTTCGGGTGCGAGCGTGGTCAATCCACGCATGTCAGACGCTGCCTGTCAGACGTTCGGAGCCGCCGAGGATGACGCCGCCCCCGCCCGTCCCTGCCACCCCTCCCACGCTCCTGGTGCTGGACGCAGACCCGCCGCCCCGGCTGGGCCGGCTCACCGGCCGCGCCCGGATCGTGCACACGGACGCGGCGCACCTGGCCGAGCGGCTGCCGGCCGCGGATGTCCTCCTGGTCTGGGACTTCACCTCGCACGCGGTGCGCGAGGCCTGGCCGGGCGACGGGCCCCGCCCGCGCTGGGTGCACACCGCGAGCGCGGGCGTGGACCATCTGATGTGCCCGGAACTGGCCGCGTCCGACACCGTGGTGACCAACGCGCGCGGGATCTTCGACCAGCCGATCGCCGAGTACGTGGCCGCGCTGGTGCTGGCGGCGGCCAAGGATCTGCCGCGCACCCTGGAGTACCAGCGGGAGCGGGTGTGGCGGCACCGCGAGACCCGGCGGGTGGCAGGCACGCGTGCGTGCGTGGTGGGCTCGGGCCCGATCGGCCGGGCGATCGCCCGCACCCTGAAGGCCCTCGGTGTGACGACGGCGCTGGCCGGGCGGGTGCCGCGGACCGGCATCCACGGCCCGGCCGACCTGGACCGGCTGATCTCCCGCGCGGACTGGGTGATCGCGGCGGCCCCGCTCACCGAGCAGACGTACGGCATGTTCGACGCCCACCGCTTCGGCGTGATGCAGCCCTCGGCGTTCTTCGTGAACGTGGGCCGGGGCGCCCTGGTGGACGAGGAGGCCCTCGCCCAGGCCCTGACCCGCCGCTGGATCGCGGGCGCCGCGCTGGACGTCTTCACCAGCGAACCCCTCCCGCCGGACAGCCCGTTGTGGGGGCTGCCCGGGCTGGTCGTCTCCCCGCACATGAGCGGTGACACGGTCGGCTGGCGGGACGAACTGGGCGCCCAGTTCGTGGAGTTGTACGAGCGGTGGGCGGCGGGCAGATCGCTGGTGAACGTGGTCGACAAGAAGCGTGGATACGTCCCCGGCCACTGACCTACCAGGAGGGTGCATGCAGCTCACCGACCTGACCGCCGTACAACTCCTCGACGGCTACCGCAAGGGCGAGTTCAGTCCGGTGGAGGTGACCGAGCAGACCCTGGAGCGGGCCCGGCGGATCCAGCCGGAGGTGAACGCGTTCGTACGGCTCACCGAGGAGGACGCGCTGACCCGGGCCCGGGAGTCCACGGAGCGCTGGCGGCGTGGTGAGCCGGAGGGCCTGCTGGACGGGGTGCCGGTGACGGTGAAGGACATCCTGCTGCTGCGCGGCCACCCGACCCTGCGCGGCTCCAAGACCGTGCCGGAGCAGGGCAGTTGGGTCGAAGACGCACCGTCGGTGGCCCGGTTGCGCGAGCACGGCGCGGTGTTCCTCGGTAAGACGACAACCCCGGAGTTCGGCTGGAAGGGCGTCACGGACTCCCCCCTGTCCGGCGTGACCCGCAACCCGTACGACCCCTCGCGCACCGCGGGCGGCTCCAGCGGCGGCAGCGCGGCGGCGGTCGCGCTCGGTGCGGGCCCGCTGTCGCTGGGCACGGACGGCGGGGGCAGCGTCCGAATCCCGGCTGCGTTCTGCGGGATCTTCGGGCTGAAACCGACGTACGGCAGGGTGCCGCTGTACCCGGCGAGCCCGTTCGGCACGCTGTCGCACGCGGGCCCGATGACCCGCGACGCGGCGGACGCGGCCCTGCTGCTGGACGTCATCGCAGCCCCCGACGCCCGCGACTGGTCGGCGCTGCCCCCGGCACCGGGATCGTTCGTGGCGGCGCTGGACGGAGGCGTGTCCGGGCTGCGGGTGGCGTACTCACCCTCGCTGGGCGGGCAGGTGGCGGTGCGCCCGGCGGTCGCGGCGGCGGTACGCCGTGCGGTGGCGGCGCTGGCCGATCTGGGCGCGTACGTCGAGGAGACCGACCCCGACTTCTGCGACCCGGTGGAGGCGTTCCACACCCTGTGGTTCACCGGCGCGGCCCGCCTCACCGAGCGCTTCTCCCCGGACAAGCGCCGGCTGCTGGACCCCGGCCTGCGCGAGATCTGCGCGGAGGGCGCCCGGATGAGCGCCCTCGACCATCTGGCCGCGGTGGACGTCCGCATGGCCCTCGGGCGGCGCATGGGCCGCTTCCACGAGTCGTACGACCTGCTGGTCACGCCGACGTTGCCGATCACGGCGTTCGAGGCGGGCGAGGAGGTGCCGAAAGGCTCCGCACATCGCCGCTGGACCGGGTGGACGCCGTTCACCTACCCCTTCAACCTCACCCAGCAGCCCGCGGCGACCGTTCCGGTGGGGACGGACGAGGAAGGGCTGCCGGTGGGGATGCAGATCGTCGCCGCCCGGCATCGGGATGATGTCGTGCTGCGAGCTGCGCATGCCCTGTATGCGGCGGGGCCGGCGCATTCGAGAATTGCCTCATGAAATTCTCCCCGGAAGGCGAGGGCCATGGAGCGACTGGGAATTCGTCGAACCGTCGCCCAGAATTCAGTCGGCGTTTTTGACGGCTCCCGCCGGTGAACGTGCGAACGGGCCGGCCCGACGGCGCCAAAAGGCGCTCGCGGACCGGCCCGTCAGTGGCTCAGCTGGTGCAGGCCGAGATCAGCGCGCCCGGCGCGCCGGCGGTGATGGTCTCGGTCTTGGGGCCCACCGAGGTGCTGTACGGCCCGCCACTGGCGGTGGTGCCGGACACGGCGGCGCTGAGGGTGACACTGACCGTCTGGGTGGTCGTCACCCTCACCGCGGCACCCAGGCCGCCGTTCGGGCAGTCTTCCCTGGTCAGCACGAGCGGGGTGATCGAACCGTCGACCGTCGCCGTCGCCGTGAGCGTCACGCTGGCCAGCGTGGGCGTCGAGACGCAGGTGGTGTCGACGCAGGCGGAGACCGGAACCTGCGGAAGCGCGACCGGCCCGACCGTGAGGCTGGTGGAGGTCGGGGCGGCGAATGCCGGTGAAGCGGAAATGAGCGGAATGACACCGAAGGCAATCCCCGTCACACCCAGGGCAACTCGGTTACGCAGCCGTGAAATGGCCACTTTTTTCCCTCTCTCGAATCCGGTACCTGATTAGGCGGGGAGAAGCTATCTGCGCTCCAGAAAGGCGGTCAAGATCGCCTTCGCGTCTGCATCCCTTTCCGGCCACGCATCGCCGCCCGGGAAAGATCCACTGGAAGGCCGGAAACAGCCGTGGGCTCTCACGCCCGTCGGAAGCTGAGCGTCTCCCCCGCCGCCCCCGTGCGCCACAGGTCGTTGCAGGCCTCGGCCATCGCGTCCAGGCCCTCCACCAGCTGGCCCCACACGATCCCCGGCACCCACCCCACATCGCCGTTGAGCAGCAGGTTGTTGCGCTCGTAGAACAGGGCCAGGTCGACCACGGTGGTGCCGGGGCGCACCTCGCGGTCGTAGCCGTAGGCCCTGGTGCCCAGTTCGGTCCCGGCGAAGGAGAAGTAGCACAGGTCGCCGGGGATCGGGGTGACGGTCGGGTTCTCCAGTGGGGGTTCCGTGGAGGCGAAGGGCGGGAAGAGGGCGTAGATCTCGTTGCGCGCGTACTTGGCGTGGTAGACGTCGCCCGTCAGCGGCAGTGCCTCCCACACCGCCGCGCAGGTCAGGGGCGCACGTTCGTCCAGGAGTCGTGCCGTGCAGTGCACGTCCCGCTTGTCGAGCGAGACGGTGACGAATCGATCGGCCATGAAATCCATGGTGCATACGACGGATGCGCCTGGGTAGCCGCGCCGCCATGGCTCCACCACATGGGAACGACGTACACACGATCCGGTCGGAACACAGACGCTCCCGGCGCTCGCTGCTCGCGGGCCTCGCCGCGTTCGGCGCCCTGGGTGCGGCGGGCGCCGCGGGCTGTACGCGGGTGGCCTCGGCATCGGGCAAGGACGGCGGCGAACTGCTCGAACGGCTGAAAGCGCAGGGTGTCGTACGGCTCGGGATCGCCGGTGAGATCCCGTTCGGGTACATCGACAAGGATGGCCATCTCACCGGTGAGGCACCGGAGTTGGCGAAGGTGATCTTCAAGCGGCTCGGGGTGGACAAGGTGCAGCCCGTGCCGACCGAGTTCGGCTCGCTCATCCCGGGGCTGAACTCCCAGCAGTTCGATGTCGTGGCCGCCGGGATGTACGTCAATCCCGAGCGCTGCCAGCAGGTCATCTTCGCGGATCCGGACTACCAGATGCTGGATTCGTTCATCGTCCGCAAGGGCAACCCGATGGGGCTGCACTCGTACAAGGACATCGTCGCGAAGAAGGCCAAGTTCGCCACCGGCACCGGGTACGCGGAGATCCAGTACGCGGTGGAGGCCGGGTACAAGGAGAGCGACATCCTGATCGTCCCGGACCAGGTCGCGGGGCTGAACGCCGTAGAGGCAGGGCGTGTCGACGCGTTCGCCGGTACGGCGCTCACCACGCGCGAGGTGGTGAAGAAGTCGGGCAAGGCGGAGGCCACGGGGCCGTTCGCGCCGCTGGTCAAGGGCAAACCGCACGTCGACGGGGGCGCGTTCGCGTTCCGGCCGACCGAGACGAAGCTGCGGGACGCCTTCAACGCCGAGCTGCGCGGCCTGAAACAGAGCGGGGAGCTGTTCCGCATCCTCCGGCCCTTCGGTTTCACGAAGGCCGAGATGACGGACCTGACCGCGAAGGGGCTGTGTCACGGATGACCTCGGGCCTGTGGGAACTCGTACTGAAAGGCGTCTGGACCACCGTCCAGCTGCTGGTGTTCAGCGCGCTGCTGGCCGCGGCCGCCTCCTTCGCCGTCGGCATCGCGCGCACCCACCGGCGGTGGATCGTGCGCTTCCTCGCCGGCTTCTACACCGAGGTGTTCCGCGGCACCTCGGCGCTGGTGATGATCTTCTGGGTGTTCTTCGTACTGCCGGTCGCCTTCGGCTGGCAGCTGGTGCCGATGTGGGCGGGCACGCTGGCGCTCGGGCTGACGTACGGCGCGTACGGCTCGGAGATCGTGCGCGGCGCGCTGAACGCGGTCGACCCGGCGCAGAAGGAGGGCGGGATCGCGCTCAGCTTCACGCCCTGGCAGCGGCTTCGGCTGATCATGCTGCCGCAGGCGGTGCCGGAGATGATCCCCTCCTTCTGCAACCTGCTGGTCGAACTGCTCAAGGGCACCGCACTCGTGTCCGTCATGGGCATGGGTGATCTGACGTTCAGCGCCAACCTCGTACGGCTGGCGCTGCAGCAGAGCGCGGAGATCTACACGTACATCCTGCTCATCTACTTCGCGATCGCCTTCGTGCTGACGCGGCTGATGCGCGGGCTGGAGAAGCGGATGAAGGCCGGGATCGGCAAGGACACCGGCACGTTCTCGGCGTCGCGTGAGCTGAAGCGAGCGCAGACCACCGGTGTCGGAGGGGGTGGCATCGCATGAAGTGGGACTGGAACGCCGTGAGCGACTTCATGCCGGACTTCTGGCGCGGTCTGCTCGTCACGCTGGAGGCCCTGGCCCTCGGTTCGCTGCTGTCCTTCAGCCTGGGCCTGGTGTGGACGCTGCTGATGCGGACGCCGACCCGGTTCGTGCGCTGGCCGGTCGGGGTGGTCACGGAGTTCGTGCGCAACACCCCGCTGCTGGTGCAGCTGTTCTTCCTGTTCTACGTGCTGCCCGAGTGGGGCCTGACCTTCTCGGCGCTGGCCACCGGCATCTTCGCGATCGGCCTGCACTACTCGACGTACACCATGCAGGTCTACCGGGCCGGCATCGAGGCGGTGCCCGTCGGCCAGTGGGAGGCCGCGACGGCGCTGAACCTGCCCCGGCGCCGGACCTGGACGGCGGTGATCCTGCCGCAGGCGATCCGCCGGGTGGTCCCCGCCCTCGGCAACTACGTGATCGCGATGCTCAAGGACACGCCGATGCTGATGGTGATCACCGTGCTGGACATGCTCGGCCGGGCGCGGCTCTTCTCCCAGCAGCACTTCCAGTTCACCGAGCCCATCACCGTGATCGGTGTCGCCTTCATCCTCATCTCCTACCTGGCCTCCCTGCTTCTGCGAGCCCTGGAGCGACGTCTTGTCCGCTGACACTCCCCTGACAAACACACCCGAGCCCGGCGCGGGCACGGCGACGGCCGGCGGTGAGCTGGTCCGCCTGGCCGGCGTCACCAAGCGCTTCGGCGCGAACACCGTCCTGGACCAGCTGGACTTCTCCGTCCAGCCCGGCAAGCACGTGACCCTGATCGGCCCGTCCGGCTCCGGCAAGACGACGATCCTCCGGCTGCTGATGACCCTCACCAAGCCGGACGAGGGCACGATCACCGTCGACGGGCAGCGGCTGTTCCCGGCGCCGGAGAAGGAGATCCGGGAGGTCCGCAAGAAGATCGGGATGGTGTTCCAGCAGTTCAACCTGTTCCCGAACATGTCCGTGCTGCGGAACATCACCGAGGCGCCGGTGCAGGTGCTCGGCATGTCCAGGGACGAGGCGGAGCAGCGGGCCCGGGAGCTGCTGGACCTGGTGGGGCTCACCGACAAGTGCGACGCGCGGCCCACCCGGCTCTCCGGCGGGCAGCAGCAGCGGGTGGCGATCGCCCGCGCGCTGGCGATGCGGCCGGGGGTGCTGCTGCTGGACGAGGTGACCTCGGCGCTCGACCCGGAGCTGGTCGCGGGCGTCCTCGATCTGCTCAGGGACATCGCGCGCAGCACGGACATCACGATGCTGTGCGTGACCCACGAGATGGGTTTCGCCCGGGACATCTCCGACCAGGTCCTGATGTTCGACGCGGGCCGGGTGATCGAGGCGGGCCCGCCGGAGAAGATCTTCAGCGATCCGGAGCAGGAGCGGACCCGGGAATTCCTCAGCGCGGTTCTGTGACCACGCGCTGTGAACACGGGAAGTGCCGAGGTCCAGCCGTCGGCCCATGACCGAGGCATATGCCATTGAGCCTGAGCCGCAGTTGGGAGGGGGGTGGGGCGGGGCGCATTCTCGCCAACACCCTCTCCCAAAAGAGGCGTTGCCCGCTATCGTGGTATGGATCCGCCGACCGGACGCGAGGGGGACTGTCGTGAGGATCGAACCGACCGCCCCGTACCACTCGGCCCAGGACGCGCTGCGCGTGCTGGAGACCGTCGCCCGCCACGCCGCCGGCATCACCGACACCGAGCTGGCGCGCTGGACCGGCCTGGAGCCAGGGCGGCTGACCACCGTGCTGCTCATGCTGCGCCGCGAGGGCTACGTCGAGCAGATCACCGACGGGGCGTACGTCACCGGTGACACCCTGCGCCGGCTCACCTCGACGCACGACCGCGAGGAGGCCCTGCGCGAGAAGCTCCAGCGCACCCTGGACCGGCTGCGCGACTCGGTCGGAGCGGCCGTCTACATGAGCCGGTACGTGGACGGCGAGGTGAAGGTCACCCAGTGCGCCACCGGGCCCACCACCCCCGCGGTCAACGAATGGGTCGACTTCCGCTACTCCGCCCACGCCACCGCCATCGGCAAGAGCCTGCTGACCCAGCTGGACCACAACGGCCGCCGCGACCACCTCTCCCGGCACAAGATGCCCCGGCTCACCTCGCGCACCATCACCAGCGACAAGCTGCTCTTGTCCCGCCTGGAGTCCCAGCCGCCGACGGTGCCCGTCCTCGACCTCCAGGAGTACGCGATCGGCACGGTCTGCGCGGCCGTACCGATCACGGCGGGCTCGGCGGTCGGCTGCCTGGCGCTGTCGCTCCCGCTGGAGCACGCACACCGGCTGAAGCAGGCGGCGGACACGCTGAACCGCAGTGCGGCGCCTGTGCTCCTGTCGCTCACGATCTAGGTCCTGGACGGACGATCCAGGTGGTCACGAGCACCCCTCGGGACCGGGTAGTATTTTCTTCGTCGCCGACCGCGGAAATGAAAAATCCGCGAGAGGCGGGAGTCATGCGCCGCTAGCTCAGTTGGTTAGAGCAGCTGACTCTTAATCAGCGGGTCCGGGGTTCGAGTCCCTGGCGGCGCACGAGATCGAAGGGCCCTTCGCGCAAGCGAGGGGCCCTTCGGCGTCCTCCCTCGTCAGCGGCCTGTAGGCGGACTCCCCCGGTGGCCGCCACCAGACGGGATCCGCGCACCGGAACCCCTCCTGCCTGAGCAGCGCCCGGTGGATCTTGTTCGTCGCCGTCACCGGCATCCGGTCCACCACCCGCACGAACCGGGGCGCCATCTTCGTGCCGAGGTCCGGCTGGGCGCGCAGGAAGGCCTCGAAGGCCGCCGGGTCGAAGCTCCCGGCGATCGTCGCCATCACCTGGTCCCCGGTCACCGGGTCCGGCACCCCGTACACGGCGACGGCGAGCGCACCCTCGTACCGGGCGACGATGTTCTCGATCATCGCGGCGGCCAGGTTCTCGCCGTCGACGCGGATCCTGTCGTCGCCGCGGCCCGCGAAGTACAGATAGCCGTCGGCGTCCCGGTAGAAGAGGTCCCCGGTCCAGTACGCCCCCTCCCGGCGCCGCTCGGCCTCCGCCGCCGGGTTGCGCCAGTAGCCCTCGAAGGGGTTCGGGCCCCGGTTCACCAGCTCGCCGACCGCCTCGTCGCCGTTGAGCAGGCGTCCGGCAGTGTCGAAGGCGGCACGCGGGCACTCCCGCCCGGTGGCCGGATCGAGCACCACGAGCCCGGCTGCCGCGGGGCCCACCGCGCCCGGCGGCGTCCCCGGCGCCCACTGGATCGCCGCCCCGCCCTCGGACGAGCCGTAGCCCTCCACCAGCCGCACCCCGAAGCGCCGCTGGAAGGCCGCCGCGTCCACCGCGCCGGCCTCGGTGCCGAAGCCGAGGCGCAGCGGGTTGTCCCGGTCGTCCGGGCGCTCCTCGGTGGCGAGGAGGTACTGGATCGCCCGGCCGACATACGTGAAGTACGTCGCCCGGTAGCGGCGTACGTCGGTGAGGAACCCGGAGGCCGAGAAGCGCCGGCGCAGCGCCACCCCGGCCCCGGCGGCCAGCGCGGGCGCCCAGTCGGCGATCACGGCGTTGCCGTGGAACATCGGCATGCACACGTAGTGCACGTCGTCCGCGCGCACCCCGAACTGCCGGACCAGCGCGTACCCGGCGGCGGCCAGCCGGCCCTGGGAGCAGATGGCGGCCTTGGGCGCGCCGGTGGAGCCGGAGGTGAAGTAGAGCAGCAGCCGGTCGGCCGGGGCGGCACGGCCGGGGTCGGGCACGGCACCGGCGTACGGGGCGAGGAGCCCGGCGTACTCGGGGCCGTCGGTGACGAGGATCCGCACCCCGGGCAGGTCGAGACCGGCCAGCAGGGGCACGTGGGCCCGCTCGGTGACGACGAGCGGGCACTCGGTGTGCCGGAGGTCCCGGGCCAGCTCGGCGCCCCGCCGGGTCGGGTTGATCCCGGCGACGGCGGCCCCCGCAAGGGCTGCCGCACCGAGCCACAGCGGGAACTCCTCGGTGTTGTCGAGCAGCACCCCGACGTGCGGGACGGCGCCCGGTGGCAGCAGGTCCCCCAGCAGCGCCGCCCGCGCCGCCGCTCCCGCGGCCACCTCGTGGTGGCTGAGCCGCCGCTCCTCGCACCACAACCCCGGCCGGCGGTCCCCCCACCGCGCCGCCACCAGCTCGGCGACCGTCCGCCTCGTGGACTCCATGACGGAGCACGGTAACTGACGCAGCGTCAGAAGTGGAGGACTGTGCGGCTACGGCATCAGGCCGTCGGCCTCAGTGACCATCATGTGCGCCACGACGATGAAGACCACGCAGACGGTGGTGGCGAGACCGATGACGGTCAGCCCGAAGACCGTGCCGAAGGCGAGCCTGGCGCGCGAGGGCCGCAGCGCGGTGGCCAGCTCGGGGCACTCCGGCAGATAGCGCACGGTGACGTGGTCGCCGTCCACGACGGTCGAGGGGCCGTTCTCCTCGTCGAAGCGGACCGTGCGGCCCTCGCGGGTGGTGAACTCGTAGACGTGGTGCAGGGTGGTGTGCACCGACGAGTCCCCGCCGCCCCCGCTCGTCGTCGTGTACGACCTGAGGCAGCGGCCCTCGGCGGTCAGGCCGTGCGTCCAGGTCCGGCTGATGCGCCGGGCTCGCCGGACGAGCGCGTACGCCGCGAAGGCGAGGAAGCCGATCATCACGACCGGCACGATGTAGAGCAGCAGTTCCATGAGGTCCCCCGAGGTCGGTACGCCGCTCTCTTCGAAGGGCGTGGCGGGAAACTACCTCCGCGGCGGGCGAGTTGGCCTCAAGCGAAGCTCAGAACCGCGGGAGCGTCGCCCACTCGTGCGTGAGGACGATCGCCCTCGGCCCGGTGGCGCGGACCGCCGCTCTCCTTGAAGCGGACGGCGCGGCCGTCCACGGTGGTGTAGTCGTACTCGTGCCACTGCACGCGCTGGGGCACGTTGTTGACCGTCCGGGTGGTGGTCCAGGCCCGTATCGCCCGGGCCTGCGCGGTCAGTCCGCTCTCCCAGGCCGCACGCCGCTGCTGCGCGTCAGGACTCACGTGCGCCGGACGAGCAGGCGGAAGCATCCGTACCGGCGCACGCGGACCCTGTCCGAGCCGGAGTCGGAGGACGGCGGCCGGGATCGAACGGTTACGAACGCGATCAGAAGGTGACGTCCGAGCAGGCGTAGAACGCGTTGCCCGTGTCGGCGATCGTCCACACCGCGAGGATGACGTGGTGACCGCTCAGTCCGGTCGGCAGCGTGCCGCTGTGGGAGAGCGTCTGCGGCGGGCGCCGGCCGTCGTACGGCACCGTCAGGAACGGGGTGAGGTTGAGGTCCGAGCGGGACAGGGCGTGGTTCTGGTTCCAGCCCTGCCTGGTGACGTAGTACTTGAAATCCGTCGTGGCGTGCATGGCGGTGAACTGCCAGCGGAACGTGTACTGCTGACCTCCCGTCACCTTGGTGGTGGGCCAGGGCGCGCCGGACGGGGTGGTGGGCGAGCTGAGCTCGGCGAAGCGACTCAGGCCGCCGCTGCAGAGCTGGCCGTCGGCGGGTCCGGCGGCCGGGAAGCCCTTGGGGCCTTCGACGCTCTGCGGCTCCCACTGGATGTCGCCGCAGTCCGTCACGGTGCCGTTCTGGCAGAGCTTCTGCCTGCTGACGGGAAGGTCGGTGTAGCCGTGCCCGCTGGCGCCGCCGGTGGAGAGCGCGAAGGCTCCGGCGGTCACCACACCCAGCACGACTGCGGACAACTTGGTCTTTGTGCGCATGCTGCCGCTCCTGGAGAACGTGGGGAGTTCGGGGAGTTCGGTGAGCTGTGCAGATGTTAGGTCTAGACCAAGTCTCAGATTATTGCCGCGGCTTGAACATGTCCAGACCAATCGCGAGCCCTGTCATGAGCCTCGCCGCGATCCCGGCGCGATCCAAACGAGAGGCCCTAGAGCCCTCACCCCGGCTCCCCGCGCCCCGAGCAGAACGCCACCGTCAGGTCCCGCACGAGCACCTTCCGCTCGTAGTCGTCCAGTTCGACCAGGCCGCGCATGGTCAGCCGGGTCACCGTGTCCTCCACCGAGTCCACCACCGAGCTGAGCATGGTGGCCCGCTGCTGCGCGTCCAGCGTGGCGATCCGGCGCCGGTGCATCGCCGCCGCGACCTCCGGCGCGTACTCCACCCGGACCGGCTGCACCGAGAACACCTCCAGGCCCACCGGCGCGGTCTCCGCCGCCACCAGCCGGGTCAGCGCCTCCCCGGCCGCCTCCGCCCCGCCGCGCGCCCCGCCCGGCGGCTCCACGGGCACCCGGGCCAGCGCCGCCTCCACGCACTCGCGCAGGAACGCCTCGTGGTCCTCGATGCCGAGCAGGGCCCGCGCGGTGTCCCGCACCCGCCACACCACCAGGACGATCACCTGCTGCGCCACCCCGTTGCCGTCCGCCGCCGGCATCGCCTCGCTGCGCCAGTGCCGCAGCCGTACGTCGACCCGGCGGCGCAGCAGCAGCGGGTTCACCCAGAGCAGCCCGGTGCGCCGGACCGTCCCCCGGTAGCGGCCGAACAGGCCGAGCACCCAGGCCCGCCCGGTCGCCCCGCGGGCCAGCCCGCCGAAGCCGAGCACGCCGAGCGCCCCGGCCCCCGCGTACGCCGCCCACTGGGCCGGGCCGAGCCCCGCGCCCGTGTGCACCGGCAGGTGCAGCGCCTCCGCCGCGAGCGGCGGCAGCACCCCCGCCCACCACGAGGTGGCCAGGCAGCCGGAGAAGCCGCACGTCCCGGCGAGCACCCCGGCCGCCCCCGGCAGCACCCGTGCCGGGCGCTCGGCCAGCTCCGGGTCGACCTGCGGGAGCGTACGGCCCGGCACCGCCGCCGGGCGCCGCAACCGCGGCTGCTCGCCGGTGCCCTGACGGCTGCCCACCACGGCGGGCTTCAGCGGCACCGGGTCGGGGTCGTCACGGAAGAGCAGATGGACCGGGATCTCGGTGGTCGCCTCGTTCTGGATCAGCCGGGCCGGACGGGCGGCGGTGCCGGCCTCGCCCGCCTCGCCCGCCGCGCCTGTCGTACTCGCTGTGCCCTCCGCGCCCGCCGTGGCCTCCGCGCCCGCTGCGCCCTCCGCAGGCCCCTCGGACTCGGGCGTGTGTGACGTGGTCGTACTCATGCGTGCCTCCAGCCTCCGCGCCAGATGCCCTAACCGAACAGGCGGCGCCAGGTCTCCGGGCCCGGGTAGCCGTCCGCCGCGCCGCCCCGCCAGCCCTGGCTGCGCTGGAACGCCTCGACGGCCCGCCGGTCCGCCTCGCTCCAGCGCGGGCCCGGCCCGGTCTCGTAGAACCTGCCGAAACCTTTCTTCACCAGCTGCTTCCCCAGCTCGGTGACATAAGGGTTCTCCGCACCCGGCCGGAACCGGTTCCGGCCCGGATAGCCGGGCACACCGTGCGCGTCGGGGGGCAGCGACGGTCCGGCCGCGCCGCGCGCGATGCCCTTGCCCTTCCGGTTGACCAGCAGCTCCCAGGTGCGCGGGCCGGGCAGCCCGTCGGCGTCCGCACCGCTCCAGCCCTGGGCCAGCTGGAACGCCCGGGTGGCCCGCCGGTCCGCCTCGCCCCAGCGCGGACCCGGGCCCTGGGTGTAGTCGGGGCCGCCGCCCCGGGCGACGAGCATCTGCCCGAGCAGGGTGACGTACTTGTTGTTCGCCCCCGGGCCGAAGTACCCGGCCCCCGGGAACGGCACCGGGTCCGTCTTCTGCCCGGCCGGCTCCGCGCCCGCGGCGCCGGGGGGCACGCCCTTGTAGCGGTAGGGGACGTACTTGTCGGCGTGGCTCCAGTAGGGGTACGGGGTGGACTGACGGCGGGTGTGCGGGGGTGTCTGCTCGTAGGCCGTGTAGTAGGTGCGCGTGTAGTCGGTCCAGCCGCCGAAGATCACGACGTGGGAGCCGCGCTGGGGGTCGTCGGGGTTGTGGTGGAGCAGCATGTCGCCGGGCTGGAGGTCCTCCTTGGCGATCCGGTCCGCGAACCCCCCGAGGCTGCCCGTCCATTCGTTTCCGGGCAGGCCCCAGGCCATGGAGACGAAGCCCGAGCAGTCCTGCCGGTAGCCGTCGGACCAGTACGTGTCCATGCTGTACGGCACCTGCGCGGCCACCCAGACCTTGGCCCGCTTGACGATGTCGGTCCTGGTGGTGGCCGGGAAGCGGACGGCCGCGGGCTTCGCCGTGCCGCCCGCCGGACCGTGCAGCGGGGCCTCGGCGCCCTGCGGGGTGTCGGGCTCGCCGTCGTCCGGCGAGGCGTCGGGGCGGTGGGGTCCGGACGGGAGGTGCGGGGCGACGAGGGCAGCGGCCGGGGAGGCCGCACCGAGGGCCGCGGACGCGACGGCGGCCACGGCCAGCACTCCCCGGGCCGCCGGGTGATGGCCGCCGAGGCGGCCGGCCAGGAGGCGGGGGCTGATCCGCCGCCACCGGACGCAGCCGGGGCAGTCGCAGTCGCTCGCGGGGTCGAGTTCCTCGAACGCCGGAGCGGCCATGCGATCTGCCTCACATCTGGGGTGGTTCCGTCCGCGAGGGTGCACATTGATCAGTCTCACAACTGTCTTCCGGACACGCATGTTGACGGTCCGAATGATGTACGGGGCCCCGCCCGCGGCCTCCCCCGCCACCTCAGGGTGGTCGGGAGCACTCCTCGAGGTCGGGTAGAGTTCTCTTTGTCAGCAGGCGCCGCTAGCTCAGTTGGTTAGAGCAGCTGACTCTTAATCAGCGGGTCCGGGGTTCGAGTCCCTGGCGGCGCACCGACCGGAAGGCCCCTCGCGCGAGCGGGGGGCCTTTCGCATACCCGGACGGGGTCCCGCCGCCGATTGGCCGGATACTCTCTCGCCATGGCGGCCCGGGACCTTCAGGAGCGGATCAAGAAGCTGATCGTCGATCGGCGGCTGCCCTCGGGCGCCCCGCTGCCGACCGAGCCGGAACTGATGGAGTTCCTCGGGGCGAGCCGGAACTCGGTGCGCGAGGCGCTGAAGGCGCTCCAGGCGATGGGGATCGTGGAGATCCGGCACGGCTTCGGGACGTACGTCGGCTCGATGTCGTTCGCACCGATGATCGAGGGGCTGGCCTTCCGGACCGTCACCGGTCACTACCGCGGCGAGGACTCCCTGCTGCAGCTGCTGGAGCTGCGCGAGGCCGTCGAGACCGGGCTGGTGTCACGGCTGGCCGGGCGGCTGCCGGAGGCCGACCTCGGCGAGCTGGAGGCCCTGGTCGGGCGCATGGAGCGGGAGGCCGCCGAAGGGGCGGGCCTCGCCGAGACCGACCGCGCGTTCCACGCCGCCCTCTACCGGGGGCTGGACAACGTCCTGCTGAGCGAGGTGCTGGAGGCGTTCTGGGACGCCTTCCACCGGGTCCAGCGGGACCTGGTGGACATGCCGCAGGACCCGCGGATCACCTGCCGGCAGCACCGGGAGATCCTGGACGCGGTCCGCTCCGGCGACTCGCTCCGGGCGGAGGAAGCCATACGGGACCACTTCGGGCATGTGCGCGCCCGGCTCGGCGCGGTCAGGGACCGGTGCCTGTGAGGTACGCGGAGACCACCACGTTCGCGGTGTAGCTCTGGCTGGCGCGGTCGTAGGGGCCGCCGCAGGTGATCAGGCGGAGTTCGGCGCGGCCCTGCTTGCGGGGGCCGTAGGCCTGCCGGGCGTCGAAGCGGTCGCGGGGCAGGACGCTGACGTCGTCGATGGTGAACGCGGCGACCTTGCCGTCCGCGCGGAACACCCGGACCGTCTCGCCGGGCTTGAGGGTGCTGAGCTTGTAGAAGACGGCGGGCCGGGTCTTGGTGTCGACGTGTCCGACCAGCAGCGCGGTGCCCGGCGCGCCGGGCTGGGTGCCGCCGCGGTACCAGCCGACCACGCCCGGCTGGTCGAAGGGCGGCGGGTCGACGGCGCCGCGGCTGTCGAGGCCGCGGGCGACCACCGGGGCCTGCACGCCCAGTTCGGGGATGTCGACGCGCTGCGGCACCGAGCCCGCCAGCGGCTGGGCGGCGGGCGGTAGGTCCGCCCCGGCCGGGCGGCCCACGGCGGCGATGTCACCGGTGGTGGGGCCGTCCGGGCTGGGCCGTACGTCGGTGATGCCACGGCCCCACAGCCACAGCCCGACCAGCAGCACCGCCCAGGCCAGGCCGGTGATCAGGCGTCCGGTGCCGGAGGAGCGGACGCCGTCGTCGGACATCGCGCCCGCCCTCAGCGCGAGCCGCGGCCCCGGCGGGCGCGCAGCCCGACGGTGACCGCTGCCAGCCCTGCCAGCACCATGCCCGTCACCGTCTGCGCGGTGCCGGGTCCGGCGTCCCGGGCGTCCCGGGCGTCCACGGAGGCGAAGTGCGCGGTGCCACCGCCGCCGGCGTGCACGGGGGCGACGGGCGAGGCGGACCCGCCGGGCTGGTCGTTCCGGCCGAGCGGGTCGGTACGGCCGGACTGGTCGGACTGACCGGTCTGGTCACTACGGTCGGACTGACCGGACTGATCGGACTGACCGGACTGATCGGACTGGCCGGACTGATCGGTACGACCGGACTGGCCGGAGGACGACGAGTGGTCGGACTGGCCGGACTGGTCACGACCGGACTGGCCGGACTGGTCGTTACGACCGGACTGGTCGGAGTGGCCCGAGTGCTGCCCGGACTGCCCGGACGGCCCGGACGGCCCGGAGTCCCGGTCCACCACGGTGATCCTGCGGGTGAGCGTGAAGTCGACGCAGCTGACCTTCACGTCGTAGGAGCCGGGCTTGAGCGAGGAGCGGACGCGGGTCTCGCCGGACAGGCTGCCCTGGCTGCCGCTCAGCCGTGCGTCGGAGACGAAGGCGCCCGAGACGGCGGTGCCCTGTGAGCCCGTGCAGCCGCGCACCCCGAGGGAGACGTCGGAGCCGGGGAACGGGGACTCCGGGGTGACGGAGACTCCGTGGCTGCCGTCGGCAGCGTACGCCGCCGGGGTGAGTGCGGTGAGGGTGAAGAGTCCGGTGCAGAGAGTGAGGCGTAGTGAGCCCATCGTGAACCTCCAGTTATCTGGAGGCTCCCCCGGCGGGGGCGCCCCCGCATCCTCGGGGGGCGCCATCTTGCTCCGACCGGGTGATACCGGGTTTCGGACGCCCCGCTCAGACCAGGTCGACCAGGTCCGCGACGGAGTCGACGACCTGTGAGGCGCGGAAGGGGTAGCGGTCGATGTCGTCGGGCTGGGTGACGCCGGACAGCACCAGGAAGGTGCGCATCCCGGCCTCCAGCCCCGCGAGGACGTCGGTGTCCATGCGGTCGCCGATCATCGCCGAGGTCTCCGAGTGGGCGCCGATCGCGTTGAGCCCGGCGCGCATCATCAGCGGGTTGGGCTTGCCGACGAAGTACGGCTCCTTGCCGGTCGCGGCGGTGATCAGGGCGGCGACGGAGCCCGTGGCGGGCAGCGCGCCCTCCGTGGAGGGGCCGATGTTGTCGGGGTTGGTGGCGATGAACCGGGCGCCGTCGTTGATGAGACGTACGGCCTTGGTCATGGCCTCGAAGGAGTAGGTGCGGGTCTCGCCGAGGATCACGAAGTCCGGGTCGTGGTCGGTGAGGACGTAGCCGACGTCGTGCAGGGCGGTGGTCAGGCCGGCCTCGCCGATGACGTACGCGCTGCCGCCGGGCCGCTGGTCATTGAGGAACTGGGCGGTGGCCAGCGCCGAGGTCCAGATGTTCTCCGCGGGGATGTCGAGTCCCATCCGGGCGAGCCGGGCGTGGAGGTCACGCTGGGTGTAGATCGAATTGTTGGTCAGCACCAGGAACGGCTTGCCGGATTCCCGCAACTTGCGGATGAACTCGTCAGCCCCCGGGATCGGGATGCCCTCGTGGATGAGGACTCCGTCCATGTCGGTCAGCCACGCCTCGATGGGTTTGCGCTCTGCCACGTAGGCGTCTCCTCGGTCGTGCGAAGGCTCTGAACGATCTTGCGTATCACTCCGGACCGGACACCCTCGGCCGGCCGGGCACCACTGGCTGCCCCAGCGCAGACCAGCGTAGTCCGGCAATGCATATTTGAAGGCTGCAGAGCAGCCACCGCTGCTTGAGCCCGTCCCGATTCGTTGGATATGTCTCACACATTGTTCGGTGTTCGCTCCCGCTTCTGACGAGCAGGCCCCAGGGCACGCTGTCGAAAAACTTCCGGATGTCGAGTTCGACCACCTTCTTCCAGCAACGCTCCCGGCACCTTTCCACTGCATCAAGGGCAGGTCATCCGGGCCGGTATCCGCAGCTGTCCGGATGGAAAGTCGGCTCCACCCCTCGCATCAGATGCCGGGCCACGAGCCCGACGACATCCGATTCCAGACCTTGTGCAGATTTCCCTGGAGACCCTTCTCGAAATCAACAATTCCCGGCACCGCGCTCCGGGCCTACTCAGCGCCACCGCGGAGTCCCGACCCGCACATCGGCCGGTGTGACGACATCCATAGTCGACCCGGGACTTGGAAGGGTGTGATCGACTGAGTACGATCTTGAATGAACAATCCGGGAGGGTTTCACGGGGAGTGGATCAACCGTCGTTCGTCGTGGTAGCGCGCCACACGACGGTAGTTGACGGGCCGCCACCCAGTACCCTTCAAGGGGCGGTAACGCGGCATCGGCCTCACACGCATGACCGGCGGTGACTCGATGCCCGGTGGAAATCCGTGCGTTATGGGGGAAAAGAGTCATGACTGAATCCTGGACCGCGATGAGCCACGCGCTCCTCCGGCAGGCCGGCTTTGCATTGGACACGCTGGATCCACTGGCGCACGACCTCACAGCCGAGCTCTCGGCTGTGCTGGTCGCGACCGACCGCGCCACCAAACTGGCCGACCAGTTAGCGAAGCTATTGCGCCAGGGCGACGCGGGCGGCCGACAGCGAGCGCTGTCCCGGCTCGGCCTGCTGCGTGAGCTCCCCGAGGAGGACGCCGCCGGGCTGCCAGCGGATTTCGGAGCGGCCCTCACGGACTATCAGGGCGCGGTGCAGGCCCTGGAGAGAAGTGTTTCCGCTCTTGAGGAACGGTATGCGGCCGCGCTGGAGGACTCACGGCGTCACGTCGCCCGGCTGTTCCGCGAGGACCCTGCGCTGAGGCAGGTGCTCCTGCTCTCCAACGAGGCCCACTTCCCGCGCTTCGAGGCGTGGCTGGACCGGGACGGCGCGATGTCCGACCGGACCGCCCGCCGGATGACCGACCTGCTCGCCATGTACCTGCAGCGAGTCACGTCGAAGAACGAGACCACCTCCCATTTCGGGCCGGTGAGCGTGGGCGCCATCCAGACCGAAGGAGGGGACCGGAGCGTAGGCGACGGCCTCGCCTGGACGGACACACCGATCGAGCGCGTCGCCTTCCTCAGCCATTGGGCGGCGGAGCGCCTGGCAGAGATCTTCAGCGCCGACCCGCGGCTCCACGGCCGCATCCGCCCCCGCCTACGCCCGCTGGCGTTTCGAGACGGCGAGCGCATCGACCTGTTCGCGTTCCGCACCGAGACTGGCATGCCCGGCGACTGGCGGTTCGTGGTGGTCGGCAGCTCCCCCGTGGACGAAGCGGCCGACTGGCTGTGGCGCCACTGCGACGCACGGCGCACCGTCGACGACCTCCACCGGGACTGGGCGGCGAGCACCGCGCGCTCCGGCGCCGAGCTCGACGAGGCGCTCCGCAGGGCCGCGGCGGACGGCTGGCTGGTGACGGTGGCAGAGATCCCCATCGGGGCCGTCCAACCGCTCGCGGCGCTCCGAGAGCTGGTGGCAGAGGCCGACGGCGAGGCGGCAGACCTCGGCACGGCCCTGGACCGGTTCGACCGGTTCCTCACGGAGTTCCCGCTCGCCCCAGCGGCCGATCGGCCCGCTCTCGTCGCCTCGCTCAAGGCCGACTTCGAAGCACTCACCGGCGGTTCCGCTGAGCGTCCCGGAGGCACCCACTACGCCGACCGCTCCCTCTTCTACGAGGAGGCGCACGGCCCGCAGCACGACCTGACGATCGGCCCCGGCTTGGCCGGGTTCCTCACCGGCGAGCTGACGCCCGTCTACGGCGTCGTCCTGCTCGCCCCGCGCCTGCGGATGCGGCGTGAGCGCGTGATCCTGACGCAGTGGGCGCAGACCCGCTTCGGCGTCGGAGCCGACGTCCCGTTGCACCACTTCTACCAGGCGTTCTTCGCCGACCGCCAACAGCTGGAGACCGCCTGCGCGGACGTGGACGCTGAGATCGCCACCGTGGAGAGTGAACTCAGGGAGGTCCTGCTCGGCGGCGTGGACCCCGCCCGGCGCGAGGTCCAGGTCGACCGAGCGCGTCTCGAAGAGCTGATCGCCCGGCACTCGGGCGACGTGCCCGCCCTCTGCAGTCCCGACGTGATGCTCGCGGCGCGAGACCTCCAGGCCCTGAACGACGGGGACTTCACGGCAGTAGTCGGCGATTGCCACGCGCTGCGCGACCCCCTGACGCACTCGAGTCTCGCCCCGCTGCTCGCCGCGCGCGCCGACGGCATCGTGACCGAGGCGCAGCAGCGCTACGACGGCCTGCTGGACAATGACGAGGTCCTCGTCGACCTGGCGCGCGCTCACATCGACAAGACCGGCGCACAACTCACCTATCCCTGCATCGACATCGAGGTCCACGGGCGGTCCGGCAAGCCGCGCGACCAGGTCGTCCAGCCGGCGCAGCTGTCGGTGACGGTAGCGCCCGAGCGCCTGGAACTGCGCGCCCGCGGGGTGTCCGGCCGGCTGCGGCTCAAGGCCCCCTTCGCGGGCGGGCCCGGCATCCGGCACGATCCGCTGGCGGTGTTCGCGTTCCCCCGTCACTTCGGCGGCATCGGCATCCGCACCGACGACCTGGCGCACGTGCCACGGATCCGCTGCGGACGGGTCGTCCTGCGGCGCGAGAGCTGGCGGGTGCCCGTCGCGGACCTGCAGCCGTGGACGCCCGGAGGCCGCTCCGTGGCTGCGGACGCGGCGGCGCACCTGGGGGCAGTACGGCTTCGTGAGCGGCTCGGACTACCTCGGCACTGCTTCGTGAAGATCCCCGGCGAGCCCAAGCCGGTCTTCCTGGACTGGGAGGCGCCGCTGCTGGTGCGCCAGCTCGTCCGACTCGCCAAGGGAGTCGAGGGGGCACTGGAGTTCAGTGAGATGCTGCCCGGGCCCGACGAGCTCTGGCTCGACGTGGCCGGCCGCCGCCACACCAGCGAGCTGCGCTGCACAGTCTTCTCCCGTACGGACGCGCCCGCGTAGTCCGTCGTCCCTCCTGGCGCGGTCCGATCCACCCGTCGGTCGCCATCCCCTTCACCACCCGCACCCGCCCACGCCCATCCATCGGTGGGCCCGCGGACGGTCGATGCACCCTGCCCGCACGGGCCCCAAACCCTCCCAGAGCCGAGAGGTTCCCTTATGGTGACTACGGACAGCCCGGGCCCGCTGACGCGAACCCATACCCTCCGCGCGTCGATTCCACCGCGGTGGTCGCTGGCTCCGACCGCACTCGTCCGCCAGGCCGGGTTCCCGCTCGAACTGCTATCGGACCTGGTCGACGAGGGCGCCGACGCCGACGCCCGCGCTCTGCTCGGCCGACACGCCGAACTGCGGGAGGCGGCGGCCTCGGCGAAGGAGGTGCTGAAGCAGTCCCCAGTGACCGCCGGCGGGACCATCAGCAACGCGATCGGCATGCTGCGACCGCTGCCCGAGCCGGACCTGGCGTCGGCGATGCGCGAACTCGGTCCGCTTGGGCGGGCGTTGGCCACGTACCAGGAAGCCGCCACGGAGCTCCGGCGTACCTGCCAGGAGTTCACCGAAGCCCACGCGGAGCGGCTGCGGACGGGCCGCCTGGCCGTCGTGAAGGCCTTCGCCGACGAGCGGCTCCGGGACGTCCTGCTGCTGTCGAACGACGCCAACGCGCCTCAGTTCCTCGCGTGGCTGGACGCCTTCGACCCCGACGCGACCGGGCGCCGGCGCACCCACGCCCAGAAGATGACCGACCTGCTGACGATGTACCTCCAGCGCGTCACGGCGAAGAACGAGACCCACTCCCACTTCGGGCCACTGAACGTCGCCCGCGTCGGCGGCGACGGGATGCTCGACTGGACGAGTGGATCCGCCGTCCGGCGCCGCGCCTACGTCAGCCACTGGGCCGCGGCCCGACTGGCCCGGAAGCTCGGCGAGGACCCCGGGCTCCGCCTGCTCGTCCGACCCCGTCGTCTGCCGCTCGTGTTCCTCGACCAGGGGGGCGTCGACCTCTACTCGTGCGGAGTGGACGCGGCCCCGGGCGTCGACTGGCGGTTCGACCGGGTTGGACGGTTCGCCACCGAGCCGCCGCAGGAGTGGCTGCTGCGCCAGTGCGACGGCGTTCGGACGCTGGGAGAGCTGGTCACCGAGTGGACCAGGAGGTTCGGCTCCGCCTCCGGTTTCGACGAGGCGCTCGCGGACCTTGTCGACCGCGGCCTGGTCACGGCCTGGCCGGAGGTGCCCGTCGGCGACCCACGGCCGCTCGCCGCCCTGCGCGGACAACTCGTCGCGGGCGGAGCCGGCGACCACCCCGCGATGGAGTGGATCTCCAGCCTGGAGGCGGCCGTCGCCACCTTCGCCGAGGCCCCGTACCACGAGCGGCCGACCGCGCTGCGCGACTTGAAGGCCCGCTTCGAGGAGCTCACGGCCGGCCCGGCGAACCGGTTCGGCGGCCACCACTACGCGGACCGCAGCGTGGTGTGGGAGGAGGCCCACGGCGAGCTCGACGACCTGCGGATCGGCTCGGACCTCGTCACCGTCCTCAGCGAGGAGCTGGCGGTCGTCTACGAGATCGCACTCGCGGCCCCTCGCTTGCGGCTGCGGCTGGAGACGGACATCCTCACCCGTTGGTTCCGAGGCCGCTTCGGGCAGGGACGGCCCGTGCCGCTGGCCGACTTCTACCGCGCGTTCGTCGAGGACCGCGAGCAACTCGCCCTGCTCTGCGTCGAGGTCACCAGGGAGGTGGACCAGCTCCGGGCCACCGTGGTCCGGCACCTGATCGGCAACGCCGCCCCCGGAACCCGCGAGGTCGTCGTGCCCGACCACCGCATCCGCGAGCTGAGGAGCTCACTGCCTCAGGGGCCCGCGGCCTTCTGCAACCCGGACGTGCTGCTGGCCGCAGACGGGCCCGAGGCACTGTCCGCAGGCGAATTCCTGGCCGTCGTCGGCGAGTTGCACGCGGGCCGTGACCTGCTGACCCACAGCAGCCTCTCAGTCCAGGCCGCCGAGCGCGCACCCCAGCTGGCCGAGGAGGTTCACACGCACTACCGGACCCTCCTGGACGAGGACGAACTCCTCGTGGACGTGCTGCGTGGCCACCAGGACAAGACCGCATCCCAGCAGCGCTTCCCCGGCCCGGACCTGGAGATCCTCGGCCGCTCGCCGAAGGACCGCGCCGACGTACTGCACCCCTCGGACCTCCACCTGCTCCTGAACGGCACCAGGCTGGAGCTGCGCGCCGAGGGGCGACCCGAACGGCTCCGGCTGCTCGCACCCCCCGCCGGCGGTTACACCCTCATGGACGACCCTCTGGCACCCTTCGCGTTCCCGCGTCTGCACGGCGGCAACGGCCTCGACCTCGGCGAGCTCTCGCACGTGCCGCGCATCCGCCACCGGCGCACCGTCCTGCAGCGCGAGCTGTGGCGAGTGCCGGCTTCCGAGCTGCGCGGCTGGTCGCTCACCGGGAGTCCGGTGAAGGCCGACGACACGGCCGAGTACCTCACCGCCTGCCGGCTGCGCGCCCGATACGGGTGGCCCCGCCGGGTGTTCGCGAAGCTGCCCGGTCAGCCCAAACCCGTCTACGTGGACTGGGACGCCCCCTTGATCGTCCGGCAGTTCTTCCGGCTGGTGCGCGGGGTCGAGGGGGCGGTGGTGATCTCCGAGCTGCTGCCGTCTGCGGAGCAGCGCTGGCTGCGGGTGAACGAGGCGTCGTACACGAGCGAGCTGCGCTACGCCGTCTTCAGCGGACCCGCAGCAGTCGGATCCCCTGCAGTCAGCGCCGAGGCTGCCGACGGGCAGTCGGAATGAGGCGGTCCGGGGGGACGGAAACCGCCTACCGGCGGCTACTCGCGGCCTCGACCATCTCCGCGCTGGGCGACGGCGTGCGGTTCTCGGCACTGCCCCTGCTCTCCGCGGCTCTGCTCGGTTCCCCCTTCGCGGTGAGCCTGGTGACGGCCGCTTCCACCCTGCCCTGGCTGCTGCTCAGCCTCCCGGCAGGCGCCCTCGCGGACCGCTGGGACCGTCGAGCGCTGATGGTCGCGGCCGACCTGCTCCGGGCGGGCGCGCTCGCGGTCGCCGTGGTCCTGCTGCTGAGCGACTCACTGCATCTGTGGCCCCTGGTGGCAGTCGCGTTGACGCTCGGCATCGGGGAGGTCCTCTTCGACTGCGCGTCGTTCGCCGTACTGCCCGCGCTGGTCACCGCCGAACGCCTGCCGGCCGCGAACGGCCGACTGTTCACCTCCCAGACGCTCAGCCGGGACATGGTCGGCCACGTCGTCGGCGGCTGGCTCTTCGGGGTCGGTCAGTACGTGCCTCTGCTGGTGAACGCCGTCTCGTTCCTGCTGTCCGCCGGCTTCCTGAGCGGTCTCCCGGCGAGCCGGTCGAGCCGGTCGGACGCTCCCCCCCGGCTGCTCAAGGAGATCGCCGAGGGGGTCTCCTTCGTCGCGCGGGACCGCCTGATGCGGGCGCTCACGCTCGCAGCGGGGCTCGTCAACGCGGTCTATCTCGGGCAGATCGCGGTCTTCGTCCTGCTGATCCGGGAGGTCCTCGGCCTCCCCGCGTCCACCTACGGTCTGTTCGTCGCTGCCTCGGCGCTCGGCGGCGTGCTGGGTGGCGCGATGGCCGAGCGGCTCACTCGCCGGCTGGGTCGCGCCCGCGCGCTCGCCACCGCCCTCGCGGTGGTCAGCGCCTGTGGACCGGCCATCGCGGCCACCACCAGCCCGTGGGCCGTCGGTGCCGCCAACTTCGCCTGCGGAGCCGCCATCATGATCTGGAACGTCGTCGCCGTCTCCGTGCGCCAATCCCTCGTGCCCGAAGCCCTGTTGGGGCGCTCTATCGGCGTCTACCGGCTCTTCGCCTGGGGCACGATGCCGCTCGGCGCCGCCCTCTACGGCCTGCTCGCCGACTTCTGGGGAACGCGCGCCGCGTTCCTCGCGGGCGGTCTCCTGGCAGTGGCGGCCCTGGTCCTGGTCGTACCCGCACTGCTGGCCGAGGCGCGGCTCACCCGTACCCCGACCGCTCTCACCTGACCATCCGAAGCCCTAGCCCGCGATGAAGGGACAGTTGTGATTGCTGTGGAGAATGAGGCCGCACTGGTCGGCATGGCGGTGTTCCGCGCCGCCGCTGCGGTGCGACACCAAACCGTCCTCACCGTCGCTGGGGAGCGCCACCCCGTCTCCCCGGTGTCGGGCGGGTTCGTCGCGCTGAGGACGCGCGGATTTGAGCAGGACCTGACCGCCTCGCTCGGAGTACTCGGCTGGGGGCGTCCCGTTGCCTTCGTCGGGGACCAGTGGGGGCTGGCCCGGTTCGCCGCCGCGGCCACCGACTCCGACCTGCTGGAGGCGCCGCCCACATCCGGCCCGACGGAGGTGTCCTTCGTGGTACCCGACGCCTTCCTCTCCCGTCGGGAAGCGGCCATCCAGCGCCGACTGCAACGATGTCGCCCGAGGCCGCGCGGCGCCGTCCAGACCGTCCACGCCGTCGGCGTCGGCCCCTGGACCGTCACCGACACCGGCGACGTCGTCCGAGCGCTGGAAGGCGTCGAAGACGTCGTCATGTCGGACTGGACGTACGCAAACACCCTTCCGCTGCTGCCGAACCACGACCGACTCACCGCGCACGTCCTGCCGTACGAGTTCGGCGATTTCGACGCCAACATCCACCACGTCGACGACGCGCTGCGCGACCTCCACGAGAAGGGCGTCCACCACGTCGGCCTGCTCATCGAGGGGAACCCGGACACCTACGACGTCCTGGACGGCCTGCCTCTCACGAACCGGGAGATCCAGGTGACCCCTGGCGTCCCGATCGGTTTGCTCGCCGCCTCCCGCAACGCCGCGCGCTTCCGCACCGACCCGTTCGAGCGCTCCTTCGCCTACTTCTCCGGCCTGCACAGCCGCCACAAGCTCCCCGCCGAGCAGTTCCTCGGCGAACTCACCTGCTACCTCGCCGCCGGAATCACCTGCGTGCTGGTCGAGATGTACAAGGGGGACGTCGAACTCGCCCTGCGCGCCATGCGGTTGAGCGGACGACCGGCCACCGCCCTGCTGATGAGCGACTACTTCTCCGGCTCGGAGAACACACTCGTCCTGAATCAACCCGACGTCGAAGCGGCCCGCAGCGCCGTCGAGGCCACCAGGGGCGGCCTGTGCACCATGCTCATCACCGACGAGGACCTGCGATGACCCCCGCGCCGACGCCCGGCTCCGCCATGCCCGCCGTCCTTTTCGACGCGGCCGACACCCTCATCGAGCTCACGCCCGCGATACCCGAACTCCTCTCCACCGCCTGGCTGGGCGACGCCGGAGCCCCCTCCGCCGACGCCGTGCGCCGAGCGCTGTGGGACATCGGCGCCGAAGGGAACTGGCCGGACGACGAACCCGACTCCCGGCGGCGTCTGTCGATGTGGACCCGGTTCTGCCGTGAGGCACTGCGCAGAGCCGGGGGCGGCGACTCGGCCGAAGCGGCCGGCCGCGCAGCGGAGCACATCCTGGATCCGATGCAGTACCGCAGCTACACCGACGCAGTGCCGTGCCTGCGGAACCTGCGCGACGCCGGTCACCCGCTCGCCCTCGTCTCCAACTTCGACCAGTGGCTGCGCAACATCCTCGACAACACCGGCCTCAGCGGGCTCTTCGACACCATCGTCATCAGCAGCGAAGTCGGCCTGGGCAAGCCCGAACCGGAGATCTTCGTTCTCGCCTGCGAGCGCCTCGGCCGACCGCCGGAGGAGTGCGTCTTCGTCGGCGACTCGATCGCCGTCGACGTTCAGGGGGCCCTGGGGGCGGGCCTGCACCCCGTCCTGCTCGACCGCTACACACGGTTCCCCGACTTCGCCGGCCCTCGCATCACAACCCTGCACGGCTTCGCAACACTCGCCGCACAGCTCCCGATCCGCGCCGGAAGGACCGCCCAGTGACGCCCGAACCCCAGTACGGAGAGCTGGACACCCGGCAGGTGGCCGTCCAGGTGACCGAGGAGCGGGGGCTGCAACTCCTCGGCCTCGCCGGTCAGGGCGTGGACTTCGCCGTCTACCGCGCCCGCAGCGCCGCCCACGGCGACGTTGCCCTGCGCGTCCCCAGGCACCGGGTCTACTCCGCGCCCTACGGACAGGTGGACGCCGGCGACCTGGTCCGCCAGGAGCACGAGATCGCCGGACTCCTCACCCGCCAGGGTCTCCCTGCCGCGGCCTCGCTCGAACTGATCGCCCGGGAGGACGGTCTCGTCGTCTCCCTCGCGAGCTACGTGGAGCATGACCAACTCCCCGTGGCTGCCGCGGACATCGGCGGCTTCCTGGCGGCCCTCCACCAGTTGAACCCGCCCTCGATGAAGCTCGCCTACCAGGGGGCCGGAGACTTCCCGACCTTCCTCACGGACAGGCTGACAACCCGTCACGCGACACTGCGCGGTTTCGCCGCCGACCTGCCCGAACTGCCCGGCCCCGGCGAGATCCGCACGGTACTCGAAGCCGAGCCGGACGAACCACGCCTGCTGCACCTCGACATCCGCCGACAGAACCTCCTGGGCAGCGCCGGACGGCTCACCGCCGTCGTCGACTGGTCCAACGCCCTGGTCGGCCCCGTCCTGATGGAGCTCGCGCGTGTCGCCGAGTACGCCAGGCTGGCAGACAACGGCATTGATGCGGACGGCATCCTCGCCGGCTACGCGGCGTCCGCCGCCCTGCCCGATCTGCAGTCCCGGGCCGCCCTCCTGCACCGGCTCGACACCACCATCATGCTGGCCCTGGTCTTCCACTCGGTGGCCCCCGACCCGGCCCGCGCCGCCGACCTCGTCGCCCGCACCCGCCACCTGCTGGAGCTCCTCCGGGCCTGAGCCCGGATCTGGCCCGGGCGGCCCGACCGCCCGGCTCTCCACAGCTCCTTCAACACCCCACCCCATGCCCGCGGACGGCCCCGTTCGCGGGCACGGCGCGTTCGGAGGCGGGAAGTGACGCGACGGGGCATCGACGTGCGCCCAGCTCGGCTGGGGGCGCCGGAACCGCGGCGTACCGACGCCCCCAGCCTGGTCAGAGGGACCTGATCCCGGCCCTGGTCAGGACTGGCTGATCTCGACCGCTTCGATCACCCAGTGCCGGTTGTTCCCGCCGGTGCCTGGTCCAGAACTCGTCGTTGGTCAGCTGCCGGTGGCGGACTTCCAGTCCTCGACGTACGACGTCAGGTTCTTGTCGATGTCGTTCCAGTCCGGCGTGAAGATGTCCACGCCGTCCATCAGCTTGGTGAGCGCGACGGCGTTGGGGTCGGTGGCCTTGACGTCCTGGCGGGCGCTGAAGCCGCCGCCGATCTCGCTGACCTCCTGCTGCTGCTTCTGCGCGAGCATGAAGTCGAGCAGCTTCTTGCCGTTCTCGCTGTGCGGGGCCTTGGTGACGAGGCCGGCCGCGTAGGGCAGCGCGAAGGTGGTGGGCTTGCCGTCCTTGCCGGCCGGGAACCAGATGCCGAGGCCCGGCATGTCCTTGGACTGGGCGTAGTTCATCTGCACATCGCCGTTGGCGACGAGCAGTTCGCCCTTGTCGACCTTGGGCGCGAGCTTGCCGGTGGAGGCGGACGGGCCGACGTTGTTGGCCTGGAGCTTCTTCAGGTAGGCGAGTGCCTGTTCCTTGCCGCCGAAGTCGTGCATGGCCTTGATCAGTACGGCGGTTCCGTCACCGGCGACACCGGGGGTGGAGTACTGGAGCCTGTTCTTGTACTTGCCGCCCAGCAGTTCGTCCCAGGTCCTGGGGGCCTGCTTCAGCTCCTTCTTGTTGTAGACGAAGCCGAAGTAGTTGTTGACGACGGAGGTCCAGGTGCTGTCGACGGCCTTGTCGCCGCCGCTGACCTGCTCGGAGTCCTTCGGCTCGTACTTCTCCAGGAGGCCCTTGCTGTCGGCCTGCTGGATGAACGGGGGCAGGGTGACCAGCACGTCGGCCTGCGGGTTGCTCTTCTCGCGCAGGGCGCGCTGCACCATCTCGCCGGAGCCGCCCTCGACGTACTTGACCTTGATGCCGGTCTGCTTGGTGAAGTCCGCGAAGAGCTTGTCGTACCAGCCGTCGCCGTTCTCGCCCTTGAGGCCGTCGGCGCTGTAGACGGTGACGGCCTTGGCGTCGGAGGAGGACGAGGAGCCGCCGCAGGCGGTGAGCAGCGGGGTGGCGAGGAGCGAGACGGCGACGGCGAGCTTGAGGGTGTTTCTGGGCATGGCGGGATGAACTCCTGGCGGTGAAAGGGGTGGTGAGGGAGGGGGAGTGTCACGGATTCAGCGCTGCGGGATCAGCGCTGTGGGTTCATCGGTACGAGGCTTTGGTGCGGACCCGGGAGACGGCGAACAGGACGAGCAGGGTCGCGGCCATGAGGACCACCGCGACGGCGGACCCGGCGAACAGGGCGCCGCGGTCGGTGGCCGAGTAGATCAGGACGGGAAGCGGGGTCCAGTCGGGCGGGTAGAGCATCATCGTGGCGCTCAGCTCGCCCATGGACAGGGCGAAGCAGAGGCCGGCTGCGGCGGTGAGCGAGGGCAGCAGGAGCGGCAGCCGCACCCGCCACAGGACGTACGCGGGCCGGGCGCCGAGGGAGGCGGCGGCCTGTTCGTACGCCGGGTCGAGGCGGGTGATCGCCGCCGACACGGACTGGTGGGCGAAGGCGGTCACCAGCACGGTGTGGGCGAGGATCACGATCCACCGGGTGCCGTTGAGCAGCATCGGCGGCTTGGAGAAGGCCACCAGGACCGACAGTCCGACCACCACCGACGGCACGGCGACCGGCAGCACGAACAGCGCGTCGAGGACCCGGCGGTAGCGCTTCTTCAGGGCGGCCCCGGCCAGCGCGGCCCAGGTGCCGACGGCCAGGGCGAGCAGGCTCGCGGTGGCGGCCGTGACCAGGCTGGTGGTGAGGGCCTGGAGGGCCTCGCCGCGGGTGGCGGAGCGGTAGTTGGCCGTCGTCAGGCCCGAGGGCAGGACGCTGGACCAGTGGGTGGCGAAGGAGGCGCCGAGGACGACGAGGAGGGGCAGGGCGAACAGCGGCACGAAGAGGACGAGAAACACCGCCCACACGGCCCACTTGGCCTTGCGGCTATGCACCAGCACGACGGCTCACCACCCGGTAGAGGCCGTACAGCCCCACGGAGATCAGGACGTTGACGACGGCGACCACGCACGCGCCCGGATAGTCGGACTCCAGGATCGCCTTGCTGTAGACGAGCATCGGCAGGGTCGTGACCCCTTTCGCGCCGGTGAAGAGCACGATTCCGAACTCGTTGAGACACAGCACCAGGACGAGGCTCCCGCCGGCCGCGAGCGCGGGCAGCGCCTCCGGCAGGATCACCTGCCGCACGATGCGGGGCGCACGGGCGCCGAGCGAACTGGCCGCCTCCAGCGACGCGGTGTCGAGCTGGGAGAAGGCGGCGACCAGGGTCCGCATCACGAAGGGCGTGAAGTAGGTGACCTCCGCCAGCAGCACCCCCCAGGGCGTGGTCAGGAACTGGAAGGGCCCGTCCGCCGCGCCCGTGACGTCCGTCCACAGCCCGTTGGCCATGCCGACGGTGCCGTAGATGAACAGCAGCGCCAGCGTGATCAGGAAGGACGGGAAGGACAGGAAGACGTCGACGAACCGCGCCACCGCCTTCGCCCCGGGGAACGGTACGAACGCGATGACCAGCGCCAGCAGGAACCCGAGGACCAAGCAGCCGGCCGTGGAGGCCAGCGCCAGCCAGACGGTGGTCCACAGCGCGTGCCAAAACGCCTCCGAGGCGAAGACGTCGGTGTACGGCTTCAGGGAGGTGCCGCCGGTGTCCGGCTGGAAGGACTGCTGGACGACGAGGGCGAGGGGGTAGAGGAAGAAGAGTGCGAGCAGGGCTACTGGGGGCAGGGCCCACAACAGGCGCCTACTCATGGGTGACTCCGGCGGGCAGCAACACCGCATCCTCGGACTCGAAATGCAGGGTCACCGATTCCCCGTGACCGGGGGGATCCTTGAGCTCACGTACGTCCGCCATGACCGTGTGCCCACCGACCTCGACGTACAGCCGGTGCGTGGCCCCGCGCCACTGGATCTCTCGTACGACACCAACGAGCTGGTTCGGCCCCTGCCCCAGCCCGACGACGTGCGGCCGTACACACAGCGTGGCCCGCGCCCCCGCGATCACGCCCTCCGTATCGACCTTCATCTCCGTGCCCGCGAAGGACACACCCCCGGACCCCACGGTCACCGGCACCAGGTTCGCGCCGCCCACAAAAGAAGCCGTGAACTCGGTCTTCGGCGCCCGATACAGCTCGCGGGGCGTCCCGCACTGCTGAAGCCGCGCAGCGTCCATCACCGCGATCCGGTCGGCCAGGGTCAGCGCCTCGACCTGGTCGTGGGTGACGTACAGCATCGACACGTCGGGCAGCTCGCGGTGCAGCCGGGCGAGTTCGGCGAGCATCCCGGAGCGCAGCTGGGCGTCCAGCGCGGACAGCGGCTCGTCCAGGAGCAGCACGTCCGGCCGGATGGCGAGCGCACGGGCGATGGCGACGCGCTGCTGCTGTCCGCCGGACAGCTCGCGCGGGTGGCGGCGGGCGTAGGCGGCCATGCCGGTCATCTCCAGCGCCTCGGCGACCCGCCCGCGTATCTCGCCCTTGGCCGTCCTGCGGGCCTTGAGTCCGAACGCCACGTTCTCGTCGACCCGCATGTGCGGGAAGAGCGCGTACTGCTGCACCACCATGCCGATGCCCCGTCGGTACGGCGGCAGGTCCGTCACGTCCCGGCCGCCGAGGAGCACCCGCCCGGACGCGGGCCGTACGAATCCGGCGACCGCCCGCAGCGCGGTGGTCTTGCCGGAGCCGGACGGCCCGAGCAGCGCCATGACCTCGCCGGGCTCGACGGTCAGGTCGAGCGAGTCGAGGACGACGTTGCCGTCGTAGGCGACGGTGACGGAGTCGAAGCGGATGCCCATTTCAGTGCGCTCCCGACAGCAGGGCGGGCAGAGCGGCGACGGAGTCGAGGACGTGGGTGGCACCGGCCGCGCGGAACGCGTCGTCTCCGTGGGCGCCGGTGCGGACGCCCGCGACGAGGCCCGCTGCGGCGCGTACACCGCTGAGCACGTCGTACGAGGTGTCGCCGACGACGGCCACCTGTCGTACGTCCTCGGCGGCCTTCGTGCGGACGAAGGCCTCCAGGACCATGTCCGGGTACGGCCGCCCGCGCCCGCCCGCGTCGGCCGGGCACAGGGTGAGCGGCACGAGGTCCTTCCAGCCGAGGGCGTCCAGGATCGCGTCCTGGGTGACGCGCGCGAAGCCGGTGGTCAGGACGACGGTACGGCCGCCGGCGGTGAGTTCCTCGATGGCCTCGCGGGCGCCGGGGACCGGGGCGATGAGGCCTGCGTCGACCAGATCGCCGTACGCCTTCTCGAAGGCGGTGTTGGCGCGCTGGGCGAGGTCCTCGGCACCGAACAGGTGCCGGAAGACGGAGATCTTGGACTCGCCCATGGTGGCGCGGACGTAGTCCAGCTTCTCGGCGTGGTCGGCGGAGCCGGGCTCGACGCCCAGTTCGGCGGCGGCTGCCTCGAAGGCGCGCTCGACCAGTCCGCCGTCGGCGACGGTGGTGCCGGCCATGTCGAGGACGACGAGACGGATGTCGGTCAGGGAGGTCATGGGGTTCATGGGGGTCACGGGGGTCATGGGGGTGCTCACCAGCCCAGTTCGTTCGCGGTGGTTTCGGCTATCGCGGGCGAGCAGGTCATGCCGCGCCCGCCGGGCCCGGTGACCAGCCACACACCGTCGCTCACCTGCTGCCGGTGGACGACCCGGCTCTTGTCGGTGCACTGCGCGTACACCCCGGCCCAGCGGCGCCGGATGCGCGGCAGCGGGCGGCCGAGAAGGGACTCGACCACCTCGGTGAGGTGCTCGTACGGCTCCTCGACGGTGTCGAAGGCGAAGGGGTGCTCGTACTCGTGGGTGTCGCCGATGGTCAGGCCGCCGTCGGCGCGCTGCACCATGAGCAGCTGCATCTTGTGCTCGGCGGCGGTCGCCGGCTGCGGCCGGCCGGCGTTGAGCGCGTCCAGCGCCGGGGAGGCGTAGGCCGGGTAGTAGCGGAAGCTGTCGGCGTCCGCGACGGAGGTCGGCAGGGCCTCGCCCAGCGGATCGGTCTGCATCATCTGGAGGCGCACGCGGCGCACGGGCAGGCCTGGCCCGGCCAGCTCTCGGACGAGCCCGCCGAGCCAGGCGCCGGTGCACAGCACGACCGCCTCGGCCTCGTGCACGTCCCCGTGGTCGTCGCGCACCGTTCCGGCGCCGACCACCTCGCGGACCTCACGGCCCGGCAGGAAGGTGTAGTTCGGGGACTTCAGCAGCTCTTCGCGCAGGGCGAGCTGGGCCGTCCGCGGCTCGACGGCGGCGTCGCGCTCGCAGTGGAGGGCGGCGGTGAACTCGCCGCGCAGGGCGGGGTTGAGGGCACGGGCCTCGGAGGGCAGCAACAGCTTGTAGCCGCGCTCGGCGGCGTCGGGGCGGGCCACGGCGGCCTCGGCGACGGCGAGTTCGAGGTCCCCGCGCACCGGGGTCAGCGACCCGTTGGCCCGGAAGCCGAGCCCGGGCACCTGCCCGCCGATCTCCTCCCACAGCTCCCGCGCCCGCAGCGCGGTCTCCAGCTCTTCTCCACCGGCACGGCCACTGACCCAGATCTGCCCGAAGTTGCGCAGCGAGGCGCCGCGCGCCTCCGCCTCACGCTCGATCTGGACGACCTGGTGGCCGCGCTTCACTGCTTGCCAGGCGTGCATGGTGCCCACCACGCCTGCTCCGACGACTGTCACTCTCACGGCGGCAACGCTCCTCGCGATCGGGGAACCGGAAGGGTCCGGCTGACAACGAGAGCGTGAACGACCCATCACGTTTGGGCTAGACCCGTTATCTTCTCGTGATAATCAAGCGAGGGAATTATGGATGACTTTGGGTGCTTTTCAGCCCTTCAGGTGTGTGGTGAAGGAGAACCGGTCGCCCCGGTACAGGGAACGCACGCGCTCCAGCGGCTGTCCGTCGGTGTCCCTGGAGACCCGGTGGATCAGGAGCATCGGCAGGGCGGGCGGGGTGCCGATGAGCAGGGCCTCGCGAGGCGTGGCCAGCACGGTCTCGACCCGCTCGTCGGCGTCGCCGAAGGCGATGTCCTGGGCCTTGAGGTAGGCGTAGAAGGAGGAGTCGGGATCGAAGTCACGGTCGAGGTGGGGAACCCTGGCCACGGCGACGTACGTGCTCTCCAGCCCGACCCGCTCGTCGTCGGCGAGCAGCACCCGCTCCAGATGCCAGACGGGCTCGCCGCGCGTCAGCCCGGTCTCGGCCGCGAGGGCGGGCGGGCACGGGAAGCGGTCGAGCGTGACGAGCGTACGACCGGGCGTACGGCCCTGGCGGCGCACGCCCTCGGTGTAGCTCGCGAGGGACAGCGGCTGCGCCAGCTTGGGCCCGGCGACGACGGTCCCCCGCCCCCGACGCATCAGGCGCCCCTCCAGCACCAGCTCCCGCACAGCCTGCCGCACGGTCTCGCGGGCGACGTCGTACCGCTCGGCGAGATCCCGCTCGGTGGGGATGAGGCTGCCCTCCCCCAGTTCGTCGAGCAGGGCGGCGATCTGCGCCTTGACCGCGTAGTACTTGGGGATGCGCCCGTGCTCGGGAATGCCGGAGCGGACGGGGGCGCCGGGGTCTTGATCGTTCGGGTAGTCCACGCAGGGATCGTCGCAGACGGGGGCGGCTCTGTCGCAGGGCGGTCCGTGCGTCAGCGGCGACGCCGGCGGGTCAGCAGGAAGGCGCCCGCGCCGACGGCGAGGAGGGCGCTGGTGGCCGCGAGCAGTCCGTAGGCGAGCTCGGGTCCGGTCTCGGCGAGTTCCCGGGCCCGCTCCTCGGCTTCCTGGGCATCCTGGGCGAAGGGGAGGGAGGTGCTTTCACTCGGGTCGGCGCTGCCGGGGGTGGCCTGAGGGGTGCCGGCCGGGCTCGCCCCACTCTCCTCCTCGCCCTTGCCCCTGTCCTTGCCCTTGCCCCTGTCCTTGCCCCTGCCCCTGTCCTTGCCCCTGCCCTTGCCCTTGCCCCTGCCCTTGTCCTTGTCCTCCGCGATCTCGAACCGGTAGTCGTTGGACTCTCCGACCCAGTCCCCGTCCTGGCCCCGGCGCTGGACGACGGCGGCGTTGACGGTCACCTGGTCCGTGGCGGCGTCCGGGGTGACGGCGAGCCTGACCTTGACGCTGACGGTCCGGCCGGGCGGCACGCTGAACCCGCGGAACCCGTCCCCGTCGAGCACGCCGACCAGCTCCTGCTCGTCCGTGCGCGCGAACGACACCGGCCGGGCGCGGGGGCCGTCGTAGAAGTCCAGCCTGGGCTGCGACGGTTTCAGGGCGCGTCTGCTGTCGGTGAGGACGACGACGGGGTGGATGTCGGCGCAGGTCTTGTGGGTGGTGTTGGTGAGGTCGATGTACCAGGTGCCGTACTCCCCGCCCGGCGCATAGGAGCCGGGCCCGCCACGGATCCGCGTGGCCAGCGGAAAGGCCCGCTCGTCGGCACCCGCACAGGAGGAGACGTCCGCGCGAGCCGTCTGCGCCGGCACGAGCACGAGCACGGCGGCTGCGGTGAGACAGAAGGACAGGGGCGTGCACAGTCGCATGAACACATGACCTTCCCGGACCGACACCGGGCTCCGGGACTGCCACTCCGAGGGCGGGGGGAAGTCCGCTCGATCGGAGTTATCCGTCTACGGGCAGTCGCGCCTCCCCCCGGAGGCGACCCAAACCCGCTCAGCCCCCCGCCCGCCCGAACACCGGAGCCAGCAGCAGCTGCGCAGCCCCCTCGGCCACAACCCGCTCCCCGCCGGGAGCCACCCGCACCGGCACCGTCCCCCCGAGCACCCCCTCCCGACGCGCCCGAGCGCCCAGCACCTCCGCGACCCCCGAGACGAACACCTCCGGCGCCTCCCCGACCGTCCGCCCCCCGAGCAGCACCAGGTCGATGTCCAGCAGCCCGACCAGATTCCCGGCCCCCACCCCCAGCACCCGAGCCGCCTCCTCCGCGTCCCCGCGCCGTACGGCCCCCAGGCACAGCACCTCCACGCACCCCCGGTTCCCGCACTCGCACAACGGCCCGTCCAGCTGGATCACCTGGTGCCCGAACTCCCCGGCCCCGGTCCGCGCCCCCCGGTGCACGCTCCCGCCGATCACCAGCCCGGCCCCCAGCCCCGTACCGAGGTGCAGATAGGCGAACGACCCGCCCTCACCCCCGCTGTCCCCCTCGCCCCGCACCGACAGCCCGAGCGCCGCCGCGTTCGTGTCCTTGTCCACCACGACCGGCACCCCCAGCCGCTCCCCCAGCGTGTCCCGCAGCGGAAACCCCTCCCACTCCGGGAATCCGGTCACCCGGTGCAGCACCCCATGGGCATGATCGAGCGGACCCGGCAGTGCGACCCCGACCCCGAGCAGCGACCCGACCGCGCCGAGCTCGCGGCCCTCGGGAAGCCCCAGCGCCTCACCCACCAGCCCGGCCGCCTCCTCGGCGACCAACCCGAGCACGGCCTCCGCCCCGCCCCCGAGGTCCACCACCCCGCGCCGCTCCCCCACCACGGTCCCGTCGAGATCCACCAGTACGGCCCGCAGCTCGTCGCGGTCCAGATGAACCCCCACCGCGTGCCCCGCCTCCGGCACCAGCCGCAGCACGGTGCGCGGCTTGCCCCCGGTGGACGCCCGCCGTCCGGCCTCCGCCGCGAAGCCTTCCTCCCGCAGCCGCGCGGTGATCTTGCTGACGGCCTGCGGGGTCAGCCCGGTCCGTTCGGCCAGTTCGAGCCGGCTGATGCCCTCCGCCCCGGCCGCCCGCAGCAGATCCAGCACCAGCGCGGTGTTGTGGCTGCGCACCGCGAGCAGATTCGCCCCCACCGCCCCGCCGCCGCTCTTCGCCCTGCTCACCGCACTCGAACCGCTCGAACCGCTCGAACCGCTCACACCGCTGACACCGCTCACGCCACTCACACCTCCATTGTCCCCACCGCTTGCACTTTGGCAACAGCGTTGCGAAAGTAGGAGGCATGACTGGTACCCCCCTCCGCGTCGGCCTGATCGGCTACGGCCTCGCAGGCTCCGTCTTCCATGCCCCGCTGATCGCCGCCACCGAGGGCCTCGTCCTGGACACGGTGTTCACCTCGAACCCCGAGCGGCAGGAGCTGGCCCGCGCCGAGTTCCCGGAGGTCCGCCTCGCCGCCACCTCCGACGAGCTGTTCGACCGCGCCGGCGAGCTGGACCTGATCGTTATCGCCTCCCCGAACCGGACGCACGTCCCGCTCGCCACCGCCGCCCTCAAGGCGGGCCTGCCGGTGGTCGTGGACAAGCCGGTGGCGGGTACGGCGGCCGAGGCGCGCGAGCTGGCCGCCCTCGCCGACGAGCGCGGCCTCCTCCTCTCCGTCTTCCAGAACCGCCGCTGGGACAACGACTTCCTGACCCTCCGCAAGCTGCTGGCAGAGGGCGCGCTGGGCGACGTATGGCGCTTCGAGTCCCGCTTCGAGCGCTGGCGCCCGCAGCCCAAGGGCGGCTGGCGCGAGTCCGGCGACCCGGCGGAGTTCGGCGGTCTGCTCTACGACCTCGGCAGCCACGTCGTCGACCAGGCCCTGGTCCTCTTCGGCCCGGCCACCGAGGTGTATGCCGAGACCGACCTCCGCCGCCCCGGCGCCGAGACGGACGACGACACCTTCATCGCGCTCACGCACGCGAACGGCGTCCGCTCCCACCTCTACGTCTCCGCGACCACGTCCCAACTCGGCCCGCGTTTCCGGGTGCTGGGCTCGCAGGCGGGCTATGTGAAGTACGGCCTCGACCCCCAGGAGGCGGCGCTGCGGGAAGGCCTGCGGCCGGGCCCGGCCTGGGGTGCCGAGCCCGACGCCCTGTGGGGCCGGCTCGGCGCCGGCGAGTCCCCGCTGACCGGCGGTGGCACCCCCGTACCGACCGTCGCGGGCGACTACCCCGCCTACTACGCGGCCGTCGCAAAGGCCCTCACCGGCGACGGCCCCAACCCGGTGACCGCCCTGGAGGCGGCCTCGGCCCTCGACGTACTGGAGGCGGCCCGCCGGTCCGCCCGCGACAAGATGACGGTGACCCTCTGATGCACCACCCGCAGATCACCCCCAGGACCAAGCCCGAACTCACCCCGAGCATCGAGGAGTTGGAGGCGCAGGAACGCCGTCTGGTCTTCCCCCGGTTCACGTACGACGACGCCTGGGCCCTCGGCTCGCTCCTGGTGGAGCTGGCCCGGGAGCGCCAGGCCCCGCTCGCCATCGACATCCACCGCGCCGGCCAGCAGCTCTTCCACGCGGCCCTGCCCGGCTCCACCCCCGACAACGACGCCTGGATCGCCCGCAAGCGCCGGGTGGTCGAGCGCTACGGCGCCTCCTCCTACCTGGTCGGCGCCCGCTTCCGCGCCAAGGGCACGACGTTCGAGGACTCCTCCCGCCTCGACCCCGACGTGTACGCGGCCCACGGCGGCTCGTTCCCCATCCACGTCGAGAACGTCGGCGTCGTAGGAGCGGTGACGGTGTCGGGCCTGCCCCAACTCCAGGACCACCGCTTCGTGGTGGAGGCGCTGGAGCAGTTCCTGAGCGAATGACCGGCGAATCCTCGGCGAGTGATCACCGGCGGGATTAACCCGGGGCTCCCTCCGGTTGGGTCTGTCGTACGCGCCAGCGATCATGAAGCGACTCCCACCCGGAGGGAACGGAACCCATGAGCACCGCCCTGAAGGAATTGGTCGGCCGGTACGGCGTCTGGAGCCCCGGTCTCCGCTCGGAGGATCCGGCCCGGCGCGGCGCCATCGCCGAGGCCGCCGCGGAACTGGAGGAACTCGGGTACGGAGCCGCCTGGCTGGGCAGCAGCCCCGCCCCCGCGCACGCCGCCCCGCTCCTGGAGGCCACGTCCCGTCTCGCTGTCGGCACGAGCATCCAGAGCATCTGGCAGCACGAGGCCGAAGCGAGCGCGGCTGCGTTCGCCGAGCTGGAGTCGGCCCACCCCGGCCGCTTCGTGCTCGGCCTCGGCGTGAGCCACGCCAAGCTCGCTGAGCAGTACCGCCGCCCGTACTCCGCGCTCGTCGCCTACCTGGACGCGCTCGACGCGGCCGGCGTCCCGGCAGGGCGCCGCGTCCTGGCGGCCCTCAGCCCGAAGACCCTGGAGCTGTCCCGGGACCGGGCGGCCGGCGCGATCCCGTACCTCACCACGCCGGAGCACACCGCCCAGGCCCGCGAGCTCCTGGGCGAAGAGCCGCTGCTGGCTCCGGAGTTCGCAGTCGTACTGGAGAGCGACCCGTCCCGCGCCCGCGCCCTGGCCCGGCAGCACTTCGCGGTCTACCTCCAGCTCCCCAACTACACCAACAGCTTCCAGCGGCTCGGCTTCACCGAGGACGACCTGGCCGACGGCGGCAGCGACCGCCTGATCGACAAGCTGTACGCGTGGGGCGAGGAGGACCTGATCCGGGACCGCATCAACGAGTTCCACGAGGCGGGCGCGGACCACGTGGCGATCCAGGCGGTGCACGACGGCGAGCGCGACGCCCTGCCGCGAGAGGCGTGGAGGAGGCTTGCCGCCATTTTGGCGGCGTAGCCGACAAATAGGGGCGCGGGGAACTGCGCGACCAGCCACGACGAACCCGCAGTCGCCGTACGACCGCAGTTCCCCGGCGCTCTCAGCGGAGCGCCTACGCGTTCTTCAACTCCTGCCGCTGACGCCCGAGCCCGTCGATCTCCAGCTCGACGACATCCCCGGCCCTGAGGAACGGCTTGGGCTCGGGCTGCCCCAGCGCAACCCCCGCCGGCGTCCCCGTGTTGATGACGTCGCCGGGGTACAGCGTCATGAACTGGCTGACGTACCGCACGACTTCACCCACCGGGAAGATCTGGTCGGCCGTACTGCCGTCCTGCTTCAGCTCCCCGTTGACCCACAGTTTCAGCGACAGCTTCTGCGGGTCGGCGACCTCGTCCCTGGTCACCAGCCAGGGTCCCAGCGGGTTGAACGTCTCGCAGTTCTTCCCCTTGTCCCAGGTCCCGCCGCGCTCGATCTGGAACTCCCGCTCGGAGACGTCGTGGGCGAGGGCGTACCCGGCGACATGGGCGAGCGCGTCCTCGGCCGACTCCAGGTAGCGGGCCGTACGTCCGATGACGACGGCCAGCTCGACCTCCCAGTCGGTCTTCACCGACCCGCGCGGCACGAGCACGGTGTCGTTCGGCCCGACGACCGTGTCCGGCGCCTTGAAGAAGACGACCGGCTCGGCGGGCGGCTCCGCCCCGGTCTCGCGGGCGTGGTCGTGGTAGTTGAGCCCGATGCACACGACCTTGCCGATCCGCCCGAGCGGCGGCCCGATACGCAGCCCGGTCGCGTCCAGCGCGGGCAGCTCGCCCGACTCGGCCGCCGTACGCACCCTGGCGAGCGCGGAGTCGTCGGCCAGCAGGGCACCGTCGATGTCGTCCACGACACCCGACAGGTCCCGCAGGGTCCCCTCGGCGTCGAGCAGCGCGGGCCGCTCCGCACCCGCCGTACCTACGCGCAGCAGCTTCATGGTCACCGTCTCCCTCGATCGCGGGCGCCCGACCGATGGGTGCGGCCATCGCAGGACTGGACGATCCTCCAAGCCTGCCGTCCACTCCGCAAGACCCTGTTCACGTACTGGACCGTAGCCACCCCCGGTTACCCGGTTACCCGGTCACCCCGGTTACGCGGGCTCGGTCTCCAGCGGCTCCAGCAGCCGCTTCGGCTTCAGCAGCGCCCGGCTGACCGGATCCGCGGGCGCGGGATCGAGTCCCGGTCCCGGCACCATCACGAGATCCGGCACGGGTACCACGATCCCGCAGGCGGGACACTCGCCGTACGGCCCGATCTCGGTGCCGCAGTCGGCATGCCGGAAGGACCGCAGCGGGGCGCCGTGGAGCTGCTCGCGCCCCCAGCGGCCGAGGGCCCGCAGCGTCGGCCACAGCGCGATCCCGCGCTCGGTGACGACGTACTCGTCACGCGGCGGCGCGTCCTGGTAGCGGCGCTTCTCCAGGATCCCCTCCTCGGTGAGCGCGCGCAGGCGGGCGGAGAGCACGGCGCGCGGGATGCCGAGGTGGACCAGGAAGTCGTTGTAGCGCCGGACGCCGTAGATCGCATCGCGGACGACGAGGAGCGTCCAGCGCTCACCGACGATCTCCAGCGCGCTGGCGATCGAGCATTCCTGCGTCGCGTAGTCCTTGCCCAGTGCCATGCGGTCCACTGTAGCCATTTTCCGGCGGTTGGTTCATTGACCGAACCGAGGATGCTACGGTTCGAGGCATGACAAGGTTCAATGAACGAACCATGGACGTTCAGGCGGCAGAGAAGGCCACCGGCGGCTCCACACCCCCGCACCCTCAAGCCACACCAGCCCTGACCCTGGCCCTGACCAGCGCGGCGACGGCGGTCGCCCTGATGACGTACACCGCCCCGATGGTCACCCTCCCGGCCACGGCGGCTGCCCTGCACACCCCGCTCTCCGCCCAGGCCTGGCTCCTGAACGGCGCCCCGCTCGGCCTCGCCGCCCTCCTCCTGGTGGCCGGCAGCCTCGCCGACGACTACGGCCGCCGCCGGGTCTTCCTCGCCGGCACGCTGGCCCTCGGCCTGACGACGGCGCTCGGCGCCTTCACGACCTCGACCTGGCTGTTCACCCTGGCCCGCATCGCGCAGGGCGCGGCGAGCGCGGCGATCCTGGCGAGCAGCCTGGGCCTGCTGGTGAAGGCGTACCCGACCCCACGCGGCCGGCTGCACGCGACCGGCGTATGGGGCGCGTTCGTGAGCGGCGGCATAGCGGTAGGCCCGCTGCTGTCCGGCGCACTGCCGACCTGGCGGGTGGCGTACGGCGTACTGGGCGCGGCGGCCCTTCTCCTGACGGCCCTGTCCGTAAAGCCTCTCGTGGAGTCCCGAGCACCCCGCGGCGGCCGTCCCGACGTGACAGGCGCGGTGACCTTCGGCCTGGCACTGGTGTCCCTGGTGGCGGCCCTGACCCTGGGCCGGGACGGCTGGCTGCGCGCGCCGGTGGGCCTGTTGCTGCTGGCGGCGGCGGTGCTGGTGGGCGTCTTCGCCCGGGTGGAACTCCGCAACCGCACCCCCATGATCGACCTGGGCCTGCTCCGCCGCCCCCGCTTCCTGGCCTCCTCGGCGGGCGGCCTGTTCACGGGCCTGGCGGTGATCGGCCTGTTCAGCTTCCTGCCGACGCTGCTCCAGCAGACGCTCGGGCTGTCGCCGATGGACACGGCATGGCTGTTCCTGCTGTGGTCCGGCCTGTCCTTCGTGGTGGCCCTGCAGGCGAAGCGCCTGGCGGGCCGGGTATCGCCGCGCCACCAACTGGCCCTCGGCTTCCTGCTGCACGCGGTCGGCGTACTCGCCCTGCTCGGCGCCCCGGACTCCGGCTCCTGGCCCCGCCTGCTGCCGGGCATGGTGATCGCCGGGATCGGCAGCGGCCTGCTGAACGCCGCGCTGCCGCTGCTCGCGGTGGAGTCGGTACCGACGGAGCGGGCGGCCATGGGCTCCGGGGCCCAGCAGACCTTCCGCTACATCGGCTCCTGCGCCGGGGTGGCCCTGACGATCGCCATCGCCACGTCGACGGGCGGCGGCCTGGCGAAGGGCTCGGATGTCGCGATGATGGTCTCGGCGGGCCTGGCGGTGGTGGCGGCGGTAAGTGTGCTGACGCTGAAGGACCGTTGAGCGACGGGTGGTTGAGCCGCTACCCCCGGGGCCGGGGCCGCATGGAGACCAGCTTCCCCCACACGGCCATCCGGTACCGGGAGGTGAACTCGGGTGTGCAGGTGGTCAGGGTGATGTAGTAGCCGGGCTCGCCGTACCCGTACCCCGGCCGGACAAGGGACCGCGGAACGGGCCGTACGACCCCCGAGTCACGGGCGGAGGTCTGCGGCAGAACCTTGTCGACGGCGTAGGTGTAGACCGCGTCCCGCGTATCGACCTCCACGGTGTCCCCGGGCCGCAGCCGCGGCAGATACCGGAACGGCTCCCCGTGCGTGTTCCGATGCCCGGCAAGCGCGAAGTTGCCCGCCTGCCCCGGCTGTTGCGTCCCGGGGTAGTGCCCGACGTACCCCTTGTTGAGGACGTCCGCCTTACTGACACCTTCGGCGACGGGGACGCGGAGCCCGAGCCGGGGGATGACGAGGATGGCGTAGGCCTGCGAGCGGCGGGGCGGGAAGGAGACGGGGACGGACCGGTACGAGCGCGACGGCGCGGAACTCCGTGGGGTAGGCCCGGAAGAGGCACCCATACCGTCGGAACCGGAACCGGAACCGGAACCGGAGCCAGAGCCGGAGCCGGTGGTGCCCCCGCCGGAGTCACCGCCGGCGACGCCGCTCCCCCACTCCCGCTCCAGCGCCTCCACCTTCCGCTCGGCGCCGCGCCGGGCCTCCCGGTTGGTCCACCACAGCTGGTGCACGACCAGGAGCATGAGCACGACCCCGACGGTGACGAGCACCTCGGCCCCACCGAACACCACCCGCCGACGCCGGGCACGCCGGCGCCAGTCCCGGTGCCGTACGACCGGCACGCCCGCCGAAGCCCGCATGCGCACGCCCACCACCTCCACCGGAGCCGCCCGCGCACGATAGGTCCAACCTCGCCAACTCACCAGTGCCAGAAGGGCGTGACGGTGTAAACGCAGATCCCCGGAACACCCGCGCAGGGGGGACACACTCCTCCCCCGCGCTCCCCTCGGCAGTACGGTGTCCCCCATGCGCCCCGACACGCCTGCCGAGAACGTCGACCACACCGCCGAAGCAGCACGCCTGGAGCGAACCGCCGGCCTGTATCCCGAGGACGCCGAGGCCCTGCTCCTGCGCGCCGCCGCCCACCTGGAACTCTCCGGCGACCGCCCCGCCGCGACAGCGCTCTACGACCGCCTGCTGTCCACCCCGGACACCCTGGAGAACCCTTCTCTCGTGCGAGCCCTGAAGGCCTCGAACCTCTGGGAGTACGACCACGAGGCGGAGGCAAGAGCGATCATCGAGGGCATCCGGGTAGCCGCCCCCCGCGACCCGGCCCCCTGGGTGATCGTGGCCGAGTCCCTGGAGTCCCACGACGAGCTGGAGGCGGCGGCGGAAACCTTCACGGAGGCGGCGATGCTGCTGCTGCCGACCTCTTCCTCCCCTGAGCCCCCGTACTCCACCCACCCCGTCCTCTACGGCCGCCACCGCGTCCGCCGCATGCTGGGCCTGCCGCACGACGACTGGGACACGCTGGCCGACACCCTCCACACGTCCCCGGTCTCCCTGGACGAACTGCACGACCCGAAACGCGTATGGTCCCTGGGCTCGGACAACCCAGCAGAACTGAAGGCCGAAATCTCCCGCCTCCACGCCGAACTGGGCGCCTACCGAGAGGCCCTCTCCCGCCCCTTCCCGGTGGCGGTCCTGCACTGGCCGGCCCCCGAACTGACAGAACTCCTCACGGCGTACCCGACCCTGTCGACGGAGTACCCCTCCCACGCCGACCACCTCTCGACCATAGAGTCCTCCCTCCGCGAACTCTCGTTGTCCGGCACCCCCAACCTCGGCATCGTCACAGGAACGGTCCCCTCGTACGAGGCCTTCGCCGCCTCGGAGGGCACGTCCCCGGAGGACACGACACTGCTCCCGCAGTACGCGACGACGCTGGCGGCACGGGGGCGGGCTGTGGCTTGGCCTCCGCAGAGGGGGGCGGAGTGTTGGTGTGGGTCCGTTCAGGCCTACGGCGGATGCCACGGGGCGTAGGGATACGGCCGCACTGACTCCCCCAACTGCCACGCGCCGCAAGCCGCCCCCATCGGGCATGCCCCACCGCTGACGCGCTTCGCCCCGTCCGGCTCTGCAGCCGACCAAGCCCCCACCCACCTGGACCCCGCTTTCCCCGGGCCGCCCGCTCACTTCTTACCTGCGCTGAAGCGGCCCGGGTCAGGGGTGGCCCGGAGGACCATCGCCGTCAGGCGGCGCGGGAGTGGAGCGCAGCGGAACGGGGGTGTCCTTAAGGCGGGCCGCGGAAGCGCAACAATGCCGAGAAGCGGGCGGCCGACTACTCTCGCCTGCTCCGCCGAGGCCAGCAGCGACCGCTGGCGGGTATGCCCATGCCACTCTGCGGGGCGCGCCGGACTACCCTCTTCAGTGTGCCCGAAGATGAAGATCCCGAGTGGAGAGCACCAGAAGGTTCCTGGGCCTCATCGGCAGCGCGTCGGCGCAATATGCAGGCGATCCGCAGCCGTGACACCAAGCCTGAAAGGCTGATCCGGCGGCTGGTCCACGCGCAGGGCCTGCGCTACCGCGTATCGGCGCGCCCTCTCCCGGATCTGCGCCGGACAGCGGACATGGTCTTCCGCCCGGCGAAAGTGGCCGTATTTATCGACGGCTGCTATTGGCATGGATGTCCGGAACATTACATCCCGCCGAGGACAAATTCAGGCTACTGGTCCGAGAAAGTACTGAAGAACGTGCAGCGAGACCGCGAGACGGACCAGCACCTAAAGGATGCGGGATGGCTCGTGCTCCGTTTCTGGGAGCACGAGCCATCAGAAGTATGCGCTCAGCACATCGCAGCCGTAGTGACTGAACGGCGATCAGGATTGCGGAAGTCCTGAAACCGGCAGCGCCGTCTGCTCCGAGACTTTCCGCTCAGGTTCACTGTCACCGGTATCCATTGCGTACCCATTCAGCAACTGGTCACGGTATTCCGGGCGCAGCGCCGCGGCAATTGCCCGGCCGACCGCTTCAGCAACCGGCGGCGGGAAGGCATTACCGACCTGCCGATAACGAGCAGTCTTCCTGCCTTGAAACTTCCAGCCATCCGGGAACCCCTGGATCATGGCTGCCTGCTGAACGGTCAGCATCGGCCCGGCAGGCCTGAAGAGGTCGCGCTCCGGATCGCATTCATGCGGATCGTTCGCAACGCCCATCGCGTCCACGCCAAGCGCGGCCCAGGCACGCTTGGCTCTGGTAGGACCGAGGTCGGCGCCACCATGCTTGCGAGACCCGCCTACGAGAGTAGGCGCGACGCCTCGCCCCGCTTCCTTGGCCTCCAGGGCAGCCCTGTGCCAGTCGCGGTAGATGGCCTCACCCGTCCGCTGGCCGTTCTTAGCGCGCTTCCCTTCCCAGTTCTTGTCCCAGAATTCCTTACAGCGCTCCTCCATGCTCTTTTCAAGCTTGTCGAACACCGTCACCTCTTCACCTTCGAGCCGAAGAGGCCACTCGAATTCAGTACCACCAGACTTCAGGACATCCTCATGAATTGCGACAAGAATGGCGCGGGGGCGGAGCTGCGGGACGCCGAAAAATTTGGCATCGATTCTCCGCCATGCGCTCCGCATGACGAGGTCCTGCTTCTCCGCCGACCAGTATTCTTTGATTTCAGGGACAACATAACCAAAGGAGCGCAGCGTGTTCAGAATGTCCCTGCGATAGTCAATGAAAACCTCCGGAGGCTCAAGGATGCCACGGACGTTCTCAATCATGACCGCGCGAGGGCGCAACTCTTTTATGATATTCAGCGCATCAGGAAAAAGATCCCGCTCATCGTCCCGCCCCAGCCTTTTCCCAGCAAGGGAAAAGGGAGGACACGGAACACCGCCGGCAAGCAGATCAAGCCGTTCCTCGCCGACCGGAAGACTCTTGTGAACCTGCGAGCCAAGGAATTTTCTCACATCCATCGGAGTAATCCCCTGGGCGCGCTCCCGGTTCCACCCCGGCCAGCCGCCGACATTCGCCTTCAGCGTTTCGACGGCATGCGCGTCCCACTCCACGAGAGCCAAGTGATCAAAGCCTGCCTGATGCAACCCGACAGCTTGCCCGCCCGCCCCCGCGCAGATCTCGACGGAGGTCAGAGGCGAGGTGAACTGCGGACGCTCGCGGCCGCTGGGGCGCATGGCGCTCCTCCCGGAAGTGACTCAAAACCGATCCCAAGTGTTCCAGAGTCACTGCGCCTGCAAGGCGGTACTCCGGTTTCCCTTGGCACACAGAGTCTCGCACTCCACTGACAACCTCCTCGTCCCTCCTGGTACGGCCAGTACGGTCCGGCACCAGGAAGGACGATCGGCGCAGGTCAGCGGGTGGCCATGTGATGAAGCAAGGCCTCCATGTCACTCGGTGCCAGACCAGCCGCGACCGCAGGCTCTTCCTCAAGATCAGCAAGCTGCTGGACTGTGGGGTCGTCCAGGATCTTCCCCATGAACTCGAGCTTCTGGTCGAGACGCACCTCCACCACCTCATCAATGGTGTTCCGGGCAGCCAGAACGGTCACACGCGTGACCGTGTCCGGTGCAAGGCCGAGGCGGTGGATCCGGTCCAGACTCTGGAGGAAACGGCCGGCCATGAAGTCGCGGTCCACATAGACGGCGTCGTGGCAGTCGTGATGCAGGTTGATCCCCTCTCCCAGCGTCGCGGGGTTGGAGATCAGCACCATGCACGCCGGGTCCTCCCGGAAGCGCCGCAGCTGCTCATCCCGGTCCGGCGTCCCGCCATACACCACCGCGGGACTGTATTTCTCGAGCATGTGGGCCAGCGTCGTCAGACTCCGGACGAACGTCGTCCAGACCAGCGTCTTACGGCCCTGCCGGGCGTTCTCCGCCACGATCGCCACGGCCTCTTTGTACTTCGGAGACAACTCGTAGTCGGGCAGATCATGCATGAGCTGGTACAGCGAGCTGCCCTGCGGGATCTCCAGCGGAGGCAGCTGGTAGGCCAGCGGTTCGTACTTCGTCGCCCCTTCCAGGAGCAGCGCCGGACTCGTCGCCGCCATAAGAAGCCGCAGGGCCGTCTTGCCCAGCGAACTGAGGTCTTCCCGAGCCGCGCCAGTCCGCATGCCCCCCACCAGCGAGCTGTAGATCTCATTGTGCAGGGGCGGCATGTCGACGTATCTCATGCGCAGCTGCATCGGAGGCAGACCGAGTTCCTGCTTGGTCGTCCTCGTGAACAGGGGCCTCAGTACGGAACTCGCGTAAGCAAGATCTCCGCCGGCCACCGCCTGGACCACGGTGCGCTGTCCGTGTCCGGGCCAGACGAAGCCAAGCAGGTTCTCAAGATCCTTGGAGCCGTTCGGAGCCGGTGTCCCGGTGAGGATCAGCCGCCTCCGTGCGAGCGGGCCTAGCGCCATACAAGCGGCCCCGTACGTACCGCGCGCCCCGAGCTTCATCCGGTGCGCCTCATCGAGGATGATCATCGACGGGGCCGACTGCAACCAGCCGGCCAGCGTCCCCAGCGAGCGGTCAAGACGCTCGTAGTTGACGATCAGCACCTCAGCCCACTGGTCCAGGGATCCGTCGAGCACGTGGGTGCGAAGCGGGTAGCTGAAACAGACAGCGGTCTCATACCGCCAGGACTCATACGCCGACTTGGGGCAGACAACCAGGAGGCGGCTGACGTTTCCCTTGGCCTTCTGGGCGGCGTACACCGCGAGCGCGACGCGTGTCTTGCCCGCTCCGGGCACGCTGAAGTTCGCCCCGTGCCGAAGAGAGAGCAGTTTGGCGATGTCACGCCGCTGGAACGCGTTGAGTTCCGCTTCCCAGGAGTCTCCGAGCAGGCCTGTTACGTCGTCAGGTTCGACTTCTCCCGTTGCGGCCGCATCGGAGAGGCGCTGCTGGACGGTGTTCGCGTCCTGGACGACGCCGGCCACCAGATCACGGAGCTCCGGAGCCCACTCGACTCCGGCATGGTCGGGCCAGTGACTGAGGACGCCGAGGTCCGCGAGAAGCTCGTCCAGTGCCACCGACGCGGACAGGGGGCCCAGCTGGCCGCCGGTACGGAACCGGGCGGCCAACTGAACGAGATCCTGGCGGTACTGGTCCGTCGTACGTAGCACCACACGCGTCCGCGACTCGTCGAACCCGAGACGCAGAGACGTTTCACTGGTGGTCTCGGTCACTGCGTGCCTTCCACCGCAGCGGCCGCCAGCAGCCAGGACACGCCGTCCCCGGGGTTGGGGATACCCCGGCCCGACTGCTGAGCCAGCTTCCGCAGACTCTCCCGCAGCTTGAGCACGGCCTCGTCGAAGGCCTCCTCGTCGAAGCTCTGCGAGGTACGTGCCTGGACGATCTCGATCACGCACTGGTCGATACTGGCGCAGGCATCTGCCAGCCGGGCGGGAGCGAGCTGCTTGCGCTTACGCACGCGCCCGTCGCGGCCCGCCTGGTCGATGGCTTCGTTGAAGGCGGACTGCGCCTCGTCGAAGAGCTCCTGCGCCTTCGCCCTTTCGCTGTCGGTCAGATCGGGCGCCTTCGTCCTGGCAGCGGCACGCAGAATCTGGTCGTTCAGCGCCCGGGCCGCAGACACTCCCGCCGACGCCGCAGGCACATCGAGCCCAAGTCCCGGAACTGAGACCGCCTGGGGTCCGGCAGCCGCGCCGCCCTCCGTAAGGTGCGACGGCAGCGTCTGCCCCAAATAGTCGTTCTTCAGGAAGTCCTCGTCGATGTGCCGGATGTCTGTCTTGGAGAAGTCCAGGAGGATGGCGGCCAGCCGCCACTCCTTCAGAATCTCGGCCTGGTCCCGGTCAAGAGACTGAAGCTTGACGTACAGGCGCTGCAACTCCTTGAGACTCTCCTGGGCCGCCTCCCAGTCGACGAGCCTGAGCGTGGCACCCCCACCGCTCTTGCTCCGGTCGTTCAGGTCCTTGATCGTGCGCAGGATCCACCGGGCCTGGTCGTACGTGGCGGGCTTGATCCGGAACTCCTTGGCGATCTGCTCGCGCGTCTTCCCAAGCGCAGCCTGCTCTTCCATCGCCAGCAGCCGGTTGATGAAGGTGTAGTCGCGGCGCTGGTCCTGGCGGAGCTGCAGGGACAGCTCGACGGCGTAGATGTCCGCCCAGGTGAACGACTCGGGCAGCACACCCACACGCATCGACTGCACGCCGAGCTCGCTCAGCGCCACCGCACGGGTGTTGCCGTTGACCAGGACGCCGTGGTGCGTCACAAGGCCGGGTTCGTTCTGGCCGAACGCCTTCAGGTCGTCCTTGAGCTTGTCGAACTCGACGTCGCGGACGTCCGGGTTCGTCGGCCGCGCCTGGAGCAGGTACCGGAGGTAGTCCTGGCTCTCAGCACTCCAGGGGTCCTTCTCCAACAGCTCGTCGCGGACCGCGTCGTGGCTGCGCTGCGCCCGGATCCGGTGCGTGCCCGGGTTGAAGTAGAGGCCGCTCAGCGGGAGGTCAATGACCTCGACATGGGCCTGCTGACCATTCCAGTCGACGGTGACCGTCTCGCGCGTGCCGCCGCCCGACCTGACCTCCTCGAGGCGCTTCTTGATCAGTTCACTGAACTCTGCCGCGCGCGGGGGCGCCGGGAACTCGCGAAGCATGTCTCTCCCCGTTCTTCCTACTTGTCCATGTCGTCGATCGCCTCGGCGACCGCCTCGCGGCTCGCCGCGGGCAGCGTCCGGTAAATGCCCCACAGCTTGTCGAGCGGGCTCAGGGACCGCCGGTCGGCCGCGGCCCAGCCGGCGAAGGCGCGCCGCTCCATAGGAGAGAGGTTCTCAACGAGCTCCAGCAGAGCGCCAAGGTCCACCTCGCGGTCCGCGCCCCCACCCGTCACGCACTTCTTGCACTCGGTGACGAACTGGTACTCGGTCTCGCCGTCATCCAGCAGCACCTTGCGGCGAGCCACATTCAGCACCGCAAGCTCGATACCGTCCTCGTAGGCCTCGCCAGCGCCGATACCGCACGTCCTGCACAGGTGGTTGTCGGCCTGAAGAACCTTCGCGCGCTGCGTCGCGGTGAGGCTGTTCTTGTGCTTCGGCACCTTCGCCTGGCCGGGAATCCAGACGTCCGCACCCCGGGCCACGAAGCGCTGCTCCTCCTGCTTCAGGCTGGCGTCCTCACGGCTGGTGTCGATCTTCCAGCCGTGGGCCCGGAGCTCGCGGACGCGCCGGTCGATCTGGGCGACATCCGAAAAGGCGGTCCGCAGTTCCCCCTTGGTGAAGAGGTTTCCCTCCCCCACCACGCCGACCAGCCAAAGCGCCGCCCGCGCCTTGCTTCCCATGTTCTTGTCCTGCCACGACGGCAGCGTCATCTAGCGCCTCCGGTCAAGTCGAACAGCACACCACTTCACGCCACGCAGATGCTCCGCAAACGCATCTGCCGCAGCTCCCCCCACCTGTCGGGCGGTATCTCAAGTCTTGCACCAGAGACCGAATGGAAGTCCAGCAAAAGAACGCTTGCTCGCAAAAGAGCAAGCGCCAACAAGCTTGCATGCGTGCACAATTGCTGGATCTGGCATCAAGTCGGGTCTTTGGAGGGGAACAGACATGGTGGTCGGCGCTGGCATGACGGTTGGCAACAACAAGTGGGCGACAAAGCAGCTCAGCAGTGACGTTCCGCCTGGTTGGCGCGCGTTCGCCCTGACCTTGCAGGGCCTCTGCCAGCACCTTCTGCCAGACCCACCGGCAGCCGGATTGCCACATAAGCGCCTTACTCAGGCGATGGCGGCCAAAAGACTGCATAGCAACACAAGTTCACTCTCACGGTTTCTCAGCGCCCGTACAGTTCCCAGCTGGGAGTTCGCTGAGTACCTGCATAAGGAGGCTTGCGTCGACGCGGGCGGCGAAGACCGTGTCGGCATCGGCCTTGACAAGCTGAGGGAGTACCACGGCAAGGCCGAAGCTGAAAGACGCTGCTCCGACTGCCCCATCCTGCGGACCCGCATGGAGCCCTCCCAGCAAACGGCGGAAGACCTTGCTCTCCTGCGTCAGGAGGTGTCGAAACTTCGGGCGTCAGTCGCCGATTTGAAGGCGTCCCGGGCCGGCTTGCGCGCTCGTCTCGCCGTCCGGGCGTCATCAACTCCGCTGCCGGTCCCCCGCCGCAGGGGGGACCGGCAGCGGCTAGACAACGACAAGGCAGCCGTACGCCAGCTGGCCAGCCGCGCACAGGATGTTCATGCCGCCGACAGCGCGTCTGCGGCCCTCATCATGCTGTGTCAGACAACGGAGTCGTTGAGCCCGCTGGAAATGGCCGGACTCCTGCTACTGCTCAGGAAGCAGCAGCAGGACGACCTCGCGGACAACCTGATCCGCATCTACGGCCGGGACCAGGACATACACGAGGTGATGCACGCGGCACTGTCGCTGCACGAGCACGGTGCGGTAGACGATGCCGGCGAACTCCTGCGTGCGGCTGTTGCCTGAGGTGCCGGCAGGGTTCAGGTCCCGCGATCGCTAGGTGTGGGCATCGCCCCACGCTTATCGGACGCCGCGCGGTCATCCCACCACCTCCTGCGCGCGGGCAACAGATGCATGCCCACGCCGGCCGCCAGACCGGCGATCCCGAGGTAACCGGTCTCGTGGATGGGCTCCTGCCCGAAGCGTGCAGTTCAGCTGACTGCGGGAACGCCACGCCGAGCGCACCGAGCCGACGCTGCTGCCGCTACTGGTGGTCCGCACCCAGCGCCTGTACGGGCTCAGCCGGAAGAGAAGTTGCGACCTGTCACATCAGCTCAGGCCGCGCCCGCTTCTGCCTCGTAGTGCATCTGAGCGCGATCCAGGATGTCGTCTGGATCATGGCCTCGGGCGGCGGACCAATGGAGCAGGTCCGCAATCAGTTCGACGGCGGACTCTTCCAGGACGGTGACCCACCCGAACCCCGTCAGCGCAGCCGCACTGGCTGGACCGTTGTAGTACTGCAGCGCCTCCGCCGCCCGCTCAATACGCACGCAGTCCCGACTGGAACCCACCGCCACTTCACACCAGACCGCTTTGCCGACGGCGGTCAGCACCGTTCCCCAGTCAGTCGCGAGGGACGCCAGAAGATGCAGACCCCGGCCACATTCGTCATCGCAGCCCGAAGTATTCAGCGTCGGCAGGGTGCTCCCCTTGTCGTGCACTTCAAGTCGCAGCCGCTCACCTCTGCGTTCAAGGATCAGCGTCGCTGAGACACCCTCGCCGACGTGCTTGACGACGTTGGTCGCCAGCTCGGTGACAAGCAGGGCGGCCTCATCCACGTCAACCGGGGTTCCCCACTGGATCAGCTGTCTGACGGCAGCGCTCCTGAGCAGACGCACTTCCGCCGGCGCTGCCTCGAAGGGCAACACGCAGCGGAATCGAGGTTCGGTGTCGTCGTAGCCAGGCACGGTCACTCCTCCCTCCCGGGCCACGCGCGCGCTGCGCCTGCCGTGTCTGCACGGCTGCGCTGCGTAGCGAACTGGTTTGAGCATGGCATAGAGAAGTCTTGCCATGTAACTTCTCACGAGAACCCATCGGGTGAATCTGGTGGCTGTCGCGCCTCGCCCTGCCTAGCCTGGCGAGGATTTCACCGGCCATAGACCCGCGGGGAAGAGGAGCCGAATGTCGGAACGGACCACAACGCGTCGGCGCCAACTGGGCGCCATGATGCGTAAGTTGCGTGCCCGCAAGGGGTTGACTCTTGAGGAGGCCGGGCGGCTTGTCGGCGTCTCGAAGGCGACGGTCAGCCGCTACGAAACCCAAGCGGGACCGGTCAAGTGGATCGTCATTGAGGCGCTGTGCCGTGAGTACGGAGCAACTGAGGTCGAACGAAAAAGCGTTGTCGGTCTAGCGAAGGACGCAAAGCAGCAAGGCTGGTGGAACTCGTTCGCAGACTCCATCCCCGAGAGCATGAACCTGTTGCTCACCCTTGAGGACGAAGCCGTGCGCGAGAGTCACTTCTCCTGTGTCTACGTCCCCGGCCTCCTCCAGACGCGGGCCTACAGCACGGCACTACAGAAGGCCAACGAAGTACCCCTGGAGCAGGCGGAGATCGACCGTCTGGTCGACATCCGTATGAAGCGGCAGGAGATCCTCACCCGCTCGAAGCCGCCGCGTCTGTGGGCGATCCTCGACGAGTCCGTCATCCGCCGCGTAGTCGGGTCACCTCAGACCATGAAGGATCAGCTCGATCGACTGCTCGAAGCGAACGAGTCCCCTCACATCACGCTCCAAGTGCTGCCCTTCTCGAAGGGAGCCCATGCCGCCGCACTGGGCAGCTTCGTCATCATCGGCGGCCCCGAGCCAACCCTTGATGTGGTGTACGTCGACTTCCATACAGGCTCCCTCTTCCTGGAGAAGGACGAGGAACTGGGCCGATACAGACTTGCGTTCGAGTACCTCCAGGCACAAGCGTTGGACATGGAGGCCTCCTCCGCCGTGATCCATCGCGCCCTGAAGGAGCTGTGAATGTCCGCCGGCCCTCAGCCCGCCCCCGAGCCAAGGTGGTTCAAGTCGTCGTACAGCGGCGGCAACGCGACAGAGTGCGTGGAGGCTGCCCACATCCCGTATGGCGTCCTCGTGCGCGACTCGAAGAACGGCAACGGGCCCGTCATCACCGTCCGGCGCCCGGCCTGGCACACGTTCTCGGAGGCCTTGCGGAAGGGTCAGTTCGAAGGCTGAAGTGCGGACATGATTGGCGCATCGTCTTCGACGTCGGTGAATGCCTCGCAGATGAGACCCGGGAGTACGGCACCTTTGTCTCTGTTGGGTCAACAACTGCTCGGCTTGCCAAGCGGCGCCCTCGGCGAAGCGTCCCGCTGCTACGGTCGCCCTTATGACGCTCTCGGCATCAGCTCGATCTGTCGACCTTCGGGTCGAAACGGTTGATCAAGTGCTCGATCATGTAGAGCGGTCGCTTCAGACTGCCCTGGATCGCAACACGATGGTGCGTAAGCGCCGCACAGTCGGAGCGCGAACCGATCGCGGCACGTGGGTACGTGTCGAGAGACGGCCGATCGACAGCATCGGGGTCCAGGGCTGGAACGGCACGGAGTGTGCCGCGCGCCTTGGGGGCATCATGCAGCCCGCATGGCTCGGGTGCGTGGTCTGGCAGGACTCGGAGGAGCCCGTGATGTGGCGGGCCGACGAGACGGAACTCCTACCTGGAACGCCGATCGGAACCGCTGTGCTCAGCGAAACCCCGGTTCTGCTGGATGAATGGTGGCGAGCACTCAACACCTCGTTGGACGCCCTCGCGGCCCAGGACACAAAGCGAGTCGCCACGCCGGACACCGTCACCATCACCCAGGCACTCGTCACCGAGTCCATCTGCGGTGTCTTCTCTGGCGACGTCGATACGACCGTCGAGCAGTGGGTACCTGCCCACGCAGACCTGAACTGGGCCAATGTGACAGCGCCGACATTCAGCCTTTTCGATTGGGAGGACTGGGGGATTGCGCCCCTGGGGCTGGACTCCGCTTCGCTGTGGGCAAGTTCCCTTGCCATCCCGGCTCTGGCCGATCGCGTACGGCACGAGCGCCGGTCCGACTTCGGGAGCCGGGACGGCAAGCTGATGACGCTGTTCGTCTGCTCAAAGATCCTCGGGCCGTACGCGCATCCGGAGGATCCCCGGCTGGATCCCGCGCAGCGCATGGCCGAGCAGGTCATCAAGGACCTTCAGGCAGGCTGACCGCGCGAGCGCTCCCGAAGGAGAATCCGGTACTCCTGGATGGCCCGCTCCTCGACCTCGCCGGCCAGGGCGCCTACGAGTTCGCCCAGATGGGCGGGCTCATCGCTGCCCACGGCGACGGAGTCGACCCGCGGGAGGTGATATGCGGCTCTGAACGCCGCCTGCACGCGGGTGAGCCGACTGCCGTCCCGGAGGAAGACGCGTGGGTCGATCCTGGCCCACACCGGCGCGCCAGTGTTGCCTCCGAACGGGCTCATCCCCCACACCTCGCCGTCGCCCAGGTCCCATGCCTTGGTGAGGGCGTCTGAGGCATCCAGCGTTCTGGCTCCGACAAGCAAACCGGCGCGGACCATGAGGACCGATGGTCTCGGTGCGGTCGTGTCGATCAGGGTCGGCAGTGGCGACGGATCCCAGGACGCGACGCCCCAGGCGGCGCACAGACCCTTCGCTGTCGCGTCGTCGAGGGCGGTGCACGCCTGCGCCAGTACGTCCTGGTGGTGAGAAGCGGCTTCACGGAGCGAGTGTTCCGGGTTGTGCAGGAATACCAGGTTCGGCTCCCGTCCAAGGTCCTCGGCCGCCTGTTCCACAGCCGCGTGCAGCCGTACGGGATCCAGGGAGTGCTCCACCCCCTCCGGCCCCGGGAAATAGCCGACCTTCGTGGAGACCGTGAACTTCGGCAGCAGGTCACCGGCTGTCCGCGCCAGGATCTGATGCGAGCGGAAGCCGAGGTAGTTGGTGCTGGTATCGAGCGCGGTGACACCGAGGTCCAGCGCTCCGGTCAGGAGACGGCGTTCGTGACGAGACCGGTGTAGCCCGAGGACAACTCGGGGGTCAGCACCGCGCACAGGTCCTCCTCCACCAGGATCTCGGCGAGCACCGTCACTTCGGCCCCGGCAACGGCTGCGGCCCGCTCCAACGGGACCGGCTTGCCGCTCAGCAGCAAACGCAGTGCGGGCAGGGCCTTTGCCGTGAGGGTGAGCTTCTTCCCTGAGGCCACGACGTCGACGGTCTCCCCGTTCTCCTGGATCCACGGAGGGAAGTGGGTGGTGCACACCACGACGTCGAGCGGCCCGAGCATGTCGAGGAACGGCACATGCCGAGGCAGCGCGGTCTCCTGCTCGTACGCGGCCAGGAAGTCGGCCGGGGAGCGTTCGCCGACCAGTTGGGCGGCGGCCTCGGCCAGGGCTTCGCCGCCGGTTCCCTGCCAGCGGTCCAGGTCGTGCCGAAAAACCTCTCGCTCGCGGCACCAGTCGGCCAGCCACGCCAACCAGCTCGCTCCCGTGCGCTTGGTAATGCCGAACGTGACGTGAAGGCTCTTGCCGGAGCCCCTGCCGGTCCGTGTGGCCTGGTGCCAGTGGCCTCGGGGGATGTGCATGACGTCACCGGTCCGCATGACCCCGGACCAGATGATCTCGTCGCCCGGAGTGTTGTTGGGGTCGGAATCCCGGTACATCGGGACCTTGCGGGAGGCCGCGCGCACCTCCCACTCCTTCTCACCTGCGAGCTGGACGATCACCACGTCGTGGTCGTCCCAGTGCAGAGGGAAGCCAGCGGCGTCGTTCGTCGTCAGGTACGCGTTGACCTGGACTCGCTCGTGGGTCCACCACTGCAAGGCTCGGCAGGCGACCTCCATCGTCGGATCGAAGACGTTGGCCTGATCCAGGATCAGCGTCGCGCCTTCCCGTAAGAGCCTTCCCAGGCTGCGCATGTTGACGATGGGGATGCTCTGGCCGCGAGGACTGACGCTGTCGGTGTAGTAGATGGCCGGGTGGACTTCCTGGCCCTTCTGGAAGCACCGGAACTGCGGGCGGTTCAGGCTCCTGCGCATCGCGATGTCGAGCAGGCGGTTCGGAGTCATGATGCGGGAAACGAGTGCGGGGTCATCCAAGCTGCCGCGTACGAAGCCCTTGCCCAGCCCGTCCGCTCCGCTCCATCCGAGCGCTGTCTCGATGGCGCTGATCAACTGATGTTCCATCGCTGCGTCCTCCATGGGTTCGACCACGTGATTCGGACACGGTGGGGGCCGACACGGCCGGTCGTGCCGGCCCCCGCCGCTTGGTGCCTACTCGCTGTCGTGCAGGTTGCCGTCGCCGCCCGGCCACGGCGCGTCGCCGGAACTCCCGGCATTGTCCGACCGGAGGCTGTCGTAGCGGTCGTGGACGACGGTCAGCTCTTCCACCGCCACCAGGAGGCCACTGCGGGCCGGAGGCGGTGCCATGCGCTCTTCCACCTCGTACTCCTTCCTCTTCGGGTCTCCCGCCAGGGATCTGGCGGGAGGTCGTGGCCGCCCCACGGCCGTGGGAGAGATGGAATTCCGTGGGGCGGCGGTCATCGAGTGGCGCGATGAGCCGCAGTGCTGGGCCTACGGCCGGACAGGTCGGCGGTTCATCGGCAGGACGGCCGTGTCCTGGCGCATGTTGGTCTCCAGGACGCGCTGGTCCAGTGCGTAAAGACACGCGCGGCAAGAGAAGAGATCCGCGTGCATACCGCTCGACCGGACCGGCCCGATCCACGTCACCTCGACGTCATCACGTCCGCACCACAGCCAGCACTCGCCACGCACCTGCCACTCATGGCGGTCCCACAGCGCGTATGCAGTGGGCTCCCCTGTGACGGGGTCGATGTCGCGGCGGGTGGGCCGGAACACCACATCGGGATCAGGAGGCGGAGCGGCTCGTAATGCGTGCCGTCCCATCACGCGACTGCCAGGTTGAGCGTCTCGGGCTCGGCTACGACCCTGCGCTTCTGCCGCGGCACGAATAGCCGGCGCAGAAGGGCGGCTCGGATGGCGGGCGCCGTTATGGGGAGAGCGATCTCCGCCCATACGTGCTTTCCGCGGCCGGATGGCTCCCAGGCACACCGCGAAGCGAGGCATCTCACCAGCGCCAGACCGCGCCCGCTCTCGTCGTCGGCCTGCGCACAACTCGTTGTCGGAGCCGATGGGTTGTCATCAAGAACGTCGATCACCACGCGGCCGGGCCGGTGGTACAGCGCGACGGTGACGGCCCCCTCCCCATGGACCACCGCGTTGGTGATCAGCTCGGAGGCAACGAGACGGATGACGTCAGCCGTCTCGTCGTCCAACGGCACGCCCCACGTACGCACCTTGTCGACGACCTTGCGCCGGGCGAGGGGCACGTCCCTTTCCGTACCCGCGAGGACGAATCGATGGACGAGCGTGGGCATGACGGACGCCTCCGAAGGGCTGGAGAGCGGCTCCGCCTCCGACGGGGAAACGGGGACGGAGCCGCCGATCTGAGGAACCGTTCCGGGAGTGGACGACCTGTGCGTTCTCCGTGAGCGGCTGATACTCAGTCAACGGCCCCAGCGGCCAAGGCGGAACGTTTCTAGGGGGTTCCTCGTGGGGACGCCCTCCCCGTATGCGGACACGCGAAGTAGCCTCGCCACTACTCCGTGAGGGGATGAGGGAGTGATGACGTGCCTGGTGACCCGTTAGCAGTCCACCCGCTGAGCTTCCTCCGCCAGACGCGCGGATGGGGGAAGGCCGAGTTCGCCCGACTCATGCAGGCGCACGGGCGGTCACTCGGAATCCCGCTCGCGACCAACCGGACGACCGTATGGAAGTGGGAGCAGGGACAGGAGCCGGACGCGGACGCCCAGCGCGTACTCGCCGACCTGCTGCACGTCCCGTATGAGCAGGTACGGGAGCAAGGGTGGCCCCGGTGGCTTCCAGTCTGGGAGGTGACAGGGCTCACCGCCCCGTGGACCGAGGCCGGTACCGTTGAGGCGTTGTCCGAACTCGTGGGAAGTGGCCGCATGGACCGCCGGGGCTTTCTCACGATCACCGGCGCCGCCCTGACGGGCCTCGCGGCGAGTTGGGTGGACGCTCCCTCCGTCTTCGCCTCGGTCCTCAACGGAGACCGGGTCACAGACACGATGGTCTCGACGATCGAGCAGCGCATCAGCACGCTCCGCACCCTCGACGACCAGCTCGGAGGGGCCAGGCTCCTGGAGCAGGCACGCGGCGATCTCGCCCTGGTCACCGGTCTCCTGAGCGCGGGCAGGTACACGGAGAACATCCGAATCCGCCTCTACGCCCTTGCGGCCCGGGCGTCGCACCTGACCGGCTGGATGGCTTACGACGCAGGGCTGCGGTCCGCCGGCCAGCGGTACTACGTCGGGGCCCTCCGCAGCGCCCGTACCGCTGGAGACGATGCCTTCGGCGCCTTCATCCTCGCGGAGATGGGCGTTCACGTTTCCGAGGCCGGACGGACCGCCGAACGCGTCGACCTCATCTCGACCGCCATCGACAACGCCCCTCGAACGCTGGCGCCGTACACGCAGTCCTTCCTCTACCTGCACAAGGCCGAGGCACTGTCACGCGACGGTGACCACCAGAAAGCCGGAAAGGCGCTCAACCGCGCCGTGTCCCTCTGGGAGCGCCACACAGCGGAGGAGAACCCGGACTGGCTCGAATGGTTCGGCGAGGCCCAACTGAAGTCGACCGAGGGTAAAGTCCTGCTGCGGTCAGGGCAGGTGGAGCGCGCAACGGGTGCCCTGGAGACCTCCGTGAAGAGCGCGGCTCCCCGGGACAAGGCCGTACGCTCCAGCCGCCTGGCCGAGGCCCGGCTCGCCGGCGGCGACCTGGAGGGGGCACTGGACGCCGCGAACTACGGTGCCGGGCTCCTGGAGAGCAGTGTCAGCTCCGTACGGGCTCTGGAGCGCTTGAAGGAGTTCTCCGCACGGCTCGAACCACGCAAGTCCGTCCCCGCTGTCCGTGAGTTCCGCGAGCGCCTTCAAGCACTGCCCGTCGCGGCGTGACAGTCACCGGCCTCAGATTTCGAGGGTGAGCCCGCCCTCTCGGAGCAGGCGGTCCCAGTGCCAGGATGGACGGCATGACGACGATCGACGGTGAGGTCGCGGCTGGGTTCGAACCGGTGCGTGAGGCGTTCGCGGCGAACTTCGCCCGGCACGGGGACATCGGCGCGGCAGTGTGCGTGTACCGGTACGGCCGACCGGTGGTGGACCTGTGGGGTGGCGTCGCTGATGCCGAGACCGGTCGTCCTTGGGCGCGGGACACGCTGCAACTGGTCTACTCGGCTACCAAGGGGGCGACCGCGACCGCGGCGCACATGCTGGCCCAGCGCGGTGCGTTGGACTTGGACGCGCCGGTGGCCAGGTACTGGCCGGAGTTCGCTGCGAACGGCAAGGCGGACATCCCGGTGCGCTGGCTCCTGTCCCACCAGGCTGGCTTGATCGCACTGGATCGACCGGTCCCGCTGAACGAGGCGTTGGCCTGGCATCCGATGGCGGCCGCGCTGGCTGCTCAGCGCCCTCTGTGGGCTCCGGGCACGGCGCACGGGTATCACGGTCGGACCTGGGGCTGGCTTGTCGGCGAGGTGATCCGCCGAGTGTCCGGCCGCACGCCGGGCCGCTTCTTCGCCGACGAGATCGCCGCCCCCCTCGGGCTGGACTTCTTCATCGGACTGCCAGCGCGTGAACGCGACCGGGTCAGCCGCATGGTGTACCAGCGGCCTGACGTTGACCTCACCACTGTGCCCGCCGAGTCGGTTCCCGAAGAACTCCGCGAACGGGTTGCCGCGTGGCGCGACCCGAACTCGTTCAGCAACAGAGCGTACGCGGTCACCGACCCTCCCGAGATCGACTTTGACTCGCCTGAGGCGCAGGCCGCGGAACTCCCTGCCTCCAATGGCATCGGCACCGCACGCGGCGTGGCGCGCATGTACGCAGCACTGATCGGCGACGTGGACGGCGTGCGCCTGCTGAGCCCGCAAACTCTGGAATCGGCGTCCAAAGAGCAGGCCAGCGGAATGGACCAGGTGATGCTGATCCCCAGCCGATTCAGCTCCGGATACATGCTGCCTACCGAGACCAACCCCATGATCGGGCGGAACTCCTTCGGCCACACCGGTCGAGGCGGCTCGCTCGGCTTTGCCGACCCGGAGCACGGCATCGCGTTCGGCTATGCGATGAACAACATCATCGGGGGCCCCAACGATATGCGTGCGACGTCACTGGTCGACGCGTTGCGAAGGTCGCTGGCGTAGCTGACCGAGGACGGCGCCAGAACACGGCAGCGGGCCCGTCGTCGCAGTCCGAGGCACGGCCTGGCTCGCGTTCTCGCGGGCACTGCGGAGGGGCCAGTTCGAACGCTGAAGTCTCAGATGATTCGCTCAGTCGCGCAGTCCTGAGACCAGAACGCTGCCGACCTTCCGCGGTGAGAGCCTGCCCCGTTCACCGCCCTTCTCCTTCACCGCTGGGCTCATGCTCAGGCGGTCCCCGCGTCCACCCGGTAGACGATCTTGCCGTCGAACTCCGCGAAGCCGAGGGACTTGTAGAAGGCCCGAGCGCTCGGGTTGTCGCGGTCCGTCATCCACTCGACGCGAGGGCCCAACCGAAGGCGGTGTCTAGCTGCGCGTTAGCCTCGGGCGAGAATCACGACAGCACAGGCAACAGGGACACGAGGAGGCACTCATGGCCAAGGTTCCCAGCGCGGTGGTCGCCGCCAGTGGGCTCGTCGGGGGTTACGGGGTCGCCCGTTGGACCAAGAAGCGGCAGCTCGGCGGGGCCGTGCTGGCCGTCGCGGGGGTCGCCGCCGCGCAGCAGTGGCGAAAGCAGGCCGGAGGGAAGGCCGCGGGGGCGCTGACCGCCGCGTACGTCGCCGCCTTCGCCGGGTCCCATCCGCTGGCCAAGAAGGTCGGTGCCTGGCCGTCCGTGTTCGGTGTCGCCGGGGCTGTGGCCCTTGCCTCCTGGGCCGTCGCCGACCGCAAGGCCTGAGCACACTCAGGGGCGCCGTCGGCCCCAGGGCGCCCGTGCGGGCTTACGGCGCCCCCTCCCGGAACGCCCTCACCAGCGCCAAGACGTACTCACTGCTGACGCTGCCCCGACCTTCACCGGCATCGTGCACGAAGCAGCGCTACGCATGCAGTTCGGAGGGCCTCGGGTCTCCCGCGAACAGCTCGAATACTTGCTCGCTCAGTCTGAGAAGGACGGCGTGACCATTTTGGTCGTCCCGTCTGCCCAGGGCGCGTTTCCCGGGGCAGGGCAGACGGTCCTGTACGCCGAAGGGCCGACAAAGCAGCTAGACACCGTGCAGATCGACAACTCTCACGGCCCTGACTTCCTGTACGCAGAGGCCGAACTAGCCAAGTACCGGGCCCACTTGGACCGAATGGAGGACTTGGCGCTGCCTCCCGACGGTTCAAGGGACTTCATCCAAGCCATCGCACGCGAACTGTAGGAGACGCTATGCCCGAGATCCAGTGGGAAGATCCGTTCTGCGGCGAAGGGAACTCGTGCTTCCGGCTGGGAGTCGATGGGGCTGGCAATGCGTACATAGCGGTGAGTGGCCAGGAGGACCATTTCATCATGGACAGCCGAGACGCCCTGCAGACCATGATCCTGGACATCAAGGCCGGTAAGGCGGACCACCTGCTTCAGTGAGGCGGTCCAGGGAAACCGGCCGCATGGCTCAGTAACTAGACGAGTCATTCCGATGTGATCAGTGGTCGTAGGCGATCAGGGATCGCATGACAGGCTGCCGGATCTTGTGGTTGTGCCAGACCGCTGCGGCCAGCGCGAGGACGCGCTGGGCGACGCGGGCGGCAACGCCCTCGAAGGTCCGGCCGCCATGCTGTTCCAGGTCGCCGGACGCCGTCGCGCAGCGGGCACCTATGGGTGGTAGAGGGCGTGGGCGAGAGTCAGGTCGGCAAGCCCGTCCTGACCGAGGTTGAAGAAGTAGTTCACCTGCCATGCCTGCGTGCTGCGGGCCTGCCGGTTGGTCGTGGTCACCCACGGCGGGTAGACGCGGAATCCGCGCTTCCCGCCGGAGCCGTCACAGGAGACGATGTTGCGCTCGCACAACACCTCGCGCGGGAACACGAACTGTCCGAAGCCGTCGTCGTCGCAGCTGCTGATGACGAAGAGGTCCACTCCGTCGTCGGCGTCGAAGGGCCGGATCGGCCCCTCTTCAGACCGCTGCCACACGGTGACGAACTGGCCCACCTTCGACGGGGTGGTCTTGGCCACGCGGAACCGAACCGAGCGGTCATCGAGCGTGAACGCGCACGCCGCGTACTCGGCACTCTCCAGTTCGGGAACCGGCAGCGAGCAGACGAAACCGCTCGGGTCGTACACCAATGCCTTCGCTGCCAGCAGGTCACCGTGAAACCCCGTCCACGGCTGATTCGAAACCATGCCGTCATCCTGCCATCGCACCCGTGCGCACTGCTTTGGCCCCTCATGCCGCCAGCCGTGCACCGCCACCCTCGAACCCGAGGTGCATCCTCCGGGCAGAGCCCATGCGAGCCGCTCCGAACGCTGACGGTGTGTCCGGGAACACGGACAGGGCATCCAAGATCGATCTGTGATGAATGACCTGAAGGCCTGCTCACCGCGCTGTGCGTGAAGATCGACGATGAGATCGGAGATACCCGATGGCTGGGTCGCCCGCCGCGGTTGACGGACTCCGGGCTCATCTGCCTCGCGGTTGCCCAGGCGATGCTGCGCCTTGCCTCGGAGTCCAGGTGGCTGCGGTTCGTCCGCTCCCGCCTCGGCTCGATGTTCCCGTGCGTGCCGGAGCAGCCTGACTGGAACAAGCGGCTGCGGGCCGCGCTACCGCTGGTCAAGCGGACGATACGACTCCTCGCCATTGACACCAAGGTCAAGCTTCCTGAGGGAGCGCATCGGCCGCTCGGACGGGTCTGAGGGGCCCGACCGAAGGCGGTGCCTGGCTGCGCGTTAGCCTCGGGCGAGAATCACGACAGCACAGACAACAGGGACACGAGGAGGCACTCATGGCCAAGGTTCCCAGCGCGGTGGTCGCCGCCACTGGGCTCGTCGGGGGTTACGGCGTCGCCCGTTGGACGAAGAAGCGGCAGCTCGGCGGGGCCGTGCTGGCCGTCGCGGGGGTCGCCGCCGCGCAGCAGTGGCGGCAGCAGGCCGGGGGGAAGGCCGCGGGGGCGCTGACCGCCGCGTACGTCGCCGCCTTCGCCGGGTCCCATCCGCTGGCCAAGAAGGTCGGTGCCTGGCCGTCCGTGTTCGGTGTCGCCGGGGCTGTGGCCCTTGCCTCCTGGGCCGTCGCCGACCGCAAGGCCTGAGCACGCCTGAGCACACCCAGGGGCACCGTCGGACCCAGGGCGCAGCCAGCCCCAGGGGCGCCCGTGCGGGCTTACGGCGCCCCCTCCCGGAACGCCCTCCGGTAGGCCTGTGGGCTCGTCCCCACCACCCTTCGGAAGCGTTCCCGGAATGCCGTCGGTGAGCCGAAACCCGCCTGGGTGGCGATCCGCTCCACCGGGTGCGGTGTCGTCTCCAGGAGGTACTGGGCGCGTCGTATCCGTGCCCGGTGCAGCCACTGCACCGGTGTCGTGCCGGTCTGTTCGCGGAAGCGGCGGTTCAGGGTGCGGCTGCTCATCCTTGCCCGCGCCGCGATCTCGTCCAGTGTGAGGTCGCGGTCGCAGTTGTCCTGCAGCCAGGTCAGGAGGGGTTCGAGGGTCGCGCCCGCCGGGGCCGGGGGCAGGTCGTGGACGATGAACTGGGACTGGCCGCCCTCTCGTTCAAGGGGCATGACCGACATGCGGGCCGCGTGCGCCGCCACCGCCGAGCCGTGGTCCTTGCGGATCATGTGCAGGCACATGTCCAGGGCCGCGGCGGCGCCCGCCGAGGTGAGGAACTGGCCGTTGTCGACGTAGAGGACGTTCGGGTCGACCTCGATCCTCGGATACCTCGCCGCCAACTCCGCCGCCGCATGCCAGTGAGTCGTCGCGCGCAGGCCGTCCAGCAGGCCGGTGGCCGCGAACACGAACGCGCCGACGCAGATCGACGCGATACGCGTGCCGTCGGCAGCCGCCGCGCGCAGCGCCTCCGCCACGCCCGGCGGCAGCGGCACGGAGAGGTCCGCCACCCCCGGCAGGATGATCGTGTCCGCGTCCGTCAGCGCCTCCAGGCCGTACGACGCCCGCACCGCGAAGGCGCCGGCAGCCGCCCCCACCTCCGGCTCCGGGGCGCAGACCCGCACCCGGTACGCGGGGCGGCCGTCCGGCAGTCTCGCCCAGCCGAAGGTGTCGATCGGCACGGAGAGGTCGAACGGGATCACCTGGTCAAGCGCCAGGACGGCCACGGTGTGCATGGCAGGAAGGTAGCCGGGCGGCGGAATGTCGCCAAGCGGGGGGATGGCAGGAAGCCGTGTCAGGCGGTATTCGTGGCGACCTGGCTGGCGGGAATCCGTTGAGTGATGGCAATCTCGCCACTTCTGTGTGATCCCCTTCCCCGCCTACCGTCCCCCCGTGACCAAGTTCCTCCTCGCCGTCCACGTCCTCGCCGCGATCGTCGCCATCGGGCCCGTCACCGTCGCCGCCAGCATGTTTCCGCCCGCCGCGCGGCGGGCCCTCGCCGAGCCGGGTGACCTGCGCGCCGCCGCGACACTCCAGCTCCTGCACCGGATCTGCCGGGTCTACGCCGTCGCCGGTGTCGTCGTCCCCGTCTTCGGGTTCGCCACCGCCGGTCAGATGGGCGTGCTCGGGAGCGGGTGGCTCATCGCCTCGATCGTGCTGACGGGTCTCGCCGCCGTCGTCATGGCCGCGCTGGTGCTGCCCGCCCAGACAGCCCTCGTGAGCGGCACCGGGAGCGAGGCCATGGGGAGCGACGGCACCGTCGGCAGCCGGGCGCAGACCGTGCGACTCGCCATGGTCACCGGGCTGTTCAACCTGTTGTGGGCCGCCGTGACGGTCCTGATGATCGTCCGGCCGGGGTCCACGACGGGAGCCTGACCGGACACCGGCAGGAACCGGAACCGTCTACAGCTCCGCCCGCCCCGCGCCCTCCAGCGACCACAGGTCGAAGGTCTCCGCCATCTTGCGGAAGCCCAGGTCGCTGGGGTGCAGGTGGTCGCCGGAGTCGTACTCGGGGCGCAGGCTGCGCGGGTCGTAGGGGTCCCGGAGGGCCTTGTCGAAGTCGACCACCTCGTCGTACACCCGCCCCGCCCTGATCTGGGCGTTGACCTGCTGGCGTACCGCCTCCCTCGGCTTCGTCCAGCCTCGGTGGCCCTTGAAGGGCATCAGGGTGGCGCCCACGACCTTCAGACCGCGGGCGTGGGCCTGGCGGACCAGGGTGCGCAGGCCCGCGGTGATGCGGTTCGGGTCGGCGAGGCGGGGGTTGCGGAGGATGTCGTTGATCCCCAGGTCGATGACCACGACCTTTACGTTCGGGCGGGAGAGCGCGTCGCGCGTGAAGCGGGTCACGCCGCTCTCGTTCTCGGCGGGGCGGCCCAGGCCGTTCGCCAGGACCTGGTTGCCGCTGATGCCCTCGTTCACGACGCTGTAGCGCGGCAGTTGCTCGCCGCCCGTGACCGCCGTGCGCAGCCGGCCCCACAGGACGTCCGGCCAGCGGTGGTTGGCGCCGACGGTGGACGTGATGCCGTCGGTGATGGAGTCGCCGAAGACCACGACCGTGCCGGTGGACTCGTTGCTCAGCACGTCCAGGGCCGTCAAGTAGCGCCAGTACGGGGTCTGTTCGGTGTACGGGGTGCCGGTGGCGTCCTCGGTGCGGTCGCCGTCGGCGACGTACGACAGCTGGCGGGCGCGGAGGTGGTACGTGACCGGGCCCGAGGGGGTGGGCGAGTACGAGGTGACCAGGACGTTCGTGTCGTGCGGGATGGCAAGGCGGACGGGGTCGCTCACCGTCTGGGCGCCGGGCGGGATGACGACGGTGGTGCTGCCGTTGAAGGTCAGCCGGCGCATCGTTTCCGCAGCGGCAGCGGCGGTGTCTTCGCCCGCCGCCAGGGCGATGGACGCGTGCGTGATCGTCAGCGGCGACTGGCCGTAGAGGTTGGAGAGGGTGACCCGGGCGGCCGTCCCGCCCGTGCTCGCGTGGACGACGTTGCGCACCGAGTGGCCCGCCAGGCCCGCCGTCTCGGTGCCCGGCTCGCCGCCCACCGGAGCGGTCGCCCAGGAACCGACCCAGGCGCCGGTGGAGGCGGGGGCGGCGGAGGAGTCGTGGTGCGGGCGGTTGCCGGCGATGGTGTTCTGCGGGGTGCCGTCGTCGGCCGCCACGACGACGTAGATGACCGCCGACAGGGCCACGACCAGCGCGACGAGCGCGCTCAGGACCGCACGGTGCTTCGCGGGGGCGCCGGCCTTCGGCGGCTTGGCAGCGGGCGCCGCACCCCCGTCATGACGCCTGGTCACGCTGTTGTTGTTCTCCTCGGGCAGAGTGGAGCCCGAGGCTCCGGTCTGATCAGCCCATGATGCGTCATGGGCTGAAGAGGGATGGCAGCGGCCTGCCGGAAACACCTGGTCGGCCCTGGCGGCCCGGTCCGTCGGTCCCCGTCAGTCCTCGTCAGTCCTCGTAAGAAGGCTGCCCGCCCCATGTCACACAGACGCCGGGAACTTCCGTTCCGTTCCGGTAGTCGGTCATGCAGGGACAATTGTCTGCGGGATCACCGAACGCCGAGCGGTGGAGCTGAACGGTGGAGCTGATGGAACCTACCGAGACCGGAACACCGGCCCGGGTCGCGTCGTACCGGACCATGACCGCCTTCACCCCCGCCGACGAGGAGCGCCGGCGCGGGGTACGGCACATGAAGCTGACGGCGACCGGGATGTTGCTGTTCGTGGCGGTGGTGTACGTCCTGGCCAAATGGGCCGACCAGGCGGGCGCCGGGCCCTGGGCCGGATACGTGGCCGCGGCGTCCGAGGCCGGCATGGTCGGCGCGCTGGCCGACTGGTTCGCCGTCACCGCCCTCTTCCGCCACCCCCTCGGCCTGCCCATCCCGCACACCGCGATCATCCCCACCAAGAAGGACCAGCTCGGGGTCTCCCTCGGCGAGTTCGTCGGCGAGAACTTCCTCTCCGAGGACGTCGTACGGCAACGGCTGCGCGCCGTCGGCATCGGCAGCCGCCTCGGCGCCTGGCTCGCCGTACCCGAACACGCGGACCGGGTGACCGCCGAGCTGGCGACCGCCCTCCGCGGCGCGCTGGCCGTACTGCGCGACTCCGACGTCCAGGCCGTCGTCGGCGAGGCGATCACCCGGCGCGCCGACGCCCAGGAGATCGCGCCCGGCCTCGGCAAGATGCTGGAGAAGATCGTCGCCGACGGCGGCCACAAACGGGCCGTCGACCTGATCGTCTCCCGCGCCCACGACTGGCTCGTCCTGCACGGCGACAGCGTGATGGACGCCGTCGAGGGCGGCGCCCCCGGCTGGACCCCGCGCTTCGTGGACCGGAAGATCGGCGAACGCGTCTACAAGGAGCTGCTGCGCTTCTGCGCCGAGATGCGCGACATGCCCTCCCACCCCGCCCGCGGCGCCCTCGACCGCTTCCTCATCGACTTCGCCTCCGACCTCCAGTCCGACACGGACACGCGCGCACGGGTGGAACGGCTCAAGGGCGAGGTGCTCGGGCGGGGCGAGGTGCAGGACCTCATCGCCTCCGCGTGGACCGCCGTACGGTCGATGATCGTCGCGGCGGCCGAGGACGAGCGCAGCGAGCTGCGGCTGCGGGTACGGGCCGCGCTGCTGTCCCTGGGCACGCGGATGGCGAGCGAGCCGAAGGTGCAGGAGAAGGTCGACAACTGGGTGGAGGGCGCGGCGGTGCACATCGTCACCACCTACCGCAGGGAGATCACCTCGCTGATCACCGACACCGTGGCCGGCTGGGACGCGGAGCACACCACCCGCAAGATCGAGGCGCACATCGGGCGCGACCTCCAGTTCATCCGGATCAACGGCACGGTGGTGGGTTCGCTCGCGGGTCTGCTGATCTACGTCATCTCGCAGGCCGTGGGGGCCTGAAGCGGGCGCGCTTCGGGGGCGGGGGCGGGGCCAGGAATACTGGCCTCCATGACGCGCTTGATCCTCGCCACCCGCAACGCCGGAAAGATCACCGAGCTGAGGGCGATCCTCGCCGACGCCGGACTCCCCCACGAACTGGTCGGCGCCGACGCCTACCCGGACATCCCCGACGTCAAGGAAACCGGCGTCACCTTCGCCGAGAACGCCCTGCTCAAGGCCCACGCCCTCGCCCAGGCCACGGGGCTCCCGGCGGTCGCGGACGACTCCGGGCTGTGCGTCGACGTCCTGAACGGCGCCCCGGGCATCTTCTCCGCCCGCTGGGCGGGCAAGCACGGCGACGACAAGGCCAACCTGGAGCTGCTGCTGGCCCAGCTCGCCGACATCGCGGACGTGCACCGGGGCGCGCACTTCGCCTGCGCGGCGGCGCTGGCGCTGCCGGACGGGACGGAGCGGGTGGTCGAGGGGCGGCTGGTGGGTGCGCTGCGGCATGCTCCGTCCGGCACGAACGGGTTCGGCTACGACCCGATCCTCCAGCCGGAGGGCGAGACCCGGACCTGCGCCGAGCTGAGCCCCGAGGAGAAGAACGCGATCAGCCACCGGGGGAAGGCGTTCCGGGCGTTGGTGCCGGTGGTGCGGGAGCTGTTGGGCTGAGCCCTGGTGCGGCCGGAGGGACTCGAACCCTCACGGGAGTTACCCCACTGGGACCTAAACCCAGCGTGACTGCCAATTCCACCACGGCCGCGTGGTGTTGCCCGGCCATGCTAGCGGCCGGGCAACATCGTCAGATCCCCAGGTCCTTGATGATCTTGGCCACGTGGCCGGTGGCGCGGACGTTGTACAGGGCCCGTTCGACCTTGCCCTGCTCGTCCACGATCACCGTGGAGCGGATGACGCCGAGGTACTTCTTGCCGTAGTTCATCTTCTCGCCGAAGGCGCCGTACGCCTGAAGGACCTGCTTGTCGGGGTCGGCGAGGAGGGTGACCTTGAGGGACTCCTTCTCGCGGAACTTCGCCAGCTTCTCCGGCTTGTCGGGGGAGATGCCGATGACGTCGTAGCCGGCGTCGGCCAGCAGGGAGAGGTTGTCCGTGAAGTCGCAGGCCTGCTTGGTGCAGCCGGGGGTCAGGGCCGCCGGGTAGAAGTAGATGATCACCTTGCGGCCCTTGCGGGCGGACAGGGAGACCTCGTTGCCGTCGGCGTCGGGGAGGGTGAAGGCGGGGGCAACGTCCCCGGGCTGGAGTCGCTCGCTCATCGGAACAGCGTAACCGGGGGGCCTTGCCGTGCGGCGAAGCCGGGAGCTGACAGACTGTCCAGAACAGCATCAGGAGACTTCGGAGGCCGTACGGTGGCGGACACGTCGGACACGAGAACCCCGGCGCAGATCGAGGCGGACATCAAGCGCCGCCGTGAAGTGCTGGCGGAGACGCTCGACGAGATCGGGATGCGGGTGCACCCGTCGACGATCGTCGGGGACGCGAAGGCCAAGGTCGTCGCTCATATCGATCACACCGTCGGACGGGCCTACGTTCAGGTGAACCGCCTGGTCAGTGATGTGCGGGCGCAGTTCGTGGACGAGGAGGGCGCGCCCCGGATGGAGCGGGTCGTGCCCGCCGCGCTCGTCGTCGTGGGGGTCGTGGGGCTGCTCGCCCTAGGGTCGCGGCGGCGTGACAAGGACTGAGTGAGGCGGTGCCCCGGGCGGGCACCGGAGTGGTCGAGGCAGGTAGGTTCGAGGCGTGAGCGCCAACAGAAACGAGCACAGGACCCCCCATCACGACAAGCTCCCCATCCGGATGCTGCACGACCGCGTGCTGGTCAAGCAGGACACCGGTGAGGGCGAGCGCCGGTCGGGGGGCGGGATCCTGATTCCGGCCACGGCGGCCGTCGGGCGGCGGCTGGCCTGGGCCGAGGTCGTCGCGGTCGGGCAGAACGTCCGGACCGTGGAGCCCGGGGACCGGGTCCTGTACGACCCGGAGGACCGGGCCGAGGTCGAGGTGCGGGGCGTGGCGTACGTGCTGATGCGGGAACGTGATCTGCACGCCGTGGCCGCGGACCGCTTTGAGGGGTCGGAGGACTCCACGGGGCTTTATCTCTGATCCACGGGGATGTATCTCTGATACAGACGCTGAGGGCCGGTGACTGTTGTCACCGGCCCTCTTTGTCGTTGCTTTGCTATCGGTCCTACAGTGCTCCGCCGCCTGTCGTCGGGCCTCCGGGGCCGCCACCTGTCGTCGGGCCGCCGGTGCCGCCGCCGTCGGTGCCGCCGCCGTCGGTGGCACCGCCTGTGGTGGTGCCTCCGGTGGTCGTACCGCCGCCGTCCGTGGTGGTGCCGGTGGTGCCGCCGCCGTCCGTCGTCGTACCGCCGCCGTCGGTGGTGGTGCCGGTGGTGCCGCCGCCGTCCGTCGTCGTGCCGCCGTCGGTGGGGTTGCCGTTGGTGGTGCCGTCGGTCGGGGTGCCGGTCGTGCCGCCGTTGTCCTGGTTGTCGCCGGTGGTGCCGCCGCCGTTGTCCTGGCCGCCGTTGGTGCCGGGCTCGGTCGAGGGGTCGGCGGTGGGCGGTGCGACCTGGTCGGCGCCCTGCTGGAGCTGGAGGTCGAAGTCGGCCGCCGGCTTGCCCTGGAGCGCGTCGCGCGTGTACTGGGCCCAGATCTGGGTGGGCGGGCCGCCGCCGTTCATGCGGGGCTGGCCGAGGGCGCCGTAGAGGGACACGTGCTTCGCCGTCACCGGGTCCTGGCCCATGACGGCGACGACGGTGGCCAGGTCGGGGGTGTAGCCCGCGAACCAGGCGGCCTTGTCCTCCTCGGCGGTACCGGTCTTGCCGGCCGCCGGGCGGCCCGCGGCCTGCGCGGCGACCGCCGTGCCGTTGTCGACGACGCTCTGCAGGACGGAGGTGGTGGTGTCGGCGGCCTCGCGGGTGACGGCCTGCTTGACCGTCTGCCCGGGCAGCTTGACCTCTGTGCCCTCCTTGGTGATCTTCTCGACCATGGTGTACGTGCCGTGCTTGCCGTGGTTGGCGAGGGTCGCGTACGACTCGGCCATGTCCAGCACGCTGGCGTTGGCGGTGCCGAGGGCGATGGACGGGTACGGGTTGAGGTCCGGGGTGCCGGAGGGGATGCCCAGGTCGATCGCGGTCTGCTTGACCTTGGCGGGGCCGACGTCGACGGCCATCTGGGCGTACACCGCGTTCACCGACAGGTCGGTGGCCTTGCGGACGGTGATCTGGCCGTACGACTTCTGGTCCTCGTTCTCGGGGGCGTAGGCGCCGCCGGCCCAGCCCTCCACGGGGCGCTGGTTGGTGCCGTCGTAGTAGGTGTTCGGGGTGATGGGGCGGCCGTCCTGGGTGGTCGAGCCGTTCTGCACCGCGGAGGTGAACACGAACGGCTTGAAGGTCGAGCCGACCTGGAAGTCACCGCGGGTGGCGCCGTTGGTGTACTGCTTCACGTAGTCGATGCCGCCGTACATGGCGACGACCTTGCCGGTCTTGGGGTCGACGGAGGCGCCGCCGGCGCGGACGTAGGTGTCGGCCTTGTTGTTCTTCTTGTCCAGCTTGGAGATCAGCTGGTCGTTCACCGCCTTGACGAAGGAGTCCTGCCTGTCCTTCTGGATGGTGGTGGTGATGCGGTAGCCGCCGGCCGCGAGTTCCTCGGCGCTGATGATGTTGTTGGTGATCAGGTAGTGCTTGACCGCGTCCACGAGGTAGCCGCGCTGGCCGGACATGCCGGTGGAGACGGTCTGCTCCTTCGGCATCGGGAACTTCATGCCGGCGCGCTTGGCCTCGCTGAGCCAGCCCTTCTTGACCATGCCGTTGAGGACGTAGTTCCAGCGGGCGACGGCCGCGGACTTGTTCTCGGGGTGGGCTACGACGTCGTACTCGCTGGGCGCGTTGACGAGCGCGGCGAGGTAGGCGGCGCGGGCCGGGTCGAGGTCGGTGGCGTCCATGCCGTAGTAGGCCTGGGCGGCGGCCTGGATGCCGTAGGCGTTGCGGCCGAAGTAGCTGGTGTTGAGGTAGCCCTCGAAGATCTCGTTCTTGGTCTTGTTGCGGTCCAGCTTGATCGCGATGAAGAACTCCTTGGCCTTGCGGGTGAGCGTCTGCTCCTGGGCCAGGTAGTAGTTCTTCACGTACTGCTGGGTGATGGTCGAACCGGACTGGGTGCCCTTGCCGGTCGCCGTGTTCCAGGCGGCGCGCAGCATCGCCTTCGGGTCGACGCCGGACTCGGAGTAGAAGTCGCGGTCCTCGGCGGCCAGTACGGCGTGCTGAGCGTCCTTGGAGACCTCGGCGAGGCTGACGTTCTCGCGGTTGACCTGGCTGTCGCGTGTGTCGCGGGCGATCTGGGAGCCGTCGGCGTAGAGGTAGACGTTGGCCTGCTTGGTGGCGAGGGCGTTGGCCGGCGGGATCTTCACGAGGGAGTAGCCGAGGAAGAACAGGCCGATGAGCAGCAGCACGCCGACGATGAAGGTGCTGAGCACCATGCGCCAGGTGGGGATGATCCGCCGCCAGCCGGTGCGCTTGGGCCGCTTGGGCTTCTTGCCCTTGCCACCGCCGGCTCCGCCGTCGGCGGAGGGGGTGGGGGTCGCCGCGTCGGCGGAGGCCGACTTGGTGGCGGCGCCGATTACGGCTCCACGCGCGGCCTCGGCACCGGCCGCGGCGGGGTTCGGGCGGGGGGTACGGGCAGCAGCGGGGTTCACCCCGGCGGACGCGGAGGCCGCGGTGGCCGCACCCTCGCCGCCGGGCTGGCCGGGCGCGGGCTTCCGGGGTGCGTTGACACGCCGGAGGACCTGAGTGCTCTCGGCGGGACGGTCCCCGGCGCCCTGAGCAGCGGGGCCGGCCTTGCCGGAGGGGGCGGGCGACTGGGACGACTGGGGCGACTGCGGTGCCCTGGGCGCATTCACGCGCCGGAGGACCTGAGTGCTCTCCGGCGACTGAGGCTGCTCGGCGTCAGAACGCCCTGCGGAGCCGGCGGACCCAGGGGCAGCCGAGGCCTCCCGGGAGCCGGCGGACTCACCGGCAGCCGGGGTCTGCCCGGAAGCGGCGGAACCACCGGCACCGCGAGTCTCCCGAGGAGCCGCGGACCCACCGGCAGCCGAGGCCGCCTGAGAACCAGCGGACCCACCAGCACCCCGGACCTCCCGGGAAGCAGCAGCCCCACCCGCAGCCGAAGCCTGCCCCGAAGCGGCGGAACCACCGGCACCGCGAGTCTCCCGAGGAGCCGCGGACCCACCGGCAGCCGAGGCCGCCTGAGAACCAGCGGACCCACCAGCACCCCGGAC
>NZ_JBSFVT010000001.1:0-135829 GCF_053592455.1 Streptomyces sp. NPDC002676 | reverse complement strand
CCCGGACCTCCCGGGAAGCCGCGGACCCACCCGCAGCCGGAGTCTCCCCGGCCGCGCCAGTTCCCGTACCGGCTCCCGTGTCGCCCCGGCCGTCGGCCTGTCGGCCGGGCTGCTCCCTGCGGGCCGCCTGGGCAGCTCGGCGAGCCCGGGCCATGGACATGGTCTGGTCCTGACGCGGCGGACCCGCGGGGGCGGCCCCGCTGTCCTTGGCGTGCGTGGCTTCCGGAGTCCCTGGGGCGGCCTTCGCGGCGCCCCTCAGTTCCCCGGCACCCGCCGGCTTTCCGGCACTCCGCGACTCCCGCACAGCTCCGGGCGCACCGGCGTTCCCCAGCTCCCGAGCGCTACCGGGCTCCCCGGCGCTCCCGGCGCTTCCCGGCTCCCGGGCGCCCCTCGACCCGCCGACACCCCCGGGCTCGCCCGTCTGCTTCTTCTCCGTGCTCCCCTCGCTCCCCAGGTTCCTCTCGGTGGCCGTTCTGTCACGGCCCTCGGGGTTTTCGGGCCCTTCAGCCTGCTGCGGCTGCGGCTCGTCGCTCATGTCGTGCACGGACTCCTGTTTCGTCGTACGTCGTTCCCGTACGCCTCGTACGCCTTCTGCGCCCCCAGTTTGAAGACTCTCGCACCTGGCGTTCCGTTCCCGGATCCGGGCACGCTTCCGCAGAAAATGCGTGGCCGGTCGCCGGGCCTCGGACTAGGCTCCTGCGCTTCGGTGTCGAGCGGTCTCGAGGAGGTCGACTGGCGTGGGTGCGGGACGGTTGTACGCGGCCGTCGCGACGGGGGGATTCAGACGGTACGCGACCTATCGGGCCGCCACTGCGGCAGGGGTGTTCACCAACACGGTCTTCGGGCTGATCCTCGTCTATACGTACCAGGCGCTGTGGGACGTGCGACCGCACCTGGGCGGGTACGACCAGGCGCAGGCCGTGACCTATGTGTGGCTGGGTCAGGCGTTCCTGTCGACGCTCGCGATCGGCGGCGGGGGCGTCGAGGACGAGTTGATGGAACGCATCCGTACGGGGGACGTGGCGATCGACCTGTACCGGCCGGCCGATCTTCAGCTGTGGTGGCTGGCCGCCGATGTGGGCCGGGCGTTCTTCCAGCTGCTGGGGCGGGGGCTGGTGCCGTTCGTCTTCGGTGCGCTGTTCTTCCCGGTGTATTTGCCGACCGCCGTCGGCACCTGGGTGGCGTTCCTCGTGGCCGTGCTGCTGGCGATGCTGGTCGGCTTCGGGATCCGGTTCCTGGTGGCGCTGAGCGCGTTCTGGCTGCTGGACGGCACGGGGGTGACGCAGATGGCGTGGCTCGCCGGGTTCTTCTGTTCGGGGATGCTGCTGCCGCTGAACGTGTTCCCGGGCGCGCTCGGGGAGGTCGTACGGGCGCTGCCGTGGTCGTCGCTGCTGCAGGCGCCGGCGGACATCCTGCTGGGGCACGCGGATCCGTGGGGCACGTACGTGTTCCAGGGGGTGTGGGCGGTGGTGCTGCTGGGGGCCGGGCGGCTGGTGCAGTCGGTGGCGACGCGGCGGGTGGTGGTCCAGGGTGGCTGAGGACAGCCGGGTGTGGGAGAGCGGCCGGGTGCGGGAGGGTCTTCGGGCGTACCGGCTGATCGCGGGGATGTGGGTGCGGTCCACGATGGCCTATCGCGCGTCCTTCGTGATGACGGCGTTCGGGAACTTCGCGGCGACCTTTCTCGACTTCGTCGCGATCATGCTGATGTTCTCGCGGGTGGACGCGCTGGGCGGCTATGCGCTCGCCGAGGTGGCGTTCCTGTACGGGCTGTCGGCCGTGTCCTTCGGGCTGGCCGATCTGGTGATCGGGTCGATGGACCGGCTGGGGCGGCGGGTGCGGGACGGCACGCTGGACACGCTGCTGGTGCGTCCGGCGCCGGTGCTGGCGCAGGTGGCGGCCGACCGGTTCGCGCTGCGCAGGCTGGGCCGGGTGACGCAGGGGTCGCTGGTGCTGGGCTGGTCGCTGAGCCGGGTGGACATCGACTGGACGGCGGCGAAGCTGCTGCTGATGCCGGTGATGGTGGTGAGCGGCTGCGGGATCTTCTGCGCGGTGTTCGTGGCGGGCGCGGCGTTCCAGTTCGTGGCGCAGGACGCGTCGGAGGTGCAGAACGCGTTCACCTACGGCGGCACGACGCTGTTGCAGTATCCGCCGACGGTGTTCGGGCGGGAGCTGGTGCGCGGGGTGACCTTCGTGGTGCCGCTGGCCTTCGTCAACTGGCTGCCCGCGGCCTTCGTGCTGGGGCGGCCCCTTCCGCTGGGCCTGCCGGGGTGGGTGGCGTGGGCGTCGCCGCTGGTGGCGGTGGGGTGCTGTGCGCTGGCGGGGCTGGCGTGGCGGGCGGGACTTCGTTCGTATCGGAGCACAGGGAGTTAGCGCGGTGCCGGACAGTGACGTCAGTGCGGTGGGGAGTGCGGTGGAGGATGACTTCATTCACCTCGACCGGGTCGAGAAGGTCTTCGAGGTACGCAAGAAAACGGGGTTCCTCAAGCGGGAGCGGCGGCAGGTGCGGGCGGTGGACTCGCTCTCCTTCGGTGTGGCGCGGGGGGAGATGGTCGGGTACATCGGGCCGAACGGCGCCGGGAAGTCGACCACGATCAAGATGCTGACCGGCATCCTGACGCCGAGCGGGGGCCGGCTGCGGGTGGCGGGGATCGATCCGTCGCGGGAGCGGCGGCGGCTGGCGCACCGGATCGGGGTGGTGTTCGGGCAGCGGACCACGCTGTGGTGGGATCTGCCGCTGATCGACTCGTACCGGCTGGCGCATCGCATGTACCGCATCCCGGACGCCCGTTACCGGGAGAACCTGGACCGGTGTGTCGAACTGCTGGAGCTGGGCGGCCTGTTGGACGTGCCGGTGCGGCAGCTGTCGCTGGGGCAGCGGATGCGCGGGGACATCGCGGCGGCGCTGCTGCACGATCCGGAGGTGCTGTACCTGGACGAGCCGACGATCGGCCTGGACGTGGTCTCCAAGTCGAAAGTGCGGGGTTTCCTGAAGGAGTTGAACGCCGAGCGCGGCACGACCGTGCTGCTGACCACGCACGACCTCCAGGACATCGAGCAGCTGTGCTCGCGGGTGATGGTGATCGACCACGGGCGGCTGATGTACGACGGTCCGCTCGCGGGGCTGCACGAGGCCGGGGAGGGCGAGCGGACGCTGGTGGTGGACCTGGAGCGGGAGTTGCCGCCGATCGAGGCGCCGGTGGGCCGGGTGGTGCGGGTGGAGGGGCCGCGGCAGTGGCTGGCGTTCCCGGCGGGGCAGTCGGCGGCGCCGCTGGTGGCGTACATCGCGGCCGAGTATCCGCTGGTGGACCTGTCGGTGCGGGAGCCGGACATCGAGGCGGTCATCGCCAAGATGTATGTGGACAAGGCGGTCTAGGCAGGGCCTAGGCTGCCCTCATGACGGAAGACGCTGTCCCGGACCTCCCGGATCTCCGGGCGTCCGACGCCGACCGTGAGCGGGTCGCCGAGGTCCTGCGGGACGCCCTTGCCGGAGGGCGGCTCGACATGGAGGAGTTCGAGGAGCGGCTGGAGGCGGCCTACAAGGCCCGTACGTATGCCGAGCTGACGCCGCTGACCCGGGATCTGCCGGCCGCCGGGGCGGCGGCGCCGCCGGTCTCGTTCATCAAGGCTCCGGTGGAGAGCGGGAGTTGGGCGGGCCGGATCGTGGGCGGCGAGGGGTCGTCCACGTGGGCGGTCGCCATCCTGTCGGGGTTCGAGCGCAAGGGCCGCTGGACGATGCCGAAGCGGTTCAGCTGCTTCGCGTTCTGGGGCGGTGGCGAGATCGACCTCAGGGAGGCGAATTTCGCGGACCATGAGGTCGAGATCAACTGTGTGGCGATCATGGGCGGGATGCAGGTGATCGTGCCGCCGGGGGTCGAGGTCGTCGTGCGCGGCATCGGTGTGATGGGCGGCTTCCAGCACCCCGAGGACGACGGCCCGCCCGAGCCCGGCGCGCCGCGCGTGGTGATCAGCGGGTTCGCCTTCTGGGGCGGGGTCGGCGTGGAGCGCAGGATCACCCGGGCCGAGCGGCAGCGGCTGAAGGAGCAGCGCCGGCAGGAGAAGCTGGAGCGCCGGGAGTCCCGCAAGGAGCTGCGGGACCGGCGCCGGCACGGGGAGTACTGAGCCGGCACTCCCCCGGCCCTGCCGTCGTTACGGCGTGCACACCTTCGTCAGTTCGCCAGCCGCGTCGGTGACGGGGCTGACGTCGGGGGTGCGGTCGCCGTTCTTGATGGCCGTACGGACGTTGTCCACGGCCTTGTTGAGGTCGTCCACCGCCTTGTTGACGTCGGTGTCGTCCGTCTTGTCGCCGATCTTCTTCAGGTTCTTCTCGATGGAGTCGAGGGAGGCGTCCGCCTGGGTGGGGTCGTTCGCCGCGTTCTCCACGGCCTGCTGGAGGTCGGTGACGCTGTCGGCTATCGAGTCCGCGGTCTGCACGCAGTCCAGGGCCTTGTTCACGGCGTCACAGCCGGTGGTGAGGCCTGCGGTGAGCGCGGCGGTCGCTACGACGGCGGCGACTGCGGTGAGACGGCCTCGGCGTCGGCTGGCGGCCATGGTGGTGTTCCCTCCCCTGGATACGGCTGACCGGGCGCACGGCGGTGATCCGTGCGCCCGTAATCGTAGGGACGCCGGGGAGGGTGCGGGGGTTGCCCTGCCGGACCCCGGGTTTTGGCGCGCCCTTTACTTTGCGCGTTACTTCTCGAGCGCGTCGGCCAGCGCGGCCTTCTGGATCGTGGTCAGCTCGGCGCAGCCGCTGACGGCGAGGTCGAGCAGGGCGTTCAGCTCCTCGCGGGCGAAGGGCTCGGCCTCGGCGGTGCCCTGGACCTCGACGAAGCGGCCGTCGCCGGTGCAGACGACGTTCATGTCGGTCTCGGCGCGCACGTCCTCCTCGTAGCAGAGGTCGAGCAGCGGGACGCCGCCGACGATGCCGACGGAGACGGCGGAGACGGTTCCGGTGAGCGGCTGGCGGCCGGCCTTGATCAGCTTCCGGCCGCGGGCCCAGGTGACGGCGTCGGCCAGGGCCACGTAGGCGCCGGTGATCGCCGCGGTGCGCGTGCCGCCGTCCGCCTGGAGGACGTCGCAGTCGAGGACGATGGTGTTCTCGCCGAGCGCCTTGTAGTCGATGACGGCGCGCAGGGAGCGGCCGATGAGGCGGGAGATCTCGTGGGTACGGCCGCCGATCTTGCCCTTGACGGACTCCCGGTCGCCTCGGGTGTTCGTGGCGCGGGGCAGCATGGCGTACTCCGCGGTGACCCAGCCCTCGCCGCTGCCCTTGCGCCAGCGCGGGACTCCTTCGGTGACGGAGGCGGTGCAGAAGACCTTGGTGTCGCCGAAGGAGACGAGGACGGAGCCCTCGGCGTGCTTGCTCCATCCGCGCTCGATGGTGATCGGGCGCAGTTGTTCAGGGGTACGGCCGTCGATGCGAGACATGCCGCCGAGCCTATCCGGAGTAACGGAAGGGGCTCCTCCCCCGGCGGGAAGAGCCCCTTATAGGTGAATCACGGTGAATCACCGTGCATCACAGGGCCGGTGCGGGCCCCGTGGTCTCACATCATGTCTTCGATCTCCCCGGCGATCGGGTCGGCGTCGGTGCCGATGACGACCTGGATGGCGGTGCCCATCTTGACGACGCCGTGGGCGCCGGCGGCCTTCAGGGCGGCCTCGTCGACCAGTGAGGCGTCGACCACCTCGGTGCGGAGCCGGGTGATGCAGCCCTCGATCTCCTCGATGTTGTCGAGCCCGCCGAGCGCGGCGACGATCTTCTCAGCCTTGGTGGCCATGTTCCGTCTCCCTGAATTCCCTGATCCGAACCGATTTGACGCAGTAACCCACAGTTGGCCCAACTTTGCGAGCGGTCATACCGTACGTGCCGAATGATGGCGATCACGACAGCGGAACCGTCCGCCAACTGGTCTACACCACCCGGGGGACGGTCGCCAAACCGCGTCCGAGTCGAGCGGCCCGGGAGGACGTCGATGAGCGCCAACAGCGCCGAGAGCACGGTCAGTCCGGTACGGGAACGCTGGCACCGGCTCTTCCAGGGCATGCAGAAGATGGGCCGCAGTCTCCAGCTCCCGATCGCGGTGCTCCCGGCCGCGGGCATCCTCAACCGGCTGGGCCAGCCGGACGTGTTCGGCGCCAAGGGGCTCGGCTGGACCGACGTCTCGAAGGTGATGGGCGGCGCGGGCGGCGCCCTGCTCGACGGCTCCCTCGGCCTTCCCCTGCTGTTCTGCGTGGGCGTGGCGATCGGGATGGCGAAGAAGGCGGACGGCTCGACGGCGCTCGCGGCGGTGGCGGGCTTCCTCGTCTACTACAACGTGCTGCACCAGTTCCCCGTGCCCTGCCCCGGCGGCTCGAAGGCGGTCCCGGACGTCGGCTGCCAGGTCGGCGTCGGTGCGGGCGGCGGCACGGTGACTCCCTTCACCTTCCAGAACCCGGGGGTGTTCGGCGGCATCGTCATGGGCCTGCTGGCGGCCTTCTTCTGGGCGCGCTACCACCGCACCCGGCTGGTCGACTGGCTCGGCTTCTTCAACGGGCGCCGCCTGGTGCCGATCATCATGGCGTTCGTCGCCATCGCCTTCGCGGCGCTGTGCCTGTGGATCTGGCCGCCGGTCGGCGACGGCCTGGAGAGCTTCGGCAAGTGGCTGCGGGACGCGGGCTCGTGGGGTGCGGGCGTCTTCGGTGTCGCGAACCGCGCGCTGCTCGTCGTGGGCCTGCACCAGTTCCTGAACGTGCCCATCTGGTTCCAGTTCGGCAGCTACACCAAGCCGGACGGCAAGGTGGTGCACGGCGACATCAACATGTTCCTCGCGGGCGACCCGCACGCGGGCCAGTTCACCTCGGGCTTCTTCCCGATCATGATGTTCGCCCTGCCGGCGGCGGCACTGGCGATCGCGCACTGCGCCAGGCCGAGCCGCCGCAAAGAGGTCGGCGGCATGATGCTCTCGGTGGCGCTGACCTCGTTCGTCACGGGCATCACCGAGCCGATCGAGTACTCCTTCCTGTTCATCGCACCCCTGCTCTACGCCGTCCACGCGCTGCTGACCGGGGTGTCGATGGCGGTGACCTGGGCGTTCGGGGTGCACGACGGCTTCAGCTTCTCGGCGGGCCTCATCGACTACGTCATCAACTGGAACCTGGCGACCAGACCCTGGGCGATCATCCCGATCGGTCTCGGCTTCGCGGCCGTCTATTACGCCGTCTTCCGCTTCGCGATCACGAAGTTCGACCTGAAGACACCGGGCCGGGAGCCGGAGGACGAGGTCGAGGACGTCACGAAGGTCTGAGCCACTGCGCGTAGCCCTTTCGTAGCGGATTTCGTGGTTCCTTATCCGCCCTTCATCGTGTACAACAGGTCTACACCACTGAGTGGTGTAGACCACCCCCGATGGAGGACCTATGACCACCGCCACCGCAACGGCGGCCCCCGCGAAGAAGCGGGGATCCGGCCTGTTCCAGGGTCTGCAGAAGGTCGGCCGCAGCCTGCAGCTCCCGATCGCCGTGCTGCCGGCGGCGGGCATCATGGTCCGGCTGGGCCAGGACGACATCTTCGGCAAGGACGGCCTCGGCTGGGACAAGGTCGCGACCGTGTTCAACGCGGCCGGCGGTGCCATCACCGGCGCCCTGCCCATCCTGTTCTGCATAGGCGTGGCCATCGGCTTCGCCAAGAAGGCGGACGGCTCCACCGCGCTCGCGGCCCTCGTCGGCTTCCTCGTCTACAGCAAGGTCATCCAGGCCTTCCCGGTGACCGAGGAGCACATAGAGAAGGGCAAGATCGTCGCGGCGACGTACAACGACCCGGGTGTCCTCGGCGGCATCATCATGGGTCTGCTCGCCGCCGTGATGTGGCAGCGCTTCCACCGCACCAAGCTGGTGGACTGGCTCGGCTTCTTCAACGGCCGCCGTCTGGTGCCGATCCTGATGGCCTTCGTCGGCACGCTCGTCGGCGTCTTCTTCAGCCTGGTCTGGGAGCCGATCGGCAAGGGCATCACGCACTTCGGCGAGTGGATGACGGGCCTCGGCTCCATCGGCGCCGCCCTCTTCGGTCTGGTCAACCGCGGTCTGATCCCGATCGGCATGCACCAGTTCGTGAACACCGTGGCGTGGTTCCAGCTCGGCACCTACAAGAACGCGGCCGGCGAGGTCTTCACCGGTGACTACGGCCGTTTCCTGCACGGCGACCCGAGCGCCGGTATGTTCATGTCCGGCTTCTTCCCGATCATGATGTTCGGTCTGCCGGCCGCCGCCCTCGCCATCGCCCACTGCGCCCGCCCCGAGCGCCGCAAGGCCGTCCTCGGCATGATGATCTCGCTCGCGCTGACCTCGTTCGTCACCGGTGTGACCGAGCCGATCGAGTTCTCCTTCATGTTCATCGCCCCGGTGCTGTACGTGATCCACGCGGTCCTGACGGCCGTGTCGATGGCGGTCACCTGGGGCCTGGGCGTCCACGCGGGCTTCAACTTCTCGGCCGGCGCGATCGACTACGTCCTGAACTGGAACCTCGCGACCAAGCCCTGGCTGATCATCCCGATCGGCCTGGTGTTCGCGGCGATCTACTACGGGCTCTTCCGCTTCGCGATCCTCAGGTTCGACCTGAAGACCCCGGGCCGCGAGCCCGAGGAGGAGGTCGAGGACCTCACCAAGGCGTGAGTGCCGCGACGGCATGACGAAGGCCCCGGAACCGGCAGGGTTCCGGGGCCTTTCGCGCGCACAGGGCCGGATGCGTCAGATCTCGTACGTCTTGCGCGGTACGGCCAGTTCCACCGGGCCGGCGTAGACCGCGCGGGCGTCCGCGAGGTTGACCTGCGGGTCGGTCCACGGCGGGACATGGGTGAGGACCAGGCGCCGCGCGCCCGCGCGGGCGGCCGTCTCGCCCGCCTCGCGGCCGTTGAGGTGCAGGTCCGGGATGTTCTCCTTGCCGTACGTGAACGCGGCCTCGCACAGGAACAGGTCGGTGTCCCGGGCCAGCGTGTCCAGCGTCTCGGTGACGCCCGTGTCGCCGGAGTACGTCAGCGAGCGCCCGCCGTGCTCGATCCGGATGCCGTACGCCTCCACGGGGTGGCTGACCCGCTCGGTGTGCACCGTGAAGGGGCCGATCTCGAACGTGGACGGCTTGACCGTGTGGAAGTCGAAGACCTCGCTCATCGAGGACGCGGAGGGCGTGTCGGCGTAGGCCGTGGTCAGCCGGTGTTCGGTGCCCTCGGGGCCGTAGACCGGGATCGGGTCGCAGCGCCCGCCTTCGTGGCGGTAGTAGCGCGCGACGAAGTACCCGAGCATGTCGATGCAGTGGTCGGCGTGCAGATGGCTGAGGAAGATCGCGTCGAGGTCGTAGAGACCGCAGTGGCGCTGCAGCTCGCCGAGGGCGCCGTTGCCCATGTCGAGGAGCAGCCGGAAGCCGTCGGCCTCGACGAGGTAGCTCGAACAGGCCGATTCCGCGGACGGGAACGACCCCGAGCAGCCGACGACGGTGAGCTTCATGAAGCAGAAACCTCCGTTGGCGGGAAAACGGTGGGCGGGAGCGGAAGAGCGGTGAAGAAAGGGTCGCGGACACGTGGGGGCGCGGGCGTCGTGCGGTCCGTCGAGAGTAAGGCGCGAAAGGGCGGGTCGCTTCCCTGCCAGGGGCCGTTGTGGGCGAACTCACCTGTGCTGTCACCGGTTCGGCTGGACCCGTGGCGGATAGGGCGTGCAAGAAGGCGCGCGATGCTCGGCGCGCGCCGGTAACGTCGTGGCTATGGACACGTCCTGGTGGCTGGCGCTCGCGGCGGTGGTGCTGCTCGCGCTGGTCGCCACGCTCGTCGACGGCTGGGGCCGCGGGCGGCGGCCCGGCGGTCGTCGACTGCGTCCGCCCGGACGGCCCGGCGGACGGCGGGCGCCCGGCGCGCGGCCGAGCCCGGGCGACATCTGGTGGGCCGAAGTGCCCTATGAGGAGGACAGGACCGGGGTCAAGGACCGGCCCTGTCTCGTGCTGACCGTGCACGGCGACCGGGCCACGGTCGCGAAGATCACCACCAAGTACCACGACGAGCGCGCCGGGGTGATCCCGCTGCCGCCGGGCGCGGTCGGCGACGCCCACGGCCGGCCCAGCTTCCTGGAGACCGATGAGCTGCGCGAGGTGCCGGTGGGCGACTTCCGGCGCCGGGTGGGCGTGGTCGACCCGGTCCTGTGGGACCAGGTACGGCACCTGGCGGGCTGAGCCGACGGCTGTCGGCGGACGGCGTCAGCGGACGGTGACGGTCACCTTCCACGCCTGGATGCCCTTGCAGGACACCTGGCCGGGCGCGGGGGGCTGGTTGCACAGCGGGCGGGACGAGGTCAGTTCGGCCTTTCCGGCCGCCACCGCCCGGTAGGCGGCCGAGGCGTCGCCCGGCAGGAGGACGAGGCCCGCGTTGATCGCCTCCAGGGCCGTGCCGGTCAGGCTGACCGGCTTCCAGGGGCGCTCCTTGGTGCCGTCCAGGGTGAGCCGCAGCTCCCCGCCCTTGACCAGGCAGACGGTACGGCCGTTGTCGGCGGCCGTCAGCTCCAGCCGGCTCGCGCATGCCCCGGCGGTCGGGTTCGGCGAGCGCGTGGAGGCGGACGGCGACACGTTGTCGTTGCTGCCCGAGTCCCCGCTGCCGCTCTGGGAGCCGCAGGCGGTGAGCAGCAGCGCTGCCGCCGCGAGAGCGATGGGCGTCGTACGGCGCATGGGTCCGCCTTTCTGCCGTGGCCGGGGCCGGCCGCTGGTGCAGATGTGACGTACCAGCGGCACAAACGGATCCCCCGCACAGCAGGATCCCGCACACGGCTCGCGTGTGCGGGATCCCAGGGCCGTACGGGTCAGCTGGTCGTCAGGGCGGTGTCGTCCACGACGAAGCTGGTCTGCAGCGAGGAGTCCTCCACGCCGTTGAACTTCAGGGTGACCGTCTGGCCCGCCAGCGAGGACAGGTCGAAGGTCTTCTGCGCGTACCCGGAGGCGGCGTTGACGTTGGAGTACGTCGCCAGGGTGGTCGAACCGGCGGACACGGTCAGCTTGTCGTACGCGGTGCTGCCGGTCTCGGCGGTGTCGATGTGCAGGTAGAAGGTGAGCGTGGCCTTGCAGCCGGCCGGGATCGTCACCGACTGGGACGCCGTGTCGGTGTGCGCGGAGCCGTAGCCGTCGAGCCAGGCCTTGTAGGAGCCGCCGTGCGCGGCCTCACCGGTGTCGTTGGTGATGACACCGCTGGACGCGGTCCAGCCGGTGGCGCCCGACTCGAAGCCGGGGTTGGCCAGCAGCTGGGACGAGGTGCAGGTGCCGCCGGTGCCGGTGACCGTCCAGGTGAAGGACGTCGAGCCGGAGGCGCCGGTGGAGTCGGTGGCGGTGACGGTGACCTGGTAGGTGCCCGCGGTGGTCGCCGTGCCGGAGATCAGGCCGGTGGAGCTGCCGATGGACAGGCCGGTCGGCAGACCCGAGGCGCTGTAGGTGAGGGCCGCGCCCGCGCTGTCGGTGGCGCTGATCTGCAGGCTCGCCGCGCTGCCGGAGGCCGTGGACTGGCTGCCGGGGTTGGTGACGGACACCGTGTTGCCGCTGGTGGTGCCGGAGGTGAAGGCGGCGGTGCCGTTCGGGGTGCCCCAGCCGGTCGGGCCGTCGTAGCCGGTGCCCGCGGTGCAGAAGTACGAGGTGGTGCAGGAGCCGTTGGAGCCGCTGGTCACGTCGTACAGGTTGCCGGTGTGCTGGTACGGGTACTTCGCCGGGTAGTCGGTCGAGCCCGGGGTGCCCGCGAGGGCGTAGACGCCGGCGACGATCGGGGCGGAGGCGCTGGTGCCGCCGACGACGCCCCAGCCGGTGCCGCCGTAGGTGTCGTAGACCGCGACGCCGGTGGCCGGGTCGGCGACCGCGGAGACGTCGGCCTCCATGCGCTTGGTGCAGCCGGTGTCGGTCTGCCAGGCCGGCTTCGGGTCGTAGGCGGAACAGCCGGAGCCGGTGCCCTCGGTGGAGTTGGTGTGCCAGACGGACTCGGACCAGCCGCGCGCGTTGGTGGAGGTGGTGAGCGCGGTGCCGCCGACGGCGGTCACGTACTGGGAGGTCGCCGGGTACTCGGCGCCGTAGGCGGAGTCACCGGAGGAGACGGTGATGGCGACGCCCGGGTGCTTGAAGTACTGGGTGTCCTCGGTGGTCTGGCTGGACGCCTCGGAGCCGCCCCAGCTGTTGGAGACGAACTTGGCGCCGAGCGCGACCGCCTCGTTCTCGGCGATGCCGAGGTCGGTGTCGTTCGCGGAGTTGGCCTCGACCAGGATGATGTTGCAGTTCGGGCAGACGGCGCTGACCATGTCGAAGTCGAGCGCCTCTTCACCGGCCCAGCCGGTGTCGTTGGTGGGCAGGCTCGTCGTCGAACCGGTCTGGCTGACCTGCTTGAAGCAGCCGTTGGCCTTGGTGCAGGAGGACAGGCCGTACTGCGAACGATAAGTGGCGAGGTCCGCCTCGGCGTTGGGGTCGTTGTACGCGTCGACGATGGCGACCGTCATGCCGGAACCGCCCGTGGTGGGCAGCTTGTAGGCGCTGTGCAGGTTGGCCGGGGAGAGGCCGGAGGGCGTGGCGGCGGCGAGTGCCGAGGCGAGCCGCTGCCTGATGTCGGTACGGCGCTCGGCGAAGCAGGACGCGTGGCCCGGCGCCGGCTTGGCGCACAGGTGCTCGGTCGGGACCTTCTGGCCCGCCTTGCCGGTCGCGTGGAAGGTCTGCCGCGTGGGGTCGGTCAGGGCCTTGCTGTTCTGCGCGACCTTGGTGGTGGGGTGCGCGGCGGCCGGGGCCGCGGTGGGCTGGGCGCCGGCCACCGGTGCCGCCGCCAGGCCGGCGACGGTGAGGGCGAGCGCGGGGAAGGCGACGGCGAGGAGTCTTCGCAGACCCGTCGACCGCTCGCCCGTGCGTGACTCACGCATGGGGTACTGCCTCCATGGGGAAGTGGGGTTTCTCGCACTGGAAGGGCAGGCCCGTGACGCGCGTCAGCGGCGGCGAAACCGCGCAATCATGAGCATGACACTCTCAGGCGCCCCGCATGCCCGGTGATCGTGACATGACAGGGTGCGCGAGGACCGTAGCTCTGGCCATGGCACTACCGGCAGTACTGAAAGGAATTCTTTGCCCCTCCATAGGATGGGCTTAGCCCCCTCATGAGAGGGGGTTGGGCCCGTCGACATAAGAGCGACATAAGAGGGGGTTGGGCCCATGCGACGGCAAGGGCTGTGTCGGGGCTACGCCCAGAGCTGGCCCTGGAGGGTCTCGATGGCCTCTTCCGTCGTGGCCGCCGTGTAGACGCCGGTGGAGAGGTACTTCCAGCCGCCGTCGGCCACGACGAAGACGATGTCGGCGTTCTGGCCGGCCTTGACCGCCTTGTTGCCGACGCCGATCGCCGCATGCAGGGCGGCGCCGGTGGAGACGCCCGCGAAGATGCCCTCCTGCTGGAGGAGTTCCCGGGTGCGGGTGACCGCGTCGGCCGAGCCGACCGAGAAGCGGGTGGTGAGGACGGAGGCGTCGTACAGCTCCGGTACGAAGCCCTCGTCGAGGTTGCGCAGGCCGTACACCAGGTCGTCGTAGCGCGGTTCGGCGGCGACGATCTGCACGTCCGGCTTGTGCTCGCGCAGGTAGCGGCCGACGCCCATCAGGGTGCCCGTGGTGCCGAGACCGGCGACGAAGTGGGTGATGGAGGGGAGGTCGGCCAGGATCTCCGGGCCGGTGGTCGCGTAGTGGGCGCCCGCGTTGTCCGGGTTGCCGTACTGGTAGAGCATCACCCAGTCGGGGTGCTCGGCGGCCAGCTCCTTGGCCACGCGCACGGCGGTGTTGGAGCCGCCCGCGGCCGGGGAGGAGATGATCTCGGCGCCCCACATGCCGAGCAGGTCACGGCGCTCCTGCGAGGTGTTCTCGGGCATCACGCACACCATGCGGTAGCCCTTGAGCTTGGCGGCCATCGCGAGCGAGATGCCGGTGTTGCCGGAGGTAGGCTCCAGGATCGTGCAGCCCGGGGTCAGCCGGCCGTCCTTCTCCGCCTGCTCGATCATGTGCAGGGCGGGACGGTCCTTGACCGAGCCGGTCGGGTTGCGGTCCTCCAGCTTGGCCCAGATCCGGACGTCGGCGGACGGCGACAACCGCGGCAGGCGCACCAGAGGGGTGTTGCCCACCGCGGCCAGCGGGGAGTCGTAGCGCATCGTCGGTCAGCGGCCGATCAGGCCATGCCGCCGGCCACGGCCGGCAGGATCGTCACGGTGTCGCCGTCGGACAGCTTGGTCTCGATGCCGTTGACGAAGCGGACGTCCTCGTCGTTCAGGTACACGTTGACGAAGCGGCGCAGCTGACCGTTGTCCACGATGCGGGCCTCGATGCCCGCGTAGCGGGTCTCCAGGTCGGCGAACAGCGCGGCGAGCGTCTCACCGTTGCCCTCCACCGCCTTCTGGTTGTCGGTGTACTGGCGGAGGATGGTGGGGATGCGGACCTCGATGGCCATGGTTGCGGGCTCCTGTCGGGGAAAAGTTCGTCGTTGCGATGTGCGCACGCGGAGCGGCGCGCCGCGGCGTACGGCCGTACGGCGGGCGGGGAACGTCAACAGATGGCGCTGTTCAGCCTGCACAGGTCGACGTGCAGCCGCGCCACGAGCAGGATGCCCGGCGTCTTCTCGCTCACGTCGTTCAGAACCATGGCCACATCGTATCGATTCCCGGTCCGGGTCCCCGAGTGTGATCTCGAATGACGGATAGCTTTTGACCGGATGCTGAGATCAGTAGGCCTCGACGACCTTGACCTCCTCCTCCGTCACCTCGCCGTCCACGATGCGGTACGAGCGGAACTGGAACTCGCCGAGGCCGTCGGTGTCGGCCGTCGACACCAGGACGTAGTGGGCACCGGGCTCATTGGCGTAGGAGATGTCGGTGCGGGACGGGTAGGCCTCGGTCGCGGTGTGGGAGTGGTAGATGATCACCGGCTCCTCGTCGCGGTCGTCCAGCTCCCGGTAGAGCTTGAGCAGATCCTGCGAGTCGAACTCGTAGAAGGTCGGCGAGCGGGCCGCGTTGAGCATCGGGATGAAGCGCTCGGGGCGGCCGGCGCCCTCCGGGCCCGCCACGACGCCGCACGCCTCGTCGGGGTGATCCTCGCGCGCGTGGGCGACGATCTGGTCGTAGAGCGCCTGGGTGATGGTCAGCATGACGCTCAGAATAAGCAGAGGGGCCGCCCTGTACCGAGGATCGGTACAGGGCGGCCCACATGGTGGACGTCCTGAGCGGCAGCGGCCGGGGGCGCCACGAGTGCTCCCGGCCGCCGGACGTCCTGGCGGAAGTCAGCGCTTGGTGAAGGCGGCGGCCTCCGGGTTGCGGCGCTTGAGCGCCCAGTAGGAGACACCGAGGATCGCCGCCCACAGCGGTGCACAGTAAAGCGAGATCCGGGCGTCCTTGTCGATGCCCATCATCACGATCACCATGCCGATGAAGGCGAGCGCGGACCAGCTGGCCAGCCGGCCGCCCGGCGCGCGGAACTCGGAGCGGGGCAGCACACCGCGGTCGGACAGGGTGCGGTAGCGGATCTGGCAGATCAGGATGACGATCCAGGCCCACATGCCGGAGATGGTGGCGAAGGAGACGACGTAGTCGAACGCCTTGCCCGGCCACTGGTAGTTGATCCAGACGCCCACCATCATCAGCGCGGCGGAGACCGTCGTGCCCACCAGCGGGGTGCCGCTGGAGGTCAGCTTCGTGAAGACCTTCGGGCCCTGGCCGTTGAGCGCGAGGTCGCGCAGCATGCGGCCGGTGGAGTACATGCCGGAGTTGCAGGACGACAGCGCGGCCGTGAGGACCACGAAGTTCACGATGCCCGCGCCCGCGGCGAAGCCCATCTTCTCGAAGGCGGCCACGAAGGGGCTGACGCCCGGGTGGAACTGCGTCCACGGCACGACCGACAGGATCATGATCAGCGCGCCCACGTAGAAGACGGCGATGCGCCACGGCACGGTGTTGATCGCCTTGGGCAGCACGGTCTTCGGGTCCTTGGACTCGCCCGCGGTCACACCGACCAGCTCGACGGCGAGGAAGGCGAACATGACCATCTGCAGGGTCATCAGGGTGTTGCCGACGCCGTGCGGGAAGAAGCCGCCGTCGTTCCACAGGTGGCTCACGGAGGCGGTGTCGCCCGCGTCGGAGAAGCCGAGGGTGAGGATGCCGGCGCAGATCAGGATCATGCCGATGATCGCGGTGACCTTGACCATCGAGAACCAGAACTCCAGCTCACCGAAGAGCTTCACCGAGATCAGGTTGGCGCCGTACAGGATGACCGTGAAGACCAGGGCCGACAGCCACTGCGGGATGTTCCACCAGTACGTCATGTAGGCAGCCGCGGCGGTGACCTCGGTGATGCCGGTGACGACCCAGAACAGCCAGTAGGTCCAGCCGGTGACGAACCCGGCGAAGGGACCGATGAACTCGCGCGCGTACTCCGAGAAGGAGCCGGACACCGGCCGGTACATCAGCAGTTCGCCGAGCGCCCGCATGATGAGGAAGATGACCAGGCCCGCGACGGCGTACGCCAGGATCAGGCTGGGGCCCGCCTTGGAGATGCCTTTGCCCGCACCGAGGAACAGGCCGGTGCCGATGGCACCGCCGATGGCGATCATCTGGATCTGCCGCGAGCCGAGCCCGCGCTGATACCCCTCGCCGCCGCCCTCTGCCGCGTCCGCCACGGCCTCGTTGCCGTCCCGATGCTGATCGACCTGCGCTGAGGTCATTGTGTGGATCGCCTTTCTCCATGCCGAACCGGGCCTTCGTCGGCCTCGGGTCGGGTTTCGATCCCCCCGGATTGATGGAGCTGGGCGGCTTTCCAGGTCCGCCCGTGCCTGGCCGGCGGTTGCCGGCTCGGTGGCGCACCCGGCCGAACGTGGGTGGTGTTGGCCGGGCGGTCGTGAAGATTTATCACGGCCGCAATATTGATCGCGGGGGCGCGTTGTGAGGCATCACACAGGGAAAAGAGGACAAAGAACGGCCAAATGCGACAAACACGGCCGCAACGGTAACGGGATCGTTATCCGGATCTGAGCGTCCGTTGAGCGAACACTTTCGCGCCCATATCGGGGCACAAAGGTCGGCGGTTACGGCATCAGCGTCGACACGAGAGTCTCCTGGAGCCCGCCCAGCCACAGATAGGCCATCACCATCGGCTTGCGCGGGTCCTCGTCCGGCAGCCGGTAGAGCACGTCGGTGTCGTCCTCGTCGGTGATCTCCAGCCGGGCGCCGATGGCCAGGCGGAGGTCGTTGAGGGCGCCGAGCCACTGCCGGGACTCGTCCGGGCTCAGCTGGAGCACCGCCCCGTCGTCCCCGCCCGGGGTGAGCGCGTCCAGGGTGCGGATGACCGCGAGCGCGTTGTCCCGCTTGCCGGCCCTGAGGTCGTTCTCGGTGTAGCGGCGGAACTCCGCGGAGTGCGCCCGCTGTTCCTCGGCCTGCCCCGGCGAGTCGGGCACCCGCTCCGGGTCGCTGTAGGCGTCCGGGAAGAGCCTGCGCAGGACCGGGTCGGCGGGCGGCTCGCTCGGCCCCTCGGCGAACAGCTCGGCGAGCGGGTCCGCGGGGGCGTCCTCGGCGGGGCCGGGGCCGATGAGTTCCAGGAGCTGGACGGCCAGCGACCGGATGATCGAGATCTCGACGTCGTCGAGCGCGACGGCCGCGCCGCCGCCGGGAAGCGGTTCGAAGGTTCCGGGCATGGGTCTTTTCGCTGCTTGGCGGTCTACTGGCTGGCTACTTGTGGCTACTTGCGGTCCTGCTGAAGCGTGGCCCACAGACCGTAGCCGTGCATCGCCTGCACGTCGCGCTCCATCTCCTCGCGTGTACCGCTGGAGACGACCGCCCGGCCCTTGTGGTGGACGTCGAGCATGAGCTTGGTGGCCTTGTCCTTGGTGTAGCCGAAGTACATCTGGAAGACGTAGGTCACGTAGCTCATCAGGTTGACCGGATCGTTGTGGACGATCGTCAGCCAGGGGACGTCGGGCTCGGGTACGGCGAAGACCTCCTCCGCCGATTCGGTGCGTTCGATCTCTACGGGCGCGGGTGACGTCACAGTGCCCATGCTGCCACGCCCCCGATAAATCGTCACACTGACGAGATGGGGGTAGCATCTATCGTCATGAACACAGCGGACCTTGGGCTGCCGGTGGAAGTTCCCTCGACGGCGCTCTTCACGGACCAGTACGAGCTGACCATGCTCCAGGGCGCACTGAAGGCCGGTACGGCCGAACGGCGGAGCGTGTTCGAGGTCTTCACCCGGCGCCTGCCCGACGGGCGCCGCTACGGCGTCGTCGCGGGCACCGGGCGCGTCCTGGACGCGGTGGCGAACTTCCGCTTCGACAACGGTGTGCTGGGCTTCCTGAGCGAGCAGAAGATCGTCGACGAGGAGACCCTGAAGTGGCTCGCCGGCTACCGCTTCAGCGGTGACATCTGGGGCTACCCCGAGGGCGAGGTGTACTTCCCCGGCTCGCCGATCATGCGGGTCGAGGGCACCTTCGCCGAGTGCGTGCTGCTGGAGACCGTGATTCTCTCCATCCTCAACCACGACTCCGCGATCGCCGCCGCGGCCTCCCGCATGGCCTCCGCCGCGGGCGACCGGCCGCTGATCGAGATGGGCGCCCGGCGCACCCACGAGCTGGCCGCCGTGGCCGCCTCGCGCGCCGCGTACATCGGCGGCTTCGCCACCACCTCCGACCTGGCGGCCGGCTTCCGCTACGGCATCCCGACCGTCGGCACCTCCGCGCACGCCTTCACCCTGCTGCACGACCAAGAGCGGGACGCCTTCCAGGCCCAGGTGAACTCCCTCGGCCGGGGCACGACCCTGCTGGTGGACACGTACGACGTCGCCGAGGCCGTCCGTACGGCGGTGGAGGTGGCCGGGCCGGAGCTGGGCGCGGTCCGCATCGACTCGGGCGACCTGCTGCTCATGGCCCACCGGGTGCGGGCGCAGCTGGACGAGCTGGGCGCCCGGCACACCAAGATCGTCGTGACCTCGGACCTGGACGAGTACGCCATCGCCTCGCTGGCGGCGGCGCCCGTGGACGCCTACGGCGTCGGCACCCAGCTCGTGACCGGCTCCGGGCACCCGACCTGCTCGATGGTCTACAAGCTGGTCGCCCGCGCCGGCTCCGCCGACCCGAAGGCTCCGCTGATCCCGGTCGCGAAGAAGGCCACCGGCGGCAAGACCTCCATCGGGGGCCGCAAGTGGGCGGCCCGCCGGCTGGACGCGGACGGGGTCGCGGAGGCCGAGGTCGTCGGCACGGGCGCCGTACCGGCCGGGCTGGCGGACACCCAGCTGCTGGTGGAGCTGGTCAAGGGGGGCGAGGTGGTCGCCCGGGAACCCCTCGACGTCCCACGGGAGCGCCACATCGCGGCCCGGGCGAATCTGCCGCTGTCCGCTACACAGCTCTCGCGCGGGGAACCCGTCCTCCCGACGGAGTACGTCCACGTGCCCTCGGGTAGCTAAAGCGGGACGCCGCCCGCCGCTCCCGCCGTCTCCCGCCCCGGCCCAGAAGTCTCTAGGCTCAGTAGTTCCATCCTCAGTCGAAGGACACCCATCATGCGCCGCGCCTTGATCGTCGTAGATGTGCAGAACGACTTCTGCGAGGGGGGCAGCCTCGCGGTGAGCGGCGGTGCGGACGTGGCCGCCGCGATCACCGAGCTGATCGGGCAGGCGGCCGGCACCGGCTACCGGCACGTGGTGGCCACGCGCGACCTCCACATCGCGCCCGGCGGGCACTTCGCCGACAACCCCGACTACGTCCGCTCCTGGCCCGCGCACTGCGTCGCGGGCACGGAGGGCGTCGGCTTCCACCCGAACTTCGCCCCGGCCGTGGCCTCCGGGGCGGTGGACGCGGTGTTCGACAAGGGCGCGTACTCGGCGGCGTACAGCGGTTTCGAGGGCAAGGACGAGAACGAGGTCCCGCTCGCCGAATGGCTGCGCGAGCGGGGGATCACCGAGGTGGACGTGGTGGGCATCGCCACCGACCACTGCGTACGCGCCACCGCACTGGACGCCGCCCGAGAGGGCTTCCGCACCCAGGTCCTGCTGGACCTCACGGCGGGGGTCGCCCCCGAGACGACGGAGCGGGCCCTGGAGGAGCTGAGGAAAGCGGGCGTCGAACTCACCGGCAAGCCGGTGGTGAGCGGCTAGGCCAGCCGCTCCCGGCACGCCTCTCCCCCGGCTACGGAACCGCCACTGAGCTGCGGAGCAGCGCTCGGATCGGGCGCCACAGCTCCGTCACGGTGACACCGTTGTCGGGCGCCGTGCGCCATATCAGGCCGTCGGGGTGGTGCAGGACCGCCGTGATCTCGTCCGGTGTCGGTGGGGCGGCGTTGCCGCGCAGGTAGATCGCGCGCAGGCCCAGGTTGCGCAGCCTGGTCAGGGCCCGGGCGCGGTTCTGGGCGTGGACGAGCACCCGTACGCCGGTCGAGCCGTCGGCGAGGGGCGGCAGGTTCAGCGCCACCACCATCGTGCCGTTCGGCAGCTTGCAGAAGCCTCCTGCGGCCATGCGGTCACATCCCCGTTTCGTTCGGTGTCAATAAGCGAGCCACAGGACGCACCTAAACACGATCGGCGGCAACCCGCCAGGGGTTGCCGCCGATACGCTTCTGACCTGCGGAATTATCGCTTAGTTCACCGCGGGGCCGACTTCGAGCTCGATCGTGGAGCCATTCTGGCCCTGCTTGATGATCTTGACCTTGGTGTTGGTGTCAGTGATCTTGACGCCACCGGTCGGGTTGGTCGAGTCCCAGTAGGTGTGGGTGTGGTCGTTGAAGACCGACACACCCTTGCGCGCCGGGATGGTGGTCGCGACGTCGGCCTTGTGCAGCGTGATCGCGTCCGTCTCCTCCAGGCTGAACGGCGAGTCGAAGGCCTGCATGCGGTTGCGCAGCAGCGTGCCGTCGGCCCACTTCAGCGCCTTCGCGTGGGAGTCCACCGGAAGGATCAGACCGGTGCCCGGGTGGTCCTTGGTGTTGTCGTCCGCCTGGGAGGTGTCCCACTTCCAGATCAGCAGGCCGGGCTGGTACGAGTAGTGCTCCACCCAGTTCGGACGGGTCGTCGAGAAGCCGTAGTTGTACGGGCCGACCTTCAACGTCTTGTCGTACGACGCGTACTGGCGGTTCTCGGCGATGTAGTACTGCTTGTAGTCCTTGGTGAAGGACGCGCCGATGCGAGAGAAGCCGCTCGCGGTCCAGGCGGCGTCCGCCGACTCGGCGTTGTCGGAGAAGACGGTCGAGCCGTCCGCCGTCAGCGTGATCTCGTCCGCCGCGAAGCCCTTCAGGGCCACGCCGCCGTCGCTCTGGTAGCGGAAGCGGATGTCGATCTTCTTGCCGGCGTAGGCGTCCAGCGAGTACGACAGCTTCTTGTAGCCGTCGACCGAGCCGGTGAGGACCGGCTTGCCCGAGCCGTCACGCGGGATGGCCTGGCCGTCGACCGTGCCGTCCAGGGCGGTCCAGTTGGCGCCGCCGTCGGTCGACACCTCGGTGTAGAGGTAGTCGTAGTCCTTCTCGATGTCGTACCAGCCGTCCAGGCCCAGGGTGGCCGAGGACTTGCCGGTCAGGTCGACGGAACGAGTCAGCGTGTTCTTGAGGTTGTCACCGCTGCCGCTCCACCACTGGGTGGCGCCCTCGGCCGGGGTGACGATCTCGGTCTTGACCGCCTTGTCGGGCAGGTTGATCACCAGCGCCTGGCGGTACTTGGTGTTGTACTCGGCCAGACCCAGCTTGTGCCAGGACTTGATGCCGGCCTTGGCGGTGTCGAAGTTCAGCCAGCCCAGCTGGAGCTTGTCCCAGGCGTTGAAGTCGCCGGGCAGGTTGCCGATGGACTCCTTGCCGGTGCCGAGCCAGGAACCGGAGGACATCAGCGTCCAGAAGCCGGTGGAGTTGTCGCCGCCGTTGGTGTCGTACTCGTCCGGCAGGCCCAGGTCGTGGCCGTACTCGTGGGCGAAGACGCCGAGGCCGCCGTTCTCCGGCTGGATGGTGTAGTCGCCGACCCAGATGCCGGTGTTGCCGACCTGCGCGCCGCCCAGCTTGTTGTTGTCCGGGCCGGTGGCGCCGGCGTCGGTGCCGAAGGCGTACCAGCGGTGGGCCCAGATCGCGTCCTTGCCCTGGGCGCCGCCGCCCGCGGACTCGTCCTCACCGGCGTGCACGATCTGGAAGTGGTCGACGTAGCCGTCGGGCTCGTTGAAGTTGCCGTCGCCGTCGTAGTCGTTGCGGTCCCACTGGTCGTACTTGGCCAGGTCCGCCTTGATGTCGGCGTCGGACTTGCCGGCCGCCTTCTGCTTGGCGACCCAGGCGTTCAGGCCGTCGCTGACGACGTTCCACACGCTCGGGCAGTTGGTGGAGCCGCAGGCGTTGTTGCCGTAACGGGCCTCGTTGTAGGGGACCTTGACCCAGTCCGTGACCTCGCCGTCGACCGAGTAGCGGCCCGAGGACTGCTTCTCGTAGTACTTCTTCAGCGACTGCGTCTTGCTGCCGGTGCCGAAGTAGAGGTCCTGGTAGTGCTTCTGGTTGTAGTCCGCCTGCCAGGCGGTGCTGTTGTTGTTGGTGCGGTCCGGCGCGGCGATCTGGTTGTGCAGCGGGCCGGGGGTGCCGCCGTACTTCGGGTCGGTCTGGTCGCCGAACTCCACCAGGATCGTGAAGATCTTGTCGGTCCGCTCGCGGCTCAGCTCGACGTACTTGCTGTCGCCCTTGCGGCCCTTGAGCTGGACGACCTTGGAGCCGTTGCGCTCCTGCGCCTTGGCCTTGCCCGATATGAGCTGGTTCAGCGCCTCCTGGCGCTGGGCCCGCTGGGTCTTGCTCATCGGACCGTCGAGTTCGTCCGACTTCTGCTTCACCGCGGCCGGGTCATGCCGGTTCTCGGCTGCGGACCGGGCGGTGGTGCTCGCCTCCGCGACAGCGAAGGTCGCGAAACCGGCGGAGGCCGCGGCGAGCGCCACACCGATCGCCGCAGCCCTGAACGTCCAGGTTCTACTGGTCACTTGAGATCCTCCCCCGCGCCGCGCGCACGGACAGGGGGTCCTGGTCAATGGAGGGTCCGCGCACGCACGAACAGCGCGTGTTCAAGTGACGTCATTTGACTAGAGGTTTAGAAGAAAAGACAGACCTTGACTTGAGCAGGACAAGTGCACTATGCGGAGGTGAAGTTCGTTTTACGAACAACCTTGTGTCTCGCTCAACGGGCGCAGGAGTCCGGCCGCTTGCCGGATGCGATGACTCCGTGCGCCCCCCGTGCACCTGTACCCTGGGTTAGGTCAGGCTTACCGGGCGTCCGGCTCGGGCATGCACGCGAAGAAGAGTCCCTTGGCACCCGCCCCCCGCAACTGCCGAAATCTTCCGAGGACACGATTGCCATGCCTCGTCCGACCGCCGCACAGCTCGCCTACGGTTCGTGCACCGTGACCTTCTCGACACTCGCCATGCTGCTGCTGTCCCAGACGAGTTCAGCCCTCGGCATCACCGTCATCGCCCTCGCCGCGCTCGCGCTGGGGCTACTGGTCGCCATGACGGCGTCCCTGCCGAGATCCCGCACGGCCGAAGCGCCGGCGGAGGCCCCGGCCGGTGAGGAACGGGTTCCGACGACGCTGTGACCGAATGCCCCCTTTGTGTCAGCCGAGGCTGATCAACTGGTGCTGACCACCACCGTCTTGGCCGCCTTGTCGTGCAGACCCTGCTTGTACGGCTTGTCGAAGAAGCTCCAGCCGCCCGAGATCGCGGTCCAGATGCAGGCGCAGCAGAAGGCGAACGGCACCCACAGCACCAGGGCGCGGATCAGCGAGGTCTGCACGGAGGGGGTGGCGCCGTTGTCCAGGTTGGCCACCCGCATGCTGAGCCACTTCTTGCCCAGGGTCTGGCCCGTCTTGGCGATCATGATGGTGTCGTAGCCGACATAGAGGACGGCCGCGGTGAAGGACTGCGCGACCGATCTGCCGACCTCGACGCGGTCGCCGTTCACCGTGTACTCGCGGACCCCGAACGCCCAGGTGAGCAGCCAGACGACGATGCCGACGAGGATCATGTCGATGATGCGCGCGAGGGTGCGCTTGGCGCTGTCGGCGAGCGGGGGCATCCCGGCGAGGGGGTCGGTGGGATAGCCGCCGGCGCCGTAGGGGCCGCCGCCGTAGGGGGGTTGGCCTCCGCCATGGGGCGGCTGACCGCCGTACGGGGGCTGGGCGCCGCCGGGGGGCGGGGGCTGCTGGCCGCCGTAGGGGGGCTGGGCGCCGCCGGGGGGCGTGTCGTACGGCGAGCCCGACCCCTGGTCCGACGGGGGCCGTTTCTTGAACGGGTCGTCTTCCGGAGGCTGCGGTCCGGAGCCGGGGGGCGGTTCGCTGCTCATGGCCCGAGTGGATCGCGAACGCCCCGGCTCCGCACGCCGCGGACGGCCGGACGGGTGTACGGCCGGCCGTCGCCTCAGTCCGCGACGAAGGTGTGGGCCGCCTTGTCGTGCCAGCACTGGCGCCAGGGCCGGTCGAACAGGCACCACAGGACACCGACGAGCCCGATGCCGAGCAGGCCGGGGACGACGTACACCAGCCAGCGGCGCAGGGCGCGGCCGAAGGTCGGGGGCTCGTGCCCCTCGATGTCCCGCACCTCCAGACCGCACAGCTTCTTGCCCAGGGTGCGGCCCCACTTGGCGGTGGGCAGCGCCTCGTACAGGACGCCGAAGACGAGGAGGACGGCGAGCACGATGCCGAGGCCGGCGCCGGTCGTGCCGTCGAGCAGCCAGACGGTGACGGTACGGCCGGACAGCTTGGCCTGGTCGATCTTGTCCTGGATGTGGTCGGCGGCCCGGATGCCGAGCGGGACCGCGGCGGCGGCGGTCACGGCGCCGACGACCAGAGTGTCGATCAGCCGGGCGGCGAGCCGCTTGCCCAGTCCGGCCGGGCGGGCGGCGGCCTGCCGGCGCGCGGCGGCCTGGAACACGTCCTCCACCGGCGGCTTCCACGGAGCCACCGGCTGCTCGTCCCCGGCCCCGGCCAGCTGGTGCACCTGCTGCGCCCACGAGGCCTGACCACCACCGGGGCCGCTGGTCACCGGGGTGACGGGGGCGGCACCTTGCGGCGGCACGGACTGCGCCGGGGTGGCCTGCGGGGGCATGGCCTGCGGGGGCACGCCTGGCTGAGGCCCGCTGGGCTGCGGCACGTTCGGCTGAGGGCCGAGGTGCTGGGGTCCGCCCTGCCGCGGTCCTCCCTGCTGGGGCACCGAAGGGGCCACGGCGGCCTGGTGGGCCTGCGCGGCAGCTGCCTGCGCGGCCGAGGTGGGCGTCCCCACCGGCCCCTGGGCCCTGACCCCGGACGCGCCGGAGCCCTGGGCCTGGGCCGGCACGGAGGCCTGACCCTGCGGGCCGTTGCCCGGTTCCACCTTGCGGAAGGTCATCGTGCCGTCGTCCGGCTGGGACGCCGGGCCGGGGGTGGGGCGGCGGAAGACGAAGGTGCCGCCGGTGTCGGGGGTGGTGCCCTCCTCCGCGGCCGGAGTGTCCGCGGGGATACGCGGGTCCGTGCCCCAAGGGGCCTGGGCCTGGGCCTGGTTGGCGGAGGCCCGGGAGCCCGGAGTCTCCTGCCCGGAGGGTCCGGGCTCCGGTTGCGGGTCCTCGTCGAAGAAGTGCGGGCCCGTCTCCTCCACGGCCGGCACCGCGGGGCGGACGCCGGGCGGCGGGGTGAGCGGCTCGCCGTCCTTCGGCGCGGGGCGGCTGGTGCCGGGCACCCAGGAGGCGCCGTTCCAGTACCGGACGTAGCCGGGGATGGACGGATCCGGGTAGTAGCCCTCGCGGGGCCTGTCGTCACCTGGGGCCGGGGTTGGGGCGCTCATGTCCGTCGTCCCGTATCTGCTCGGGGGTGGGATGGGGGCCTCCACATCTATCAGACCGGGGCATGCCACGGCGCCAGTCCCGCCGGACCGACTCCTTTCCGGGCAACGCCGCGCGCGGCTCTCACAGGTCCGCGGAAAAAATTTCTCCGAACCCGCGTAATGCCCGCGCCCCTGCCCTCTCTCTCCTGGCACGGGCCCACCCGAGGCGGCCCCGAACGGAAAGGAACGCAGGTCATGCATCACACCGTGGTGGAGCGGGAGCTGGAGCTGAAGCTCATCCTGTCGCCGGAGCACAGCATCCCGGTCCCGGCGCTCCTCAGCTACCGCTCCGACGACCCGTACGCCGTCCACATCACCTTCCACATCAACTCCGAGCACCCCGTCGACTGGACGTTCGCCCGCGAACTCCTGGTGGAGGGCGTGTTCCGGCCGTGCGGGCACGGGGACGTGCGGGTGTGGCCGACCAAGGTCGAGGGCCGCAGCGTCGTGCTGATGGCGCTCGGTTCGCCCGACGGCGACGCCCTGCTGGAGGCGCCGACCCCCCAGGTGTCGGCCTGGCTGGAGCGGACGCTGCGGGTGGTGCCTCCGGGGACCGAGGGCGGGCAGCTGGGCATCGACGACGCGCTCGACCAGCTGCTCGCCCAGTGAGGCCGGGAAGGGAGAAGGCGAAGGAGTCGGAAGAGGGCGAGCCGGAAGAGAGGGAGTCAGAAGAGCTTGCCGGGGTTGAGGATGCCCAGCGGGTCGAAGGCCTGTTTCACGGCCCGCTGCATCTCCATCCCGACCGGGCCGAGCTCCCGGGCCAGCCACTCCTTCTTCAGGACACCCACGCCGTGTTCCCCGGTGATGGTGCCGCCGAGTTCCAGGCCGAGGGCCATGATCTCGTCGAAGGACTCGCGGGCCCGCCGGGACTCGTCGGGGTCGAGGGCGTCGAAGCAGACGGTCGGGTGCGTGTTGCCGTCACCGGCATGCGCGCACACGCCGATGGTCAGGCCGTACTTCTCGGCGATCCGCTCGACGCCCGCCAGCATCGCGCCGAGCCGCGAGCGGGGTACGCACACGTCGTCGATCATCGTCGTGCCCTTGACCGCCTCCAGCGCGGTCAGCGAGAGCCGCCGGGCCTGGAGGAGGAGTTCGGACTCGGCGGCGTCCTCGGCGGGGACGACCTGGGTGGCGCCGGCGGCCTCGCACAGCGCGCCCACCGCGGCGAGGTCGGCGGCCGGGTCCGGGGTGTCGAAGGCGGCCAGCAGCAGGGCCTCGGTGGTCTCGGGCAGCCCCATGTGGGCGAGGTCGTTGACGGCCTTGACGGTCGTACGGTCCATCAGTTCGAGGAGGGACGGCACATGGCCGCTCTCCATGATCCGGCAGACGGCGGCGCAGGCGTCGGCGGCGGAGGCGAACTCGGCGGCCAGCACGAGCTGCTGGGGCGGCTTGGGCTTCAGGGCGAGGACGGCGCGCACCACGATGCCGAGCGAGCCCTCGGAGCCGACGAACAGGCGGGTGAGGTCGTAGCCCGCGACGCCCTTCGCGGTGCGGCGGCCGGTGGACATCAGGCGGCCGTCGGCGAGGACGACGTCGAGTCCGAGCACGTACTCGGCGGTCACTCCGTACTTGACGCAGCACAGGCCGCCGGAGGCCGTGCCGATGTTGCCGCCGATGGTGCAGCTCTCCCAGCTGGAGGGGTCCGGCGGATAGTACAGGCCGTGTTCCTCGACGGCGCGGGAGAGGGCGGCGTTGACGACGCCCGGTTCTACCACGGCGATCCGGTCGACGGGGCTGATCTCCAGGATGCGGTCCATCTTGGTGAGGGACAGCACGATGCAGCCGTCGGTGGCGTTGGCGCCGCCGGACAGGCCGGTGCGGGCGCCCTGCGGGACGACCGGGACGCGCAGTTCGGTGGCGGTGCGCAGGACGTGCTGCACCTGTTCGACCGTGCGCGGCAGCACGACCACGGCCGGGGCGCCGGCCGGGCAGAAGCTGGCCATGTCGTTGGCGTAGGAGGCGGTGACGTCGGGGTCGGTCAGGACGGCCTCGGCGGGCAGGCCGGCCAGGAGCCGGTCGGTGAGGTTGCCGGCCGCCTGCTCGCTGGGTGCTTGGTCGCTGGGCGCTTCGATGCGGCTCATGATCACAGCGTGGCACCCGGGGCCATCGGTGTGAACCCGTCGGCCGCACCCTTGGGCCACCCGGCCGTGCTCGTCGTATCTACGGGTCGTACGACGCACAGTGAGCGGCATGGAGAACCGACCGAACGGGCAGTCCGCGCCGGGCACGTCCCTGGTGGCCGAGCCGCCCGCGCCGCAGCGTCGCCGCCGATGGCCACGGCGGGTGCTGGTCGCCACGCTGGTCACCGCAGCGGCGGGCGGGGCCGCGGCGGGCGCGCTGCTGTTGCTGCCGTCGCACGGGCCGCGCCGGACGAATCCGCCCGCTGCCGGTCCCCAGGCGCAGGCGCAGGCGCAGGCGCAGGCGCGGGCGCGGGCGCAGGAGCTGACGCTGGCGGCGGTCACCTCCGGGGTGCCGGCCGCGCTGCCCGAGGTGACGGCGCTCATCGGACGGCAGGAGAGCAGGGTGCGGGCCCGGCCGCAGGACGCGCGGGCGTGGGCCGTGCTGGGGGCCGCCTACGTGGAGCGGGGGCGCCGGACGGCCGGCGCGGAGGACTATCCGAAGGCCGAGCAGGCCCTGCGCAAGGCTTCGCAGCTGGCCGGCGACAGGGACGCGGCGGCCCTGGACGGGCTGGCCGCGCTGGCGAACGCGCGCCGGGACTTCCCGACGGCGAAACAGTACGGCGAGCAGGCGCTGAAGCTGGCCCCGAAGCAGTGGACGGCGTATCCGCCGCTGCTCGACGCCTACACCGGCCTGGGCGACTACAAGGCGGCCCAGCAGATCCTGGACAAGCTGCTGGCCCTGCACCCCGGAGCGGCGGCCCGGCCCGCGGTGATGGCGCAGGCCTCGGCGGCGTACCGGGACCGGGGCTGGCGCGAGGACGCGGTGGCCCAGCTGACCGAGGCGGCGGCAGCCGCCCGTACGCCCGCCGAGCAGGCCGCGTATCTGACCGGGGTGGGGCAGCTGGCCTGGGAGCGGGGCGACCGGGAGGACGCGCTGCGGCACTTCGAGGCGGCCGTACGTCTCGACCCCGACCAGCGGGCGGCGTACGCCGGGCAGGGGCGGGCGCTGGCCGCGCTGGACCGTACGACCGAGGCGCTGGCCGCGTACCAGCGGGCCCAGACGAAGCAGCCGAGTCCCGAAATCGCCTTGGAGCTGGGCGAGTTGTACGAGTCGCTGGGCATGGCCCGGTCCGCCCGGGAGCAGTTCGACCGGATGCAGGAACTGGTCCGGCAGGCTGTGGCGGCCGGAGTCGACGAGGAGCTGCTGCTCGGGCGGTTCGAGGCGGACCACGGGAAGGCCGAGGAGGCGGTGGACCGGTTGCAGGCGGAGTGGCGGCGCCAGCCGGGCATCGAGGTGGCCGACGCGCTCGGCTGGGCGCTGCACAAGGTCGGTGACGACGAGGCGGCGCTGAAGTACGCCTCGGCCGCGACGGACAAGGAGAAGGGCGGCGGGGTGCGCAGCGCCCTCCACGCATTCCACCGCGGGGTGATCGAGAAGGGCCTGGACCGGACGGCACCCGCGCGCCGGCATCTTCAGGAGGCGCTGCGGATCAACCCGTACTTCTCGCCGCTGCGGGTGCCTGCGGCCGAGGCGGCGCTGCGGGGGCTGGGGGACGTACCGAACAAACCCCTGCCCCCGCAGATCCCCTGAGACCTCAGAGGTTGCCCCGCTTCTCCTGCTCGCGCTCGATCGCCTCGAACAGGGCCTTGAAGTTGCCCTTGCCGAAGCCCATGGAGCCGTGCCGCTCGATGAGTTCGAAGAACACGGTCGGGCGGTCCTGGACCGGCTTGGTGAAGATCTGCAGCAGGTAGCCGTCCTCGTCGCGGTCGGCGAGGATCTTCAGCTCGCGCAGGGTGTCGACCGGCACGCGGGTGTCGCCGACCCACTCGCCGAGGGTGTCGTAGTAGGAGTCCGGGGTGTCGAGGAACTGGACTCCGGCCGCGCGCATGGTGCGGACGGTCTGCACGATGTCGTTGGTGTTCAGCGCGATGTGCTGGACGCCGGCGCCGCCGTAGAACTCCAGGTACTCGTCGATCTGGGACTTCTTCTTGGCGATCGCGGGCTCGTTGATCGGGAACTTGACCTTGAGGGTGCCGTCCGCGACGACCTTCGACATCAGGGCGCTGTACTCGGTGGCGATGTCGTCGCCCACGAACTCCTTCATGTTCGTGAAGCCCATGACCTTGTTGTAGAACGCCACCCACTCGTTCATGTGGCCGAGTTCGACGTTGCCGACGCAGTGGTCGATGGCCTGGAAGGTGCGCTGGGCGGGGGGTTCGACCATCGGGGCCGCGGCGACGAAGCCGGGCAGGTACGGGCCCTCGTAGCCGGTGCGTTCGACCAGGGTGTGGCGGGTCTCGCCGTAGGTGGCGATCGCGGCGAGGACGACGGTGCCGTGCTCGTCCTTCACCTCGTACGGCTCGGTGACCGGCTGAGCGCCGTGCTCGACGGCGTAGGCGAAGGCGCGGCGCGCGTCCGGGACCTCGATGGCCAGGTCGATGACGCCGTCGCCGTGCTCGGCGACGTGCCGGGCCAGGAAGTGGCCCCAGTCGGTGCTGGGCTTGATCACCGAGGTGAGGACGAACCGGGCGGAGCCGTTCTCCAGCACGTAGCTGGCGGTCTCGCGGCTGCCGTTCTCCGGTCCGGAGTAGGCGACCAGCCGCATGCCGAAGGCGGTCGAGTAGTAGTGCGCCGCCTGCTTGGCGTTGCCCACGGCGAAGACGACCGCGTCCATTCCCTTGACCGGGAAGGGGTCGGCCGCCCGGGCGGTGTCGGGAGTGTGGTGTGTGGTCTGCGTCATAAGCGAAGCGTGGACCCGGCCTGCAAGGTGCGCAATAGTTGCCGTAAGCGCTGGACAATCTGCTCAGTGATCCAGCCGCTTCAGCCCTTGATCTGTACAGGATGACCATCTCTGGAGGTCCCGTGGCGATCGATCATCTGGACGGCCGCATCATCGTGCTGCTCGCCCGGGAGCCGCGCATCGGCGTACTGGAGATGTCCCGGCGGCTCGGGGTCGCGCGGGGCACGGTGCAGGCGCGGTTGGACCGGCTTCAGTCGAACGGAGTCATCCACGGATTCGGCCCGCAGGTGGACCCGGCGGCCCTCGGCTACCCGGTCACCGCGTTCGCCACGCTGCAGATCCAGCAAGGCCAAGGGGCCGACGTACGGGCGCACTTGGTGACCGTGCCGGAGGTGCTGGAGCTACTGACGACCACCGGCACCGGGGACATGCTGTGCCGCCTGGTGGCCCGCTCGAACGCCGATCTCCAGCGGGTGATCGACCTGGTTGTCGGTTTCGACGGCATCGTCCGGGCCTCCACGACGATCGTCATGGAGACCCCCGTTCCGCTGCGGGTCATCCCGCTGGTGGAGCAGGCGGCCCGGGACAACGAAGGGTGACGGGACTTACAAAGAAGTTCTTGCAAAGGACTGCTTGCAAAGAGGTCTTTGCATAGCTATCTTTGTACGCATGACGGAGGAACCACAGCAGCCCAAGGTCCGCGAGCTGGACGCCCGTTCGCTGAAGGGGCTGGCTCACCCGCTGCGCATGGAGCTGCTCAACGCCCTGCGCCGCGGCGGACCGGCCACGGCTTCCCAACTCGCCGAGAAACTGGGCGAGTCGAGCGGGGCGACCAGCTACCACCTGCGGCAGCTCGCGGTGTACGGCTTCGTCGAGGACGCCCCCGAGCAGGGCAAGGGGCGCGAACGCTGGTGGCAGGCGGCCGACCAGGGCCTGAGCATGAGCGACGACCTGATCAGCAGCCCCGACCCGGCGGTGCGCGGCGCGGCCGACTTCTTCCTGCACGAGGCGCTGGCCGCCCACCACCGCGAGCTGTCCACCTTCATGGCCACGCGCCAGGACTGGCTCCCGAAGTGGTCCGACGCCTCCGACATGAGCGACATGACGCTCCGGCTCACGCCCGAACTGGCCGCCGAGCTGATCCAGAAGATGCACGCCCTGATCGACGGCTACCGCGACCGCGTCACCGACGCGGACACGCCCGACGCCGAGCAAGTACGCGTCCACACGCACCTGTTCCCCATCGATACGGACTGAGAGGCACCCTCATGAACGCCACGACCCAGCTCGCCGCGTCCCACAGCGCCGACCTGCACACCCAGGCCGCCGCCCACCGCCTCGCCACCGAGGCGAAGCCCCCGGTCGAACTGCGCGCCCGCGTCGGCTGGACCCTGGTGGAACTCGGCCTGCGCCTCGCCTCCACCCCCCGGCCCGTCGCGGCGGTGGCCTAGGGTCCTTCTTCCGGATCAGGCCGGCTCCAGCCCACCGGGCTTCCCGGCCGACCCCGGCAAGATCCGGAAGACAGGCCCTAGCAGCTCGGTACCGAGCCCTTCCCCTTCTCCAGCGCCACCAGGGAGTTCACCGCGCCCTTCAGCGTGGTGACCGGCACCAGCCGCAGCCCCTTGGGCAGCTCGGCCTTGGCATCGGCGCACTCGGCCTTCGGGACCAGGAAGACGGTCGCCCCGTCCCGCCGGGCGGCCTGCGTCTTGAGGCCGACCCCGCCGACCGCGCCGACCTTCCCGGCCGCGTCGATCGTCCCCGTACCGGCGATGGTGCGGCCACCGGTCAGGTCGCCGCCGCTGCCGTCGCCGTCCAGCTTGTCGATGATCCCCAGGGTGAACAGCAGCCCGGCGCTCGGCCCGCCCACGTCGGCGAGCCTGAGCGAGACCTTCACCTTGTCGGGGCTCAGGTCGAGGTACTTCAGCGCGGCCACGGCCGCGGCGTCCTGGGACTGCCGCATCTGCGCCGCGTTGTGCTTCTCGATCTCCTTCACGCTGTTGCCGCTCGGGTAGACCGAGTCGCGCGGCATGACGGCGCGGTCGGTGCGGAACCAGCCGTCGATCACGTCCCCGAGCGAGACCCGGGTGTTCGGACCGGTCGCCACGATGGTCACCATCCGCAGCTGCCCGCTGGTCCGCCGGACCGGGGCGCCGGAGACGGTGATCACCTCGGTGCCCTTGTTCTTCCCGAGCACGTTCGCCGTCATCCCGGGCTGCGCCACCGAGAACGGCAGCGGCGCGAACGCCGCGATGGCGAGCAGCGCCGCGACGGGCACGGCGCTGACGGCGATGGCCTGGAGGCGTGTGAGACGTGAGAGCACGCAATCAATCTAACGACAACGTGCGAACACTGCGGACCGAGGCCTCCCTCTCACCCTGCAGCGGGCACCCCGCAAGCGCGGGCGAGCGAAGCCGGCCCCTGGCCGGCGCCAACGCCGGGTGCCTTGTCAGCGCAGGGCCTCCGCGACTTCCTTGGCCGCCTCCACCACCCTGGTTCCCACCCGCTCCGGCACCGAGTCCGCCAGCATCACCACGCCCACGCTCCCCTCGACCCCCGTCACCCCGACCAGCGGCGCCGCCGCCCCGCTCGCGCCCGCCTCCAGTTCTCCGTGCGTGAGGGTGTAGCCGGGCTCGGCCGACGGGGAGTGCCGGGCCGTGAGGATCGCCCTGCCGGCCGCCCCCCGGTCCAGCGGATGCCGGAAGCCGGCCCGGTACGCCACGTGGTAGTCGGTCCAGGTCGGCTCGACGACCGCGACGGCCAGCGCCTCCGTACCGTCGACCAGGGTCAGGTGCGCCGTCGCCCCGATGTCCTCGGCGAGCGAGCGCAACGCGGGCAGCGCGGCCTCGCGTACCAGCGGATGCACCTGGCGGCCGAGGCGCAGCACCCCGAGCCCGACACGGGCTCGCCCGCCCAGGTCACGTCGTACGAGCGCGTGCTGCTCCAGCGTGGCGAGCAACCGGTACACCACGGTCCGGTTCACGCCCAGTTTGGTGGATAGCTCGGTGACGGTCAGCCCGTGGTCCGTGTCGGCCAGCAGCTTGAGGACACGCAGTCCCCGGTCGAGCGTCTGAGAGGTCTCCGCGGTCACGACGCCCACTCCTTTGGTGGTGAGGTCGGCAGCCTCCGAGCACGAACCGCGTCACCGAGTCCCGTCGGCGACGCGCCTCAGAGGCCGCCGATCGGCAGGACGGCCCGGCGGCTCCGGACCGTGTCGCTTCACGGCTGCGCTCCGCGGCGGCGCTGCCACGGGGCGTGTGCGTAGCGGGACAGTAGCGAAGCCGGTTCGCTGAGCGGAAGCCTTCGTCCAGAATCCGGGCAAGGCCCGATCCGGCCTGCCTGCATTCGTCCGGATACGCACACCGAGGCCGAACCGGCCTCACCGCATGCGGGTCGCCCACTCCTGCACCTTGGCGATGCGCTGCCGCAGCTGCCCCGCCGTCGCCTCCGCGCTCGGCGGTCCGCCGCACACCCGGCGCAGTTCGGTGTGGATGACGCCGTGCGGCTTGCCGCTCTGGTGGACGTACGCGCTCACCATGGTGTTGAGCTGCTTGCGCAGCTCCATCATCTCCTTGTGGCTGACCACGGGACGCCGCTCGGCGGGCAGCTCCAGCAGGTCGGCCTCCGCGTCCGGCTTCTTGCGGCTGTGCGCGATCTGCCGGGCCTGCCGCTTCTGGAGCAGCATCTGCACCTGCTCGGGTTCGAGGAGCCCGGGAATCCCCAGGTAGTCCTGCTCCTCCTCGCTTCCCGGGTGGGCCTGCATGCCGAACTCGGCGCCGTCGTAGAGGACCCGGTCGAAGACGGCGTCGGACTCCAGCGCCTCGAAGGGCAGCATGTCCTGCTCGCCGGTGTCCTCGTCCTGCTGCTTGTTCGCCTCGTCCATCTCCTTCTCGGACTCGGCGTACGGGTCCTCCTCACCCTCCTTCTTCGGCTTGTCGAGGGCGTGGTCGCGTTCCTTCTCCATCTCATTGGCGAAGGTCAGCAGGTCGGGGACGGTCGGCAGGAACACGGACGCGGTCTCGCCGCGCCGCCGGGAGCGCACGAAGCGTCCGACGGCCTGCGCGAAGAAGAGGGGGGTGGAGATGGTGGTGGCGTACACCCCGACCGCGAGCCGGGGCACGTCGACGCCCTCGGACACCATGCGCACCGCGACCATCCAGCGGTCGTTGTTCTCGCTGAACTCGTCGATCCTCTTCGAGGCGCCGGCGTCGTCGGACAGGACGAGGGTCGCCTTGTTGCCGGTGATCTCGCGGATCAGCTTGGCGTAGGCGCGCGCGGAGTCCTGGTCGGAGGCGATGACGAGGGCGCCCGCGTCCGGGATGGCCTTCCTGACCTCGGTGAGCCGCTGGTCGGCGGCGCGCAGCACGCTGGGCATCCAGTCGCCGCGCGGGTCGAGCGCGGTGCGCCAGGCCTGGCTGATCGCGTCCTTGGTCATGGGCTCGCCGAGCCTGGCGGCGACCTCGTCACCGGCCTTCGTGCGCCAGCGCATGTTGCCGCTGTAGGAGAGGAAGATGACAGGCCGGACGACGTGGTCGGCGAGGGCGTTGCCGTAGCCGTAGGTGTAGTCGGCGGCGGACCGCCGGATCCCGTCCTGCCCCTCCTCGTACGTCACGAAGGGGATGGGGTTGGTGTCGGACCGGAACGGCGTACCGGTCAGCGCGAGCCGCCGGGTCGCGGGCTCGAAGGCCTCCAGGCACGCCTCGCCCCAGGACTTGGAGTCACCGGCGTGGTGGATCTCGTCGAGGATGACGAGGGTCTTGCGCTGCTCGACGCGGTTGCGGTGCAGCATGGGGCGCACGCCGACACCGGCGTACGTGACGGCGACCCCGTCGTAGTCCTTGCCGAGCGGGCCGGCACTGTACTCGGGGTCGAGCTTGATGCCTATCCGGGCCGCGGCCTCGGCCCACTGCTTCTTCAGGTGCTCGGTGGGCGCGACCACGGTCACCTGCTGCACGACGTGGTGGTGCAGCAGCCAGGAGGCCAGCGTCAGCGCGAAGGTCGTCTTGCCGGCGCCGGGCGTGGCGACGGCGAGGAAGTCGCGCGGCTGTTCCTGGACGTACTTCTCCATCGCCCCCTGCTGCCAGGCACGCAGCTTGCTGGCGGTACCCCAGGGCGCACGGCCCGGGAAGGCGGGGGAAAGGTGATGGGAGGCGGTGGCGGCGGTGGTAGTCACGGTCTCCGTGGTCAGTGGGTAGGGGCGGCTCGGCTACGTATGACAACCGGGCCACCCTACCGGCGCCCCACCCCCGTCAACGCGCGAACGAGGCCGCACCGCCCGCGGGTGGGACCCAGTTCACATCGCCTCGTGCAGCGCCCTCAAACGCCGGGCGATCATCCCCACGTCCTCGAGGCTGCCCGACGCCACCTCGATGACGAGCTTGTAGGCCTCGTCCTGGTCGACACCGACCATGTCCGTGCCGTTGAGGTCGAGATGGACGACGGTGGACATCCACGCCATGCGCTTGTTGCCGTCCACCAGGGGATGATTGATGGCCTGCGAGTGCAGCAGTGCGGCGGCCTTCTCGAACGGATCGGTGTACGCCTCGACGCCGAACATCTGCGACTGGGGGCGGTGCACGGCCGAGCTGAGCAGACCCGGATCGCGCACGGCGACCTCCTGTCCCCCGCACGCCAGCTCCGCCAGTTCCAGGACCTCCGGGACCGTGAGGTACTTCATCCGCTACTCCCCCAGCCTCCGAAGCAGGTCGGCGTGCGCCGCCGCGTACTTCGCCCCGAGGCGACGCACCGTTTCCCGGTCCGTCTCCTGCTCCAGATACCGGTCGACGGCCTGGAGCACTATGGCGTGCATGCTGCGCCCCTCCGTCTCGGCCCGCAGCCTGAGCGCCTCCTGCTGGTCGTCACGCAGACGAAGGTTCATAGCCATATCAGGACGGTACCGATCATGGCGCCACCGTGGTACCGAATTCGGACACCCCCCGCAAGCGCGTCGTCACCCAGGCCCCCGCCAACGCCACCCCCACCATCGGCAGGAACACCGCGGCGAAGGCGACCGGATGGCTGCCGTCCGCTGTCGTGGCTGTGGTGCTGCCGCCGCCCAGGGCCGCGAAGGCCGCACCGGTAGCCGCCAGGAGGACGACGTTGGAGAGGGCGTCGGAGATCTGGAGGGCCGCGGAGTTGGTGCCGGCCTCCTCCGGGGGCGACAGCTTGAGCAGGAGCACGCTGGCGGAGGCGAGCACGAGGCCCATGCCGAAGCAGCCGAAGCCCCAGGCGACCGCCACGGTCCAGACGGGCACCGCATCCACGAGCACACTCGGCACGGCGGCGATCGAGGCGGCGACCAGCACCATCCCGAACGTCATCAGCCGCTCCCGGTACGGCTCAAGGCGTGGCCGGGACTGCACCCACGAACCCAGCGCCCAGGTGGCGCCGCCCGCCGCCAGCGAGAACCCGGCGAGCGTCGGCGACAGCCCCCGCTGGGTGACCAGCATCAGCGGCACGAACGACTCGGCGGCGATGAAGGCCCCGTCGGCCAGCCCGCGCAGCAGCACGACGGAGGGCAGACCGCGGGCGGCCCGGTAGGTGCCGCGCGGCAGGAGACCGAGGACGGCGGGCACGAGGAGGGCCGCGCCGGCCAGCCCGGGCAGGAGGGAGAGGAGGCGGAGGTCCTGGGCGGCGTACTGGAGGAGCCCGGCGCCGAGCGAGATGCCGAGGGCGAGGCGGATCCGGCGCCGGTCGAAGGCCGCGGCACCGGCCTCCGGGTCCAGCGGTCCCGCCGCCCTCCGCCGTATCTGCGGCAGCGCGAGGGCGAGCGGGAGCACCACGAGGACCGGGATGCCAAGGAACACCCAGCGCCAGCCGATCCGCTCGGTCACGGCACCGGCGGCGAGGGGGCCGACGATGGACGGCACCACCCAGCCGGCGGCGAAGGCGGCCATGATGGCGGGCCGCAGCCGCTCCGGGTAGGCGCGGCCGACGACGACGTACAGGGCGACGATGACCAGCCCGCCGCCGAGTCCCTGTACGGCCCGGCCGAGGATGAACACCCACATCACCTGGGCGGTCCCGGCCACCACCAGCCCCGCCGCGAAGGCCGCGATGCCCGTGGTCAGCGGCGCGAGCGGACCGCGCCGGTCCGACCACTGACCGGAGAGCACCATGCCGAACAGGCTGGTGGTGAAGTACCCCGAGAACGCGAACGCGTACAGCGCCACACCGTGCAGCTCCCGGGCCGCGACCGGCATCGCGGTGCCGATGGCGGTGGCCTCGAAGGCGATGAGGAAGATCACGGAGACGAGGCCGATGCTGAGCGCCCGGTACGACCGGCTCAGCACGCTGTCGTCGTCTCTCTCGGCGTCCACGACGGCAGCGTCGCGGGGTTCCAGGGCGGTCATGGTCGTCAGAGTAAGGCGCACAACGTGGTTTGACCCCTGTCGGTGGTCGCACTCCCGCTCCGACCATGGTCGTACGCCCCAGGCGTTTCATGAACGCCGCATGGCAGCCTTGTTGCAGCCCCGCCCGTTGCCTTGAACGCCGCTCCGGCGGGCCCGTACGTTCGTTTCCGAGAACGAGAACGAGCAAGAACAAGAACAAGAACAACCAGCAAGAACACGGCCGTGTGCCCGAGTGGCCCAGGGGCTCCCCTGCAAAGGGAGATACGCGGGTTCGAATCCCGCCACGGCCTCCAGAACACCCGCCCTGGTTCCGGGTGTCAGAGAACCCCGCCCGCCTCGTCCTGGAACAGCTCCGTCCAGTAGTGCCAGTCGGTGAGCGGGGACATCCCCGTCGGGTCGACGGTGTTCAGGGTGTGGATCATTGCGGCGGCGAGCTGGTCGTAGGCCTCGGTGCTCAGTTCGTTGCCCAGATGCTCGTCGATGGTGCGCTCGTGGTGGAGGAGCCAGAGCGTGAAGGCGAGGGTGGAGACGTCGGTGTTCAGCGGGTAGAGGGTCGCCTCCGGCTCGCTGAACGTCAGCACCGCGCCCGTTCTGCCGTCGATCACCAGGCTGTTGTCCTCGACCAGGTGGCCGACCCTGATCAAGTGGTCGGCGTGGGCGGGGAGTTCGTGCAGCGGGTAGTCGCCGTCCGTGCGCTCGTCGGTGAAGTACTCGCGCAGGGTCGGCAGGGGCACGTCCGTGTCGGCGTCGAAGAGGACCGTCTCCTCCGGCAGCCCGGTCTCGCGCAGGAAGCGGCGGGTCGGCTCGTGGGTGAGCGTCGCCGGGAAGTCGACCTCCTCGAAGCGGACCACGCGGCCGTGGCCGAACTCCTGGTCCAGGAGGCGGGCGGGGACATCCAGGGTGAGGCCTCCGGCCGTGCCGGGGCCGGTGACGAGGGCGAGCGGGCGGATCAGCGCCGCCGCCTTCCAGTACGGCGGGACGTCGCCGTCCGTGCCCTCCGCGAAGAGCGCGAGGAGGAGCCGGGACGCCTCGGTCGCCGTCTGGGGGCCGTACTGGCCCGCCAGGGCGGCGAACCGGCCGCGCAGGCCCGCCAGTTCCTCGGTGACCGCGGCGAAGCGCAGCAGGGTCGCCAGGGAGGGCGCGAAGGGGCGGGGGTCGGACGGGGCGAAGAGGTAGGCCGTCGTCAGCTCGCCGGTGTCGCCGTCGAGCAGGATCGACTCGCGCTCCATGCCTGCCGGGTTGAGGAGTTCGCCGATCACCAGGCGGTCCCGCAGCTCCTCCGCGAGGTGCAGAGGGCCGTCGGTGGCGTCGGCGAGGGTGCGCAGGCCGCTCGTGCGCAGCGGGGAGAAGGTCAACAGGCCGGTGTCGGCGGGCAGTCCGGGGCCGGTGAGCAGGCCGCGGGTCGGGGCGTGCGTGACGTAGCGGTCCAGCTCCGCCTCGGTCAGCGTGATCGCCGGAACCCCGGCGTCGGTCGTGCTCATCGCTCCCCCGCGATCCGGTCCTGGTGCGTCGGGAACGGCCGTCCCCCACTGCTCGGAACACTACGCCGCCCCACTGACAACGCCCTCCACCTGGGAGGACGTCAGACGGTGCAGCCGCGTTCCGTTCCAGCCGAACACGAATTCACGTGAAGTAGACGCCGCCCAGGACAACGGCCAGCGCCGCCACGACGAACAGCAGGATCCAGAGGAACAACTTGCCGAGCGCGGGCGGAGGTTCGTAGCGCGGCTCTTCGGGAGGGTTCGGAGGAGTGGTCATCGGTCCGTCACCACCGCGGCCTGCGGGCGGATGGGCAGGCGGTTGACCGGGCGGCCGGTGGCCGCGCGGACGGCCGAGGCGATCGCCGCGGGGGCCGTCACGACCGGGACCGCGCTGACCGACTTGGCGCCGAAGGGGGCGACCACGTCCCGTTCCTCGACCAGTTTCACGATCCGGATGTCCGGCGCGTCCAGGGCGGTCGGCAGGGCGTATCCGGTCAGGTCGGGGTGGCGGATCAGGCCGCGCGGGGTGCGGAGGTTCTCGGTGAGGGCGATGCCGATGCCCTGCGTGACGCCCGCCTCGATCCGGGCCTCCAGCTGCGCCGGGTTGAGGATGCGGCCCACGTCCTGGGCGAGGGCCAGCTCCACCACCCGGACCGAGCCCAGCTCGACGTCCACGTCCACCACCGCGCGGATCGCGCAGAAGGCGAGCCCGACGAAGGCGTCGCCCTGGCCGGACTCGTTCAGCGGCTCGGTGGGGTGCGGGCGGCACTGGGCCGTGGCCCACAGCTCCTTGCCCTCCATCGCCTCGGTGACGGTCGTCGACAGCACGCCGTCGTACGAGGTGATCTTGCCGTCGGTGATCTGGAGCAGTTCGGTGGACATGCCGAACTTGTGCGCCAGGGGCTGGAGGAGCTGGGTGCGGACCATCTTGGCCGCCCGTTCCACCGCGCCGCCCGACACCCAGGTGTGCCGGCCCCGGCAGCCGCCGCCGGCCGGGGGCTGGTCGGTGTCGACCGGGGCCACGTGGACCTCGTCGATGCCGAGCGTCTCCTGGACGATCTGCCGGGCCAGCGTGGTGAAGCCCTGGCCGGTCTCCACGGCCGCGCACAGCACGGTCGCGACGCCGTCGTGGACCTTCACGGTCGCCGTGGACACCTCGTCGGTGCCCTCCGCGCCGAGCATGTGCACCATGCCCAGGCCGTAGCCGACGCCCCGGCGCACCGCGCCCGGCTCGCCCGCGCCCTCGGGGCCGCCGGGCAGCAGCCACTCCTCCTCGGGCGTGTCCTTGGGCAGCGCGGGCAGCGGGAAGTCCCGTACCGCCTGCAGGAGTTCGGCCACCGGCGCCGGGCAGGTCACCGTCTGGCCGATGGGCAGGACGTCGCCGGTCGCGAGCGCGTTGCGCAGGCGCAGCTCGGCCGGGTCCAGGCCGAGCCTCTTCGCGAGCTTGTCCATCTGCGCCTCGTAGGCGGCGCACACCTGCATGGCGCCCTCGCCGCGCACGTGCCCGGAGGGCGGGTTGTTGGTGCGCACGGCCCAGCCTTCGATGAAGGCGTTCGGGACGACGTACGGGCCGCAGGCGAAGGAGACGGCGGCGGCCAGGGCCTCGGCGGAGGTGTCGGCGTACGCGCCCGCGTCCAGCAGCACCTGCGCCTCGACCTTCACCAGCTTGCCCTCGGCGTCGGCGTGGTGGCGGTAGCGCAGGAGGGTGGGGTGGCGGTGGACGTGGCCGAGGAAGGACTCCTCGCGCGTGGCCGTGAGCTTCACCGGGCAGCCGGTCTTCAGGGCGAGCAGGCCGAGCGGGAGCTGGAAGCCCTGGTCCTCGCGGTCGGCGGTGGCGCCGGGCACCCCGGTGACGACGATCTTCACCCGATCAGGGGACAGGCCGTAGCAGGCCGCGGCCGTGTTGCGGTCGGCGTGCGGGTCGGTGGAGGCCAGGTACAGCTCCACGCCGCCGTCGGGGCGGGGCACGGCGAGGCCGGCCTCGGCGCCGATGGGGGCCGGGTCCTGGCGGCCGATGCGGTACAGGCCCTCGACCACGATCTCGCCGACCGCCTCCGGGTCGCCGTGGCGCAGCGGGATGTGCCGGATCAGGTTGCCGTCCGGGTGCAGCGGTTCGGCCTCGAAGGCGTGCTCCGGGTCGGTGACCGGGTCGAGTACCTCGTACTCGACGATGATCGCCGCGGCGGCCATCCGCGCGGTGTCCGGGTGGTCGGCGGCGACGGCCGCGATGGGCTCGCCGTGGTGCCGTACGACCTCGGAGGCGAACACCGGGCGGTCGGGCGTGCCCCGGCCGTGGCGCGGGGTGCCGGGCACGTCCTCGTGGGTGACGACGGCCCGTACGCCGGGCATCTCGCGCGCGTGGGTGGTGTCGACGGAGACGATGCGCGCGTGCGCGTGCGGGGAGCGCAGCACGGCCGCCCACAGCAGGCCCTCGGCCCACAGGTCGGCCGCGTACGGGAAGGTGCCCTCGGTCTTGGCGCAGGCGTCGGCGTGCGGCAGGGAGGCGCCGAGGCCGTGCTGCGGCTCGGCGGCGGGAGCGGGTTCCGCGGTGGTGGTCGCGGCGGCTTCGTTGCTCACGCCTGGCCTCCGTCCTGGCCGTAGTGCTGCTCGTGCGGTGCCGGCACACCGAAGGTGCCGGGGCTGTCGAAGACGCTGGGCGCCTCGAACGCCGACGGGTTGACGCCTCCGGAGCCGGGGCCCGCCTGGTGCGGAATACGTGCCTCGTCGGCGTCCGTCCCGGCGTCCGCGGCGGTGAGCGCCTCGCGCTCGGCGACGACCTCCTTGACGGCCTGGACGACGCCCCGGTAGCCGGAGCAGCGGCACAGGTTGCCGCACAGGGCCTGCCGGGTCTCCAGCTCGGTCGGGGCGGGGTTGCCCTCCAGCAGGTCGTGCACGGTCATCGCCATGCCGGGCACGCAGAAGCCGCACTGCACGGCACCGCACCGGGCGAGCGCGCGCTGCACGTCGGAGGGCTGTCCGTCGACGGCGAGGCCCTCGACGGTGCGCACCTCGGCGCCGGCCGCGGTGACCGCCGGGACCAGGCAGGAGGCCACCAGCCGCCCGTCGACCTGCACGTTGCAGGCCCCGCACTCGCCCTGCGAGCAGCCGTCCTTGGCGCCCGCGAGACCGAGCCGCTCACGCAGGACGTACAGCAGCGACTCGCCGATCCAGGCGTCGGTGACGGGCCGGTCGGCGCCGTTGACGCGCAGGACGAATGAGGCGAGGGGGTGGTCGTCGAGCGGGGGCAGGGGCGTGGGCTCGGGGTCCTCCGGGGCGCCGTCCTGCTCCGGGTCGGCCGGGGCCGCCGGGGCGGACGCCTCAGGCTCCCCGGGCTCGGCCGCCGGCGCCGGGGGTTCCTCCTGCGCGGGCGCGGAGTCAGCGAGGTCCGCGGGGCTTTCGGGCGTGTCGGCCGGGGCCGCGGGTGCGACGGATTCGGCGGCTACGGCCGCTTCGGCCGTGTCCGGCGTTTCCACGGCCTTCGGTGCGGTTGCCGGGGCGCCGGAGGTCTCAAGGTGCGCGGGGCTGTCAGCGGGCCGCTCAGAGGCTTCCTCGGGCGCGTGGGCGCCGGGGCTCTCCGGGTACGGCTCGTCGTACTGCGGGGCGTACGGCTCGGCAGGCGCGTGCCCCTCGGGCGCCGGGATCCCGTGCGCGGGCGTCTCGGTGGCCTGCGCGAGGGACTCGGCGGCCTGCGCGAGCGCCTCCTGCTGGCCCCACGTCTGGCCGGCGCCGTCCGTCGCCCAGGGCGCGGGCGCGCCGCCGGGGAGCGTGGCGGGCGGGGTGCCGCCCCACTGCTCGACCAGCGAGGACGTGGTGAACTCGCCCGATTCGTCCGGGAGGTCGCCGCCGGCGACGGGGATGGACCACTGCCCGGTGACGTCGTGGCCGGACGCAGGCGGGGCGGCGGGCTCCTCGAACGTCCACTGCTGCGTGGCACCGGGGTGGTACGTGAACCGGTCGTCGGCGACCGTCTCCTGGGGCACGGCGTTCGGGTCGGGCCACTGGGCGCCCTCGGCCGCCGGCCAGGTCCCGGTGGTGACGTCGGCGGGCGCCGCCGTTATGGGCGGCGGCACATAGCCGTGTCCGGGTGCGGCCAGCGGGCTGTCGCCGGACAGCAGGGCGTCGATGCCGCCCTCGGGGAGCTTGACGAAGGCGGTGGCGCCGTCGTCGTAGTCGCCCTGGGGCAGCGGGTCCCAGCGCCCGCCGCTTCGGGGCGTGCCCTCTCCGTGCTGGTCGTCGGTCACGACAGTGCCCTCCCCAGTGCTCGTCGGGCCAGCGCGGCGACGGTGCGCCGCAGGTGCAGTACGGCGGGCGGAAGCGGCGGGACGATGCCGTCCGCCTCCGGTGCCGGGTCGGGGATGCAGGCCGCGGCGACGTACTCCCCGAAGGCCTCCAGGGCCTCCGGGACGAGCGCGCGGTCGTTGTCCCAGTCGATGAGCTGCGCCACCCACTGCTCGGCCTCCAGGGGCCTGAGCGGCATCGGCGCTATGGCCCCGACGGCGCAGCGCACGCCGCGCCGGGCGGGGTCGAGGACGAGGGCCACGGAGGCCAGCGCGCGGCCCGGCCCGGTGCGTCCCGTCGCCTTCAGGAAGACCTGCGGGGCGTGCAGCAGCGGTACGCGCACGAAGCCGATGAGTTCGCCGCCGCGCAGCATCTCCACGCCGGCCAGCAGGTGCGACACCGGGACCTCGCGGCGGGCGCCGCCCGGGCCCGCGACGATCAGGGTCGCCTCCAGGGCGGCCAGCACCGGCAGCGCGTCCCCGGTGGGAGCCGCGGAGGCGATGTTGCCGCCCAGGGTGCCGGCGTTGCGGATGTGCGGCGGGCCCGCGGCGCGCGCGGCGGCGGCGAGCGCCGGGATCAGGGCCGCGAAGTCGGGGCGGCCCATGCGCGCGTGTGTGAGGCCCGCGCCGAGCAGCGCGTGGCCGTCCTGGTACTGCCAGCCGCGGATCTCGCTGATCCGCCCGAGGCCCACCAGGGCCGCGGGCCGGAGCTGGCCGGAGTTGACGGTGGCCATCAGGTCGGTGCCGCCCGCCACGGGGACGGCCGTGGGCAGGGCGGTGAGGGCCGCCACCGCCTCGTCCAGAGTCGTGGGCAGCGTGACGGCCTGCGCCGCCTGCGGTGCGTGCGTGGTCAAACCGGCTGCCCCTTCCCGCTGCCCCACCTGGTCCCGCCTGTGCGCCGTACGGTACGTGCTGACAGGGCGGACGTGGCAACTCTGGCACATCTTCGCAACACCCGAACGCGGGGGTCCGCCAGGAGGCATTCGCGCATCTCATCGGGGGGATGGTCCGTTTTCGCACGGCAGCACCGGTGCGCACGAATTGCCACTCTTCGGTGATAGTGCCGGGGTTTTTCCGTTGTCTGTTCGGGGCGGCCGGCTGTTCGACTATCTGTTCGGAGGCGGTCCCTCGATCGGTCGGCCGAGGACACCGGGGCGCCGCTGCCAGGGCCGGGGACCGGCGGGTGGCCGGTATGCGACCCCCAGGGCGTCAAGTCGCCCGTAGTGGGCGGCCATACGGCGTTCGAAGTCCGCGAAGTCCCGTTCCGCCGGGGCGGGCAGCCGGCTCCAGGCGACCTCGGCGAAGGCGGCGAGCCTCGGGAAGGTCTGGTAGTCCACGCGCGCGGCGTCCTCCAGCACCTCGGTCCACACGTTGGCCTGGGTGCCCAGCACATGCCCGGCTTCCTCGGGGGTGAGCTGGGGCGGAACGGGCTCGAACCGGTAGACGTCCTCCAGGGTGCGCACGAAGCCGATCGGCACGGGTTCGTCCTCGCCCGGAGCCTGGCGGTGGTCCAGGTAGACGTACTGCTCCGGGCACATGACGACGTCGTGCCCGGCCTGCGCCGCCGCGACGCCGCCGCCGTAGCCGCGCCAGGAGGAGACCGCCGCGCCGGGTGCGAGACCGCCCTCCAGGATCTCGTCCCAGCCGATGAGCCGGCGCCCGCGCGCGGACAGCCACCGGTCGAAGTGGCCGATGAACCACGACTGCAGCTCGTCCTCGTCGGCCAGCCCGAGATCCGCGATACGGGTCTTGGCGGCCACCGACTCGCGCCACTGCTCCTTTCGGCACTCGTCGCCGCCGATGTGCACGAACTCTCCGGGGAACAGTTCCAGGACCTCCTCCAACACTCCCTCGTAGAAGCGCAGAGTGGTCTCGGTGGGAGCCAGTACGTTCGAGGAGATCCCCCAGTTGTCCAGAACGGTGAGGGCGGTCGTGTCGATGACGTCGGTGTTGCCGAGTTCCGGGTACGCGGCGATGGCGGCCTGCGAGTGGCCCGGTACGTCGATCTCCGGGACGACGGTGATGTGCCGCTCGGCGGCGTAGGCGACGATCTCCCGGATGTCGTCCTGGGTGTAGTAACCGCCGTGCGGCTTCTCCTCCCACAGCGGCGAGGCACGGTGACCGATTTTCGACCGCGCCCGCCAGGAGGCGACCTCGGTCAGCTTCGGGTACCGCCTGATCTCGATCCGCCAGCCCTGATCGTCCGTCAAGTGGAAGTGGAAGACGTTGAGTTTGTGCGCGGCCATCAGATCCAGGTAGCGCAGCACCCCTTCCTTGGGCATGAAGTGCCGTGCGACGTCGAGCAGCAGACCGCGCCAGCCGAACCGCGGCGCGTCCTCGACGGTGACCCGCGGCAGCTCCCAGTCCCACCCCGGCCGCACCGGCGCCCGGCGGAAGGCGTCGGCACCGAGCAGCTGCCGGAAGGTCTGCGCCCCCCAGAAGACACCGGCCGCGCTGCCGCCCTGGATGCGGTACGGCCTCTCGCCGCCGACGAGCCGGTAGCCCTCCGGGGGCAGGTCCGGCTCGATGCCGAGCACGATGCGGTTGCCGGGGTCGGCGGGATCGGCCGCCTCCGGGAACGGCAGCCCGGTCGCCGCGCCGACCGTCGCCCGCAGCCAGCGCGCGACCCCCTCCGTACCGGGCCGCGCCTCCAACGCCGTACTGCGATCGAGCCTCGCGCGTCCGACGACGTCCTCGGAACAACGAACCGGAACCGGAATCAGATCCACCATGCCCGGAGGCTAGGAGCCCGGGGACAAGCCGACAAGAGGTCTCGACCACTTCGCGCCGGCGGCACACGAAAGCCCCCGGGGTGCACCGAGCCGCACACCCCGGGGGCCTCGCACCGAACGGACGTACGTCAGACGTACATCAGGCGGGAGGGGCTACTTTCCGCCGTCCTTGCCCTCGTCGCCGCCGGCGCCCATGGACTCGTAGATCTCCTTGCACATGGGGCACACCGGGTACTTCTTCGGGTCACGGCCCGGCACCCACACCTTGCCGCACAGCGCCACGACGGGCGTGCCGTCCAGGGCGCTCGCCATGATCTTGTCCTTCTGGACGTAGTGGGCGAAGCGCTCGTGGTCACCGTCGCCGTGGGACACCTGCGGCGTCGGCTCGACGAGGGTCCCCGTACCAGTCCCGCGCTCGGGCTCAAGAGTGCTCATATCGCCAAGGGTACTGAAGCTCACACGCATCAGTTGAGCGACGGGTCGTCCGGGTACGTGGCCACCATCGCCAGTTCGCTGCGCTGGCGGCGGAGCACTCCGCGCCAGAGTCTTTCCGGGGCCGGGCAGGAGACGTCCCCGGGTTCCGATTCCACGACGTACCAGGCGCCCTCCGCCAGCTCGTCCTCCAGCTGGCCCGGGCCCCAGCCGGCGTATCCGGCGAAGATGCGCAGGGAGCCGAGGGCCGAGGCGAGGAGTTCCGGCGGGGCCTCCAGGTCGACCAGGCCGATCGCGCCGTGCACCCGCCGCCAGCCGAGCGGGGCGGTGTCGCCGCCCGCACCGCCCGGGATGACCGCGACGCCGAGCGCGGAGTCCAGCGAGACGGGGCCGCCCTGGAAGACGACACCGGGCTCGCCCGCGAGGTCGGCCCAGCCCTCCAGGATGTCGCCGACGCCCACCGGTGTGGGACGGTTGAGGACGACACCGAGGGAGCCCTCCTCGTCGTGGTCGAGAAGGAGCACGACCGCACGGTCGAAGTTCGGGTCCGCCAGGGCGGGGGTGGCCACGAGCAGCCGCCCTGTGAGCGAGGACACCTCGGTCATGGCAGACATGATCCCGCATCTTCCGCCGGTGTGGGGAGCCAATCGCCGTTCCCCGCGTGCGGTGACCCCATGTGCCCGCCGGGGAACCGTTCGTGTTGTGACACAGCTTTGACGTGGCTGGGTCGTACTCGGGCTTACGAACGAGGGGTCATCGGCGATTAGTCTGTCTTCCCGGCCCCCGCCAAGAGTGATCGGCCGGCCCCTGTCCAACCAATCGGAACGCGAGATTCATGACCGTCAACGACGATGTCCTGCTTGTCCACGGCGGAACCCCGCTGGAAGGCGAGATCCGGGTCCGCGGTGCGAAGAACCTCGTGCCGAAGGCCATGGTCGCCGCGCTGCTGGGCAGTGCGCCGAGCCGGCTGCGCAACGTTCCGGACATTCGTGACGTGCGCGTCGTGCGCGGCCTGCTCCAGCTGCACGGGGTGACGGTCCGTCCGGGCGAGGAGCCCGGCGAGCTGGTGCTCGACCCGACGCACGTGGAAAGTGCGAACGTCGCTGACATCGATGCCCACGCGGGTTCCAGCCGTATCCCGATCCTGTTCTGCGGTCCGCTGCTGCACCGTCTCGGCCACGCGTTCATCCCGGGCCTGGGCGGCTGCGACATCGGCGGCCGGCCCATCGACTTCCACTTCGACGTGCTGCGGCAGTTCGGCGCGACGATCGAGAAGCGGGCGGACGGCCAGTACCTGGAGGCGCCGCAGCGGCTGCGCGGCACGAAGATCCGGCTGCCGTACCCGTCCGTCGGCGCGACCGAGCAGGTGCTGCTGACTGCGGTACTCGCCGAGGGCGTCACGGAGTTGTCCAACGCGGCCGTCGAGCCGGAGATCGAGGACCTCATCTGCGTTCTGCAGAAGATGGGCGCGATCATCGCGATGGACACCGACCGCACGATCCGCATCACCGGTGTGGACAAGCTCGGCGGCTACACCCACCGCGCCCTGTCGGACCGCCTGGAGGCGGCGTCCTGGGCCTCGGCGGCCCTCGCGACCGGCGGCAACATCTACGTCCGCGGCGCCCAGCAGCGCTCGATGATGACGTTCCTGAACACCTACCGCAAGGTCGGCGGCGCCTTCGAGATCGACGACGAGGGCATCCGTTTCTGGCACCCCGGCGGCCGGCTGAAGTCCATCGCGCTGGAGACGGACGTGCACCCCGGCTTCCAGACCGACTGGCAGCAGCCGCTGGTGGTGGCCCTGACGCAGGCCTCGGGCCTGTCCATCGTCCACGAGACGGTGTACGAGTCCCGCCTCGGCTTCACCTCCGCGCTGAACCAGATGGGCGCGCACATCCAGCTCTACCGCGAGTGCCTGGGCGGCTCCGACTGCCGCTTCGGCCAGCGCAACTTCCTGCACTCCGCGGTCGTCTCCGGCCCGACGAAGCTCCAGGGCGCCGACCTGGTCATCCCCGACCTGCGCGGCGGCTTCTCCTACCTCATCGCCGCCCTCGCGGCCGAGGGCACCTCGCGCGTCCACGGCATCGACCTGATCAACCGCGGCTACGAGAACTTCATGGAAAAGCTGGTCGAACTGGGCGCGAAGGTCGAGCTGCCCGGCAAGGCGCTCGGCTGACGGCTGGTTAACGGCTCGCGAAGCCTGCGCGAAGGCCGCACGAAGCCCGTACGACGATGGGGCGGCCCTCCAGTGAAGGAGGGCCGCCCCATTGGCGTCACAGCGCTTCAGAGCGCCTCGTACGCCGTCCCGTGGCGTACGAGCGGCAGGCTCACTTGCCCTTGGCGGCTTCCTTGAGCTTCGAGCCCGCGGAGACCTTCACGCTGAAACCGGCCGGGATGTTGATGGGCTCACCGGTCTGCGGGTTACGCGCGGTACGAGCGGCGCGGTGGGTGCGCTCGAAGGTCAGGAAGCCAGGGATGGTGACCTTCTCGTCGCCCTTGGAGACGATGTCGCCGACGACCTCGGCGAAAGCGGCCAGCACGGCGTCGGCGTCCTTGCGCGTCACCTCGGCACGGTCGGCCAGCGCGGCCACCAGCTCACTGCGGTTCATGTTGTTACTCCCGTGTTTTTCTTACCGTTGGGGTGTGCCACGCGGCGGAGCCGAAGAGGCACTGCGATGCCGATGCGCTCGCGCCCAGGGACGCATCCTGCCCCTACCTGCGGCGGGAAAGCCAATCCGGCACCCGTAGGAGTCGTGAGAACACCCTGGGGAGTCACACGAAAAACGCCTGCTCGGCCGTCACCCTAGAGCGCGCCCGGCATCAGGTGGTTCCACGACGCGCCGGGGCGGGGGGCTGCCGTGGCGATGCTCACAGCCCCCGCACAACGGCGCGCGCAGCTACTAGACGGTCTCGGCGGCCGTCACGCCGGCCGCCTTCGCGGCCTCGCGGACCGCGCCGGCGACGGCGCCCGCGACCTTGTCGTTGAAGACGCTCGGGACGATGTAGTTCGGGTTCAGCTCGTCCTCGGTCACCACGGCGGCGAGGGCCTTCGCGGCAGCGAGCATCATCTCGGTGTTGACGGTGCGGGACTGCGCGTCCAGCAGGCCGCGGAAGACACCCGGGAAGACCAGCACGTTGTTGATCTGGTTCGGGAAGTCGGAGCGGCCGGTGGCCACAACGGCCGCCGTCTGCCGGGCGATTGCCGGGTCGACCTCGGGGTCGGGGTTCGCGAGCGCGAACACGATGGCGCCGTCGGCCATCGCGGCCACGTCGTCGCCGTCGAGGACGTTCGGGGCGGAGACGCCGATGAAGACGTCGGCGCCGCGCACGGCCTCCTTGAGGGTGCCGGTCAGGCCCTCGGGGTTGGTGTTCTCGGCGATCCAGCGCAGCGGGGAGTCGGCCGGGGCCTCCACCAGGTCCTCACGGCCGGCGTGCACCACACCCTTGATGTCGGCGACGACGGCGTTCTTCACGCCCGCCGCGATCAGCAGCTTGAGGATGGCCGTACCGGCCGCGCCGGCGCCGGACATGACGACGCGGATGTTCTCGATCGCCTTGCCGGTGACGCGCAGGGCGTTGGTCAGGGCGGCGAGGACGACGATCGCGGTGCCGTGCTGGTCGTCGTGGAAGACGGGGATGTCGAGGGCCTCGCGCAGCCGGGCCTCGATCTCGAAGCAGCGCGGCGCGGAGATGTCCTCCAGGTTGATGCCGGCGAAGCCCGGGGCGATCGCCTTGACGATCTCCACGATCGCGTCGCTGTCCTGGGTGTCCAGGCAGATCGGCCAGGCGTCGATGCCGGCGAAGCGCTTGAACAGGGCCGCCTTGCCCTCCATGACCGGCAGCGCGGCCTTGGGGCCGATGTTGCCGAGGCCCAGCACGGCGGAACCGTCCGTCACGACCGCAACGGAGTTGCGCTTGATGGTGAGGCGGCGGGCGTCCTCGGGGTTCTCAGCGATGGCCATGCAGACGCGGGCCACACCCGGCGTGTAGACCATGGAGAGGTCGTCACGGTTGCGGATGGGGTGCTTGGACTGCATCTCGATCTTGCCGCCGAGGTGCATGAGGAACGTACGGTCGGAGACCTTGCCGAGGGTGACGCCCTCGATGCCGCGCAGCTTCTCGACGATCTCCTCGGCGTGTGCCGTGGAGGTGGCCGCGATGGTGACGTCGATACGGAGCTTCTCGTGGCCGGACGCGGTGACGTCGAGGCCCGTGACCGAGCCTCCGGAGGACTCCACGGCGGTGGTGAGCTGCGAGACGGCGGTTCCGCTCGCGGGCACCTCCAGCCGGATGGTCATCGAGTAGGAGACGCTGGGCGCCGTTGCCATGGCCGACTTCCTCTGCTTTCACCGTGTCGCGAGTTGTGCCGTCCGATCGTCGCACCTACCGATCAGTACGTGGTAGTCGCCCTGGATTGCGGACGTTTTGTTCACGCGGTCGTACGGTCGGTGCATGATTTCGGAAAACCTCTTCCACCATACGAGAGACGATCAGACAAAGAAAGAGACCCACGCCACACCCGTGACGTGGGTCTCTCTCACGTTCATGACACCGACCCGCCATGCTCGCCTCGCGGCAAGTGGTCCCTCGCAGGGACAAAGGTTGGGCCCGGGGGCTTGGATCGAGCCGGTGTCACACCCAGGCTAACAAACCGGCGAGGCGCAGCCATTCCCGTACGTGGATGTTCTCCGGAAGTCAGTCCCGGAGCAGGTCGGGCACCCCGGCCGCGTCCGGCTCGTCCCGCTCCCCCGACACCAGCGTCAGCTGCTGGGTGGCCCGGGTCAGCGCCACGTACAGCACGCGCAGCCCGGCCGGGGACTCGTCGGCGATCTCGGCCGGGGAGACGACGACCGTGGCGTCGTACTCCAGGCCCTTGGCCTCCAGGCTGCCGAGAGCGACGACCCGGTCGCCGAGCCCGGCCAGCCAGCGCCGGGCCTCCTCGCGCCGGTTCATCGCGACGACCACGCCGACCGTGCCGTCCACCAGGCGCAGCAGCCGCTCGGCCTCCGCGCGCACGGTCTTCTCCAGCGAGTCCCCGACGACCACGAAGCGGGGCTCGACCCCGGTGGACCGTACGGCGGACGGCGACTCGGAGCCGGGCATGGCCAGGGCGAGGACCTTGGCTGCCAGCTCGGCGATCTCGGCCGGGTTGCGGTAGTTCACGGTGAGCCGGAAGCGGCGCCGCGGGCGGGTGCCGAGGGCCTCGTCGCGGGCCTCGGCCGCCTCGTCCGGGTCGGACCAGGAGGACTGGGCGGGGTCGCCCACCACCGTCCAGGTGGCGTGCCGGCCGCGGCGGCCGACCATGCGCCACTGCATCGGCGTGAGGTCCTGTGCCTCGTCGACGATGACGTGCGTGTACTCGGTGCGCTCCTGCGCGAGCCGCTCGGCGCGCTCGCGCTGCGTCTCCTCGCGCACCGGCATCAGCTCGTCCAGGCCGGTGAGCTGGTCCAGCGGGTCCAGCTCACGCTTCTTCTTCGGCCGGGCCGGGGCGCCGAGGATCGCCTGGAGCTCGTCCAGCATGGCGATGTCGTGCACGGAGTAGCCGTCCCGCTTCAGCGCGCGGGCGACCCTGCGGACCTCACCGGGGTTGAAGATCCGGCGGGCCCAGCGGCCGAGCCGCTTCTCGTCGGCCATGGCGGCCAGCACGCCCTTCGGGGTCAGCTCGGGCCACCAGGCGTCGAGGAAGGCCAGGAAGGCGTCCTCGGTGCTGACGTCCTCGTCGAAGGAGGAGCGCAGCTCGGCGGCCAGCTCCGGGTCGCTGTGCCGGCCGGCGGCGCCGGATGTGGCCCACAGGGCGTCCAGCAGCAGCTTGCGGGCGCGCGGGCGCAGCAGGTTGACGGGGGCGGTGCCGCCGAGCGCGTTACGGCGGATACGTTCCAGCTCCTGCGCCTCCAGCTCCAGGCGGCGCCCGAAGGCGACCACGCGCAGCCGCTCCGGGGAGCCGTTCAGCTCCAGTGCACCGCGGGCGGCCTTGCGCAGCACCTTCAGCATCCGGTACGAGCCCTTGGCCCGGGCCACGGACGGGGAGTCGTAGAGCGTGGCCTCCACGCCGTCGACCAGGGAGCCGATCGCGCGGATCGCGACCTGGCCCTCCTCGCCGAGGGAGGGCAGCACGCCCTCGGTGTAGGCCACCAGCAGCGGGGTCGGCGAGACGATCAGGATGCCGCCCGCGTAGCGTCTGCGGTCCTGGTAGAGCAGGTAGGCGGCGCGGTGCAGCGCGACGGCGGTCTTGCCGGTCCCCGGCCCGCCCTCCACGTACGTGATGGAGGCGGCGGGGGCGCGGATCACCAGGTCCTGCTCGGCCTGGATGGAGGAGACGATGTCCCGCATGGTGTGGCTGCGGGCCTGGCCGAGGGCGGCCATCAGGGCGCCGTCGCCGATGGCGGGCAGCTCGCGGCCGTCGAGGAAGGCCGTCAGCTCGGGCCGCATGAGGTCGTCCTCGACGCCGAGCACGCGACGCCCCTTCGACCGGATGACGCGTCGCCGCACGACCCGTCCCGGGTCCACGGGGGTGGCCCGGTAGAAGGGTGCGGCGGCGGGGGCGCGCCAGTCGATGACCAGCGGCGCGTAGTCCTCGTCGAGTACGCCGATGCGCCCGATGTGCAGGGTCTCGGCGATGTCGGCCGTGTTGTCGCCCCGCACGGCTCCTTCGGCGGGTTCGACGGCGGTGTAAGCCCCGTCGGGCCCCTTCTTCCCGTCTTTGCCCAGCAGCAGATCGATCCGCCCGAAGAGGAAGTCCTCGAACTCGTTGTTGAGCCGGTTCAGGTGGATGCCGGCCCGGAAGACCTGCGCGTCCCGCTCGGCGAGCGCGCCAGGGGTGCCGACCTGGCCGCGCTGGGCCGCGTCGTTCATCAGGAACTCGGCTTCGTGGATCTTCTCCTCGAGCCGCCGGTACACCCGGTCCAGGTGTTCCTGTTCGACGCTGATCTCTCGGTCACGCACGGACTCGTGTGCGTCGCGTACCGATCCGACCGCGGACTGCTGAACCTGAGCGGCCACCGGGCCCCCTTCTGACGTGCTGGGCAGCCGTCAACCGTACGCGAAGGGGACCGGTGGAAGCTACGGCACCGCTACGGACCGGTTACCACGGCCGTGCTCTCGACCCCACTCCCCCACCTCACTCTCCGACCTCCACGAGCTTCTTGCCCTCGAAGGTCATGACCTCGAAGTGGTCGATCTGGTTGGGGCTGAAGGCGGCGCCGCCGTGGACGTAGAGCGGCTTCTTCGCCTCGTCGGACTTGGCGTTCGAAACGCCGTAGCCCCAGTCCGGGACGGACCAGGAGGTCACCGTCTCGCGTTCGCCGTTCTTGCCGACGGCGACGAGCGAGCACCGCTTCGGGCCGGTGACGTTCTTCAGCTCCAGCACCGCGTGGGTGCCCCACTCCCTCTTCTCCGTCGCGACGGTCGCGGTGACATGGGTCGCAGCATCCGTGGCCGTCCTCTTGTCGGACATGGTCTGGAAGGCGGACTGGGCCGGCCCCATGGCCTGCATGCCGCCGTTGTCCGAACCGCCGCTCGTGGTGAGCACGACGAGCGGCCCCCCGACGATCAGCGCAGCCGCGGCGGCGACGAGATAGAACCCGCGCCGGCGCTTCTGCGCACGCTTCTGGGCGACCTCGTCGACGAGCCGCTCCGCGAGGCGCGGACTGGGCCTGGCCGACAGGGACTCGCCGATCGAGGGAGTGCTGCCGGAACCGGGCAGGTCCGCGAGGGCGGCCAGCATCGGCTCCATCCCGGCCAGCTCGTCCAGCTGCTGGGCGCACCAGTCGCAGCCGGCGAGGTGGACCTCGAAAGCGGTTGCCTCGGCGTCGTCGAGGATCCCGAGAGCGTAGGCGCCGACGGCCTCGTGCTCGTTAGGCACCGAAGATCCCTCACCCGGGTTCATGGGGCCAGTCATACCCGTACCACCTGCACCAAATCCCAGATTCCCCCCGTACCCGCTCATCACGCCGTCACCCCCCGCTCCTCCAGTGCCAGCTTCATGGACCGCAGGGCGTAGAACACCCGAGAACGCACCGTGCCGCTGGGAATACCCAGCGTTTCGGCCGCCTCGTTGACCGTACGTCCTTTGAAGTACGTCTCGACGAGCACCTCCCGGTGGGCCGGGGTCAGGTCGTCGAGCGCGTCGGACAGCGTCATCAGCCACAGCGCCTTGTCGATCTCGTCCTCCGCGGGGATGACCTCCAGCGGCGACGGATCGACCTCCTGCGGCCGGGCCTGCCGGCTGCGGTGGCCGTCGATGACGATGCGGCGCGCGACCGTCACCAGCCAGGGGCGTACCGATCCGGTCGCCCGGTTGAGCTGACCGGCGTTCTTCCAGGCACGGATGAGCGTTTCCTGTACGACGTCCTCGGCGCGCTGCCGATCACCGGCGACCAGCCGCAGGACATAGGCGAGCAGGGGCCCCGCGTGCTCCCGGTACAGGGCACGCATCAGCTCCTCGTCCGGCTCCGAGGGTTGGGAGGGCATGCGATGTCGGGCCCTCGGTCCTCGTTCATTGGCCACGGCCGCATCCTTGCGCACGCCCACCTCCGGTGTCCGGGGGTTCCCCCAGTCGGTCGCTCGCCCACCCTTACGGACGGAGGTGGCGGGGTGTTCAAAGGGGGTGGCGGTTTTTCTGCCGGCCGAAGGCGGGAGCGGGGCGTTTCCACACATTCTCACCACATGTTGTTCATGCCTCCGACGCGTGAGCAGCGTCGGGCGGGCAGCACATCGCCCCCCCGGGCTCTCAAGCCCGTGCGAGGGCGGCCCGCCGCCGATGCCGGGCGACCCTCTCCCGATTCCCGCAGACCTCACTGGAGCACCAGCGCCTCCGGCGCCCGCGGGAGGTGTCGAGATAGACGATGGGACAGTTGTCCCCTTCACACTCCCTGAGGGCCGCGCGCGCGACGGGATCGGTGAGCAGCTCGACGGCGTCCCGGGCAACGGCACCGAGCAGCGCGGCACACTCCACGGGTGCAACCAACTCCCGTATCAATACGCCGCCTTCACCGGGTACGGCACGTGGCGCGGGCGGTGCGGCACGGGCAACGTCGTTGAGCCGGGCGAGCGAGCGCGCATACGACGGAGTGCTCACACCACCCCCGACGCGCACCAACCGCCCTACGCACCCCCGCAGTTCCCGGAACCCGACCAGCCAGGAGGCATCGACATGCCCCAGCCCCGTACCGGCCGGAACCAGCCCGGCACCGACGATCCAGGCACACAACGTCTCGACGGCATCGAGCCGTTCGGCCGGGTGGGTGCTCGCGAGAAGATCCAGACAGATCCGCCCGGCATCGAACCGCAGCTCGTACGGGGGCGTGGCCGTACCCAGTGCCATGTGCCTGTCACCGCCTAGGCAGGAACCGTGCAGGGAACTGTTCCGTCGGTCCCCTTCACAGTGCCCGGCCGGGCGGGCTGCCGGAAGCCCTCGTACCGACCCGGCTATGTGGACGGACTGGGAACCGTCTCCGGCAGGCGAGCTTCGGAGAGACAGCCGAGCTCTTTGGCGAACTTTCGCGCGGCGGAGTTGAGGATGGTCATGCGGCCCCTGCTTGTATCACCTAGGGGGATTTGATCTACATTGCTGAACATGGAGGCGCTGACGAAGGGCAAGGCACCTGCCCCTTTCGCTTCGCGGCACGGGAAGTCAATGGAGGTGGTGTTCCTTCCTGCCGTGTAAGCGAGAGCACCAAGCGGATAGAACACATGGTCTTTCGCATGGGCGGCGTCTCCAAGGCTTTCTCGTGTCGGCTCGTACTTCTCCTTTGTGAAATCGATCTCGAGGATCGGATGCCCGCTCTTGTCGGAACTCTTGAAGATCGTGCATCGGGTCCGTTGCGAGATGTCCGCGCCCAGGTACCTGCGAGCTCGCGAGAGGGAGAAGGCACTGGGTTCCCCGAAGTCGTTCTTTCCTGGCATCTCTTCGAACTCGTCAGCGCCGGAGATCTTTTCGAGCGCGGCCACCGCATGCGCGTCGAACGACTTATCGCAAAGCTGAGCGGCGGGAACACCCGAGGGCTCCTTCGGCTTCTCACCAGAGCAGGCGGATACCATCAGCGCCCCCGCCAGCACTCCAACCGTCAAGACCCTAGCCCTTGTATGGAGCGCGACCACGAAAATCGTCCTCGTTCGAACCGGTAGAAGTATATGTTCCCTTGATATCCCGGACCGTCTGCTGCTGGTCGGCGTCTCCCTCAGCTTTCTTGTAGTTATGGAAATAATGCTCGTAGCTCGCCCCCAGGTCGTCCGCGCCTTTCTCGTAGAACTTCGCGCTCGTAAGCTGTGCCTTCTGGGCGGGGTCCTGCTCGGCGTCGTCCACGCCCTTGTCGATCTCGTGCCCGATGAACGTATTAAGCGCCTCACCGGCCGTATCCGCAGCGATCGGGGCGACGACAAGGGCCGCCGCGGTGGAGCCAGGAAGAGGGATGGCGGCGATGCCTCCGCCGACAACCGTCCCGGCACCAAGCTTCCACCAGTCCGCAGAGCGCCCCAAGGACTTGTTGGCCTCGTCCGAAGCAGCGCCGTAGTCGGCGGCTGCCTGCTGCACGCGCGAGTGGTCCAGGATTCCGCGCGCTTCTGCCTCCATGGTCAGGGCGTCCACACCATGGTCGTAGTTGGCCTGAGTCGTCGGTGGATGGGCGTCGAGAAGGCTCAGCGTGTACATGTGCTGTGCTGCCGTCAACACCTTGTGGGACGTCTCGTTCTGCCCCATGACGCTGAGGAAGTTGATGGCGCCCTGGTTGCCGAAGTCCGCCCGCCCGGCGTACCTGGCGGGGAAGTCGCCGGCGTCTCGTGCGTGGTTGCCGAGACCGGAAAGGCTGTAGTCGATGTCGTCGATGTAGGCGCCGCCCATCTTGCCAAGGCTGGCGGCCATTTCCGGCTGGTCGTGCAGCAGCTTCGGCCCGTCCTCGCTGCCATAGATGTAGGCGATCTGTTCCATGACACCGGCGGTTGCGGCCGTACGGCGATCTCCGGCCTGCATGTCCTTGGCATCGGCGTCGTACGGATAACCGATGGTCGCCGCCTCCAAGGCATGGCCGAGCGCGGTACGCCCTGCCACAACCTTGCCGTCGCCCTCGTAAGTGGGGTCGGCAATCCAGATGCGGTTCTGGGTGAGGTACTTGAGGTGCTGGTTCACCTCGGAGTCCTTGTCGACCCTTACGCCCGTGCCGTCAGGCTGGGCGAAGAACTGAGTTGACGCGTCCGGGTTGTGGCCGAGCGCCTGGAGGAAGCCGGTCATCGGGTCCCGGCCGCGGTCGTTCTTGTCCCAGAAGTTGAGGTCGCCCTGGTTCCAGTTGTTGATCCAGGGGTTCATGCCCTTGACGTTGTGTTCCTTGTCGTAGGCGAGGAGCTTGTCGCCGTAGGCGTCGAGGAACTGGTCGTCGTAGTTGCCGAAGCGCATGAGGTTGCTCATGACCGCGAAGCCGCGTGGGTTGTTCGCGTCGTCGGTGCCGAGTTCGTTCGGCCCTATGCTGACTACCTGCTTCTCCCAGCTACGCATGTTCGCGCTGTCGGAGAGGGTGGCGGTGCCCAGGGTGATGCCCAGGTTTCTCTGAAGCTGCTTGGCCTCTTTCCCGCGTTTGGGGTCGTAGGCGACCCCGTACGGATCGGCGATGCCGGCGTAGAAGGTCATCACCTTCTTCGGCCCGGCATCGACGGCGAACTCCTCTGCGAAGAGGGGGTCGTTCCTGTACTTCGCCAGGCTGGCGTTGAGCGAGGCCAACTCGGTGGTGGACACGTCGTGCGGGTCCTTGCGTACGGTCCTGGCTGCCTGCTCGGCGGCCTTGATCGCGTCGGCGGCCTCGTCACGGTCCTTGTAGCTGGCGTCGGAGAAACCGTACTGGGCGTGGTCGACGATCAGGCGTAATGCCTTGGCCGCGGTGCTGTCGCTCTCACTGGCCTTCGTGAGGATCGGCTCGATCTGGTCCCGCAGATCGGCGGCGGCCGTCTTGGCTCCGGCCGGATCGGTTGTGGGGTGGGGAACCACGTCGAACGAGCCGTTCCCCGTGTCCACCACCGTCATGTGCGGTGCCGACTCGATCAGGGTGTTCAATCGCTGCTTGTACGTGCCCAGTTCACCGCGGGTGTCTTTGATGATCCTGGTGACGGTGTCGGCCTGGGTATGGGCGTCATCGAATTCGCCTGCGGTCTTGCCGACGAACTCACGGGTGACGGTGGCGTTGATGCCAGCCCAGTTCGCCGTGTCCGCCTTCTTCTTCAGGTTGTCACGAGCGTCACCAGCAAGCTTCTTCAGGTTCTTCGTCATCTTCTCCCAGCGGTCGATGGCCTCGTCGAGCCTGGAGAAGTCGAGGTAGCGGAGCGCGTCGAGATCCATGACTACTTGCCCGTGGTCCTCTCGTCGAAGCCTTTGTCCAGAGTCGCGATGCTGCTGATCGCGCCCGCGATGTAGACCTCGTCCTTGGCATGGATGCTCTGGGTGACGTGGAGATGGTTGGCGATGTGAGCCGTGGCGTCGAGGAGCGACTGCACCTGGTCCACCCAGTGCACTGCGACATGGTCGATGGCCTCGCCCAGCTCGAAGCCGTCGCTCTTCTTCATGCTGTCCACGACGCTCATGGACGAGAGCCGGGCTCTGTCGCTGACGTCGCCGAAGTCCTCGTGCAACTCGCGGGCCGCATTCCCCACGGCGGCAAGGTCCCTGATGCTGGCCTTGAGGTCGCCGTACGTGCCCGTTCCACCACCGCCCGGCTCCACTGGGATTCCGTTGAGCTGCATGCGGGCCGATTGCCGTGATACCGCGTCGGCCTTGAGCTGCTCCCACTCGTCCCAAGCCATGAGCGACTACCTTCCCCGTGCGTTTGGTTGCATTCGCGACCTTCGGGTGCCTTCGCGCGGGGCAGGGTATCGCCAACACAGTCAAGAGCGCAGCGGCCGATGACGATCTCAGCTCCACGGCTGGTCAATCAACAGAAAAGGAGGCCAACCTCCTTGTTGACGCAGACCTGTAGGACGGTCACCAACTGGTGGGCGCCATCGGTGTGTCATCGAAGAAGCGAATCGTTGCTTCCCTCTTGCCACTGGTCGGCGATCTCCCGCGTGGCCGCACGCACACGGGGAAGACTCCGCGCGCCCTCAGGGCAGGAACGCCTCCACCACGGCCCGGGTCAGGGTCCGGTACCGCTCCTCGCCCAGACCGTCCGGGAAGTGCCCGCCGAGCTCCAGGCTGATCACCCCGTGGGCCGCCGCCCACAGGGTGTCGGTGATCTCGTCGACGTCGGCGTCCGCGCGCAGTACGCCGCCCTCGACCGCGGCGCGGGCCGCTTCCCGAAGCACGTCCAGGCTGGCCGCGGCTGCGGCGCGGGACTCCTCGTCGGGTACGAAGCCGGGGATGGCCTCGCCGTGCATGACGCGGTAGAAGTTGGGCTCTTCCAGGGCGTTGGCGCGGTAGGCGCGGCCGAGGGCGGCGAGGTACTCGGCCGGATCCTCACCGCGCGGCACGGCGTCGAGGCGGCGGCGCAGCCGGGCGAAGCCTTCGCGGTAGAGCGCCTCCGCGATGCCGTCCTTGGCACCGAACAGGCGGTACAGGACGGTGGTCGAGCAGTCGGCGGCGGTCGCGAGGCGGCGCATGCTCAGCGCGGCCGGGCCCTCGGCGGCCAGCAGCCCGGCGGCGATGTCCAGCATGGTGGCGCGCAGAGCCTCCTTGCCCTGGGCCTGGGCCCGGGCGAAGGCGCCGGTCGGTGATTTGGCGGGCATGGGAACGATTCTCCAGGAGGTGATGTCGTACGGCCGGTCACTACTGCCAGTCCGGCAGCGGCCGGTAGATCGGCACGCCCGCCTCCTCCAGCGCGGTCCGTCGGGCGAAGTACTGGTCTCCCATCGGATCCACTCCCAGGAGCGGCATCGCGCTGCGCCATGTCGTCACGTCCTCCGGTGCCAGCTGCGACGCGGTCTCGAAGTGCCGCTCGGCAGCCTGCTGGTGGCCGTGACGCAGCAGCCAGAGCGCCAGCGCGGCCTCGGTGCGGGCACGCTGCTGCTGCGGGGTGCCCTGCCGGGTCAGCTCCGCGACCGAGCCGGCGTCGAGGCCGCAGTCGCCGGTCGTCACCCACCGCCGTAGGGCGCCGAGGGCCTTCGCGGAGTCCAGACCGCTCATGGAGCGGAACAGATCGGTGGCGAACTGGGTGTCGTTCGGGCGGACGATGCGGCCCTGTTCGTCGATCCAGAGCACGGTCGGGACGTTGAGCAGCTGGTACAGGTCCGCGACCCGGCCGTCGACGTCGATCAGCGCGGGGTGCGTGGGCGCGGCCTCGGCGATCCACGGCGCAGCGTCTTCGATCCTGCGGTCCACGGCGACGCTCAGCACCGTGAGGCCCTCAGAAGCCAACGCGGCGTGCTGGCGCTCCCACTCGGGGAGGTCGTAGCGGCAGCCGCACCACGAGGCCCAGAAGACGAGCGCCACCTTCCGTCCGCGCAGTTCGCCCAGCGAGTGCTCGACACCGTTGACGTCCGGCAGGGTGAAGTCGGGTGCCTGGTCGCCGACCAGGGCTGCCGACCTGTCGGCGGCCGACGCGCCGAGCGCCATGACTCCGGCGTCGGGCTCGATCGCCACCGGCCGGCCCAGCAGTTCGGCGAAGGCGGTGACGTCCAGCATCCCGGCGTCCGCGTCCTCGATCCGCGCGACGGCGGCGGCCGGGACGCAGATGTCGCCCTGGCACCAGCCCTGCGGCTTGCGCGTGAACCCGAGCGTGCGCTCGACGTCCGCGTAGGCGAGCCAGGCATGGGGGCTCGCGCCGTCCTCACCGGCCCGGAACTCGGCCTCGGCGTGGCTCTCGACGTGATCGTCCAGGATCGTCAGCCGGGCGGTGGTCCGGGCACTGCTCTCGGTCGTGATCACGGTGTCGCGCATGATGCTTCCCCCCAGTTGAATAACAGCGTTACTCAACGATAACGCTGTTATCGACAACCGGCAACACCTCCGCGACCTCGCGGAGACCGGGCGACTTCGGTGTCACCCGGAGGTGCAGCGCGGCGAGCAGCACGCAGAGCGCGGCCATCGTCGACCACAACGTGGTCGTCCCCGCGCGGGCGAGCAGTTGGGTGCCGAGGATGGGGGCGAGCGTCGCGGCGACGCCCCAGCTGGTACCGAAGAGGGCCAGGTAACGGCCGCTTCCGCCGGACGGTGCGAGGTCGGTGACGAGCGCGTAGACGCGGCCCATGACCAGCAGGTCGCCCAGACTCCACACGGCGGCCGCGGCGAGCAGCGCCGGCAGAGTGCGGGCGAGGGCGTAACCGGTCAGCCCCGCGGCCAGGAGGAGATGGGCGAAGGAGAGCGCGACGGGCGTGGTGAGCCGGCTCACCCAGGGCAGCCGGACCAGCGGCTGGGCGAGCACGGTGGTGGCCGCGATGGCGGTGAACAACAGCCCGGCGTCGGTGGCGGGCCGACCCTGCCGCGCGAGCGCGAGTGGCAGGGTCATCACGGTCTGCTGGTTGATCAAGGCGTAGGCGGTTCCGGTGGCCAGGACGCTCAGCAGGGCTCGGTCCCTCATCGGTCGCACGGTGGTTTCGTCCGGGTCCGCTGCGGGCGGTACCGGACGGTCATGGGGAAGGGCGAGCCGGATCAGCAGCGCGCAGGCCAGGCACGTCGCGGCGTCGGCGACGAAGAGCCAGCGCAGGTCCCAACGCCCGAGCAGGGCGGCGAGCAGTCCGGCGCCCATGCCGCCCGCCGCGAGCGCGGCGCTGAACAGGCTGAACGCGCGCACCCGTTGCCGCACCGGCACCGACTCGCCGATGATCGCCTGGCTCGGCGGCTCGTAGAGTTCGAAGGCCAGCCCGAGCAGCACCGCCCCGGTGACCGCCCAGGTGAGCGACGCGGAGGCCGCGATCACCAGCTGTGCCACGGCGCATCCACAGAGCCCGAGCATGATGGTCGTGCGCCGGCCGATGCCGTCGGCCAGTCGTCCCCCGGCCAGCCGTGAGGGGATCGTCGCGAGCCCGAAGGCGGCGCTGACCAGCCCGGCGGTGGTCAGGCTCGCGCCGTGGTCGGTGCAGACCAGCGCGGTGAGAAAGGGCAGCGAGAAGGCTCCGAGTCGGTTGACGATCCGGGCGAGCAGCAGCAGGCGGACGGTGCGGGGCAGCGGTTCGGAGCGCAGCACGACGCCTCCCGTCACTGGTCAATCGCCTATTGTCAGTGATGGTCACCGTAGGCGGCGAAAGGTAACTGGTCAAGTGTTGTTCGACAGTCACATGCGTACCCTGCTCGATGCCTCGGTGGCGCTCGTCAACGCGCTGACCGACGGTGAGGCGCGCGGCCGTCGCTACCTCGCCCCTGAGGGCGCCGAGCGGGTCGGAGCGGTCCGCGCGGCACTCTCTGCCGGGGCCGACCTGGGACTCGGCGAGGCCGACCGGTTGGCCGACACCGCCCGCGCCCTGCGTACCGCGTTCGAGGCCGTGGCCGCCGACCGCCTCGACGACGCGGCTTGCGCCCTCAACGCGCTGCTGCGCGAGACAGGCGCCCGCCCCCAGCTCGACCGGGCTCCCGGGGAGCCGTGGCAGGTCCACTTCCACGGCGCCGACGACTCCTATGCCGTCGGCTGGAGCGCCGGCTGCGCCACCGGCCTCGCCATGGCCCTCGGCGGCGACTACGCCGGCCGCCTCGGGGTCTGCGCAGCCCCGCGCTGCGACCGGGTCTATGTGGACACCTCCCGCAACGCCGGCCGCCAGTTCTGCTCGACGGCCTGCCAGAACCGGGTCAAGGCAGCGGCGTTCCGGGCGCGGCGCGCGAGCGACGAGGCGTGAGCGGTGCAGGCCGCCGGCCCGGTGCAGGCGCCGCGCATCAGCCTGGAAGGACGCGCCTTGCCGCCCACCAACAACCCCACCCTGCGTCAACGTCGTCTTGGCGCTGAACTGCGCAAACTCCGAGAGCGGTCCGGCCTCACGGTCACCCAGGGCGCCGCCCTGCTGGGCGTCAACCCGGCGTCCAGGACTTCGGGTCTGCCATGACTGCTGAGTGCCGTCCGTACGGTCATACGTGCGACGCGTGCCGCGCGGGGATCATGGGGCAGGCGAAGGGGGGCCGCTCGACCGCGGTGCCGGGAAGCTGCTGTGGTTCGAGGTGGGCGGGCGGCGGGCCGAGGGGGCGCGGAGGGCCGTTGCGTGACGTACAGGTGAGCAGGGGCCCAGGCCGCCGCCTCCTCACGCGTCCGCGTACTTCGCGTCCGCCGACGGGTCCAGTGCCAGGCGGTACCCCCGCTTCACCACCGTCTGGATCAGCTTCGGCGCCCCAAGGGCCGTACGGAGGCGGGCCATTGCCGTCTCCACCGCGTGTTCGTCGCGGCCGGTGCCCGGGAGGGCGCGGAGGAGGTCGGCTCGGGCGACCACCCAGCCGGGGCGGCGGGACAGGGCTCGGAGGAGGGACATGCCGGCCGGGGGGACCGGGCGCAGTTCGCCGTCGACCAGGACCGCGTGGCCCCTTATCTCCAGCTGGTGGCCTGCCACCGGCAACGCCCTTGCCCGGCCCGGGAGTTCCTGGCAGAGGAGTTGCACGAGAGGGCCGAGACGGAAGCGTTGGGGCTGGACGGTTTCCACGCCGTGTGCCTCCAAAGGCACCGCCGTCACCGGGCCCACGCACGCGGGTACCACGTCGTGGGAGAGGGCGGTCAGCAGCTCGGCCTGCAGGCCGCGCTCCTCGGCGCGCGCGAGCAGAGAGGCCGCGGCCGGTGCGCTCGTGAAGGTGAGTGCGTCCAGACCGCGGGAGACGGCCGCGTCCAGGAGGCGGTCCACCGGGCCTATGTCCTCCGGGGGACGCCAGCGGTACACCGGTACCGGGACCACTTCCGCTCCGGCCGCCGTCAGCGACTCCACGAAGCCCGGCAGTGGCTCCCCGTGCAGCTGTATGGCGATGCGCCGTCCGCAGACGCCCTCCTCCAGGAGTCGGTCGAGCACTTCCGCCATCGAGTCGCTCGACGGCGACCACTCCTCCGTCAGCCCGGCGGCCCGCACGGCACCCTTCACCTTGGGGCCGCGGGCGAGCAGCTCGACTCCGCGCAGCCGTGCGATCAGCGGCTCGCCGAGCCCCCAGCCGTCGGCCGCCTCGATCCAGCCGCGGAAGCCGATGGCGGTGGTGGCCACCACCACGTCGGGCACCTGGTCGATGATCCCCTTGGTCGCGGCGAGCAGTTCGCCGTCGTCGGCGAGGGGCACGATGCGCAGGACGGGCGCGTACAGGACCGTTGCGCCGCGCCGCTGGAGCAGGGCGCCCAGTTCGTCGGCGCGGCGGGCGGCGGTCACGCCCACGGTGAACCCCGCGAGGGGACTGGTTTCCGTTCGCTGCTGTACTGCGGACATGGCTTCGTACATGGCTCTCGTCCCGCATTCGCGTTGTCGTACCGGATGCGGGTAGCGGCACCCGCATGCCGATCGAGCCTGTCAACGGCTCGTGACAGGCTCGGTTCGGCTTCATGTCGCCGGTGTTACGTCACACCTCGGCGTAGCTGAGCTGGGCCTTTGCTTCTGTGGCAGCTGTGGCCTGCGTCCCACCGGCCGGGCGGCGAAGGTATACGGCCCAGGTGACCAGGAAACACGCAGCGTAGAAGGCGAGGAAGGCGACGAAAGCTCCGGTGCCGGAGCCGTAGGACAGGAAGGACTGCCGGAAGGCGAGGTTGATGCCGACGCCGCCGAGCGCGCCCACCGCGCCGATGAGGCCCATGGAGGCCCCGGAGAGGCGTCGGCCGTAGGTCGCCGCCTCCTCACCCGTCAGGCCCTTGGCCAGGGCCTTCGTCTGGAAGATGCCGGGGATCATCTTGTACGTCGACCCGTTGCCGAGCCCGCTGAGCACGAACAGGACGACGAAGACCGTGACGAACAGCGGCAGCGACTTGCGCATGCTGGCTACGACCAGTACGGCGGTGGCGGCGGCCATGCCGACGTAGTTGTAGAGGGTGATCCGGGCCCCGCCGTAGCGGTCCGCGAGCCAGCCGCCGACCGGGCGGATCAGGGAGCCGAGCAGCGGGCCGATGAAGGTGAGGTACGCGGCCTGGAGCGGGGTCCGCCCGAACTGGTTGGTGAGCACCTGCCCGAAGGCGAAGCTGTAGCCGATGAACGAGCCGAAGGTGCCGATGTAGAGGAAGGACATGATCCAGGTGTGGGCGTCCTTGGCCGCGTCCCGCGCGGCCCCGGTGTCGTTCTTCACGGAGGAGAGGTTGTCCATGAAGAGCGCGGCGAGGACGGCGGCGGCCGCGATCAGCGGGATGTAGATCCCGAGCAGCACGCGCGGGCCGCCGTTCGCGCCGATGATGGCGAGCGCGATGAGCTGGATCACGGGTACGCCGATGTTGCCGCCTCCGGCGTTGAGCCCGAGCGCCCACCCCTTCTTCTTCAGCGGGAAGAAGGCGTTGATGTTGGTCATGGAGGAGGCGAAGTTGCCCCCGCCGATGCCCGCGAGCAGCCCGACCAGCAGGAAGGTGTTGAAGGAGGTCCCCGGCTTCATGACCGCGAAGGCGGCGACGGTCGGTATGAGCAGCAGACCGGCGGAGATGATCGTCCAGTTCCGCCCGCCGAAGATGGCGACGGCAAACGTGTAGGGCACGCGGACGACGGCGCCGACCAGTGTGACCACGGACGTGAGCAGGAACTTGTCGGCCGGGGTGAGCCCGTACTCGGGTCCCATGAACAGGACGAGCACGGACCACATGGCCCAGATCGAGAAGCCGATGTGCTCGGAGAGCACGGAGAAGAACAGGTTCCGGCGCGCGACCCGCTCACCGGTCGCCTGCCAGAAGCCCTCGTCCTCCGGGTCCCAGTGTTCGATCCAGCGACCGCCGGTACGACGGGTTGGGGCTGGGGCTGCCATGACGCCTCCGGTTCTCCGGGTACTCGGGTCTGCCATCGTGTGTGACTGAACTCGAAGGTAGGCAGAGCGCGTTTCCTGGCTGTGGCTGTGGGTGACCGGAAGGGAACGTTGCTCTCACTTGCCCGCCGACGGGCCGGTGAGGGCCGGCCAGGGCGAGCCGGGGCCCGGAGAACGCCGGTCACCTCCCCGCCCCCATCACCTCCTCGTCCATGGCCGGAATCCACCCCCCGGCAGGCCGTCGTAGCCAGCCCTCCGTCCGGGCCAGCTCCGTCGCCGCCCGCCGCAGTGCGGTCAGGGCGGGGTGGGTCAGGCCCTTGCGCCAGACCAGGGAGACCGGGGAGAGGGGGACGGGGTCGGTCAGGGGGCGCAGGACTGTGCGGGGCATGGGAGGGAAGTCCTGCACGGCCAGGACGGGGTTGCGGGTCTTGGCCATGATGCGCTCGAACTCCTCGTCCCCGACCGCCAGGGGCAGGGGTGGGGCCACGCGGATGTTCCGGGGCTCGAAGAGCCCCCGGGCCAGGTCGGTCCACTCCCGGGTGCGGGGGTTGCCGGCGCCCGCGTACACCGTCTCCCCGGCCAGCGCGGACAGGGGCACCGTCGGCAGGGCGGCCAGGTGGTGGTCTTCGGGGAGGACCAGGGCCATCGGTTCGTAGCGGACCGGCTGGTGTGCCATGGCCGAGCGCAGGGACGCGTCCAGGCCGGCATAGCGGCCGAAGGAGGCGTCCAGGTGGCCGGCCAGCAGTTCGGCCGCCGCTCCCGTGAGTCCGCTCTCGTAGCGGGCCATCAGCTCGCAGTCCGGGGCGAGTTCGCGGGCCCGGTGCAGCACGCGACGGCCGGTGGCGAGGCCCGGCGAGTTGATGTCGACCAGCAGCGGCCGGGCCTGCCCGGAGGCGAACGCGGCGAGCAGGTCGTCCTGGGCGGCGAGGACCCGGCGGGCGTACGGAAGCAGGCGCTCGCCGTCGGCGGTGAGCGTCACCTGCCGGGTGGTCCGTACGAACAGCTCGGCGCCCAGCTCCCGTTCGAGGCGCCGTACGTCCCGGCTGAGCGCCTGCTGGGCGACGTACAGGCGGGCCGCGGCCCGGGTGAAGTGCAGTTCCTCGGCGACGGCGAGGAACGCGCGCAGCAGGCGGGGGTCCATGTGGGCGGGGGCGGCGGACATGGCGGTCAACTTACAACGAGAGTGCGTGAATCGGCGCGGGGAAGGTGTTGGACGCGGTGATCCACTCGGGGCGAATGTGGAGCCATGCCGCAACAGACCACCGAAGACAGCCGAATACAACACAGACAGGAGCAATTCACCGGATACCTCCGCCTGTTCGCCCTCCCCGGCACCCGTGCCTTCACCGCCGGCAACCTCCTCGCCCGCCTCCCGATGGGCATGTTCTCCGTCAGCGCGGTCGTGATGATCGCCGGGTCCCGGGGCTCGTACGCCCTCGCCGGTGGCGTCACCGCGACCGGTCTCGCGGCGACCGCGGTGGCCGGGCCCTGGCTGGCGCGGCTCGTCGACCGGCACGGGCAGGCGCGGGTCGCCGTACCGGCGACGCTCACCGCGGTGCTGGGCAGCCTCGCGCTGCTGCTGTGCGTGCACTACGGCGCCCCGGACTGGACCCTGTTCGCCGCCTACGCGGCCACGGCGGCCACACCCAATATCGGCGGCCTGTCCCGCGCCCGCTGGGCCCATCTGCTGCGCGACGACCCGGGCGCGCTGCACACCGCGAACTCCTTCGAGCAGGCCGCCGACGAGCTGTGCTTCATGCTCGGGCCGGTGCTGGCCTCTTTCCTGACCGGCACCTTCTTCCCGGAGGCGGGCACGCTCGTGGGGGCCGGGCTGCTGCTGGCGGGGATGCTCGCCTTCTGCGCGCAGCGGGCGACCGAACCGCCACCCCGGGCCCGGTCGAAGGCCCCGTCCCCGCTGCGCAGCCCCGGCATCCCACCGCTGCTGGCCTGCTGCACGGCCACCGGCGCGGTGTTCGGCTCGATGGAGGTCGTCACGATCGCGTACGCCGAGGCTCAGGGCCATCGCGCGGCGGCCGGGGTCGTCCTCGCCCTCCAGGCCGCGGGCTCCTGTGCGGCGGGGCTGCTGTACGGGGCGCTGAAGCCGGCCGGTCTCCGCCTCTCCCACTGCCTGTCGGCCACGGCCGCGCTGCTGTGCCTGCCCTGGCTCGTCGCCGCAACCGCGGGCTCGCTGCCGGTGCTGGCGGGGGCGCTGCTGGTGGCGGGCATGGCGACCGCACCGACGATGGTGACCGCGATGACCCTGGTGCAGCAGCGCACGCCCGCCGACCGCCTCAACGAGGGCATGAGCCTGGTCGTCACCGGCCTGCTCACCGGCATCGCCTGCGGCTCGGCGGCCGGCGGCTGGGCGGCACAGCACCTGTCCCCCGCCACCGCCTTCGCCGTACCGGCCGCGGCGGCGGGTACGGCGGCTGTCATCGACTGGGGTGCCCGGCAGGCATGGCAAAGGCCCCGCCGCTAGAAGCGACGGGGCCTTTGCCCACATGGGGTACCCCCGGAGGGGCGTCGTGGAGATGGCGGGAATCGAACCCGCGTCCAACGGTGCGGAATCAGGGCTTCTCCGTGTGCAGTTCGCTACGAGTTTCTCGGCCCCGGAGATCACGCGAACAAGTCTCCGACGGGCTCAGTCACTGTTAGATTTCCCTTTTCACCCCGTGACCGGGATCAAGGTTTAGTTCCCTAGCTGATGCCAGGATCCGGGTCGGGAACAGCCCCGGGCTGACACTTCGCAAGTCGCTACTTAGGCAGCGAGGGCGAAGGAATCGCGCTTGGTGTTGGCGATTATTTTTTGCGACATATGGTTTACGAGATCATTGCCGCTTCCTCGACACGCTTCCCCTGCTTCGACAGCCGCTGTCGAAACCGATCATCCCCATGTTGATTTTTCAAACCCTCCGAGGAGGGGGCGTGCACCCTCTGTGAGGTGCAGACGCCATCGTACGTGAACAACGCGTGGCTGTGCCAGCGTATTCCCGGCGGGCCCGGCTAGACGCCCCGCTGTCTCCGCTTCGCCGCCGCCATCGCGCGGTCCGACTCCCGCCGGTCCTGCTTCTCCCGCAGGGTCTGCCGCTTGTCGTACTCCTTCTTGCCTCGGGCGAGGGCGATCTCGGCCTTCGCCCGGCCGTCCTTGAAGTACAGCGCGAGGGGCACGATCGTGTGACCCGTCTCCTGGACCTTGGACTCCAGCTTGTCGATCTCCTCGCGGTGCAGGAGCAGCTTGCGCTTGCGGCGCACGGAGTGGTTGGTCCAGGTGCCCTGGTGGTACTCGGGGATGTGGGCGTTGTGCAGCCACGCCTCGCCCCGGTCGATCTGGACGAAGCCGTCGGTCAGCGAGGTCCGCCCCTCGCGCAGCGACTTGACCTCGGTGCCGGTCAGCACGATCCCGGCCTCGTAGGTGTCGACGATCGCGTAGTCGTGCCTGGCCTTCTTGTTCTGGGCGACGATCTTGCGCTTGCCGCCCTTCTCGCCGTCCCTGGCCTTCGCGGCCCCTCCGCCCTGCTTGGGCTGGGACTCCTTCGGTACGTACATTCCCTTGCTCATAGTGACGACATTTTCTCACCACACCAGGGGTGCGAGGGAAGCGTATTTGACGAGGGAAGCCTATTTAAGGGGACTGCGACAGTTCGAGGGGCCTACGACGGGTCGCCGAGGCCCGTCAGCACCGTCTCCGCCCGCTGCAGGGCCCGCGGGCCCGCCTCCAGGTCGGGGGTGATGCCCCGGCCGTCGACCGCGTGCCCGGAGGGCGTGCGGTAGTGGCCCACGGTCAGCTCGGCCACCGAGCCGTCGGGCAGGGCCGTCGGCATCTGGATGGAGCCCTTGCCGAAGGTGCGGGAGCCGATCACGACCGCGCGGCCCCGGTCCTGGAGGGCGCCGGTGAGCAGTTCGGCCGCGCTCATGGTGCCGCCGTCGACCACCGCGACCAGGGGCCGGCCGGTGTCGCCGCCCGGCTCGGCGTGCAGGGCGCGCTGGGCGCCGTCGACGTCGTAGGTGGCGACCAGGCCGCCGTCGAGGAAGGCGGAGGCGGTGTCGACCGCCTCGGTGACCAGCCCGCCGGAGTTCCCGCGCAGGTCGAGCACGACGCCGGCGTCGGCCGGGGCGTGCCGCAGGGCGGTGTGGACGGCGGCGCCGGAGCCCTTGGTGAAGGCGGCGATCTTGATGACGGTGACCCCGCCGGGCAGCCTGCGGACCGTCACGGAGTCGGTGGAGAGCCTCGCCCGGCGCAGCGTCTCGGTCCACGCGCGCCTGCCGCGGTCGAGGCCCAGCGTGACCGTCGTACCGGCGGGCGCGTCGTCCGCGTCGCCGCGCAGCAGGGCGACCACCTCGGTGACCGGGCGCCCGTCGACCTTCGTGCCGTCGACGCTGCGCAGCCGGTCGCCCCTGCGGATCCCGGCGTCCGCGGCGGGCGAGCCGGGCTGCACCTTCGTCACCTCGATACGGCCGTCCCGCTCGCGCCGCGCCCACAGGCCGACGCCGGTGTACTGGCCGTCGAGGGCCTCCTGGAACTCCTGGTACTCGCCCTCGGAGTAGACGGCGCCCCAGCGGTCGCCGCTGCGGCTGACGACCCCCTCGGCGGCCTCCATCGGGGACGTGCCGTCGGCCAGGGCCTCGGCGGCGGCCTTCTGCACGGCCTGGTGCCGGGTGGCCGCGGCTGCCGGGCCGGAGACGGGCCTACGGGCCGGCTGCTCGGATTCCGGGAAGGAACCGGTGGCGGCGCCGGTGACGAGCACACCGGCGAAGACCAATGTCAGGGCAGCCCCGCGGCGGATGCGGCGGGGCTGACAGAACAGGGCTCGGCCTGACATGGCGGTGAGTCTAGGACAACGCGAAGGGCCGTACGGACGGATGCCCGTACGGCCCTCTTGGGATGCGTCACACCTTCAGGTACTTGCGCAGAGCGAAGAACGCGGCAAGAGCCGGCATCAGCACGCTGGTCGCGAGGATCAGCGGAAGCTTGGTGAACACCGCGTCCCAGCCCACGAAGTTGATGAGGGTGAGCTTGTTGGCCAGGGCCATGCCATGGTCGATGGTGAAGTACCGGCCGACCACCAGGAAGACGCAGGCGAGCCCGCCGCCGATCAGGCCGGCCACCGCGGCCTCCATGATGAACGGCGCCTGGATGTAGAAGCCCGAGGCACCGACCAGGCGCATGATCCCGGTTTCGCGGCGGCGGCTGAACGCCGAGACGCGCACGGTGTTGACGATCAGCAGCAGCGCCACGACCAGCATCAGCGCCATCACGCCGAGGGCCGCCCGGTTCATCAGGTTCAGCAGCCCGAAGAGGTTGTCCAGGATGCCCTTCTGGTCCTGCACCGACTGCACGCCGTCACGCCCGTTGAAGGCGGTCGCGATGACCTGGTACTTCTCCGGGTCCTTCAACTTGATCCGGTACGACTCCTGCATCTGGTCGGGCGTCAGGGAGCCGGCCAGCGGGGAGTTGCCGAACTGCTCCTTGTAGTGCTTGTACGCCTCGTCCTGGGACTCGTACGTCACCTTCTGGACGACGGGCATCTTGTGCAGGTCGGCGAGGATCTGCTTCTTCTGGTCCTCGGTGACCGCGCCCTTGGCGCAGTGCGGGTCCGACGTGGCGTCACTCTTGTTGCACAGGAAGATCGAGACGTTGACCTTGTCGTACCAGTAGCCCTTCATGGTGCTCACCTGGTCGCTCATCAGCAGCGAGCCGCCGAAGAGAGCCAGGGACAGGGCGACGGAGACAATGACGGCGAAGGTCATCGTCAGATTGCGGCGGAGACCGACACCGATCTCCGACAGGACGAACTGGGCGCGCATGGCGTCGGGTTAAGCCTTTCCGTGGACGGTCGTCGGGCGGCGGTTACGGCTCAGTGCTGGTAGCCGTAGACACCGCGGGCCTGGTCGCGGACGAGGCGGCCCTTCTCCAGCTCGATGACGCGCTTGCGCATCTGGTCCACGATGTTCTGGTCGTGCGTCGCCATGATCACGGTGGTGCCCGTCCGGTTGATGCGGTCGAGCAGCTTCATGATGCCGACGGAGGTCTGCGGGTCGAGGTTGCCGGTGGGCTCGTCGCAGATGAGCAGCTTGGGCCGGTTGACGAAGGCCCGCGCGATGGCCACGCGCTGCTGCTCACCACCGGAGAGCTCGCCGGGCATCCGGTCCTCCTTGCCGCCGAGCCCGACGAGGTCGAGCACCTGCGGCACGGACTTGCGGATCTCACCGCGGGACTTGCCGATCACCTCCTGCGCGAAGGCCACGTTCTCCGCGACCGTCTTGTTCGGCAGGAGCCGGAAGTCCTGGAAGACCGTTCCGAGCTGGCGGCGGATCTGCGGCACCTTCCAGTTGGAGACGCGCGCGAGGTCCTTGCCCAGAACGTGCACCTGGCCGTGGCTGCACCGCTCCTCGCGGAGGATGAGCCGCAGGAAGGTGGACTTTCCGGAGCCGGAGGACCCCACGAGGAAGCAGAACTCGCCCTTCTCCACCTCCAGGGAGACTTCCCTCAGGGCTGGTCGGGTCTGCTTGGGGTAGACCTTGGAGACATTGTCGAATCGGATCACGGATGCACCACGGGTCGCCGGGGGTAGATGTGCGTGACCATACGCGACCCGGGTGCACGAGTGCAGGGTCCGGTTGCGGTTGCGCGAGACTTGTGCGTTTTTGTATGGGACTGCTCCCGACGTTTTGTACAGGCCTGCTCCTGGCCTTCGCCGGACGCCCGCGCTCTTTCCGGGGGAACCTGGCAGAGTGGGAGGGGAACGTTCTCGTTCCTCGAAGCGTTGTTGTGTGTGATGGCCGGTGCAAGGAGGGCGAGCGCATGACGTACGACCGGTTGGTGTGCGCGAACTGCGCTGCGCCCGTGAGCGAGGGCCGGTGCCCTGTGTGCCGTGCGAACCGCGAGCGACTGCAGCAGGAGGGCTTCTTCGCGGGGCTGAACCCGATGGCGCTGATCGCGCTCCTGGCGGTGCTGATCGCCGCGGTGGCGCTGCTGGCGCACCAGACCGCCTAGAAGGGCCGGAAGGACTGCGAAGGGCCCGGAGCATGCAGCTCCGGGCCCTTCGACTTGGGTTGCGCGTACGCGGTGTGACCTTACGGCCACGACCGGTGCGCTCAGGCGGTCATCAGGCCGCCGCGCCGCCCCGGCCGTTCGCCAGACGCGGCAGGAAGCGGAAGCCGATGCCGCCGGCGATCATCGTCGCGGCACCGATGAGCAGGAACGCGGTCTGACCGGCACCGGTCTCGGCGAGCTTCTTGTCGCCACCCTGGGCCGAGGTGTCGGAACCCGTGTCGGTGAGGGCCGAGGAGCCCTCCTCCTGGGAGGCGTTGTTGTTGCCGCCGTCGGGGGTGGTGTGGTTCCCGCCGGTGCTGGAGCCGCCGCCGGTGGTGCCACCGGTGCTGGAACCGCCGCCGGTGCCGTTGCCGCCCGTGCTTCCGTGGCCTCCGCCGTTGCCGCCGGAGTTGCCGTTGCCACCGTTGCCGTTGCCACCGTTGCCGTTGCCACCGTCGGTGTTGCCCTGGGTGCCGCCCTCGGAGGTGCCCTGGGTCGTACCCTGGCTCGTCCCCTGGGTCGTGCCCTGAGTGTCGCCCTCGGTCGTCCCCTGGGTCGTGCCGACGGAGGTGCCCTGGGTGTTGCCCTCGGTCGTGCCGACGGACGTGCCTTGGGTGTTGCCCTCGGTGGTCCCGACGGACGTGCCCTGGGTGTTGCCCTCGGTGGTCCCGACGGACGTGCCCTGAGTGTTGCCCTCGGTCGTCCCGACGGACGTGCCCTGAGTGTTGCCCTCGGTCACACCCACGGTCGAGCCCTCGGTGTTGCCCTCGGTCACACCCACGGTGGCACCCTCGGTGGTGCCCGCGTCGTCACCGTCGCCGGTGCTCACGCCGATGTTGATCGGGCCCGCCTGGACATCGATGCCCGCGGCCGAAGCGGCTCCCGCGGCGGTCAGCGACGCACCGGCCGCGATCACGGCGCCGGCGGCTATCCGCGCGACCCGGATCCGCGTCTTCTTCGTCATGTGGTTGCTACCCCCAGTAGCTATTCGTCAATGAGGCGGTGCGTGGGGCCGGCCGTGATCGACGGAGGCAGCTGACGAAGCCGGAATTCATGTCCGTGTCATCTCGTTCCCCCGGTCCACATGCGCCCCAGAGACACGCATGCCACGCTTTACCCTTCCGATTTTTCAAAGCAACGTCAAGGCCGTTGCGTGCGCAATGTCCGCATGGGGTGGCGTTTACGGGGAGTTGAGACCTGTGAGTGTGATGTAAAACCCAGACAAATGACAACTGCCGCCACTCGGGCGGCAGTTGTCATGTCGACAAAGTTACTTCTCCTGCTGCTTGCGCCAGCGAATGCCGGCCTCCAGGAACCCGTCGATCTCACCGTTGAAAACGGACTCCGGGTTGCCCACTTCGTGCTCGGTGCGCAGGTCCTTGACCATCTGGTAGGGGTGCAGCACGTACGAACGCATCTGGTTGCCCCAGGAGTTTCCGCCGTCGCCCTTGAGGGCGTCCATCTTGGCCTGCTCCTCCTGGCGGCGCCGCTCCAGCAGCTTGGCCTGGAGGACGTTCATCGCGGTGGCCTTGTTCTGGATCTGCGACCGCTCGTTCTGGCAGGAGACCACGATGCCCGTGGGGAGGTGGGTGAGGCGCACCGCGGAGTCGGTGGTGTTCACGCCCTGACCGCCGGGACCGGAGGACCGGTACACGTCGACGCGCAGCTCGGACTCGTCGATCTCGATGTGGTCGGTCTGCTCGACGACGGGGAGCACCTCGACACCGGCGAAGGAGGTCTGGCGGCGCCCCTGGTTGTCGTAGGGCGAGATACGCACGAGGCGGTGGGTGCCCTGCTCCACGGAGAGGGTGCCGTAGGCGTACGGCGCCTGCACGGAGAAGGTGGTCGACTTGATGCCGGCCTCTTCCGCGTACGACGTCTCGATCAGCTCGGTCTTGTAGCCGCGCTGCTCGGCCCAGCGCAGGTACATGCGCTGAAGCTTCTCGGCGAAGTCGGCGGCGTCGACGCCACCGGCCTCGGCGCGGATGTTCACGAGCGCCTCGCGGGAGTCGTACTCACCGCTGAGGAGCGTCCGGACCTCCATCTCGTCCAGCGCCTTCTTCACGGCGGCCAGCTCGGACTCGGCCTCGGCGCGGGTGTCCGGGTCGTCCTCCTCCTCGGCCATCTCGAAGAGCACGGCGAGATCGTCGATCCGGCCGCGCAGCGCCTCCGCCTTCCTGACCTCGGCCTGGAGGTGGGAGAGCTTGCTGGTGATCTTCTGCGCTTCGTCCGGGTTGTCCCACAGGGACGGCGCCGCCGCCTGCTCCTCGAGCACGGCGACATCTGCCCTCATCGCATCGAGGTCCAGGACGGCCTCGATCGACTCCATGGTCGAGGAGAGGGACTTCAGCTCTTCGGATACATCGACGACTGCCACGCCTCCAGCGTAACGGCTCCGCCGGGCAGCGAGGGCCGGGTATGCCCCAGCTACCAGGGCGCCCAGGGGCGGCGCCCCCTGGGCGGGTCACGGGGTCGACGTGGTGTGGGTGTCCTGGGGTGGGTGGTCGTCGCCGCCGGACGAGGCCAGGTACGCGCCTACGGCCACTACCGCCGCCACGGCCACGCCGGCCACGCCGAGCGTCACCCTGCGGCGTCGTACCGCCACCCGGTGCCGGGCCGAGCCCGGGCGGGGGGCGCCGGCGGCTCGGGGGGCGCGGGCCGTTCCATGGGCGCCGCCGGCCAGCTCGTCCGCTCCCGGCACCCTCATCGACGTATGCGTGTCCCGGTTGGAGTCCGGCTTGGCTCCCGGCACCAGGGACACCGCGCCCCGCCGCCGTACCGGCTCGCCTTCGACGGGAGTCGACGGGGGCCGAACCTCCTCCGCCGTCTCCTCGGCGGGCTCCGCGTCCGGCTCGTCCACGTCCAGCGGCGGCATCCCGGCCAGCAGCGGCAGCTGCTCGCGCAGCCGGGCCGCCAGCTCCGAGGCGCGCAGCCGGGAGGCCGGGGCCTTGGCCAGGCACTGCACGAGCAGCTGCCACAGCTCCTCGGGGATGCCCGGCAGCGGTACGACGGTCTCGGTCACGTGACGGCGCAGCACCGCGCCCGGGTGGCCGCCGCCGAAGGGGGTGAAGCCCGCGAGCAGCTCGTACAGGACCGTCGCCAGGGCGTAGATGTCCACGGCGGCCCGCGGCGGCAGGCCCTCCACGATCTCCGGCGCCAGGTAGTCGGGCGTACCGATGATCTTCGTGGCGCGGGTCCGCTTCGGCGAGTCGATCAGCTTGGCCACGCCGAAGTCCGTCAGCAGCGCGGGGTGCGACCCGCCCGGCCCGAGCGGGCCGCGCATGTCCAGCAGCACGTTCTCGGGCTTGACGTCCCGGTGCACGACCCCGGCCGCGTGGGCCGCCGCCAGCCCGTCGGCGACGTCGGCGACGATCGCCACGGCCGCCTCGGGGGCGAGCCGCCGCTCGCGCTCCAGGCGGGTGCGCAGATCCGTCCCGCGCACCAGGTCCATGACCAGCGCGAGGTCGTTGCCGTCGACCACCAGGTCGCGCACCGACACGATGTGCGGGTGCTCCAGCCCGAGCAGCGCGGTGCGCTCCTGCACGAAGCGTCCGACGAGCTCCTGGTCGGAGGCGAGGTCCTCGCGCAGCAGCTTGATGGCGACGGGGCCGTCCGGTCCCTCGCCCAGCCACACCGTGCCGGCACTCCCCCGGCCGAGGATCTGGTTCGCGGTGTACCGGCTGCCGATATTCCGTGCCAAGACTGCTCCTACCAGACGCGTGTTGCCGCTAAAACTACGCGTCCGACGAGCCGGCCTTCACCACGGGGACCGAAATCACCCGCCAGATGTCGACAAGTCTCCAAGGCGGCGATCAGTTGCCGGAGCCGGCCCTGCCCAGTTCCTTCATCCAGTGGCCGACCTGCCCGGCGAAGTGGGTCACCTCGTGCCAGTAGCCCCGGCCCTGGCCGACCCACGTGTGCAGCGGGGTCAGCTCCCAGATCAGCCAGCTCGCCACCACCAGGATGACGATCGTGAACAGGCAGCCCTTGAGGCAGCCGAGCCCGGGGATCTTCATCGGGTTGGCGCTGCGCTGCCGCGGCGCCCGGGGCTCGGGCGCGGGCGCGGGCCGCTGCGGCGGGGCGTACTGCTGCGGCTGCTGCTGCGGGTAGCCGTAGCCGGCCGGCGCGTGCTGCTGTCCGCGCGGCTGCGGACGCTGCGGGCGCGCCTGCGGGGCCTGGCGGGGCTGCTGCTGGGGCCGGGCCACCTGCCGCTGGGGGCGGCGGCGCAGCGGGTCCTCGTCCGGGTCGAGGTACTGGATCTGCGTCTGCTCGTTGCGGTCCCGCGCGGCGCGCAGCTGGGTCTGCCAGGGGTGCGGCTGCTCGGGCTGCTGCCCCGGCTGCCCCGGCTGGCCCGGCCGGCCCTGGGGCAGGACGGCCGTCGGGTCCGCCGCGCCGGTGTGCGGCAGGACGGCGGTGGGGTCGGCGGCGCCGGCCGGGCCGCCGGTGTGCGGCAGCACGCTCGTCGCGGCGTTCGGGTCGTACTGGCGCGCGTTCGTCGGCAGTACCTGCGTGGGGTCGGCGGCGCCGGGCACGCCCGGTACGGCGGTCGGGGCCGGGTCGGGCGCGAGCAGCGCGCCCACGGCCTCGGCGGCGGCGATCTGGGCGGCGCTCGCGTGCACGCCGACGCCCTCGGCGACGACCCGCAGGCCGCGGGCGAGGTTCTCGGCGCTGGGCCGCTCGTCGGGGTTCTTGCGCAGGCAGCGCTCTATGACCGTCCACAGCGGGTCCGGGACGGTGGAGGGGCGGCGAGGCTCGGCGCTCAGGTGCTGGTGCAGCACTTCGAGGGCGGTGCTCCCGGCGAACGGCGGGTGGCCGGTGACCAGCTCGTACAGCAGGATGCCGGCGCCGTAGATGTCGACGGCGGAGGTCTGCGGACGGCCCTCGGCACCCTCCGGCGCGACGTACGCGGGCGTGCCGACGAACTCCTGGGTCCGGGTCAGGCCCGGGGAGTCGGCGAGGCGGGCGATGCCGAAGTCGGTCAGCAGCGGGTGCATCCGGCCGTCGTTCTGCGCGAGCAGGACGTTGGCGGGCTTCAGGTCGCGGTGGACGACGCCGTCGGCGTGGCTCGCGGCGAGGGCGTCGGCGATCTGCGCGGTCAGCAGCGCGGCGGCGACCGGCGTGAAGGGGCCGTTCTCGCGCAGGTAGCGGTGCAGGTCGGGGCCGTCGACGAGGTCCATGACCAGGGCCAGCAGATCACCCTCGACCACCAGGTCGCGGACCTGGACGATGTTCGGGTGGGTGAGGCGGAGCAGGACGGAGCGCTCGCGCAGGAAGCGCATCACGATGTCCGGGTCGCTCGCCAGCTCCTCCTTGAGGACCTTGATGGCGACCGTCTCGCCGGGCTGGCCGGGCACGGCCGCCTCGGCGCCCGCGGTCTCGCGCTGGCGGGCACGCCAGACGGTGCCTGTGGCGCCGCGTCCGAGCGGCTCCTCAAGCAGGTACTTGCTGCCGACTGGCCGCACGTCACGCGCTCCCTAGCTGCTTGCTTGCTGCTGCTTCCGACCCACTGTAGTGCCGCCCTTGCGGACGTACGTATGCGTTGGCGAACAGGTTCGAAGGAAAGACGCTCGACTTGGTCCAGAGGTTGCCGGGAGCGGACGTGACCGATCTCAAATGATCGCCGGTGCGGTACTGGTCAGGCATTTTTAGGGGCAGAGCCGACCAATCAAGATCACTTGTCACCGGGTCCCGGGCGAGTTGTCAGTGGCAGGTGCGAGGATGCCCCCAGTACTGGCCGACGTGCTCGTGTGGGGGTGGGATGCAGATCCGGCTGACCGTCGTAGACCCGCTGGGCCCGGCCGCGCAGCGGGGCCGTGCCGCGAGCCGCGACGTGCTGGTGACGGCGCCCGCGGGGACGGACCTGGCCGCGGTGGCGTCGGCGCTCGCCGCGGCGGTCACCGGAGAGAGCGGTGCGGGCCGCGAGCCCGGCGGCGCGCCGGTCGTGCTGTACGCCGGCACCGAGCGGCTGGACGCCCGCCGCAGCGCCCTCGGCGAGCCCCCGCTGGTCGACGGCGCCGTGCTGTCCCTGGGCGCCCCGGCGGCACCCGAACCGCATCCCGAACTGGACGACGCCCCGGCCCAGTTGCACGTGGTCGCGGGTCCGGACGCGGGCGGCGTCCATCTGCTCCACGGCGGCCGGATCACCGTGGGCCGCTCCGCCGACGCCGACGTCCCGCTGGACGACCCGGACGTCTCCCGGCTGCACTGCGCGGTCACGGTCGCCGCCGACGGCCGCGTCTCGGTGACCGACCTCGGCTCCACGAACGGCACGGCGCTCGACGGCAACCGCGTCGGTGAGCGGCCGGTGCGGTTCCCCGCGGGGGCGCTGCTGCGGATCGGCGAGTCGGCGTTGCGGGTCACTCCGTGCGCGGGGCCCGGGGCCCGGGTGCGGACGGTGGCGGACGGCGAGGGGTCCGTGCGGGTCGCTCCGCAGGGTCAGGGTGCCGGTGTGGATGCCGGTGTGTCGTCGGGCGCGGGTGGCCCTAATGGGGGCCTGGCGCCGTCGGCGGCTGCCGAGGGAGCCTCCGGGGTGGCCCCTCACGCGTACGGCACGGCTGACTGGGGTGTCCCGGGTGCGGGCGCCCATGAGCACGAGCGCGCGCCGGCGCACGTCGTACCGGGGCAGGCCGGAGCGCCGAGCATCGAGAGCCGGGGCGGGGACACCCATGGCGGACGCTTCGGAGTCACCGGCGGTCAGCTCCTGCCCGGCCCGTACGAGGACAGCGAACCCGGCACGCGCAGAACCGAAGCCCCCCAGGGCACCCGGCGGCGCGGCGGGCTCGGCGCGTGGGCACGGCGGCTGGCCGGCGGGCGTGCGGAGCAGACGGCGGCCGGGGCGGAGACCTACGGCGCCCCGGCGACGGGTGCGGACGAGGCCCCGGCGGCCGGTGTCCTCCAGCAGCCGGAGACCTGGCCGGACCCGGCCGCGGTGCTGCTGACGGCGCTGGGTCCCGGGCCCCGGCTGTGGGAGCGGGGAGCGGGGCACCCGGAGGCGCTCACCGTGCGGCTCGGCACGGCCGACCGGAGCGCACCCGACGGCTCGGGCGTGCTGCCCGCCGTGCCGGTGACCGCGGCGCTGCGCGAGGCGGGCGCACTGGGTCTGGCCGGTCCGCGCCCCCGGCTGTCCGGACTGGCCCGCGCGGTACTGGCCCAGCTCGCCGCGCTGCACTCCCCCGACCAGCTGGAGATCGTGCTGATCAGCGCCGACCGGGGCCGCCCGGTGGAGGAGCGGACGGCCGAGTGGTCCTGGCTGGGCTGGCTCCCGCACGTCCGTCCCGGCCACGGCCAGGACTGCCGCCTGCTGCTGGCCTACGACCGCGAACAGGCGGCGGCCCGCACGGAGGAACTGCTGCGCCGGATCGAGGACCACGCGGCCACGGGCAGGACCGCAGCCCACCCGACACCGCCGCGCGTCCCGGCACCGGAGGCGCACACCGACGCGTACCCCCACCCCGGCACGCCCTCCGCCCCCGCCCGTCGCCCCTCCTGGGCCAAGGACGAGCCCGGCCTGGACGGCCCCGCCGGATTCCTGGGCCCCTACACCGTCGTCATCGTGGACGGTGACCCCGGCGGAGCCTCCCTGCAGGAAGCCGTCGCGCGGCTGGCCGTTGCCGGGCCGCGGGCCGGGGTTCATGTGGTGTGCCTCGCCGAGACGGAACCCGTGTCGCCCGCCTCGCCGGTGGCGCGGACGTACGAGGCCGCGTGCGCGGTCACGCCCACCTTCCGGCACTGCGGGGCCGTCGCACTGCTCAGTGGGGACATAGCCACCGCGCTGCACCTGATGCGCGTCGCGCCGACCGGCCCGGTCGGCCACGGGACGCTCGCCGCGGTCGACGCCGTCTCCGTCGCCTGGGCGGAGCGGTTCGCGCGGGCGCTGGCGCCGCTGCGCCCGGACGGGCCCGTCGGCGTCGGTGAGCGGCACGCGCGCGTGGCGACGCCGCTGCCGCTGTCCGCGCGGCTGCTGGACGAGCTGGGGCTCGCCCGCGCCACCCCGGCCTCGCTGATGGCCCGCTGGGCGGACGCGGCCGACGACACGCAGTCGCTGGGCGGACGGGCGCGGGCCGTCCTCGGCGCCGGGCCGCGGGGTCCGGTCACCGCCGACCTGGTGGCCGACGGACCTCATCTACTGATCGAGGGGCCCACCGGCAGTGGCCGTACCGAGCTGCTGCGGGCCGTCGTGGCCTCGCTGGCCGCCGCCGAGCGGCCCGACCGGCTGGGCGTGGTCCTGATAGACGGCCGCGACGGCGTCGGCATGGGCGCCGGGCACGGCGACGGCCTGCGCGTGTGCACGGACATACCCCATGTGACGACCCACCTCATCGCCAACGACCCCGTGCGCATGCGGGAGTTCGCGCAGTCGCTGAGCGCCGAGCTGAAGCGGCGCGCGGAGCTGCTGGGCCGCACGGACTTCACGCAGTGGCACACGGGCCGCGAGGTGTCGGGCCGTATCGTCGCGCAGCGCGCCCACCAGCAGGGCGCGTCCGGCACCGGGGAGATAGAGGCGCCGCCCAGCTCCACGCTGCGGCTGCGGCCCGGCGCCGCCGCGCGGCAACGGGCCGAGGCGGCTCCGCCGTTGCCCCGGCTCGTGGTGGTCGTCGACGACCTCGACGCGCTGGTCTCGCCCGCGCTCGGCTCGCCGGGCCGGCCCGCCGCCGGGTCGGTGATGCGGGCGCTGGAGGCGGTCGCCCGGGAGGGTGAACGGCTCGGCGTGCACCTGGTCGCGGCGGCCGGGACGGGCGGCCGTACGGCGGAGACGGAACCGGCGCGCCGGGCCGCGCTGCGCATCACGCTGGACGCCCCCGCGTCCGGCCGTGCGGGCGCCGCGCTGTCCGAGGCGGGCCGGGAGGCCGGGGGCGAACCGGCGCCGGGGCGTGGGCGGCTGTCGTACGCGGACGGGCAGGGCATACCGTTCCAGGGCGGCCGGGTGACGGGCCGTATCCCACGCACGGCGACCCAGCGGCCCACGGTCGTCGCGCTGGAGTGGCAGCGCATGGGCGATCCGCCGACCCGGCGGCCCGTGCGCGAACTGGGCAACGGCCCCACCGACCTGGCCCTGCTGGCGAGCGCGGTGGAGCGGGCGGCCCGGGAGGTCTCCGCGGCGGAGGTCCCCTCGCTGCTGTAACCCGGCGTAACTCGAAGGAGTTCACCGGCGTAACTCGAAAGAGCACCCAAGAGCACGCATACACCCTCGGTCACGAGCCGGTCACGATCACCCTTTCGGCCCCGTAGGCGCTCTTGCCCCCGGCAAGCGGAGCGGCGTACACCGGACCGCACGGACAGCGCTCGGACGTTCAACGGAGAACGAAGAACGGGGCATTGATGCGTAGCAGGAGCAGCAACTCCATCCGAACCAACCGATCCCACCGATCTCACCGATCCAGCAGAGCCGTCACGACTTTCGCCGCGCTGCTCGCGGGGACGCTCGCGCTCACCGCCTGCTCCGGCAGCGACGACAAGAAGGACGACAACGGCGGCAAGAGCAGCACGCCCTCCGCGCCCGGCTCCACCCTCACCCTGCCGAAGCTGAACGGCGCGAGCCTGGAGGTCGCGGCCGTCTGGACCGGCACCGAGCAGGCGAACTTCAAGAAGGTCCTCGCGGAGTTCTCGAAGCGCACCGGCGCGAAGGTGACGTTCGTGCCCGCGCAGGATCCGATCATCAACTTCCTCGGTTCGAAGATCGCCGGCGGCCAGCCGCCGGACATCGCGATGCTGCCGCAGCCGGGCGCGATCAAGCAGGCCGTGCAGAACAAGTGGGCCAAGCCGCTCGGCCCGGACGCGCTCAAGGAGCTCCAGCAGAACTACTCGCAGGGCTGGCAGGACATCGGCAAGGTCGACGGCAAGCAGTACGGCGTCTACTACAAGGCCGCCAACAAGTCGCTGATCTGGTACAACGCCAAGGTCTTCGAGAACGCGGGCGCCAAGGAGCCCAAGACCTGGCAGGAGCTGCTGAAGACGGCCCAGAGCGTGTACGACTCCGGTGTCACCCCGTTCTCGGTGGGCGGCGCCGACGGCTGGACGCTGACGGACTGGTTCGAGAACGTCTATCTGTCCCAGGCCGGCCCGGAGAAGTACGACCAGCTCGCCCAGCACAAGATCAAGTGGACCGACCCCTCGGTGAAGCAGGCCCTCACCACCCTCGCCCAGATCTGGGGCAAGAAGGACTACGTGGCGGGCGGCGCGGACGGCGCCCTGCAGACCGAGTTCCCGGCATCGGTCACCCAGACCTTCACCGGCGGCGACCAGCCGAAGGCGGCGATGGTCTACGAGGGCGACTTCGTGCAGGTCAACATCGGCGACACCAAGGCCAAGGTGGGCACGGACGCGAAGGTGTTCCCGTTCCCGGCGGCCGGTACGACCGCGCCGGTGGTCTCCGGCGGTGATGCGGCCGTCATCCTGAAGGACTCCAAGGCGGCCCAGGCGCTGGCCACCTTCCTGGCCTCCCCGGACGCGGCGACCATCCAGGCCAAGCTCGGCGGCTATCTGTCCCCGAACAAGAACGTGCCGAACTCGGCCTACCCGAACGAGGTGCAGCGGACGATCGCCAAGTCGCTGATCGCGTCCGGCGACGACTTCCGCTTCGACATGTCCGACCAGGCGCCGCAGGCCTTCGGCGGCACCCCCGGCAAGGGCGAGTGGAAGGACCTCCAGGACTTCCTGAAGAACCCGAAGGACGTCGCCAGCACCCAGGCGAAGCTGGAGAAGGACGCGGCGGCGGCGTACGGGAACGCGGGCTGATCCGGTCATGACGTCGGCAGCGGCGGCCGGGGCCTCACCGGGCCCCGCCGCACACAAGAGTCAGAAGGGTCACAAGGGCCGCAAGAGCGTGACCGGCACGCGCCGGACGGTGGCAGCACTGTTCCTGCTGCCGGCCCTGGTGCTGCTCGGCGCGCTCGTGCTCTATCCGATCGGGTACTCGCTCTTCCGCAGCTTCTACAACGCCTCGGGCGACGGCTTCGCCGGGATCGACAACTACAAGGCGCTGTTCACCGACGACGGCATCCGCACGGCCCTGAAGAACAACATCGTCTGGGTGGTGTTCGCGCCCACCGTCTCCACCGCCCTCGGTCTGATCTTCGCGGTGCTGACCGAACGGGTGCGCTGGGGGACGGCGTTCAAGCTGGTCGTCTTCATGCCGATGGCGATCTCGATGCTGGCGGCCGGGATCATCTTCCGGCTGGTGTACGACCAGGACCCGGACAAGGGCGTCGCCAACGCGGTGTGGGTGGGCGTGCACGACACCTTCGCGCAGTCGTCGGCCTTCCCGAAGGCGCACCCGGGCCGGGAGTCGCCGCTCCGGCCGGACGGGGGCGGCTTCCTCACGCCGGCCCCGGTGCACACCGGGCAGACCGTGCTGCTCCCGCTCGTCGGGGTCGCGCCCGACCAGATGCCCGACAGCGCGAAGAAGGCCGTGGCCGCGAAGCCGGAGCCGGGGAAGATCACCGGCACCACCTGGCAGGACTTCACACGCGGCAAGGGGGTCGGCAAACTCGGCGCCCCCGACCCGTCCGAGCTGGGCTACTCCGGGATGAAGATCGAGGCGGTGAAGGACGGCAAGGTGGTGGCCACGGCGAAGGCCGCCGGTGACGGCACCTTCACGCTGCCCGCCAAGGCCGACGGGGCCCGGCTCCGGCTTCCGGCGAGCAACTTCAAGGAGCCGTACAACGGCGTCGACTGGCTCGGCCCGTCCCTCGTCACCCCGGCCATCATCGGGTCGTACGTGTGGATGTGGGCCGGCTTCGCGATGGTGCTGATCGCCGCCGGGCTCGCGGGTGTGCCCCGTGAGCTGCTGGAGGCGGCGCGGGTCGACGGGGCGAGCGAGTGGCAGGTGTTCCGCCGGATCACCGTGCCGCTGCTCGCGCCGGTCCTGGCGGTGGTCACCGTCACGCTGATGATCAACGTGCTGAAGGTCTTCGACCTCGTCTACATCATCGCGCCGGGCTCCTCCCAGGACGACGCGAACGTGCTGGCCCTGGAGCTGTACCGCAAGGGCTTCGCGGAGGGCCAGCCGGGCATCGCGAGCGCGATCGCGGTGTTCCTGCTGTTGCTGGTGATCCCGGTGATGCTTTTCAATGTTCGCCGGCTGAGGCGGGAGGTCAGGCGATGATGGCGACCGCCAGAAGCACCGGAAGCGTCAGCAAGGTCGGCCCGGTCCGGACGGTGCGGGCCCCGCGGTCCCTCGCCGCGCGCATCTCCGAGAGGCTGAGCGGCGGACTGGTCCGCGTCTTCCTCATCCTCGTCGGCCTGTTCTGGCTGGTGCCCACCATCGGTCTGCTGATCTCCTCGCTGCGCGCGCCCGAGGACATGAGCGCGAGCGGCTGGTGGAAGGTCTTCGCCCAGCCCTCCCAGCTCACCTTCCACAGCTACCGGAAGCTGCTGGAGAACAGCGACATCACCCACTCCCTGGTGAACACCGTGCTGATCACGGTCCCGGCGACCGTCCTGGTCGTCGTGATCGGCTCGCTCGCCGGTTACGCGTTCGCGTGGATGGAGTTCCCGGGCCGCGACTGGTGGTTCCTGGGCGTGGTCAGCCTGCTGGTGGTGCCCGTGCAGGTGGCGCTGATCCCGATCGCCGAACTGTTCGGAAAGATCGGCCTGTTCGGGACGATCTTCGGGGTGATCCTGTTCCACACCGGCTTCGGGCTGCCGTTCGCGGTGTTCCTGCTGCGGAACTTCTTCGCGGAGATCCCGCGCGAACTGCTGGAGGCGGCGCGCCTGGACGGCGCCGGTGAACTGCGCCTGTTCGCACGGGTGGTGATGCCGCTCGGCGGGCCCGCGATCGCGAGCCTCGGCATCTTCCAGTTCCTGTGGGTGTGGAACGACATGCTGGTCGCGCTGGTGTTCACCAAGTCGGGCACCCAGCCGATCACGGTCGCCCTGCAGACACAGGTACGGCAGTTCGGGAACAACATCGACGTGCTGGCGCCGGGCGCGTTCATCTCCATGGTCATCCCGCTGGTCGTGTTCTTCGCGTTCCAGCGGCAGTTCGTGTCCGGGGTGATGGCAGGCGCCGTGAAGTAGCGACAACCAGTAGCAAACCGGGCACGTTTGGAAGGGCGGGGATTCAACACCCCGCCCTTCCCCGTTCACTTCATGTCCCCCACTTGCCGTACGGGCCGTAACCAAGTCACTCCAACGGCCGTTCCCGGGCAGAACGTCCGCGTCGAGCGCCCTTGGATGTCCCTTGCCCAGGTTCAGTGTCATCGTCCCCGCGTACAAGGTCCAGGCGTACCTGTCCGAGTGCCTGGACTCGGTGCTCTCGCAGTCGTACACCGATCTCGAACTGATCGCCGTGGACGACTGCTCGCCGGACTCCTGTGGTGCGCTGATCGACGAGTACGCGGCCCGGGACGCGCGCGTGAAGCCCGTACACCTGCCGGAGAACCGTGGGCTGGGCGAGGCCCGCAACGCGGGCATGGCCGAGGCCACGGGCGACTACCTGGTCTTCCTGGACAGCGACGACACCCTCACCCCGGACGCGCTGCACGCGATCACCGACCGGATCAAGGAGACCGGCGAACCGGACGTCCTGGTCTACGATTTCGCCCGCACCTTCTGGAACGGCGAAGAGGTCCGCAACCAGTCCGCGGCCCCGCTCACCCAGCAGGGCCCCGCGCCCTTCCGCCTCGAGGACCGCCCCGGCCTGCTGCGCGTCCTGATGGTCGCCTGGAACAAGGCGTGCCGACGGGAGTTCGTCGAGGCCATGGGGCTCCGCTTCCCGCCGGGCTACTACGAGGACACCCCCTGGACCTACCCGGTCCTGATGGCGGCCGGGTCGATCGCGACGCTGGACCGGGTGTGCGTGCGCTACCGGCAGCGCCGGCGAGGGAACATCCTCGGCACCACCAGCCGCAAGCACTTCGACATCTTCGACCAGTACGACCGGGTGTTCGCGTTTCTCGCTGAGCGGCCCGAACTCGACCGGTGGCGGCCGGTGTTGTACGGCCGGATGGTCGACCACTTCTCGACGGTGTTCACCAAGCGCGACCGGCTGCCGCGCGGCACCCGCGCCGCGTTCCTGCGCCGGGCCCGCGCCCACTGCCGCCGCTACCGCGCCCCCGGCGCCTCCGTCCCCTCGCGCACCCGGCTGCGTCACACCCTGGTCCGGTTCGGCCTGCACCGCACCTACCGCGCCCTCCAGCTGGCGATGTCCGTCCGCCGACGCGCCCTCAGGTCCGCCGCCGGACTCACCCGGGCCCTGCGGGCGGGCGCCCTCCAGCTGCACTACCGGATCCAGCTGCGCCTCCCGCTGCGCACCGACCGCGCGGTCTTCGCCGCGTACTGGGGGCGCGGGCACAGCTGCAACCCGGGTGCGCTGGAGGCCGCGTTCCGCGCGCACGCCCCGCACGTCCGCACCGCCTGGATCGCCCTCCCCGAGCACCAGGCGGAGATCCCGCCGGGCCCGCACCGGCTGCGCCCCGGCACGGCCGCCTACTGGACGGCGCTGGCCCGCTCCAAGTACCTCGTCAACAACGTCAACTTCGACCGCAGACTGAAGAAGCGCCCCGGCCAGGTCTTCGTGCAGACCCAGCACGGCACCCCGCTCAAGCACATGGGCCTCGACCTCCAGGAACACCCCGCGGCGGCGCGGGACATGGACTTCGAGGAGCTGCTGCGGGGCGTCGACAAGTGGGACTACCTGCTGTCCGCCAACCGCCACACGACCCTGACCTGGGAGCGGGTCTACCCCGGCGACTACACCATGCTGGAGTACGGCTATCCGCGCAACGACGTCTTCCAGCAGGCGACTTCGGCCGACGTGGCGCGGGTGCGGGAGTCGCTCGGCATCCCGGCGGGCACGGTCGCCGTCCTCTACGCCCCCACCCACCGCGACTACCTCGGCAGCCGGCGCCCCACCCTGGACCTGGAGCGCGTCCTGCGCCGCCTGGGCCCGCGGTTCGTGATCCTGGCCCGCGCCCACTACTGGCAGGAGGGGCAGCCGGCGCAGCGCCCGACGGCCGAGGGCGCGCTTGCGGGGGGCGGCGGCCGGATCCTCGACGTCTCCGGCCATCCGAGCGTGGAGTCCCTCTGCCTGGCCTCGGACGTGCTGCTCACCGACTACTCGTCGATCATGTTCGACTACGCCAACCTGGACCGGCCGATCGTCGTGCACACCGAGGACCGGGACGCGTACGAGGCCACCCGGGGCACCTACTTCGACCTGCTCGCCTTCCCGCCGGGCGCGGTCGCCCGCACCGAGGACGAGCTGGTCGACATCTTCACCACCGGCCACTGGCGCGGCTCGCGCTCCGCTCAGCTGCGGGCGGCGTTCCGGGAGCGGTTCTGCCCGTACGACGACGGGCGCGCCGCCGAGCGGGTCGTACGACGGGTGGTGCTGGGCGAGACGGAGGGGCTGCCGCCGTTCACGCCGCTCGCCAAGCGGCACCCGGTGCCGTCGGCGGCTTCCGGACGCTCCCCGCTCGCTGCCTCTCCGCAGCCTTCCAGCCCCTCCCCCGCCACCGAGGGGCTCTGAACACCGTTGGTCATTCCGGGAGTTCCCATGCCCCTCGGCTCGACGCGGCCCACTCCGAGCCGACCGCCCACCTGGCGTCCAGCGGGTCGGCCCGGCCGCGTGTCCGGCCGCGTGTCCGGCCGCGTGTCCGGCCGCGTCCGCAAGACGACAGGAGGAGCAGAATGCCCCGCTTCAGCATCATCGTCCCGTCCCACGGGGTCGCCGGCCGGCTGTCCCAGGCGCTGGACTCGGTCCTCGCACAGTCCTTCGGAGACCTGGAGCTGATCCCGGTCTGCGACGCCCCCGACTCCCCGGCCGGCACGGTGGCCGCCGGATACGCGGGGCGGGACTCCCGGGTGACCCCGGTCGACTCACCGCCGTCCGCCGGTCTGAGCGGGGCGCGCAACGCCGGGATGCGGGTGGCGAGCGGCGCGTATCTGCTCTTCCTCGACGGCGACGACCTGCTGCTGCCGGGCGCGCTGGCGGCACTGGACACCCGGCTGACCGAGACCGCGGGCGTCGACGTGCTGTACGTCGAGCACGAGCGCGCCCCCTGGTGGGAAGGCGAGCCGACGAACCCGGCGGCGGCCCTGTTCGCCAAGGCCCCGGAGGGTGCTTTCACGCCCGACGATCTGCCCCGACTGACCGGTGTGCAGTTCCCGGCGTGGAGCGCGGTCTACCGCCGCGCCTTTCTCTCCGAGCACGAACTCACCTTCCCTGACGGCCACTTCACCGACCTCGGCTGGGGCGGGCTGACCACGATCGCCGCCCGGCGGATCGCGGTGCTGCGCCGGGTCGTCGTACGGCACCGGCTGCGCCGGCAGGGCAGCAGGCTCGACCTTCCGGGTCCGCACCAGCACGCTCTGCTGGACCAGAGGAGCTGACCCGCCGTGCCCCGCTTCAGTGTCATCGTGCCCTGCTTCAAGGTGCAGGGTTTTCTGCGCGAGTGCCTGGACTCGGTGCTGCTGCAGTCCTTCAACGACCTCGAACTGATCGCCGTGGACGACCGCTCCCCGGACGGCTGCGGCGCGATCCTCGACGAGTACGCCGAGCGCGACCCGCGCGTGCGGGTGCTGCACCTGCCGGAGAACGTGGGCCTGGGCCGGGCCCGCAACGCCGGGCTGCCGCACGCCTGCGGCGACTACCTGCTCTTCCTGGACAGCGACGACACCCTCACCCCGGGCGCGCTGCGCGCCATCGCCGACCGGCTGGACGAGGCCGGCGACCCGGACGTGCTGGTCTTCGACTACGCGCGCGCCTACTGGTGGGGCGGCATCCGCCGCAACGCGCTCGCCCACGTGCTCGCCGAGGCCGGCGTGGGCACCTTCACGGTCGGCGACCACCCGGAGATCCTCGACCTGCTGATGGTGGTCTGGAACAAGGTCTACCGGCGGGAGTTCGTCACGCTGGGCGGTTTCGAGTTCCCGCCCGGGTACTACGAGGACACTCCCTGGACCTTCCCGGTCCTGCTGAGCGCCGCGCAGATCGCCGCCCTGGACCGCATCTGCCTGAACTACCGGCAGCGCCGGCAGGGCAACATCCTGTCCACCACCAGCCGCAAGCACTTCGACATCCACGACCAGTACAAGCGGGTGTTCGCCTTCGTCGACCAGCGTGCGGAGCTGTGGCGCTGGCGGCCGTATCTGCACCGCAGGATGGGCGAGCACTGCCTGGACATCCTCGCCAAGCCGGACCGGCTGCCGCCCGCCGACAAGGCCGAGTTCTTCCGGCGTACGGCGGAGCTGTTCCGCAGCTACAAGCCGGAGGACGCCCTGGTCGACGGCAAGGTCGCCGCGCTGGAGGGCTCGTACACGGCGTACCGGGCGAGGCGGTGGGCCGCACGGGCCGGGCGGGAGGCCGCGCGGCGGGCGGAGCGGGCGCGCGAGGCTGCTGTGGCGCGGGCCGGCGGCGGCTGGGCGGCCGTACAGGCGCGGCGCCCGCTCGACCCGGACCTGGTGGTGTACTCGGCGTCCTCCCACCGGGGCGTGCTGGGCGACCCGGCGGCGATCTACCAGAAGGCACGGGAGCTGGCCCCGCGGCTGCGCGGGGTGTGGGTGGTGCGGGACGCGGAGACGGCCGAGCGGCTGCCGCCCGGCGTCGAGCACGTGATCGTGGGCTCCCGGCGGTATCTGGAGGTCACCGCGCGGGCGTCGTACTTCGTCAACGACGTCAACTGGCCCGGCACGCCGGCCAAGCGACCCGGCAGCGTGCACATCCACACCCACCAGGGCACCCCGCTCAAGTACCTGGGCGCCGACCTGCTGGACAAGCCCGGCGCCCGGCACCGCTTCGACGTGCCGCAGATGCTGCGCCGGGCCGACCGCTGGGACTACAGCCTGGTCGCCAACCGCCACTCCGAGCTGGTGTGGGAGCGGGCCTACCCGTGCCACTTCACCTCGGTGCGCACCGGCAGCCCGCGCAACGACGTGCTGGTCGCCCCGGACGAGCAGAACAGCACCGCCTTCCGGCTGCGCTACGGCATCCCGGAGGAGAGCACGGTCGTGCTGTACGCGCCGACCCGGCGGGACTACCGCCGGGACGGGCACGTGGACCGGATCGACCTGGCCCGGTTCGCGGCCGGCCTGGGCGAGGGCCACACCCTCGTGGTCCGGCTGCACCCCTCGCTCGCGGACGGTCCCGCGCGCGGCCTGGGCCTGGCGGAGCTGGACCGGCGCGGGATCGTGGTGGATGCGACGGACGAGCCGCACGTGCAGCAGGTGCTGCTCGCCGCCGACGCGCTGGTAACGGACTACTCGGCCGTGATGTTCGACTACGCCAACCTGGACCGGCCGATCGTGGTGCACGCCGACGACTGGGCCGCGTACCGCGCGAGCCGGGGCACCTACCTCGACATCACCGCCGAGGCTCCGGGCCATGTCTCCCGCTCCCAGCGGGAGTTGACGCGGCTGTTCGCCTCCGGTGCCTGGCGGGACGAGGAGTCGGCGCGGCGGCGGGCGGACTTCCGGGCCCGGTTCTGCGAGTTCGACGACGGCAGGGCCGCCGAACGGGTCGTCCGCACGCTGCTGCTGGGCGAGTCGATGCCGCAGGCGCCCAGGGCGCGGCTGCCGGGGCAGGTGACGGGGCAGGACTCCCGGCCGGTTACGCCGGGTGTTACTCGATGACGAGGTCGACCTCGATGTTGCCGCGGGTGGCGTTGGAATAGGGGCAGACCTGGTGGGCGGTCTCGACCAGCTTGCGGCCGGTCGCCTCGTCCACACCCTCGGGCAGCTCGATGCGCAGCGTCACCTTGAGGCCGAAGCCCTCGCCCTGCTTGCCGATGCCGACCTCGGCGGTGACGGCGGCGTCGCTGACGTCCACCTTCGCCTGGCGGCCGACGAGGCCGAGGGCGCTGCCGAAACAGGCGGCGTAACCGGCGGCGAAGAGCTGCTCCGGGTTGGTGCCCTGGCCGTTGCCGCCCAGTTCCACCGGCATGGCCAGGGCGAGGTCGATCTTGCCGTCGGAGGAGACGGCACGGCCCTCGCGGCCGTGGGTGGCGGTGGCGACGGCGGTGTAGAGCGCGTCCATGGAAACCATTCCTCTCGGGTGGGGTTCGCTGTGACCACAAGTAGAGCACACAATTAAGTTGTGCACAACTAAATGGCTCGCAAGAGCTACCCTGGATCCATGACCGCCACCCAGACCCCCGTCGGCTCCGAAGCGGACTGGCTCCGCCTGGACCGCCAGATCTGCTTCTCCCTGCACGCCGCGTCCCGCGCCTTCAACGGCGTCTACCGCGTGATCCTCAAGGACCTCGGGCTCACCTACCCGCAGTACCTGGTGATGCTGGTGCTGTGGGAGCAGGGCGAGCTGCCGGTCAAGAAGCTCGGCGAGCATCTGCGGCTCGACTCCGGCACGCTGTCCCCGCTGGTCAAGCGGCTGGAGGGGGCCGGTCTGGTACGGCGGGAGCGCAGCGCGCAGGACGAGCGGTCGGTGCGCGTGCTGCTCACCGAGGAAGGCGCGGCCCTGCGCGAGCGCGCCCTGCAGGTGCCGCGCCGCATCGCGGGGGCGACCGGCTTCGACCTGGCGGAGATCGCCGAACTGCGCGAACGCCTGGACCGGCTCACCGCCGCGCTGGACTCGGCGGCCCTGGAGGAGACCCAGGCCTGACCCCGGTCCGGCGGACGTAGAGCAGTACGGCCACCCCGTCCTGCACGGACTCCCGGACGGGCATGAACTCCCTTTCGAGCAAGTCGAGTTTGACCCGCTCGACGGGATTCCGCGTGGCCCAGCGCCCGGCGAGCAGCCCCCGGTCGGCGAGCACCCACACCCGATCGGGCGCAGCCAGCCGCCGCTGCAACACGGACGCCTCCACCTCCCGCCCGCACAACGTCCCGGACGGGCCGGCCCCCTCCGCCAGCGCAAGGTCCCACGCCGCCCGGAAGGACCCCGGGTAGGCCAGGGCCACGTTCCGGGTGCAGGCGGGGAGAAACAGCACGGGGACCCCGGGCCCCAGCTCCCGGGCGGCGACTCGGGAGACGGCGGCGATGTCGTCGGGACGGTGCGCGGGGTCGCGGTCGGTGCGCAGGAGGGGGAACTGGTGGAGCAGGGAGAGGGCGACGGCGAGGACACCGGCGAGGGTGAGCAACGGGGACGGCAGCAGGGGGCGCCTTCTCGACGTGCCGTGGCGGCCCACGGCCCCAGCCAACCTCTCAGCCCCCGCGGCGACCAGCAACGGAGCCCCACCCAACGCGTACAGCACATACCGGTCGACGTACAACGGCGAAACCTGCGACACCAGCATCAACGCACCCGGCGGGACCACCACCAACGGCAGACAAACCCCCGCACAGCTGACCTCACCCCGCCGCCCCACCACCCCCACCAGCCCCACCACAGCCAGCCCGAGGCACGCCCAGTACACCGCGTTCGTCGGCCCGAAAAACGTCCGCAGCAACCCCTGCGCCGTCTCCCCCGTCGGCGCCCGCAACCACGCCACCTGCGCCGACTGAGCCCGCGACACAAGAACCATCGGCACCAGCGAGCACCCGGCCGCCCCCGCCGCACACCCCCACCCCCGCCACACCGGCACCCCCACCCGGGCCAGCGCCAGCGACACCGCGTGGGCAAGCAGCAGCAGGACCGCGAACTCGTGCAGCCAGCAGGTGAGTCCGAGAAGCGCACCGTACGCCCACCACGACCGGCCGCCCCTGCCGACCGCGCGGACGAACAGCAGCGTCGCCCCCGTGGCACCGGCCGCGACCAGGGCGTAGGAGCGGCCCTCCTGGGCGTAGTGGCCGGCCATCGGCGAGCCCGCGTACAGCAGTCCGGCCCACAGCCCGGCGCGCGGCCGGAGCAGCCGGGCGCCGAGCGCGGCCACCAGGCCCGCGGTCAGGGCCGCCGCGCACACGGAGGGCAGCCGCAGAACGACCTCGCAGGGGTGGACGGCAAGGACGGCGTGCATGAGCAGGTAGTACAGGCCGTGCACCGCGTCCACGCCGTGCAGCAGCAGCCAGATCTGCGGCACCGTACGGCCCGCGACCTGGAACGTGACGGCCTCGTCGCGCCACATCCCGCCCCGGTCGAGCCCCCAGAGCCCGAGCACGGACATCACCAGCGCGGGCACCCCGACGGCGACGCCCCACCGGACCCGCGACCGCGGTTTCACAGGTAACCCGACGTTCACAACATCCCGATCTGTTCCGATTAGCCGACCTTCGGCTGTCATGACGGCGTATCTGCATGGATATACCATCAGCGCCGCTTAGGCTCTCACGCGATGAAACGCCGCCCCCACGTCCTCGTCACCCTCTGGCTCGCCACCCGCGCCCTGATGCTGTGGGTGCTCACCCACGACAACGTCCCGCCGCTGGGCGGGGGTTCGGTGAGCCGTGAGGTGCGGGGGCTCTACTTCCACTGGTACGGCGTCCTCGCCCACGGCTCGTTCCCGGCGCACGACACGCTGTGGCAGTACCCGCCGGGCGCGGGCGCGGTGCTGCTGGCGCCGGGCCTGGTGCCGGGGCTGACGTACTTTCAGGCGTTCGTGGCGCTGACGCTGGCCGCGGACGCGCTGATCGTGGCGGCGCTGATCCGCGCGGGGAGGCGTCCCGGGCGGTGCCTGCTCGGCGCCGCGGTGTGGACGGGCGGCCTGCCGCTGCTGCTGCATCTGCCGCTCGCGCGGTACGACGTGCAGGTCACGGCGTACGCCGTCCTCGCCCTGTTGACGTTGGCGCGCTCCCCGCGCGCGGGCGGTGTGCTCGGGGCGCTGGGCGCTCTGGTGAAGGTGTGGCCGGGCCTGGTGCTGCTGGGCACGCCCCGGGGACGTACGACCCGCACGGCGTGGACGTGGGCGACGGCGGCCGGGGCGGCCTCGCTGGCGCTCTGCGCGCTGTCGTTCAGCAATCCGCTGGTCTTCCTGCGGCAGCAGGGCGGCCGGGGCGTGCAGATCGAGTCGCTCGGCGGTACGGCGCTCAACCTGGCGCGGCTCGTCGGCTGGCCGGGCCGGGTCCGCTACCAGTACGGCGCGATGGAGCTGGTCGGCCCGTGCGTGCGCGGCGTGGCCACCGCGTCCCTCGCCCTGACGGCGGCGGTGTTCGCGCTGCTGGTGCTGTGGCGGGTGCGGGCGCGGCACTGGAGCGCGGCGACGCCGTACGACGCGGCGCTGAGCGCGGTGCTGCTGCTCACGGTCACCAGCCGGGTCATCAGCCCCCAGTACCTGGTCTGGCTGCTCGGCCTGGCCGCCGTGTGCCTGACCTCGCGGCACACCAGCCAGCGCCCGGTGGCGGTGCTGGTCCTGGCGGCGACCGCGCTGAGCACCGTGGCCTATCCGCTGCTCTACCACGAGGTGATCGCCGGCACCTGGACCGGCTGCCTGCTGATGCTGGCCCGCAACGGGCTGCTGACGGGCGCCGCCGTGCTGTCCTTCGTCCGGCTGTGGCGAGCCGCGCGCCCGCCGGCTGTGAAGACTGCGCGCGGGTTGGAACCCCGGCCGGATTCCGACCGTCTTCCGGGCCGAGCGCTAAGCGTCTCTTAACGAGGCATTACCGAGTGTTTCTACGCTCCCGGCCCGTGGACCCCATGCATCCAGAACCGCCAGCCCCATCAACACCGCCAGACCCGCAAGCACCGCCAGACCCGCAGAAGACGCGGCCCAAGGTCGCGGTCGTCGTCATCGGCTACAACGACGTCGCCCATGTGGGCGATGCCGTGCGCTCGGCGCTGGCCCAGGGGCCCGCCGTCGCCGAGGTCGTCGCCGTGGACGACTGCTCCACGGACGGCAGCGCCGAGCTGCTCGACCGGCTGGCCGCGGCGGAGCCCCGGCTGCGGGTGGTGCGCCGGAGCGTGAACAGCGGCGGCTGCGGCAGCCCGCGCAACACCGGCATCGACGCGGTGACGGCGCCGTACGTGATGTTCCTGGACAGCGACGACGTGCTGCCGCCGGGCGCGGTGGACGCGCTGCTGACGGCGGCCACGGGGACGCACGCCGAGGTGGCGAGCGGCCTGTGCGTGCGCCGGGAGCTGCCCTCGGGGCGTGAACAGCCCTGGCAGGAGGCTCTTTACGCGGCGCACACCGTCATCGCGCGCCCCTCCGAGCGCCCCCGGCTGGTCCACGACACGCTGTGCGTCAACAAGCTGTACCGCACGGACTTCCTGCGCGAACACGGCATCCGCTTCCCCGAAGGCCGCGTCCACTACGAGGACGTCGTCTTCACCGCGCGCGTGCTGGCCGCCGGTCCGCGCATCACACTCGTACCGGACCGGGTGTACGTGTGGCACGTGCGCCGGTCGGCGCAGCAGCTGTCGATCTCCCTGGACCGGGGGCACATCGACAACTGGAAGGCGCGCACGGAGGCGTGCGCGCTGGCGTACGAGACCCTGCTGGGTGCCGGGCAGACGGAGCTGGCGCGGGCGGCGCGGGCCAAGTTCCTCGAACACGAGGTGCGCATGTACACGCGTGAGCTGGGGCTGCGCGACGCGCACTACCGGCGCGCGTGGTGGACGCACACCCGTGAGTACCTCGCGCGCTACGAGGCCGCCGACTGGGACGTCAACCCGGCGGCGCCGGGCCAGCTCCTCGCGCGGGTGATTCTGGCGTCCCCGGAGCCGCGCGACCTGCCCCGCCTGAAGGACCTCGCGTCCCGCCCGGCACGCCTGTTGCCGCCCTACGCGCACACCCCCGACGACACGCCCGTCTGGTCGCCGGACCTCCCCCAGGTCACCCTCGCCCCCCTCCTCACCCGCCCCGCCCGGGCCCTCCCGCTCGCGGTGGACGCTGAACTGCGCATCCCGCGCGCGCGTGCCGCGCTGCTGCGTCTGCGGCTGCACGAGCTGTACGGCAGGGTGGCCGAGGCCGGCCCGCGCGAGGTGGACGTGGAGTGGTACTCCCGGGAGGACGGCCGTACGGCCCGGCGCACGACCACCGCGCTCACGCCCTCCGGCGCGGACGTCTGGTCGGCCGAAGTGCCCGTCGATCTCTCGTCGCTCGGGGCGGGAACCTGGGACCTGCGGCTGACCGTTCACTTCTCGGACGGCGCGCACCGCGACGTCACCGCACACGCCCTGGCCGGCGCCGGCCGCCTGGGCCGGCGGATCGTGCCGAGCGCCCGGCACGGCGTGCTGCTGGTGCAGCCGTACGCCACGCACTCCGGCGCGCTCGCAGTGCGTGTGGCGACGGGGCTGGGGGGAGCCATGAAGATTGCCCGCAGCCGCCTTCGCCGCCTGCTTCACTGAGCCACACTGACCGACACGGATCCACCGAGGCCCACAGGCCCATCAACGAGGGGACGGCCGGCACATGACCTGGCTGATCACCGGCGGCGCCGGATACATCGGAGCGCATGTCGTCCGGGCGATGACCGAAGCGGGCGAGCGCACGGTGGTCTACGACGACCTGTCCTCGGGCATCGCCGAGCGAGTGCCGCAGGAGGTCCCGCTGGTGCGCGGCTCGATCCTCGACGCGGAGCTTGTGGCCCGCACCCTCGCCGAACACGAGGTCACGGGCGTCGTCCACCTGGCTGCGAAGAAGCAGGTGGGCGAGTCGATGGACCGCCCGCTGCTCTACTACCGGGAGAACGTGGAGGGCCTGCGCGTCCTCCTGAACGCGGTGACGGAGGCCCAGGTCCCCTCGTTCCTCTTCTCCTCCTCGGCCGCCGTCTACGGCATGCCGGACGTGGACCTCGTGACGGAGGAGACCCCCTGCGCGCCCCTGTCGCCCTACGGCGAGACGAAGCTGGCCGGCGAATGGCTGGTCCGTGCGACGGGCAGGGCGACAGGCCTCGCCACCGCCTCCCTCCGCTACTTCAACGTGGCGGGCGCGGCCACGCCCGAACTCGCCGACACGGGCGTCTTCAACCTGATCCCGATGGCCTTCGAAAAGCTGACCGAAGGCGCCCCGCCGCGCATCTTCGGCGACGACTACCCCACCCCTGACGGCACCTGCGTCCGCGACTACATCCACGTGGTCGACCTGGCCGAGGCCCACGTCACCGTCGCCCGCGCCCTGCGCGCCGCCCCCGACCGCGACCTCACCCTCAACATCGGCCGCGGGGAAGGCGTCTCGGTCCGCGAGATGATCGACCGCATCAACGCGGTCACCGGCTACGACCGCCCGCCCACGGTCACCCCCCGCCGCCCCGGCGACCCGGCCCGCGTGGTCGCCGCGGCCGACCGCATCGCCACAGAACTGGGCTGGCAGGCCAAGTACGACATCCAGGACATGATCACCTCAGCCTGGGACGGCTGGACCCGCCTCCACCCGGAGGCAGCCCGCTCGTAGGTTCCGCCCAGAGCCGCACCAACAACACCGGGCACCCTCACAGCGCGCAGCCGAGGCCCCTCACAGGGCCTTGAGTGCCCCCGCCGTGGCCCGGGCCAGCTTCTCCAGGTAGCCCTTCGGGGGCTTCGGGGAGCGGATGACCACTGCGCGCCAGTACAGGGGGCCGGAGATCAGGTCCAGGGCGAGGTCGGGGTCGATGCCCGGGCGCAGCTCGCCGCGTTGCTCCGCCGCTGCGACGATCTTGCTGGCCACGCCCTCCTGGCCGTCCCGCAGGGCCCGCTGGAAGGCCTCCGCGATGTCGGGGTTGCGGGCCGCCTCGGCCTGGAGGTCGGGGATGATCTGCGAGGCGACCGGGTGGCGCAGGGCGCGGGAGGAGACCTCGTAGAGCAGGCGCAGGTCGCCCTCCAGGGTGCCCGTGTCCGGGACCGGCAGGCCGAGCACGGCCATCGCCGAGACGACGTCCAGGACCAGGTGCAGCTTGGAGCGCCAGCGCCGGTACACCGCCGTCTTGCCTACGCCCGCCCGGCGCGCGATCCCCTCGATGGACATGCGTGCGTACCCGACGGCCGCCAGCTCCTCGAAGACCGCCGCCCGGATGGCCTCGGTCACGTCCTCCCGGAGCACGGCGGCCCCGGCGGGGGCGCGGCGGCGCGGACGCGTCTGGGGCTCGTCGGCGTTCGTCGTCATGCCGACCAGCATAGGGCGTTACGACGAAACGGTTGCGTTCCGACGTCCGATGGGCCTAGTCTCGCGTTGCGTCGATACGGTCCCGTCCCGACGTAAGAGAACGTGAAGAGAACCGTAAGGAAACACGGGGCGACCGAACGACCCGCGTCGGCGGAAGCCGGGCGCGGCACCCCCTCCCCCCGAGCGAAAGCAGCGGATGTGAGCCAGGTCCTCCACACACCGCCTCCGACCCAGATCCCGGCCGAAGACGACCTCGCGGCGCTGGCCGCCCGGCACGGCCTCTCGGTCAGCGGCGCCCGCCCCTCCCTGCCGGAGTACGTCCGCCAGCTGTGGGGCCGACGCCACTTCATCACCGCCTTCGCCACCGCCAAGCTCACCGCCCAGTACAGCCAGGCGAAGCTCGGCCAGATCTGGCAGGTCATGACCCCGCTGCTGAACGCGGCGGTCTACTACTTCATCTTCGGTGTGCTCCTGGGCACCAGCAAGGGCGTTAAGGACTACATCCCGTTCCTGGTCACGGGCGTGTTCATCTGGACGTTCACGCAGAGTTCGATCATGGCGGGCACCCGCGCGATCTCGGGCAACCTCGGCCTGGTCCGCGCCCTGCACTTCCCGCGCGCCGCCATGCCGATCTCCTTCTGCCTCCAGCAGCTCCAGCAGCTGCTGTTCTCGATGACCGCGCTGGTCGTGATCATCCTGTCCTTCGGCATCCCGGTCACCCCCCGCTGGCTGCTCGCGATCCCCGCGCTGATCCTGCAGTCCGTCTTCAACGCGGGCGTGTCCATGATCATGGCCCGGTGGGGCGCCAAGACCCCGGACATCGCCCAGCTGATGCCGTTCGTGCTGCGCACCTGGATGTACGTGTCCGGTGTGATGTGGAGCATCAGCAAGCTCACCAAGAAGGACAACCTGCCGCACTTCGTCACCGTCGCGCTGGAGACCAACCCGGCCGCCGTCTACATCGACCTCATGCGGTACGCGCTGATCCACAGCTTCCGCGGCAACCAGCTGCCCCCGCACGTGTGGGCGGCAGCCACCGGCTGGGCCCTGCTCGTCGGCATCGGCGGCTTCATCTACTTCTGGAAGGCTGAGGAGACGTACGGCCGTGGCTGAGCAGACCCCCGCGAACACCGAGAAGATCCCCACCGTCGTCGCCGACGGCGTCGACATCGTCTACCGGGTCAACGGCACGGGCGCCGGCCGCGGTTCCGCCACCGCCGCCCTCAACCGCATCATGCGCCGCCAGCAGACCGAGAAGGCGTCCGGCGTACGCCGGGTGCACGCGGTGAAGAAGGTCTCGTTCGTCGCCTACAAGGGCGAGGCGATCGGGCTCATCGGCACCAACGGCTCCGGCAAGTCGACCCTGCTCAAGGCGGTCGCCGGGCTGCTGCCCGTGGAGAACGGCCACATCTACACCCACGGCCAGCCCTCCCTGCTCGGCGTCAACGCGGCCATGATGAACGACCTCACCGGCGAGCGGAACGTCTACCTCGGCGGCCTCGCCATGGGCATGTCCCGGGAGCAGGTCAAGGAGCGCTACCAGGACATCGTCGACTTCTCCGGGATCCAGGAGAAGGGCGACTTCATCACGCTCCCCATGCGCACGTACTCCTCCGGTATGGCCGCCCGTCTGCGCTTCTCCATCGCCGCCGCCAAGGACCACGACGTCCTGCTCATCGACGAGGCCCTCGCGACCGGCGACCGCTCCTTCCAGATGCGCTCCGAGGAGCGCATCCGCGAACTGCGCGAGCAGGCGGGCACGGTGTTCCTGGTCAGCCACAACAACAAGTCGATCAGGGACACCTGCGAGCGCGTACTGTGGCTGGAGCGCGGCGAACTGCGCATGGACGGCCCCACCGAGGACGTCATGCGGGAGTACGAGGCCTTCACCGGCGACAAGACGGCGAAGAAGCCGGCCGCCAAGAGCACCTGAGGGAACGCAACCGGGGGCTCGCGAAGAACCTCTTACTCCCTGAGTCGTTCTCTTACTTCGGGGCGGTTATCCCTTTCATCCGTCTAACAGCAGTATGTTATGAAAGGTCGCCCGGAGTCGACGAGCCGAAGGAGTCCTCACAGATGCCCCAACTCAGCATCATCATCTACGGGCCGAACGCCCAGGGGCATCTGACCGAACTGCTGGACTCGTTGGAGGCGCGCCCGCTCCCCGACGCCGAGGTGATCGTCGCCGCGGTCGGCGACTGGGCGCGGGAGACCGCCGAGGGGCACGCCCCGGAGATCGTCGTCGTGCCCCTGCCGGACGGCACCACCGACGCGGCGGCCCGGTCGGCCGGCGCCCGCCGCGCGACCGGCCGTTGGCTGCACTTCGTGCACGCCAAGGACGGCCTGCCGGCCGGCGCGCCCCGGCTGCTCGCCGAGCGCGCGGCGGAACTGCCCGACACGGTCGACGTCCTGCTCTTCGACCACGTCACCACCACCTGGCAGACCGCCACCGCCCCCTCCCGCGACGGCCGGCGGCTCGCCGCCATCGGCCGCACCGACCTTCCGCTGGACGAGGCGGCGAACCTGCTGCGCCTCACCCCCTTGCTCGGCAACCGCGCGCTGCGCGCCGAGTTGTGGCGGGCGCACGAGGAGCGGCTCACCACCGACGACGAACCGTACGCCGCCCACGCGGCCCTCCTGCTCGCCGACCGCGTCGCCTGCCTGAACCAAGCGGCGTACGAAGACCGCAGGTTGCGCCCGGAGAGCCTGCCGCCGCTCGCACCCGAGGACCGGTTCGCGAGCATCGACCGCTACGAGGACCTGCTGCCGCTCGCCCGCGACCGGCGTACCGTCCGCGGGGTCCTGTACGACCTGATGGTCCGCGACCTGGTGCGCGTCTTCGCCGGCGAGAACCTGCCCGACGCCGTGGCCCGCGAGTTCTTCCGCCGCGCCTCCCTGGCCGCCGTCCGCTGGCGCCCGGAGGGGCATCAGCCCCCGGGCGGCTTCGAGGGCATGCGGCACTCCCTGCTCGAAGAGGGCGCCTACAACAAGTACCGCGCCCTCCAGGCCGCCAACCGCGGCCGCCGCGCGGCGAAGAAGGCGGTACGGGAGCGCAAGCGCCAGGTGGGCGCGAAGGTCCGCGACCTCCAGTACCGCCGCGCGCTCAGCCGCCCGGTCAACCCCAACCTGGCCGTGTTCTCCGCCTATTGGGACCGCGGGGTCTCCTGCAACCCGGCCGCGATCGCCGCCAAGCTCGCAGAACTCGCCCCGCACATCCACCCGGTGTGGGTGGTCGGCAAGGAGAACGCGGCCCTGCTGCCGCCCGGCACCGACCACGTGATCCCCGGCACCCGCCGCTACTGGGAGACCCTGGCCACCGCCAAGTACCTGACGAACAACGTCAACTTCCCCAACGGGATCATCAAACGCCCGGACGCGATCCACCTCCAGACCCACCACGGCACCCCGCTCAAGCGCATGGGCCTGGACCAGATGGAGCACCCGGCCGCCGCCCAGGGCCTGGACTTCGTCGCCCTGCTGGCCCGTGTCGACAAGTGGGACTACAGCGTCAGCGCCAACAGCCACTCCACCCGCATGTGGGAGCGCGCCTACCCGGCCCGCTTCACCTCGCTGGACTACGGCTATCCGCGCAACGACGTCTTCTACAGCGCCACGGCGGCCGACGTCCGCGCCGCCCGCGAGCGCCTCGGCATCGCCCCCGGCAAGAAGGCCGTGCTGTACGCCCCCACCCACCGCGACTACGAGGCCGGCTTCACCCCGCGCCTCGACCTCGCCGCCCTCGCCGACCGCCTCGGCGAGGACACGGTGCTGCTGGTCCGCGCCCACTACTTCTACGGCGGCTCGGCCGCCCCGCTGAGCGGCCTGCGCCGCTCCGGCCGGCTCGTCGACGTCTCCTCCTACGACCCCGTCGAGGAGCTGTGCCTGGCCGCCGACGCGCTGGTCACGGACTACTCGTCCATCATGTTCGACTACGCCAACCTGAACCGCCCGATCGTCGTCTACGCCGACGACTGGGAGACGTACTCCACCACCCGTGGCGTCTACTTCGACCTGCCGTCGGAAGCCCCCGGCAAGGTCGCCCGCACCCAGGAGGAACTGGCGGAGATCTTCACCTCCGGCGCCTGGCGCGACGAGTGCGCGGCCAAGAACCTGGCCACGTTCCGGCGCCGGTTCTGCGAGTACGACGACGGGCGCGCCGCCGAGCGGATCGTACGCCGCGTCTTCCTCGGTGAACCCGAGGAGGCCCTGCCACCCGTACTCCCGCTCGAAGAACGCACCCCCGCCCCGACCCCCGAGGAGGCCACGGCATGACGACGCCCGACGTCACGGTGACGGTCATCGTGTACAACGACGCGGCCCGGCTTCCCCGCGCGGTCGCCTCGCTGCGCGCGCAGACCCACGCAAACATCGAGATCATCATCAGCGACGACCACTCCACCGACGAAACGCCGTCGGTGGCACGGGAGCTGGCCGCCCAGGACGACCGCATCCACTATCTGCGGCTGCCGGAGAACAGCGGCGGGTGCAGCGCCCCGCGCAACCGGGCCGTCGAGATCGCCCGGGCGCCGTACCTGATGTTCCTCGACAGCGACGACGAACTCCCGCCCCGTGCGGTCGAGTTGCTGCTGGCCGCGCACCGCGAACGCGAGGTGGACTTCACGATGGGCGCGGTGCAGCGCCTGCGCGTGGACACCGGGCGCCGCACGACCTGGATGCCGCACCTGGTCGCCGAGCACCGCACGGTGGAGGGCATCGACGCCGACCCGCGGCTGCTCTTCGAGCACCTCTCCACCAGCAAGATGTACGCGCGCTCCTTCCTGGACCGCCACGAACTCCGCTTCCCCGAGGGCATCCACTACGAGGACCAGCTGTTCTCGGCGCAGGCGTACTGCCTGGCGAAGGCGTTCACGATCATCCCGGACCCGGTGTACGTGTGGTACATCGAGCCGTTCGCGGCGGAGGCAGCGGCCTCCATCTCGAACCAGCGGCACAAGATCTCCAACGTCCGCGACCGCGTCCATGTGCAGCGCATGATCGACGAGTTCCTGGTGAGCAGCGGGCACGCGGGGCTGCGCGAGGACAAGGACTTCAAGTTCCTCAAGCACGACTTCCGCATGTACGCCGGCGACCTGCCCTACCGGGACACGGAGTGGCTGGAGTCCTTCGCGGAGATCATGAACCCGTACCTGGAGACGCTGGCACCGGGCGCGTACGCACGGCTGCCGCGCCCCGAACGGGTCGTACTGGAGCTGCTGCGCGACGGCCGCACGGACGACCTCCGGCTCGCGGCGCGCGGCCTGGGCTACGGGGTGGCACCGCGGCAGATCACCGTCGACGCCGACGGCGTGCCCTACTGGGGCGACAGCGTCCCCGGCTCCGACCGGGCCCGTCGTGAACTGGACGTGTCCGACCTGGAGTTGGACACGCGCCCGTTCCCGAGCGCGCACTTCCGCCACGAGATCACGGAGCTGACCCCGGGCCGGGGCGCCTCCGTCACCCTCGCCATCCGCACGTTCGACCCCGGCCTGCGCCTGCCCGTGGGCCCCCAGCGGGCCGCTCTGCTGCTGACCCCCGGCGGCCGTCGCATGACGATCCCCTTCCGCCTCGACCCGGTCCGCCCCGGCCTCTTCGAAGGCAGCGTCACCCTGGACCTGGCCGCGGCCCCGATCCCCGTCCAGGGCTTCGAGGGCGTACGCCACCCTCTGGTCCGCCTGACCCAGCAGGGCCTGTCCCACTCGGGCATCCTCCTGGCCCCGCTGGAGTTCCCGGCCGCGACCGCCCAGATCGACTACCGCTCCGGCACGGCCCCCCACAAGGTCACCCTCGAACCGGAGGGCCGCACCCCCGGCCGCCTCCAGATCCGCTGGCTCCCGGTGGGCATCACGGCCCGGATAATCCGCCCGACGGTCCGCAAGCTGGCGAAGCCGAAGGTGAGGAACGCGGCGAAAATGGTGCGGAGCGTTCTGAAGTAGACCGGGGGCGCCGCTGCGGTCGGTCGTAACGCCGCAGCGGCGCTGTCGTACCCGCCTGGCTGCGCCCACCCCCCGGCCGGCCGCAACGCCGGTCAGCGCACGGCTGCGTACAGCACCTGGTCGGCCGGCCCGACGGCCACCTTCCGCAGACCCGGTTCCGCGAGGGACTCGTCGCCCACGACCCACCGCACCCCGTACTCCCGCACGATGTCCCGCCGCTCAGCAGACGACGTCCCCGCCCCGAAGTACCGCGTCACCGCCGCATCCCGCCTCGCCTCGTCCGGCAGGAAGAAGTCGGGATACCCAGGCGCCACCGTGTACGCCCCGTACGCCGGAATCTGCCGGGCCGGCATCGTGCGGGCCATGACCACGTCCCCGTACTTCACCCACGGCGTGATCCAGTGGTACCCCACCCACGGCGTCCGGTACTTCGCCGCGACCGCGCCCGGCAGCGCGTGCCGCCCGACGACGTACCCGAGCGTCCCGGCCTGCGCCCACGCCCCCACGGCCAGCGCCAGGCCGAGCGCGCACGCCCAGCCCAGCCGCACCGCCCGCCGCCCGGCCGACACCGTCTCCAGCGCGGCGGCGAGCTGTGCCGGGATCAGCGCGGCGGGCAGGGCGCGGCCCCAGGAGTAGTGACCGGTCAGCCCGCCCGCGGCGAACACCAGCGCGCCGAACGCGAAGAAGAGCACCAGCGGGTCCCACCGGTCCCGCCGCAGGCGCAGGGCCAGGGCAACCACCCCCAGCAGGACCAGCCCGAACCGCGCGGCCAGGTGCTGGTACAGCGGCCGGTGGATGGCCTCGAGGTCGGCGCCCGCGGAGAACAGCCCGAAGAAGTCGTAGTACGGCCACAGCCCCAGCACCACCGCCCCCAGCCCGACCGCACCGCCGAGCCGCGGCAGCACGGACCGCGGCGGGCGCGCGGCGAGCACCGTCGCCAGCCCGCCCAGCGAGGCCACGACCCCGGTGAACTGGTGGCACAGCAGGATCAGCGCCCACAGCGCGCCCAGCCCCAGCCACACCCCCCACCGGGTCTCACCGCCGCCGCGCAGCGCCCCCGTGAGCCACGTCCAGAAGTGGAAGGAGAGGCCGAGGGCGAACACGCTCGGGTACGACACCGTCAGCGCGAGGGAGTTGAGGGAGAGGAAGCCGCTCCAGTTGAACAGCAGCGGGCCCCAGAGGAAGACCAGGCTGAGCAGGGCCAGGGCGGGCGCGGCCCGATGGGGGCTCAGTGTGCGGACGTAGCGCCACACGCCCGTGACCAGCAGCCCGAGCCCGACGAGCGCGCCCAGGCGCAGGACGACGAACACCGACAGGCCGGTGAGCTTGGCGAGGCAGCCGAGCACCAGCATCCACGGCGAGTAGTACGGGCTCGGCGTGTCGGCGTCGACCAGCGGGTTGCCGGGGTGCAGCAGGCTGTGCCGCAGCCGCTGCACGGTGGCCGCGTGCATGCCGAGGTCGCCCGCCCATGGCAGACGGACGATCACCAGGAGCAGAAGAACTACGACGAGCGCGGCGGCTGCCCCGGGCAGTGCCCGGCCGGCGCTCGCAGTGCTAGGCGCGGCGCGCATCCTGCTGAAACACCCACGTACGGTAGACGACGAAACGGAACCCGGAGGCGAGCACGATGGACAGCGCCTTGGCGGCGTTCGATGCGAACGCGCTGTGCATACCGAGGCCGTGATAACCGACCCAGAACAGGCCGCTTTCCATCACCACACCGAGACCGCTGAAGACGAAGAAGAGCACGATCTGCCGGCGGGTGCGCGAGGCGCGGTCGCGATAGGCGAAAAAGCGGAAGCCCAGGTAATTGGTCGCCATCGCGATGCAGCTGGCCAGGACCGTCGCGGCCATCGCCTGCCAACGCAGGCCGTGCAGCAGCAGGTTGAACACCAGGAAATTGACGAGGACACCGCTGCCGCCGACGACCCCGAATTTCACGACCTCCAGCACGACGCGCGTGACCGGGCGGGTCTCGGCGGGTGCGGGTGAGGTGACGGCCGGTCGGGTCTCGGTGAGGTTCACTGTCACAGCCCCGACCCTAGCCGAAAGGCGCCGATTAGCAGGAAACGGTAAATTCGCTGATCATTTTTGTCTAAGGGTCGGCAAGAAACGGAACGCCCCGGGCCGAATCACTGTCGGCCCGGGGCGTTCACACTGCCGTACGACTACGGCATACGGCTACGAATGCGTGCGCAGCAGCGTCCGCATCGTCCGCATCGCCACCGAGAGGTTGGCGAGGTCGAAGGATTCCGAACCACGGATCTCGTCCAGGGTGGTGCGTGCCCGGCCCAGGATCGCCGTGTTCTTCTCCTCCCACGCCTCGAAGCGCTGCTCGGGAGTCGAGCTGCCGTTGCCGACGGCCAGGACGTCCGCGGTGAGCGCCGCGTGGGCCGCGAACAGGTCCTCGCGGATGGAGGCGCGGGCCATGGACTGCCACCGGTCCGCGCGCGGCAGCTCGATGATGCGGTCCATCAGCTGGGTGATGTCGAGCCGGTCGGCGAGGTCGTAGTAGACCTCGGCGACGTCCAGCGGCTCCTTGCCCATGCGGTCGGCCACCGAGACGATGTCGAGCGTCGGGAAGGCGGAGGAGAACCCGGCCACGCGCGTGGCGAGTTCGTCCGGGACGCCGGCCGCGGACAGCTCGTCGTACACGTGCTGGTACCACTCCAGGTCCGCGCCGCGCAGCAGCTTCGGCAGCTGCTGCCAGACCTGCTCGACCCGCTCGCTGAAGAACTCGACGGTCTCCGCGAGCTGGAGCGGCTGCGGCCGGTTGTTGAGCAGCCAGCGCGTGCCGCGCTCGACCAGGCGGCGCGAGTGCAGCCGGATCCGGGTCTGGACGGTCGCGTCGACCTTGTTGTCCAGCTCCTCGACCGCGTCCCACACCGGCGCCGAGCGGAAGATCGCGCGGGCCGCGGTCTGGGCACGGACGATCTCCTCCAGGGAGGCCCCGGTCTCCTCGCGCAGACGGTGCAGGTACGTCGTACCGCCCGTGTTGACCGTGTCGTTGACCAGCACGGTCGTGGTGATCTCGCGGCGCAGCGGGTGGTTGTCGACCTGCTCGGCGAACCGCTCGCGCAGCGCCGTCGGGAAGTAGGCGTGCAGCAGGCCGCGCAGGTACGGGTCGTCCGGCAGCGAGGTCGCCAGCAGCTCGTCGGCGACCGTGATCTTCGTGTACGCCAGCAGGACGGCCGTCTCCGGCCCGGTCAGACCGTGGCCCTGGGAGAGGCGCTCGCGGATCTGGCGGTCGGTGGGCAGGAACTCCAGCGCCCGGTCCAGGTGGCCCTCGCGGACCATGTGGCGGATGAACCGCTGCTGCGCGTGCAGCATGTCCTTGGACTGGAAGAGGGCGTTGGCCAGGGCGGTGTTCTGCGCGTAGTTGTTGCGCAGGACCAGCGCGCCGACCTCGTCGGTCATCTCGGCGAGCAGCTTGTTGCGCTGCTTGACGGTCATGTCGCCGTCCGCGACCAGGCCGTTCAGCAGGATCTTGATGTTCACCTCGTGGTCGGAGGTGTCCACGCCGGCGCTGTTGTCGATCGCGTCGGTGTTGATCCGGCCGCCGTGCAGCGCGAACTCGATGCGGCCGAGCTGGGTCAGGCCCAGGTTGCCGCCCTCGCCGACGACCTTGACGCGCAGGTCCTTGCCGTCGACGCGGATGGCGTCGTTGGCCTTGTCGCCGACGTCGGCGTTCGACTCCGCCGACGACTTCACGTACGTGCCGATGCCGCCGTTCCACAGCAGGTCGACCGGCGCGTGCAGGATCGCCTTCATCAGGTCGGCCGGGGTCATCTTCATGACCTTGTCCTCGATACCGAGGGCCTCGCGGATGTGGGCGTTGACCGGGATCGACTTGGCGCTGCGCGGGAAGATGCCGCCGCCCGCGGAGAGCAGCTCGGTGTTGTAGTCGGCCCAGCTGGAGCGGGGCAGCTCGAACAGACGCCGGCGCTCGGCGTAGGAGGTGGCCGCGTCCGGGGTCGGGTCGATGAAGATGTGCCGGTGGTCGAAGGCGGCGACCACGCGGATGTGCTCGGACAGGAGCATGCCGTTGCCGAACACGTCACCGGACATGTCACCGATGCCGACGACCGTGAAGTCCTCGGTCTGCGTGTCCACGCCCAGCTCGCGGAAGTGCCTCTTCACGGACTCCCAGGCGCCGCGCGCGGTGATGCCCATGCCCTTGTGGTCGTAGCCGGCCGAGCCGCCGGAGGCGAAGGCGTCGCCGAGCCAGAAGTTGTACGACTGCGCGACGCCGTTGGCGATGTCCGAGAACGTCGCCGTGCCCTTGTCGGCCGCGACCACCAGGTAGGTGTCGTCCCCGTCGTGCCGGACGACGTCCTGCGGCGGGACGACCTCGCCGGCGACCATGTTGTCGGTGATGTCGAGCAGCGCCGAGATGAACGTCTTGTAGCTGGCGATGCCCTCGGCCAGCCAGGCGTCGCGGTCCACGCTCGGGTCCGGCAGCTGCTTGGCGACGAAGCCGCCCTTGGCGCCGACCGGCACGATGACGGTGTTCTTCACCATCTGCGCCTTGACCAGGCCGAGGATCTCGGTGCGGAAGTCCTCACGCCGGTCGGACCAGCGCAGACCGCCGCGCGCGACCTTGCCGAAGCGCAGGTGCACGCCCTCGACACGCGGCGAGTACACCCAGATCTCGTACGCCGGGCGCGGCGCGGGCAGGTCCGGGATGGCCTGCGGGTCGAACTTCATGGAGACGTAGTCGTGCGGCTGCCCGCCGAGCTCCTCCTGGAAGAAGTTCGTGCGCAGGGTCGCCTTGATGACGGTCAGGAAGGACCGCAGGATGCGGTCCTCGTCCAGGCTCGCCACCTGGTCCAGGGCCGCGTCGATCTCCTCGAGGAGCGCGTCGATCAGCTCGAGTCCGGCCTTCTGCCGCTCCGGGGACATCCGCGCCTCGAACAGGGAGACGAGGAGGCGGGTGGTGTGGACGTTGTCACGGAGGGTGTCCTCCATGTAGTCCTGCGAGAAGGTCGAGCCGGCCTGCCGCAGGTACTTGGCGTAGGCGCGCAGCACCATCGCCTGCCGCCAGTTCAGCCCGGCGCTCAGCACGAGGGAGTTGAAGCCGTCGTTCTCCGCCTTGCCGGTCCAGGTCGCGGCGAACGCCTCCTGGAACCGCTCGCGGCCGTCGTCGCCCAGGTAGTCGCCGTTGCCGCCGCTCAGCGCCTTCGGCAGGCGCAGCCCGAAGTCGTAGATCCAGGCGGTGGTGCGGTCGGCGCGGCGCAGCTCGTACGGCCGCTCGTCGACGACCTCCACACCGAGCCGGTTGAGGACCGGCAGGACCGCGGAGAGCGAGACCGACTCACCCGTGCGGTAGATCTTGAAGCGGCGCTCCCCGGGGGCGGCGCCCACCGGCTCGTACAGGCTGAGCGCGAAGTCGCTGCCCTTCTCCTTGCCGAGCCGCTCCAGGTGGACCAGGTCGGCGACGGCCGCGCGCGGGGTGTGGTCGGCCTTGTAGCCCTCGGGGAAGGAGTTGCCGCCGTTGTAACGGCGCAGCAGCTCGGCGGCGCGCTCCTCGCCGCACTCGGCGTTCAGCGCCTCCGCGAAGCCGTCCGCCCAGGACCGGGCGGCCTCGACCAGGCGGGCCTCGATGCGTTCCCTGTCGGAGTCCGACAGCTCGGGCAGCACGGTGCCCGGCGGGACGCGGACGACGAAGTGCAGCCGGGACAGGATCGACTCGGTGTTCCAGGCGGTGAAGTCGACGCTGATGCCGCCGAGCTCCTCCTTCAGGATGTCGATGATCCGCAGCCGGACGCCGGTGGTGTAGCGGTCGCGCGGGAGGTAGACGAGGGCCGAGTAGTAGCGCCCGTACTCGTCCTGGCGCAGGTACAGCCGCAGCCGGCGCCGCTCCTGGAGGTAGAGCACGCTCGTGACGATGGACTGCAGTTCGGCGACCGGCGTCTGGAACAGCTCGTCGCGCGGGTAGGTCTCCAGGATCTGGAGCAGGTCACGGCCGTCGTGGCTGTTGGGCGAGAACCCGGCGAGGTGCAGCACCTCGTCGACCTTGCGGCGGATGACGGGGACGCGGCGCACGGACTCGGTGTAGGCGGCCGAGGAGAACAGGCCGAGGAAGCGGCGCTCGCCGACGACGTTGCCGTCCGCGTCGAACTTCTTGACGCCGATGTAGTCCAGGTACGACGGCCGGTGCACGGTGGCGCGGCTGTTCGCCTTGGTCAGCACGAGCATCTTGTGCTCGCGGGCCTTGGCGCGGGCGTCGGCCGAGAGCCGCTCGAAGGAGGGGCTGACCGGGTGCTGGTCGTCCTCGGCGTGCTTCGGGTCGGAACGCAGGATGCCGAGGCCGGTGCCGGGCACGGCGGCGAGCGTGTCGTCGTCGCGCAGCTGGTACTCGCGGTAGCCGAGGAAGGTGAAGTGGTCGGCGGCCAGCCAGCGCAGCAGCTCGCGGGCCTCCTCGACCTCGGGGCGGGCCAGGTCGCCGGGGACGGGCTCGCTCTCCAGATCGTCGGCGAGCCGCATCGAGGCGTCCCGCATCTTCTCCCAGTCCTCGACGGCCTCGCGGACGTCGGACAGCACGCGCAGCAGATCGGCGCTGATCTGCTTCAGGTCGGCGCGGTCGGTCTCGCGGTCGGTCTCGACGTGGATCCAGGACTCGATGTGCGCGTCGTGCGGGAGCTCGCCGCCGGGCCGGGTCGGCAGGACCTCGATCAGCTTGCCGGTGAGATCGCGGCGGACGACGAACTGCGGGTGGATGACGACGTGGATGCCACGCCCCTGCCGGGTCAGCTCGTTGGTGACCGAGTCGACGAGGAAGGGCATGTCGTCGGTGACGACCTCGACCACGGAGTGGCTGGAGGTCCAGCCGTTCTCCTCCACGGTGGGCGTGTGGACCCGGACGTTCGCGGTGCCCTGGGGGCGGTTCTCGGCGAGACGGTAGTGCGAGACCGCGGCGCCGAAAACGTCGACCGGGTCGCGGTCGCTGAGGTCTTCCGGTGCGGTGTGCAGGTAGTAACGCTGGAGGAACGCGAGCACGGACTCGCTGTCCGCCGGACCAGGGGTGCCCGGCGTGCCCGCCGTGCCCTCGCCCGCGGTCCCAGTCGGTAGGTGCCCCCCGACCGGGCTGTTCTCAGCTACCCGGGCGGCCCGTTCGAGCAGCTCGGCCTTGGCTTCGTCCAGCTTGGTCTGCATTGTCCTCTGACTCCTGTCGCGCGCCGTTGCGTGACGTAGAAGGAAGTACGGTCTCTCCCCCTCCGGCCTGACGCCACGGCCCGGGATGTCCGGTCCGATCCGACGCTATGCCGCGAGGCGAGATGAGCGGGGGGTATTCGGCCATTCTCGGCAGGCCCCTCCGGGGCCCTGTCCGGTACGGCACTGCGCGTCGCAGCGTCGTGTCCCGGGCTGCCGTCGGCGTCCTGGGGGCGTCTGCGGCCCCGTCCCGCCCGCGAAGACCAGCGACCGCCGCCCGGTCACGGAAGTGTTCCGTGCTCACCGGGCGCAGGGCAGGGACGAGAGCGCCCCCGCGAACTATCGCGCTGATCACGCCACCAAGGCTATCGCCACTTACCCCGGACCCGTCATGAGCCGTATGTGTACAAAACCGAGGGGGGAACTTTGACGTTCTGCACAGCGTCCGAGTGGGGGCGGGTGGCGTATCCGGGGAGGGTGGGTGACCTGTGCGGTCCGGCCCGGTCGCGCCCGGACGCCTCCCCACGCAACCTGAAAAGCGACGGGCCCCCTTGGCAAGCACGCCCCGGGGCGGCACGTTGCCCAGGACAGTGTCCGCGCCCGGAGGAGCCGACATGCCCGCGAAGATCCTCATCGTCACCGGCGACGCAGCCGAGTCCCTGGAGGTCCTCTATCCGTACCAGCGCCTGCGTGAGGAAGGCTACGACGTCCACATCGCGGCTCCCTCCCGCAAGACGCTCCGCTTCGTCGTCCACGATTTCGAGCCCGGCTACGACACCTACACCGAGAAGCCCGGCTACACCTGGCCGGCCGACCTGGCCTTCTCCGAGGTCGACCCCGGCGAGTACGCGGCCCTGGTCATCCCCGGCGGTCGCGCCCCCGAGTACCTGCGCAACGACCCCGAGGTCCACCGGATCCTCCAGGCCTTCACCACCTCGGACAAGCCGATCGCCCAGATCTGCCACGGCCCCCTGATCACCGCCACGACCGACGCCCTGCGCGGTCGCCGTGTCACGGCGTACCCCGCCCTGGAACCCGACATGCGCACCTGCGGGGCGCACTTCGAGGACACCGAGACGGTGGTCGACGGCACGCTGGTCTCGGCCCGGGCCTGGCCGGACCATCCGCGGTGGATGCGGGAGTTCCTGACGGTACTGCGGGCGAAGGCGCCGGTGAGCTGACGTAGCCGCCCGCGGCTACGCCGCTATTCGCCCCGCCTCGGCAACCGCCTCGGCCAACGTGTCCACCACCGGCACCCCGGCACCCTCCAGACTCGCCCGGCTGTGCGACCCCCCGCTGTAGAGCACGGCTTTGGCACCCACATGCAACGCAGCGACCGCGTCGTCCGCCGCGTCCCCGATCACCACGGTCCGCGAGGGCTCCGCCACGTCCCCGAGCGCCTCCAGATGCCGCACCATGTGCTCGGCCTTACTGCCCCCCGAAGGCCCGGTCCGCCCGTCGACGCGCACAAAGTGCGGCTCTATCCCGAAGCCCCGCACCAGCGGCACGAGCTCCTTATGGCCGTACATGCTCAGCAGCGACTGGCTGTGCCCCGCAGACCGCCACCCCGCAAGCAGCTCCTCCGCCCCCGCGGTCAGCGAGCACCGCACCCGGTGCTCGCTGTAGTACCGGTGGAAGACCCCGTCCATCAGCTCCCACTCGGCGTCCGACGGCAGCCGCCCGAGCAGCCGCTCGTAGAACTTCGGCACCGGCACGCAGTACAGCTCCCGGTACTGCTCCAACGTGATCGGCGCGAGCCCCAGCTCGGCGAAGGCCGCGTTCGTCGCCCCGATGATCGCGTCATTGTCGTGGAACAGCGTCCCGTTCCAGTCCCAGACGATGTGCGCGCTTACCTGCATCCCCATGCCCAAAACCGTACCGGCCGCCACTGACAATCACGGCGGCAGGCCGCTTCGGCGCAGGTCAGGCCAGTCCGACGAGGTTCGGGATCTCCTGCGTGGCGTACCACAGCAGCTCATGGTCGTCGGCCCCGTCCACGACGAACTGCGCGTCGTCGTCCCCGCCGTCGGCCGCCTCCAGCGCCTGCGCCGCCGCGGTCACGTCGTCCTCCGCGTCGTCGGCGTCGACATGCACCGCCGCCGCCTTCGCGAGCGCCACCGTCCCGGCCACGGTCACCTCGCCGAGCGCGGACGGGTCGAGCCCGCGGCCCGGGTCCGCCGTGGCGGCACCGTCGGGCACGTCGACGGCGACCACGACCCGGCGCCGGGCCGCACCGGGGTCGGCCGCGAGCAGCCGCAGCGAGGCGAGCGCGGCCCGGCTGAGCGCCGCGTACTCCAGTTCCTCGATGTCGTCGGAGAGGTACCACTCGCGCAGCCCCGGCGTGACGGCGTAGGCGGTGAACGGGCCGGTCCCCAGCTCGCCCGTCTTGTACGCCTCGGCGAGAGCGGGGAGGGTCAAGGGGACGTAGACGCGCATGGCTGGCCGCTCTTTCCTGGTCAAAGGCTCCGCTGAGGCCCCGGGGAGGCGGCTGGCGCGTCTCCCGGAGGGCCTTCAGGATACGTGCGGCCGTCCCCTTTCGAGCCCCTGTCCACGCCCCCGCCGGCGTCCACCCGGTGCCGCGTGACTCACCCGGTCCCGCCGCTCCACGCAAGGCCTGGCGCCCCCGCCGCCCCTCGGATAGGTGAACGTGTCCGGCCCTCTCCCGCCGGCCCTGCCTTCCTTGCCGCCGCCGCGCCCGCCCCCGTAGAAGTGCACCACCGCAAGTTACCGCCCGGTATGTCCCGGGCCCTCCGAACGGGGACCGCATGAACAAGGTCATGAGCCGCACGGACAACGCGACGGGCCGCGCGGACAGCGTTATGAGCCGCACGGACAGCGTCATGAGCCGCACGGACAGCGTCATGAGCCGCACGGACAGCGTCATGAGCCGCACGAACCCGCTCATGAGCCGCACTCCCCAGCCCCGTCCCCGCCGCCGTCCGCCGACCCGCCACGACACCCGCCGTCCCGGCGGCGCCCCGCCCCGCACCCCGGCCAGGGGCAGCACCGGAGCCCCGACGGCACCCGCACCGCAGACCACACGCCCGGCCTCCGCCCCCGCCTCCGCCCCCGCGCGCCCGACGCCGGAGACGGCCCGTACGGCGCCCGGAACCGCCGTACGGCAGCCACGGCCCACCGACCTCTTCGCGGACCGCCTGCTGGCCGTCCTGAGCGGTCAGCGCCCCGTCCACTGGATGCTCCGGCACACGGCGGGCCGCGCCTACGACGACCTCGCCCGCCTCGCCGCCCGTGGCCCCCTGCGCACGCGCGGCACGCGCCCCGTCGTCCACGACATCGGCTACTTCATCCCCCGCACCGGCGCCATCGAGGCCTTCGCCCGCATCGCCGCCGGCGACCAGTTGCGCGCCCTGGCCTTCCGCCTGGAACAGGGGCCCGACCTCCGCTGGCGCTGCACCGCCGTCGAGACGGGCGGCCCACGGCCCGCACGCAGAGACGACGACTGACGACGACCAGGGACGTCTCCGACGCAGAAGGGCCGAGCCCCCGAACGGAGACCCGGCCCTTCTCAACGGTCAGCCTCGACGCTCAACGCGCCGCGGGCAGCCGTCACTTCTTGCGGCGCCGCCCGCCCTTCGCCTGGCGGCGGCGCTCGGCGCGGGTGAGGCCGTCGGCCTCGGAGCGCACCGGCTCGTCGTCGTCATCGAGGTCGCGCTCCACGAGGCCGCCCTCACCGTCCACGGTGGCCGCGGAGAAGTGCATGCCCCGCCGCTGCGGCGCCTCGAGGCCCTTGGCGCGGATCTCGGGGCGGGAGCCCGCCTGCGCCGGAACCGCGTCCGCGACGCTCTCCGCCACCGGCTCGGCCGCCACCTCGACCGGGACCTCCTCGACCTGCTGCTCGACCTGGACCTCCAGGTTGAACAGGTAGCCGACGGATTCCTCCTTGATGCCGTCCATCATCGCGGTGAACATGTCGAAGCCCTCGCGCTGGTACTCGACCAGTGGGTCCTTCTGCGCCATCGCGCGCAGGCCGATGCCCTCCTGGAGGTAGTCCATCTCGTAGAGGTGCTCGCGCCACTTGCGGTCGAGGACCGACAGCACGACCCGGCGCTCCAGCTCACGCATGATCTCGGAGCCGAGCTGCGCCTCACGGGCCTCGTACTGCTCGCGGATGTCGTCCTTGATGGACTCGGAGAGGAACTCGGCGGTCAGACCGGCCCGGTCACCGGCCGCCTCCTCCAGCTCGTCGATGGTGATCCGTACCGGGTAGAGCTGCTTGAAGGCGCCCCACAGCCGGTCCAGGTCCCAGTCCTCGGGGAAGCCCTCGGCGGTCTCCGCGGCGACGTACGCGTCGATCGTGTCGTCCATGAAGTGCTGCACCTGCTCGTGCAGGTCCTCGCCCTCCAGGACGCGGCGGCGCTCGCCGTAGATGACCTCACGCTGCCGGTTGAGCACCTCGTCGTACTTCAGGACGTTCTTACGGGTCTCGAAGTTCTGCTGCTCGACCTGCGACTGCGCGGACGCGATCGCGCGCGTGACCATCTTGTTCTCGATCGGCACGTCGTCCGGCACGTTGGCCATGGCCATCACGCGCTCGACCATCTGGGCCTTGAAGAGGCGCATCAGGTCGTCTCCGAGGGAGAGGTAGAAGCGGGACTCGCCGGGGTCGCCCTGACGGCCGGAACGACCGCGCAGCTGGTTGTCGATACGACGCGACTCGTGCCGCTCGGTGCCCAGCACGTACAGGCCGCCGAGCGACTCGACCTCGTCCTTCTCGGCCTTGACCGCCTGCTCGGCCTTCTCCAGGGCGGCGGGCAGGGCGTGCGCCCACTCCTCGATGTGCTCCTCGGGGTCGAGGCCGCGCTGACGCAGCTCCGCCTCGGCGAGGTCCTCGGGGTTGCCGCCGAGCTTGATGTCCGTACCACGGCCGGCCATGTTGGTGGCCACGGTCACGGCGCCCCTGCGGCCGGCCTGGGCGACGATCGACGCCTCACGCTCGTGGTGCTTGGCGTTGAGCACCTCGTGCTGGATGCCGCGCTTGGACAGCTGCTGGGAGAGGTACTCCGACTTCTCGACGGACGTGGTGCCGACGAGGATCGGCTGGCCCTTCTCGTGCTTCTCGGCGATGTCGTCGACGACCGCCTCGAACTTGGCGACCTCGGTGCGGTAGATGAGGTCCGACTGATCCTTGCGGATCATCGGCTTGTTGGTCGGGATCGGGACCACGCCGAGCTTGTAGATCTGGTGGAACTCGGCGGCCTCGGTCATCGCCGTACCGGTCATGCCGGAGAGCTTGCCGTAGAGGCGGAAGAAGTTCTGCAGGGTGATCGTGGCGAGCGTCTGGTTCTCGTCCTTGATGTCCACCCCTTCCTTCGCCTCGATCGCCTGGTGCATGCCCTCGTTGTAGCGGCGGCCGGCGAGAATACGGCCGGTGTGCTCGTCGACGATCATGACCTCGCCGTCGATGACGACGTAGTCCTTGTCCTTCTTGAAGAGTTCCTTGGCCTTGATGGCGTTGTTCAGGTAACCCACGAGCGGGGTGTTCACCGACTCGTAGAGGTTGTCGATGCCCAGCCAGTCCTCGACCTTGGAGACACCGGCCTCGTGGATGGCGACCGTGCGCTTCTTCTCGTCGACGTCGTAGTCGCCGGTCTCCTCCAGGCCCTTGAGCGGGTTGCCCGCCTCGCCCTTCTTCAGGCGCGTGACCAGCTTGGCGAAGTCGCCGTACCACTTGGTGGCCTGGTCGGCCGGGCCGGAGATGATCAGCGGCGTACGGGCCTCGTCGACGAGGATGGAGTCGACCTCGTCGACGATGGCGAAGTTGTGGCCGCGCTGGACGAGCTCGTCCTTGGACCACGCCATGTTGTCGCGGAGGTAGTCGAAACCGAACTCGTTGTTCGTGCCGTAGGTGATGTCGCACTCGTACTGCTCGCGGCGCTGGGCCGGAGTCATGTTGGCGAGGATGCAGCCGACGGTCAGGCCGAGGAACCTGTGGACGCGGCCCATCATCTCGGAGTCGCGCTCGGCCAGGTAGTCGTTGACCGTGATGAGGTGGACGCCGTCTCCGGAGAGGGCGTTCAGATACGCGGGGAGCGTGCCGACGAGGGTCTTGCCCTCACCGGTCTTCATCTCGGCCACGTAGCCGAGGTGGAGCGCGGCGCCGCCCATCAGCTGCACGTCGTAGTGACGCTGGCCGAGGACGCGCTTGGCGGCCTCGCGGACGGTGGCGAAGGCCTCGGGGAGCAGGTCGTCCAGGCTCTCACCGTCGGCGTAGCGCTGCTTGTACTCATCGGTGAGGGCCCGCAGCTCGGCGTCGGAGAGGTCGACGAAGTCCTCTTCGATGGAGTTGACCTGGTCCGCGATGCGGTGCAGCTTGCGCAGGATTTTGCCTTCGCCTGCACGCATGATCTTCGAGAGGACGGACACGGGGGCTGGTCTCCTTGCCGGTCGGGCCTGGGACGGTCGGTTTTTCATTGACGTACTGAGCAACGGCCATCGTATGCGAGGACCCCGCCGCGCCGGGAGGCCTGGCGTCGCGACGGCCGCTTCACCCAGGACAACGGACGGGCCAGGTGGATAGTGCCGCATCGGCGCGAGGAATTGCGCGAAATGTGATCACGTGCTCACGCAGGGCCAAAAGCGGTGGCGCCGGGCAGGCCGCCCGAGCAGAATCGGCCGATGGAACCCGTCACGCTCACCACCGGCCGCCTGCTGCTGCGTACCGTCGGCCCCGACGACACCGAGGCGGTGTACACGGCCGTCCAGGACCCGGACATCCAGCGCTGGACCACGATCCCCTCGCCCTATCTGCCGGAGCACGCGCGCGGCTTCACCGAGGAGACGGTCCCCGGCGGATGGGCGGACGGTTCGATGTTCACGTTCGGCGTGTTCCTGCCGCGCGGCGATCTCGCGGGCATGCTGGCCATCACGATGCGCTCCCTGAGCGTGGGCGAGGTCGGTTTCTGGGCGGCGAAGGAGCACCGCGGCCACGGCTATGTCACCGAGGCGGTGCATGTCGCGGCCCACTGGGCCTTCACACGGATGTCCGTCGACCGCCTGGAGTGGCGCGCCGAGGTCGGCAACCAGCCCTCCCGCGCGGTCGCCGAACGCGCGGGCTTCACGATGGAGGGCACGCTGCGCTCCGGGGTCAACAACAAGGGTGTACGACGGGACTGCTGGGTGGGTTCCCTGCTCCCCTCGGACCTGGGCCTGCCGTCGTCGGCGCCCTACCTGCCCGCGTGCGGGTAGGCCGCGCGGGCTCGCACGGATCGGCCGGCAGATCGGCTGCTCGGGCAAATTCGCAGGTCGCGCCGGACTGTCAGTGCCGGCCTCTATCGTCCGAGCCATGACGAGCCTGCCGCGCCCCAGCCTCACCCTCTCCGCCGACGAAGCCCGCCGAATCGCCCTGCGGGCCCAGGGTTTCCTCGGCGCACCCGACCGGCGCTCGGGTGTCCGCGGGGTCCTGCGCCACCTCGGCGCGGTCCAGCTCGACACGATCTCGGTCCTCGCCCGTTCCCACGAGCTGATCCCCTACGCCCGGCTCGGCGCGGTCGGCCGCAGGACCGTCGAGGCCGCGTACTGGGGGGCGCCGTCCACGGGCGCGCCTTCGGTGGAACGCCACGCCTTCGAGTACTGGTCGCACGCGGCCTCGATCCTCCCGATCGAGGAGTGGCCGCACTTCGCCTTCCGCCGCCGCGCCTACCGCAACCGCCCGCACTGGAACCACCCGCTCCCCGACGGCGCCTACGAGCAGGTCGTCAAGCAGCTGCACGCCGAAGGCCCGCTGACGGCCACGGAGTTGGGCGGCGCGAAGAAGACCGCCGACTGGTGGGACTGGTCCGGCACCAAGGTCGCCGTGGAGCGCGCGCTGATGTACGGCGAGGTGGTGTGCGTGGAGCGACGCGGCTGGAAGCGGGTGTACGACCTCGCCGAGCGCGCGATCCCGGACGCGCTGCTGCACGACGAGCTGGACGACACCGAGTGCCTGCGCCGTCTGGTCCGGCTGGCCGGCGAGTCCCTGGGCGTCGGCACGCGCGCGGACATCGCCGACTACCACCGCCTCAAGGGCGAGCAGGTCGACGCGGTGCTCGCGGACTCCGGGCTGGTACCGGTCGAGGTCGAGGGCTGGGGCAGGCCGGCCTGGGCCGACCCTGCGGCGTTGGCCGCTCCCCCGCGCGGCAGGCACCGCACCACGCTGCTGTCCCCGTTCGACTCGCTGATCTGGGAGCGGGCGCGCACGGAGCGGATCTTCGGCTTCACCCACCGCCTGGAGGCGTACGTCCCCAAGCAGAAGCGGGTGTACGGCTACTTCGCGATGCCGGTGCTGGCGGGCGGCCGTCTGGTGGGCCGGGTCGATCCGGCGCGGGAGGGCCGCACCCTGGTGGCCAAGCAGGTCACCCTGGAGGACGCGAAGGCGGTCCCGGCGGTAGCCCAGGCCCTGATCGAGGCCGCGACCTGGGTGAACTGCGCGGACGTCCGCGTCGAGCGCGTGGACGCCCCCGAACTCCGCGAGCCCCTGGCCGCCGAGCTGGCCCGCGTCCTCGGCTAGCGGATCTCCAGGATCTTCTCCCGCATCGCGTAGACCACGGCTTCCATCCTGGAGTGCAGCTGCAGCTTCTCCAGGATGTTGCGGACGTGGTTCTTCACGGTGTTCTCGGAGATGAACAGTTCCTTGGCGATGTCCCGGTTGTTCATGCCCGTGGCGACGAGCTTGAGGACCTCCAGCTCACGGTCGGTCAGCCGGGGCGCGGGCACCAGCCGGCGTTCGTCGGTGCGCTGGATCATCGACTTGAACTCGGTGAGGAGTTTCGACGCCATGGACGGGCTGATCTGCGACTGCCCGTCGGCCACGGCACGAATGGCGGTGGCCACCTCGTCCGTGGAGATCTCCTTGAGGAGGTATCCCGTCGCCCCCGCCTTGATCGCGTCGTAGAGGTCGGCCTCCTCGTCGCTGATCGTCAGCATGATGATCTTCGCGCTGGGGGCGACCTCCTTGATGGAGGTGCAGGCCTCGATCCCGCCCCGCTTGGGCATGCGCACGTCCATCAGCACGATGTCGGGCAGCAGGTCGGCGGCCTTGTCGACGGCCTCGGCGCCGTCGCCCGCCTCGCCCACGACCTGGATGTCCTCCTCGGCGGCGAGCACGATCTCCAGGCCACGGCGGAAGAGGGCGTGGTCGTCCACGACCAGGACCCTGATCGGCTCCTCGCGTGGAGAGCCCGCGCCCGGGTCCGTGCCGATGCCCTCGTCGCCGGTGCCCACGTCCCGCATCGGTCCGAAGGTGTCCGCCATCGTTCCTCCCCCTGAAGGCTGTGGCGTGTGGTCCAGTGCCATCGCCAACCCAAGGCAGCGGCCCACCGGTTGGGCCGGTGCGGCCATGATTCCATGCCTGGACGACACCGCGGTGACGAGCGGGGCGCAAACTGGTCGCACGCCGGTGCCCCTGGGGGCGCACACGCGCTCCAGGGGCACCGGCTCAGCTTCGGCCGGGTGGGTCAGCCGCCCAGCGTGCCTCCCATCCCGGGAGACGGCGCATTGGTGACCATCGGGTCAGTGCTGAGGTGGATGACGCCGTAGTCGTAGGCATGCCGTCGGTAGACGACACTCGGTTCCTTCGTCTCCGCATCGACGAACAGGTAGAAGTCGTGGCCGACCAGTTCCATCTCGTAGAGGGCCTGGTCAAGGCTCATCGGGGCAGCGACGTGGGTCTTCTCGCGGACGATCAGCGGACCTTCGCCCGTGACCTCCAGAGAGCCGATCCTCCTGGTCGGCACGCCGCCCGTCTCCTCGTCGTGGACGGGCATACCGTTGCCGTTGAGTGTCGCCACACCCGGAACGACGTCGGGCACCTCGGCCGCCGAGATCCGTCGCGAGCCTCGGCGCACGACACGCTTGTCGTGCTGCTTGCGCAGCCGGGCATCCAGCTTCTCCGCCGCCAGGTCGAGCGCCGCGTACGGATCGCTGGCCGCTGCCTCCGCCCGGATCACCGGACCGCGGGAGCGGAGCGTGATCTCCACTCGGTCGCAACGGTCCGCCTGTCGGGGGTTGGGCTCCTTGGACACCTCGACGTCGAGGCTGATCACCTTGCCATCGAGCTTCTGGATCTTCTCCAGGTTCAGCTTCTCGGCCACGTGCTTGCGGAACCGCTCGGGCACCTCGGTCTTGCGGCCTTTGACGACGATGTCCACGCAGAACTCCGTTCCCGGATCGCTCCGCTCCAACGGCGGAGCAACTCCCTTGTGCACCAGATTCCGGTCGGCTCCGGAACCTCGGACTCGGTGACTTCCACCTCCTCCTCCCCCGTAGGCGAGATCCCCACCCCACTGCTGCGGGTGATTGCGGAAAACCCACAGCACGGCATTCGGATATGAGAGGTGTGGCCTGCGCCTTTCCTCACAACCGAACATATCTCGCCCGGACGGATGTCGTCACCCTCTACCGCGGCGTACCTCCGTTCAGGCGAATTGACCCTCTCACTACCTGCAACGACGCAGGTTCAGAGCCAGTTCCTGTTTATTTCAAAAGAATCCCGGGGTGCGGCGACCACGACCGCATGGAGGCCAGGCCCTACGGCGTTCCTCGACGCCTTTTCCGGTGCACCGTGCACCCACTTCCGCCTCTCCGGCCGCGCTCCGGTCCCTCGTTTCTCCCTACCTTCCCGACTTCCGCCGGAGTACACAGCCATCACTCCTCCAGCATGGGCGAAGACGGCCTCGCGCACCGCCCGTGACGCCTCCGCGAGGGTGGCTCCGGTCGTGATCAGGTCGTCGACGAGCACGACGTGACCCTCGGCGAGCAAACGGGCACCGCCCGCCGTCACCTCAAGCGCGCCCGAGACGTTCTCCAGCCGCCGCCGGGCGTCCAGCCCCGCCTGGTCCGCCATGGCCCGCCGCTGCCGCAGCACCGCGGCCACCCGGGCCGGCGTCCCGGTGCGCCGCAGCTCACCGGAGGCCGCGAGTGCCGTCCGCCGCACCGGATCGTGCCCTCGCGCCCGCACCGCCCAGCGCGCGGAGGGCACGGGGACGAGCAGTACCGCGCCGGCCCCCGGCGCACCGCCTGCTCCGAGCCCCGCCCGTACGGCCCGCGCCAGAGCCGCGCCCAGGACTTGCGCGAGCGGCAGCGCGCCCCGCTCCTTGTGGGCGAGGAGCAGCTCGCGCACCTCCTGCTCGTAGGGTGCAGCCGCGTGCACCACCGGCAGCCCGGGCGGCTCCGGCACCGGCCGCACCCGGCATGGCACGCACTCGCCCAGCACGCCCCGGCAGCGCGCGCAGAGCACCGTACGAGGTGCCCCGCAGCCCGCGCAGTCCGTCGGCAGCACCAGGTCGGTGAGGTCCTGCCACCACCCCCGCATGGCCACCACTGTGCCAAGGCCGCCGACGAGCGGCCACCCCTGTGGAAAACCCCCTGTGGAAAACCGGCGGCAAGGCCGTCTCCGGGAAACGCGGTCCGGATCAGCCCGGGTAGACCGGCGCCTCCCCGTCCTTGTCGACCTTCTGCCACTGCGCCCCGGACGGCAGCCGTACGATCCCGTCCTCCGAGTAGGCCACCAGTGGCAGCCGCTCGTACTCGGACGCGGCGACCGCCTTGACGCCCGTGAGCGCGCCCGGCGCCGGACCGTCCGGCGTGGAGCCGTCGACCTGGACGTACCGCAGCTGCTGCAGGCCGCCCTGCTCGCGGCCGAAGACGACCAGCCTGCTGTCCCCGGCCCACGACATGGCGCGGACCTGTTCCAGGTCGGGTGCGGCCGAACGCAGTTCGCGCACGACGGGACCCTCCCCGGTCTTGTCCTCGCGCTCGACCCGACCGATCAGCAGGGACTGCTTGCCGTCCTTCTCCACGACCAGTGCGATCCGCACCCCGTCGGCGGCCACCCGTGCGTCCATGAGGTGGCCCGGCAGCTGCGGGAGGGCGACCTCCTCCGGTTTGGCGACGCCCTGCTCCAGGACGTACAGGTGCTGCCCGTGCGGGTCGCGGTCGGCCACCCAAAGGTCGCCGCGGGCGTCCCAGCTCGGCGTGGCCAGCCGCTCGGCCGGTGTCGGGCCCTTGCTGGTCAGCACCGCGTCCCCGAGCGAACCGCCCGACATCAGCGACGTCACGTACAGGTTGCTGCCGTACCCGCCGACGGCGGCGGCGCTCTGCTCGTCCCGCGACACCGCCACCGACTGCAGTGCCTTGTCGCCCTCGCCCAGTGCGCCGGGCACCGGAAAGCCGCTGGTGCCGGTCGTGTCGGTGGACAGCCGCACCAGCCGGTGCTTGCCGTCGAGGTAGTACAGGTACTCGGGGCGCTTGGCCGACCCGTGCCAGGCCTCGGTCTCGGCGTGCTCCTCGGTCAGCTCGCACAGCTGATCCCCGCCGGTCCCCTGCAGCTCGACGGACTCCAGCGTCGGCGTCAGGTTCCGCAGCGTGAACAGCACCTGGGTAGCCATCTCGGTGCACTTGGTCGCCGCCACGCGGGAGGCCTTGAGGTTCAGCGGCACCGTGAGCTTGTTCTGGTCGTCCGGTGCCAGCCCCGACACGCCCGCCTGCAGGGCCGTACCGGTCGGGAAGCTGGACCTGACCACGGGCCTGAGCCATTTGGTGGGCCCCTTCAGGAGTGAGCGCACCATCTGGGTCATCGGGTCCACCTTGCTGCGCACGAACACCGGGTCGGCGACCGCCACCGGCTGTCCGGTCGCTCCGACGGCCGTGTTGGAGGCGAAGTAGTACTTGTCGACCGAGGTGTAGTTGCGCTGGAAGTCCGACTTGCCCATGACGACGCCGTTGGACAGCTCGTCGATGCGCCACTGCCCACTCTTGGAGTCCTTCGACAGGTGCACCTGCTTGCTGTACGGCCCGTCGGCCGGCTTGTACGCCTGCTGGGCGTTGACCGTGGCCACCGTGCTTCCCGCCAGCACGTAGGTCAGGCCGCCGTTGCCGCCCTCCCGGCCGCCCGCGTTGGAGTCCTGCGTCGTGCTCGGCGCGTTCGCGAGCACGACGGTCGACCGCTCCGGGTGCCAGGCGCGCGCGGCTTCGGCGCTCAGGTACTTGCGGGCCGTGTCGTAGTTCGGGTCGTCGCTGGTCAGCGCCTCCAGGAAGCCCTGCACGATCTGGCCGGGCTGGGCGTTCTCGGCGGGCGGCATGGCGAACACGCGTACGCCGGTGTCCTGGCGCGGCGTGGCCTCGACCGACCGCAGGTCCCCGCTGTCGGGCATCGAGGCGCACCCGGCCAGCACGACGGCCCCACAGGCCGTATACGCCACCGCACGCCCAGGCCGGCGCCGCGCGCCCCCCTCGCGCTCAACGCGCACGAAATGCCTCCCCTGGCTCGTTCGAGTCCTCCAGCCCGGCCGCGTGCGCGTCGGGCGCCGGCCGGCTCATGTCCGCGTCCGGTGCCGGACGGGCCGCGTTCGCCTCCTGCGCATGGCCGCCCGCGGCGGGCCGGGGCACCACGCGCGCGCCGTTGCCGTTGCCGGGCAGCGCGGTCGGGTCGGCGGCGGGCGTGACGGCGGCCCGGCGCTGCATGCCCGGGGCGCCCGGCGGCAGCGGCGGCATCTGACCGCCGCCCGGCTGCACCGGGACCGTCGCCCGCTTCTCGCCGCCCGCGCGGGGCAGGCCGGCGTCGTCCAGTCCGCGGTTGCGGCGCGAGTCCTTTGGTTCCAGCGGTATCGGCGAGCCCCGCAACGGCTCGTCGGCGGTCCTCGGCAGCGTCAGCCGGAACTGCGACCCGCCGCCGGGCTCGCCCCAGGCCTGCAGCCAGCCGCCGTGCAGCCGGGCGTCCTCCAGGGCGATCGACAGCCCGAGGCCCGTACCGCCGGTGGTACGCGCGCGTGCCGGGTCCGCCCGCCAGAAGCGGCTGAAGACCCGGGTCGCCTCGCCCGGCTTGAGTCCGACGCCGTAGTCGCGCACCGCGATGGCGACGGCGCCGCCCGCCGAGGCGAGTTTGACGACGACGTCCTTGCCCTCACCGTGCTCGACGGCGTTGACGACGAGGTTGCGCAGCACGCGCTCCACACGCCGGGCGTCCGCCTCGGCGACGACGGGCTGCTGGTCACCGATCACGCGTATGTGCGTGCCCTTGCGCTCCGCGAGCGGCTCGGCCCCGGTGACCACCCGCCGCACGACCACCCGCAGGTCTATCGGCTCGGCCTCCAGGGCCGCCGCGCCCGCGTCGAAGCGGCTGATCTCCAGCAGGTCCGCGAGCAGTGACTCGAAGCGGTCCAGCTGGTCGGCGAGCAGCTCGGCCGACCGCGCGGTCACCGGGTCGAAGTCCTCGCGGGCCTCGTGGATGACATCGGCGGCCATCCGGACCGTCGTGAGCGGGGTGCGCAGCTCGTGCGAGACGTCGGAGACGAACCGCCGCTGCATCCGCGACAGGTCCTCCAGCTGCTGGATCTTCACCTGGAGGTTCTGCGCCATCTTGTTGAAGGCCTCGCCCAGGCGCGCGATGTCGTCCTCGCCGGTGACCTTCATCCGCTCCTGCAGCCGCCCGGCCGACAGCCGCTCCGCGATCCCGGCCGCCATCCGCACCGGCGTGACGACCTGCCGCACCACGAGCCAGGCGATGGCCCCGAGGAGTACGACGACGAAGAGCCCGGCGGTCGCGAGCGTGCCCTTGACCAGGCTCAGCGACTTCTCCTCCTGCGTGAGCGGGAAGAGGTAGTACAGCTCGTAGGGTTGGTTGTTGGGGTCGTTGACCTGCTTGCCGATGACCAGCGCCGGCTGGGACTCCTTGCCGTTGCTGTAGACGATCCGCGTGTAGCTCTGGGCGGCCGTCGTGCTGCTGTTGACGCGGTCGCGCAGATCCCCGGGCACGCTGGCGGACGGGTCGACGTACCCGGAGCCGCGCGGACTGCGTCCGCCGCCGCTGTCGTCGCCCACGGGCAGCGTCACCACGTCGAAGGCGCCCGCGCCACCGCTGGAGAGCGATTCCACGAGGTCGCTCATCCACTGGATGACGTTCTGCGACTGCCGCGTGTCCGTCGGGGAGGTGCCGTCGGGTGTGGCGGTGCCGGAGCTGCCGGCCGCCTCGTCGGCCTTCTGCTTGGCCACGGCGAAGCCGCCGGTGGCCTGGCTCTGCGAGGCCCGCACCTTCGCGTCCAGCAGGCCGTTGCGCACCTGCCCGATGACGACGAAGCCCAGCAGCAGGACGACGCCGAGCGACATCACGAGGGTCGTGGCGACGACCCTCAGCTGGATGTTGCGCCGCCACAGCCGCATGACCGGCAGCAGCGGGCGCCTTACCAAGCGCAGGAACAGCCGCAGGACCGGGCTGCCCTGCACCCCGCCCTGCAGCAGCCCGCCCTCGAGGAGCCGCCCCCAGCGCGAACCGGCCGGCCTCTGGCCGACAGGCCGCCCCGGACGGTCCCCGGACCGGCCGGGAGCCGAAGCGGCGCTGTCCCCGGACATGTCAGCTCGGTCCGGCCTTGTAACCGACACCACGGACGGTCACCACGATCTCCGGCCGCTCCGGGTCCTTCTCGACCTTGGAGCGCAGCCGCTGGACGTGCACGTTGACCAGCCGCGTGTCCGCCGCGTGCCGGTAACCCCACACCTGCTCCAGCAGCACCTCACGCGTGAACACCTGCCACGGCTTGCGCGCGAGGGCGACGAGCAGGTCGAACTCCAACGGGGTGAGCGCGATCGACTGCCCGTCCCGCTTCACGGAGTGCCCGGCCACGTCGATGACCAGGTCACCGATGGTGAGCTGCTCCGGCGCCGGCTCCTCGGACCTGCGCAGCCGCGCACGGATCCGGGCCACCAGCTCCTTCGGCTTGAACGGCTTGACGATGTAGTCGTCCGCGCCCGACTCCAGGCCCACCACCACATCGACGGTGTCGCTCTTGGCCGTGAGCATGACGATCGGCACCCCGGACTCCGCCCGGATCAGCCGGCACACCTCGATGCCGTCACGGCCGGGCAGCATCAGGTCGAGCAGCACCAGATCGGGCTTGCTCTCACGGAAAGCGGCCAGCGCCTTGTCGCCGTCGGCTACGAAAGACGGCTCAAAACCTTCACCACGCAGCACAATGCCGAGCATCTCGGCCAGTGCGGTGTCGTCGTCGACGACAAGGACTCGTCCCTTCATAAACGACATCATCCCATTAGCTAATCGTTATACCTGGCGTGACCTGGCACACAGCTCGGCAAGAGCCTCGGCCGTCACGGGTGAGGCGGCTCCCTCCTCGGTGACGATGGCCGTCACCAGCTCGGGCGGCGTCACGTCGAACGCCGGGTTGTACGCCTGGGTCCCCAGGGGTGCCACCGGAATCCCGCCTCCTGCTCCCGCCACAGGCACCTGGGGTGCTGTGATCTCGGTCACCTCAAAGCCGGGGCGCTGTTCGACCTCGATGGACGCCCCGTCGGGCGTGTCGGGATCGACCGTCGTCACGGGCGCCACCACGATGAACGGCACATGGTGGTACCGCGCGAGCACCGCGAGCGGATAGCTCCCCACCTTGTTCGCCACCGAACCGTCGGCCGCGATGCGGTCCGCCCCGACCAGCACCGCGTCCACCTCCCCCGCCGCGAACAGCGAACCCGCCGCGTTGTCGGTGAGCAAGGTATACGCCATGCCGTTGCGGGCCGCCTCGTACGCCGTCAGGCGAGCACCTTGCAGCAACGGACGCGTTTCGTCCACCCACAGGCGCCGCAGACGCCCGGCCCGGTGCGCCTTCAAGGCCACCGCGAATGCCGTTCCCTCTCCGCCCGAGACCAGCGAACCGCTGTTGCAGTGGGTGAGGATCCGGTGCCCACCGCCGGGCAGCAACTCGTCCAGCAGCGCCAGCCCGTGGGCCGCCATCCGGGCGCTGGCCTCGGCGTCCTCCCGGTGCAGGGTCCGCGCCGCGGTCAGCGCCGCCGCTGCCGCCGCGGTCGGATCGCCGCTTTGGGCGAGCGCGGTGCGGTGCGCGGCCTCGGCCCGGCGTACCCCGACGGACAGGTTCACCGCGGTCGGCCGGGCGCCTTCGAGCGCGGCGGCGGCCTCAGCCACGTCGAAGCCCCGCGCGGCGGCGAGCGCGACCCCGTACGCCCCCGCGATCCCCAGCAGCGGCGCCCCGCGCACGGCCAGCGAGCGGATCGCCTCCACCAGCGCCGGCGCATCCGTGCACACCAGCTCGACCTCCTCGGCCGGAAGCCGCGTCTGGTCCAGGAGGACGAGTACGGGACCCTCGGGCGGTTCCTCCCATCGGATAACCGGTATCGCGGTCGACTGCCTGTCCCCACCGTTCTGCGCCTGCTGATCAGCCATGCGGTCAGTCTGCCCCGTGTCCGCCGGACAATTGAAGGTGCCCAGCCCCAACCGCGGCCGGTCAACTGGGGACCACCCCATGGCACGATGGCTGCCAACCTGCCGCCGCGTCCGCGGACGGGCACCGTGAAGGAGCTTCGATGAACGACACTCCGGGCTGGGCCTCGCCCGGATCCGCCCCGTCGTCCGACGGGCGGGAACCCGGCGCGACCGGCCCCGCCGAGCCCGCCGACCGTCCTGGCCCCGCCGAGCCCGCCACGCAGCCGGGCACGGAGCCGCAGGGGCCAGGAGTGAAGTGGTCCAAGGAGCAACCGCCACCCGGCCAGTGGTCCGCGCCCACGGGCGCCCAGGGCCCGGGGCAGGCACCTCCGCCCCCACCGCCGGGCCCCGGCTTGGGCGGGCCGCAGGGCGGCCCAGGCGGCGGCTACGGCACTCCTCCCGGCGGTGGCTACCCCGCGTGGGGCGGCGGCTGGGGCGGCCCGCCGCCCGCGGCCAAGCCCGGCGTGATCCCCCTGCGCCCGCTGGGCGTCGGCGAAATCCTCGACGGAGCCGTCTCCACCATGCGCACCTACTGGCGCACGGTCCTCGGCATCTCGCTCACCGTTGCAGTCGTCACGCAGATCGCCATGACCCTCCTGCAGGGCTTCGTCGTGAACGACACCGTCACCGACGCCTCGCTCAACGACCGGAACGCCACCCCCCGCGAAGTCTTCCGCGCCCTGGGCGAGACCCTGCTCGGCACCGGCATCGTCGCGCTGATCTCCGTGGTCGGCACCATCGTCGCCACCGCCCTGCTCACGACCGTCACCAGCCGTGCCGTCCTCGGCAAACCGGTGAGCACCGGGGAGGCCTGGCGCGACGCCCGCCCGCAGGTTCCGAAGCTGTTCGGCCTGCTCTTCCTGCTCGGTCTGATCGCGGGCGGCGTGCTGCTGGGCGGTGCGCTGCCCGGCATCATCGTCCTCGCCGCCGACGGCAGCAGGGACACCGCCGCCGCCCTGCTCGTCCTGGGCCTGCTCGCAGCCGCCGTCGTCGTGGTGTGGCTGATGGTCCGCTTCTCGCTGTCCTCGCCCGCGCTGATGCTGGAGCGGCAGGGCATCGTGAAGTCGATGAGCCGCTCGGCAAAGCTCGTCAGCGGCTCCTGGTGGCGTGTCCTCGGCATCCAGCTGCTCGCCGGGATCATCGCCAACATCCTCACCTCGCTGGTCGCGCTCCCCTTCATCTTCATCGGGGCCGCCGTGAGCAGCGAGGGCATGACCGGCCTGTTCGGCACCGGCACCGAGCACGTCGGCTGGACCTTCCTCATCTTCAGCGGAATCGGCTCGGTCATCGGCTCGACGATCACGTTCCCGATCAACGCGGGCGTCACCGTGCTCCTCTACATCGACCAACGCATCCGCCGCGAGGCCCTCGACCTCGAACTGGCCCGCGCCGCCGGTGTCCAGGACTCCACAGCCCCCGGCCCCGTCCCGGGGAGCTGATGCGGTGAGCTTGACGGGGGAAGTTCTCGCGGCGGTCCCGGCCCTGCCGGGCGCCGCCGCCACGGGCCTGGGACGCCTGCTGCGCACGGCAGACACCGGCATCCTGGCGCTCGGTGGCTCCGGCGACGAACCGCCCGTCACCACCCCGCGCGGTCCCGCGCGGGAGGCGGCCCGGCGCGAGCTGTCCAAGCGGATGTACCACGAGAACGACCCCAGCCTGCTCCAGCGCGCCCTGAACACCTTCTGGGACTGGCTCGGTAGGCTGCTCGACACGGCTGCCTCGGCGACACCCGGTGGAACCGTCGGCCTGGTCGTCGTGGTGCTGTTCGTCGTCGCCGTACTGGCGACCCTGTGGTGGCGCCTGGGCACCCCGCGCCGCCAATCCACCTCCGCCGCAGCCCTGTTCGACGACCGGCCCCGCAGCGCCGCCGAACACCGCGCGGCCAGCGAGGCGCACGCTGCCCAGGGCCACTGGAACCAGGCCGTCCAGGAACGCATGCGGGCCATCGTCCGCTCCCTGGAGGAACGGGCCCTGCTCGACATCCGCCCCGGCCGCACCGCCGACGAGGCCGCCGCCGAGGCCGGCCGCTCACTCCCCTCACACACGGACCGACTGCGTTCCGCGGCACGGGAGTTCGACGACGTCACATACGGCGGACGCAGAGCGAGCGAGCAGTCGTACCACCGCATCGCCGAACTCGACCGCGACCTGGAACGCAGCAGGCCCGTCCTCGCCGACAGCGCCACCAGCACGGCCCACAACCACCGCAAGGGGGCCGCCGAATGACGACCGAGGCGCCCCCGCCCACCACCTCGACCGCGCCCACCGCCCGACGCGTGTGGACCCGTTCGAGAGGCATCGCCCTCGCCGTCGTCCTGATCCTCGCGGCGGCCGTGGCCATCGCCACCGTCCGCTCCACCGCCCGACACGGCGAACTGGACCCCCGCTCGGCCGACCCCTACGGAAGCCGCGCCATCGCAGAACTCCTCGCCGGCCGGGGCGTGTCCACACGCGTGGTCACCACGCTCGGCGCGGCCCGCGCCGCCGCCGGCCCCGACACCACTCTTCTGGTCGCCGTTCCCGACCTGTTGACCCACCGTCAACAGACCTGGCTGCGCTCGGCAACGGCGGACTCCGGCGAGCGTACCCTCCTTGTCGCCCCCGGCAGCTGGTCCGTCGAACGCCTCGCGCCCGGGGTCACCACGGACTCCGCAACCGCCACCGACTCGACGCTCGACCCCGAGTGCACTCTCCCCGAGGCCCGGCGCGCGGGCAGTGCCGAAACCGGCGGCGCCCGCTACGCCACCAGCCGCCCCGACGCCGACCTCTGCTACCCCAGCCGACGCCTCGCCACCCTGCTGCGCCTCCCGGCGGCCTCCGGGGGCGACACCGTCGTCCTCGGCTCGCCGGACATCCTCTACAACCAGCGTCTCGACAAGCAGGGCAACGCCTCGCTCGCCCTTCAACTCCTCGGCTCCCGCCCCCATCTGGTCTGGTACCTCCCCTCGCTCTCCGACAGCTCCACCAGCGACACGAGTGAGCGCAAAAGCTTCCTCGACCTGCTCCCCTCGGGCTGGCTCTGGGGCACCCTGCAGCTCTTCATCGCCGCGGCCCTCGCCGCCTTCTGGCGGGCACGCCGGTTCGGCCCCCTCGTACCCGAAAAACTCCCCGTCGCGATCCGCGCCTCCGAAACCGCCGAAGGCCGCGCCCGCCTCTACCGCAAGGCCAACGCCCGCGACCGCGCGGCAGCCGCTCTCCGCTCCACCACCCGCACGCGCCTCGCCCCCCTCGTCGGCGTCCCCGTCTCCCAGGCGCACACGCCCGAGGCCCTGCTCCCCGCCCTGTCCGCCCACGTCCACGGCGACGGACAGACCCTGCATTCCCTCCTGTTCGGACCGCCACCCGGCGACGACGCGGCCCTCATCGCACTAACCGACCAACTCGACGCCCTCGAAAGAGAGGTACGCCGTTCATGATGGACCCGACCACTGACAACGCCGGGCCCTCAGGGAACGCGGGCGACGCCCGAGCGTCCCTCGAAGCCCTGCGCGCCGAGATCGCCAAAGCCGTGGTCGGCCAGGACCCCGCCGTGACCGGCCTCGTCGTCGCCCTCCTGTGCCGCGGGCACGTACTACTAGAAGGAGTCCCCGGAGTCGCCAAAACGTTGCTCGTCCGCACGCTCGCATCCGCGCTCGAACTCGACACCAAACGCGTCCAGTTCACTCCGGACCTGATGCCGAGCGACGTCACCGGCTCCCTTGTCTACGACACCCGCACCGCCGAGTTCTCCTTCCAGCCCGGCCCGGTCTTCACCAACCTCCTCCTCGCGGACGAGATCAACCGCACCCCGCCCAAGACCCAGTCCTCCCTCCTGGAGGCCATGGAGGAACGTCAGGTCACGGTCGACGGCACCCCCCGTCCGCTCCCCGAACCGTTCCTGGTCGCGGCGACCCAGAACCCGGTCGAGTACGAGGGCACCTATCCCCTCCCCGAGGCCCAACTGGACCGTTTCCTCCTCAAGCTGACGATCCCTCTGCCCTCCCGCCAGGACGAGATCGACGTCCTCACGCGCCATGCCCGGGGCTTCAACCCGCGCGATCTGCATGCCGCCGGCGTACGCCCCGTCGCCGGGCCCGCCGACCTGGAAGCGGCCCGCGCCGCGGTCGCCAAGACGACCGTCTCCCCCGAGATCACGGCCTACGTCGTCGACATCTGCCGCGCCACCCGCGAATCGCCCTCCCTGACCCTGGGCGTCTCCCCGCGCGGCGCCACCGCCCTCCTGGCCACTTCCCGCGCCTGGGCCTGGCTTACCGGCCGCGACTACGTCATCCCCGACGACGTGAAGGCACTCGCCCTGCCCACCCTGCGCCATCGGGTCCAGCTGCGCCCCGAAGCCGAGATGGAAGGCGTGACCGCGGACTCCGTCATCAACGCCATCCTCGCCCACGTACCGGTCCCCCGCTGATGGCGCTCACCGGACGCGCCGCCCTCCTCGCGGCCCTCGGCTCGATCCCCGTCGGCATCCTGGAGCCCGGCTGGACCGGAATCCTCGCGGTCAACGGCCCCCTGGCCCTCGCCTGTGCCTGCGACTTCGCGCTGGCAGCACCCGTACGACGCCTCGTCCTGTCCCGCTCCGGCGACACCTCTGCCCGTCTCGGCGAAACCGCCGACGTCACGCTCACGATCACCAACCCGACCGGCCGCCCCCTGCGCGCCCGCATCCGCGACGCCTGGCCGCCCAGCAGCTGGCAGCCCGGCAGCGAGGTCGACGCCTCTCGCCACCGCGTCACGGTGCCGCCGGGCGAACGCCGCCGCGTGACGACCCGGCTGCGTCCCACCCGCCGGGGCGACCGCCAGGCCGACCGCGTGACCATCCGCTCCTACGGCCCCCTCGGCCTCTTCACCCGCCAAGGCGCCCACAAAGTGCCCTGGTCAGTACGGGTTCTGCCCCCGTTCACCAGCCGCAAGCACCTGCCGTCGAAACTCGCCCGATTGCGTGAACTCGACGGCCGCACCAGTGTCCTCACTCGCGGCGAGGGCACGGAATTCGACAGCCTGCGCGAGTACGTCCCGGGCGACGACACCCGTTCGATCGACTGGCGAGCCACGGCCCGCCAGTCCGCGGTAGCGGTCCGCACCTGGCGCCCCGAACGCGACCGCCACATCCTGCTGGTCCTGGACACAGGCCGCACCTCGGCCGGCCGAGTGGGCGACGCCCCACGCCTGGACGCCTCCATGGACGCGGCCCTGCTTCTCGCGACCCTCGCATCCCGCGCCGGAGACCGTGTGGCCCTGCTTGCCTACGACCGCCGGGCCCGCGCCCTGGTCCAGGGCCGCTCCGCCGGCGACGTCCTGCCCTCCCTGGTCAATGCGATGGCCACGCTCGAACCGGAACTCGTCGAGACCGACGCCCGTGGCCTGACGGCCACCGCGCTTCGTACGGCCCCTCGACGCTCCCTGGTCGTGTTGCTCACGACGCTCGACGCGGCACCGGTGGAACAGGGCCTGCTTCCCGTGCTCCCCCAGCTCACCCAGCGCCACACGGTGCTCGTCGCCTCGGTGGCCGACCCACACATCGCCCAGATGGCAATGGCCCGGGGAACCACCGAGGCGGTGTACGAGGCTGCGGCTGCGGCTCAGGCACAAAACGAACGGCAGCGTACGGCGGAACAGCTTCGTCGTCATGGGGTGACGGTGGTGGACGCGGCACCGGAAAATCTGGCGCCTGCGTTGGCGGATGCGTATTTGGCCCTGAAAGCGGCGGGCCGGCTCTGATCCCCCGATCCAGTCGGCCCAGCCGCCCTTTCAGCAGAAACGGGCTCTAGAACGCAGAAAACCCCCGCATCCGGAGATGCGGGGGTTTTCCCAAAATTTGTTCGGCGGCGTCCTACTCTCCCACAGGGTCCCCCCTGCAGTACCATCGGCGCTGTGAGGCTTAGCTTCCGGGTTCGGAATGTAACCGGGCGT